>VGAK01000005.1 GCA_016870775.1 Actinomycetota bacterium
GACGAGGTCCTCACCGCGGCCGCCAAGGTGGGCGTGCCAACGACGATCCTGCCGAAGTTGCGAGTCGACTCCGACGGGCGCGTGGTCGGGATCCTGATGCCGGGTCAACCCGGCTACGACGACCTCTAGACCGTCCGGCACCCGGTGCCGGCGCGCGCGGTTCAGGAGCCGCGTCGAACGGTGACGCCGACGGCGTCGGAGTCGGTGCGCGCCGAGCATCCCGACATCTCGGTCGCATCCGGGGTCTCGGCGATGATCAGGGCAGCGATTCGCGTGAACTCGGCCGCGGCCGCGCCGGTCCCGGAGAGCACCACCGGCTCGCCCGCATCGCCCCCCGCGGCGACGGCTGGCTCGATCGGGATCTGGCCGAGCAACTCGACGCCGATTTCCTCGGCGAGCGCGCGTCCGCCACCCTCGCCGAAGAGCGCGTAGTCCTCGCCGTGCGCGCACGTGAACGTGCTCATGTTCTCGATGACCCCCGCGATGCGCAGGAAGCTGCGACGCGCCATGTCGGCCGCGCGGATCGCGACCTTCTGTGCCGAGACCGCCGGCGTTGTCACGATCAACAGATCGGTGCGGGGGAGCATCCGGGCCAGTCCCATCTGCACGTCGCCAGTCCCGGGCGGCATGTCGATCAACAAGAAGTCGAGATCGCCCCAGTGGACATCGTTGAGGAACTGCTCGACGGCCTTGGTGAGCATGAGTCCGCGCCACATCAGTGCGGTGCCCTCGTCGTCGACGAGCATCCCGGTCGACACGACCCTGAGGAGACCCGATTCGATGCTGCGTTCGTTCGGGATGATCATCGGCTTGTCGCGCCCCTCGACACGTTCGGCCTGGAGTCGGTCGGGCATGTTCAGCATGCGGGGTATCGAGAATCCCCAGATGTCGGCATCGAGGACACCGACGGTCATGCCCTGCGCGGCGAGAGCGGCGGCGAGGTTGACGGTCACCGACGACTTGCCGACCCCACCCTTGCCGCTCGCGACTGCGAGCACGCGCGCCCCGACCGGTACCGCGGTGTCGGTCGCACTCTCCCGCGCGTTCCAACGCGCCCTCGTCATGACCGCGGAGCGTTCCTCGGCGGTCATCTCGCCCCAGTTGATCTTCACCTTGCGCACCCACGGGTGCACCTCGAGTCGCGCTCGGATGTCCTTTTGGATCTGGGCGCGCAGGGGGCAGCCACGGATCGTGAGCTTCACGCCGATCGTCACCGTGCCGTCGGCGATCCGGATGTCACCGGCCATGCCGAGATCGACGATGTTGTCGCCCAACTCCGGGTCGATCACGGCCCGCAGGAGAGTGCGCACATCCTGCTCCGTGGGGGGCGGAATGGGACGATCGGTCACGGCAAAAAAGTCTAAGGGGTGTGCACTATCGCCGACCGGGGAAGTAGGATTCCCGTCACCAGCCAGTGAATTCCGAACCACGGAGGACAGCGATGATCACCCTGACCGATTCTGCGGCCAGCAAAGTGGCCCAACTGCTCGAGGCCGAGGGCGCGGCCGACATGGCACTGCGCGTCGCGGTCAAGTCGGGGGGCTGCTCGGGCTTCTCCTACGACATGTACTTCGACTCCGATGTCGCCACCGACGACATCACCCTCACCTTCGGTGCGGTTCGCGTGGTCGTGGACCCTGCGTCGGCTCCGATGCTCGAGGGTGCGAGCCTCGACTACAAGGACGGACTCACCGAGCAGGGTTTCTCGATCTCGAACCCGAATGCGACCCGCTCCTGCGGGTGCGGCAAGTCGTTCAGCTGAACCGGATCAACTGAGCCCGACCGTGGCGAGTGCGCCGCGGATCTCATCGGTGTCGAACACCACGTCGAGTCTCGTGGCCACTGTTCCCCGTGCATCCGTGACGAAGAGTGCGGGCTCGAACTGCATCTTCAGCGCAGTGACCGCCGGGGCGACCTGGGTGGCCTCCTCGTCGGCATAGATGTCCGCGTGCACGAACACCGCGCGTTCCCCGATCTCGGATGCCACGGCGATGAGTGACTCGAGTGCCGGCGCGCAGGTCCCCGTCGTGCAGTGCGCTGGTGTCCCCACCAAATAGACGACGGGAATGCCACGGACGAGGGCGTCGCTGAGGGTGACCCCGTGGAACGGACACGGTCCGCCGGCACGGGTGCAGATGGGTGAGACCCCCCGTGAGTTCACGATCGTCGGAGTGTCGAAGGGGGGAAGTGCACGACCCGGCACCGGCATGGCCACCGTGTCCGGCGCATCCACTTGGAACGACACCTCGTTGCTCTGGGTCGTGCCTCCAGGATCCTGCCCGGTCGCATCCAGGCGCAACGAATAGATGCCGGGTGAGTCGATGTCGACCACGACCGGCCAGTACGGAACGGAGAGATCGTCACCGTGGCGTTTCGCATTGGCGCTTGCCACCGTCTCACCCGTGGACGGGTCGATGATCGTCACTGCGAGTGAATCGGGGAGGGTTCGCGTTCCATCGTTGCCGAGGATCCCACGTGCATCGGCGAGCGACAGGGGCAGTCTCACCCGACCGGGAACGAGTCCGTTCGGGGGGAACCGCTTGACGATCTGGAGAGTGCCCTCGATGCCGGGGACGATCTCGGTCGGTGATGCACCGCCATCGGGCTCGCCAGCGCAGGCCGCGACCACGGCGCCGAGACCGACTGCTGCGCCGACCCCGAGGAACCGACGTCGCGACATCTCGCCGGGAACTGGCATCTCACCAATGGTAGGTGGGTACCGGTGTGGCGTAGTGTCGTGGGCATGGCAGCCCCCGCACATCCCCCGTACACACCGGTGGTCCGCGCCGGCGACTGGATCATCGTGTCCGGCCAGCTCGGCATGAAGGACGGAGCGCTCGTGGGCGGGGGTGTCCCGGCCCAGACGAGGCAGGCGATCGCGAACCTGACGGCTCAACTGGCCTCGATGGGAGCGTCATTGAGGGATGTCTCCAAGACCCTCTGCTTCCTGACGGACATGGACACCTTCGGCACGTTCAACGAGGCCTATGCCAAGGGATTCGGCGCGCACCGCCCGGCGCGCAGCACGATCGGAGTCGCGTCGTTGCCATTCGGTGGAGCCGTGGAGATCGAGGCGTGGGCATGGAAGCCCGCTGGTCCCGCCGTCGCCAAGAAGAAAGCCGCGAACTGGTCCCCGGTGAAGAAGTCGGCCACCAAAAAGTCGGCAAAGAAGACGGCGAAGAAGCCCGCCGCACGGAAGAAGAAGTGACGTGATGGCCGGTGCGGTGGTCCTCGTTCTCATACTGCTGGCGTTCCCGATCGTGGTCGGGCTCTCGACCGTGCTGCTCGCTGGTGTGATCGGTCACTTCCTCTGGAAGGACGGCGAGGCCCGCCACGAGGGCAGCGAGCTCCTCGACACCAACACATAGGGTGCCGGGACCGCAGTCGTCCCGGACCGGGAGGCAACCCGTGACACGCATGCACTCCTTTGATCGCCGGTCGAAGCGGTTGAGTTGGAAGGTCCTCGCGTACGCGTTGAACCGGATTCGAATGGATCCACCCCTCGATCACCCCGTCGACGCCTCCGTGTTGCGGACTCGTGCCGGTCGCACCGTCACCGACGACGGCATCGGGGGCCCCGAGGCCCTCCGCATCTGGCGCGAGGTCTTGGCCCCCGCATGCATCAGTGTCGACCACCCCCGCTTCTTCTCCTACGTTCCGGCCGCCCCCACCGAGGCTGCGGGCTTGTTCGACGTCGCCGTGTCGGCCGCGAACGTCTATGCGGGATCGTGGCAAGAGGGCGCCGGTGCGGTGTTCGCCGAGAACGAGGCGCTCGCCTGGATCGCCTCGCTCGCCGGACTCCCCGAGGGTGCCGGTGGAACCTTCGTCTCGGGCGGCACAGCAGGAAACCTGTCGGCACTGATTGCTGCCCGATGGGCGTGGCGGGACCGCGCGGGTGGGCGACTCGATCGGACACGAGCCCTGATCGCCTGTTCCGGTGCGGCGCACTCGAGCGTGGCACAAGCGGCCCGTGCGATGGATGCCGATGTCGTGCCCGTGCCCGTCGATGAACGGGGACGCATGGACGGCGACGGTGTGCGGCGGGTCGTGGAGGGTCTCGATGCCGCGGAGCGCGAGCGGATCTGTGCGGTGGTCGCCACGGCCGGCAGCACCAATGCCGGAGTGATCGATGATCTCTCGGGAATCGGTCGCACTGCCGCCGGGATCGGTGCCTGGTTCCATGTCGACGGTGCATACGGGGGCGCCGCGCTGTGTGCGCCGTCGCGTCGGCACCTGTTCACCGGTGTCGAACTGGCCGACTCGTTCATCGTCGATCCCCACAAATGGTTGTTCGCACCGTTCGACTCGTGCGCGCTGCTGTACCGGGAGCCGCGCATCGCCCGTGCCGCCCACACACAGCGCGCCGAGTACCTCGATGCCATCCACGTGCGCGAGGAGTGGAACCCCGCCGATTATGCGCACCATCTGTCGCGGCGCCCGAGGGGTCTGCCGCTGTGGTTCAGCCTCGCCACGCACGGCACCCGCGCCTACACCGAGGCCGTCGAGACCACCCTGCGCACCACCGAGCAAGCGGCCCGGATGGTGACCTGTGCCGGTCACCTCCGGTTGGTGATGGAGCCCGAACTGAGCGTCCTGCTCCTCGAGCGGATCGGATGGGCGGCCGACGACTACCAGCGCTGGAGTGATGACGCGCTCGCGTCGGGTCTGGCGTTCGCGGTGCCCACCTCGTGGAACGGAGTGCCATGCCTACGGTTGTGCATCGTGAACCCGGAGACGACGCCCTCCGACGTCGCGATGGTGCTGGAGACCCTGCGATGAGCTCGCGAGCCGACCTCGTCGTCCGCAACGCCGATCTCCTCGCCACCGTGGACACCACACGGCGCGAGATCCGCGGGGGATGGGTGGCGATAACCGGCGGCCTCGTCTCTGCCGTGGGCGGGCCGAGGGATGCACAACCCGAGGCCGACGAGGTCGTCGATGCATCCGGGTGCCTCGTGACACCGGGACTCGTCAACACCCACCACCACCTCTACCAGAACCTCACGCGGGCGTTCCCGCCGATGACGACGAGTCCCCTGTTCGGGTGGTTGAAGGCGTTGTATCCGTTGTGGCGCGCCCTCGACGAGGAATCCGCGCACGTCTCGGCATGGGTCGGACTCGCCGAATTGGCGCTGTCGGGTTGCACGACCTCGACCGACCATCTCTACCTGCATCCGCGCGGTGGCGGAGATCTGCTCTCGGCAGAGATCGCCGCGGCGGTGGATCTCGGCATGCGTTTCCACCCGACGCGCGGGTCGATGTCGCTGTCGGAGAAGGACGGTGGTCTGCCTCCCGACGACGTGGTGCAGGACGACGACACGATCCTGGCCGAGTCCGAGGTCGCGGTCGCGCGCCACCACGACAGGAGCCACGGTGCGATGGTGCGCGTCGCGCTCGCCCCGTGCTCGCCGTTCAGCGTCACGCGCGATCTCATGGTGAGATCAGCCGAACTCGCCGAGAAGCTGGATGTGCGGCTCCACACCCACTTCGCGGAGAACGCCGAGGACGACGACTTCTCCCTCGCGATGTTCGGGTGCCGACCGTTCGAGTACCTGCGAGATGTCGGCTGGTTGTCGGATCGCACCTGGGTCGCCCACTGCGTGATGCCGAACGAGACCGAGATCGCAGAGCTCGGTCGTGCCGGGATCGGCGCGGCACATTGCCCCTCGTCGAACCTCATCTTGGCCTCGGGGATCGCACCCGTCACCGCGTTGCGGCGCGCGGGGGTGCACGTCGGGTTGGGTGTCGACGGCTCATCGAGCGCCGACAGCGCCTCGTTGTGGCTCGAGGCCCGGCAGGCAATGTTGCTCGCCAAGTTGCGCGACGGGGCAGCGGCGGCCGACGCACGGATGGCACTCGAGATGGCCACGGTCGGTGGTGCGGGGTGTCTCGGCCGAGTCGGAGAGGTCGGTTCCCTCCAGGTCGGTGCCGTGGGTGATGTCGCGGTGTGGTCACTCGAGGGGCCCCTGTTCGCGGGCGCGATCGCCGATCCGCTCGAGGCATGGCTCAGGTGCGGGCCCGTCGGTGCGCGCGACACGATCGTGCACGGTCGGTTCGTGGTGCGGGATGGTCGTCTGGTGTCCCCGAGGGTCGCCGAGATGCTCACCACTCACCGACGCCTGGCGGTACGCATGCAGAACCCGAGTTGAGACGATGCCGCGGGATTGTCCCGTCGGTGCGTGGACGATCTCCGACATGATCCTCTAGCGTCGGATCGTGCGTTTCTTCGGCGAGGTCCTCGTGACGATGCTCGTGATCCTCGACCCTCCCGGCAACGTGCCGATCTTTCTCGCCGTCACGAGCCGCCTCTCCGACAAGGAGCGTCACCGAGCCGCCTACTTGGCGGTGGGCACCGCGTTCCTCGTCATCTCGCTGTTCGCGATCGGTGGGCAGACGATCCTGGACTATCTGAATGTGTCCGTCCCCGCTCTCCAAGGTGCCGGAGGGCTGTTGCTGCTGTTGGTCGCTCTCCAGTTGCTGTATGGAAAGGGCCGCGAGGATTCCTTCGAGGTCGCATCACCGGAGCAACGAACCTCGGTTGCGATGGTGCCTCTCGGGACACCACTGCTCGCGGGCCCCGGGGCAATCGTGGCCACGATCGTGTTCTTCCGTCAGGCAGAGGGTGCCGGCGAGTGGTTCCAGGTGCTGCTCGGCATCGCGCTGGCACTGTCGGTGACGCTTCTCGCGCTGCGGTTCAGCGGAATCCTGCAGCGGATCGTCCGTCCAGCAGGCGTGGTGCTCCTGGCCCGGGTTGCAGGGATGATCCTGGCTGCTATCGCCGTGCAGATGATCGCGGACTCGGTGACCGCGTTCGTGCGGGCCGCCTGATCGATCTCAGCTGCCCCAGCGGGACTGACCGAACCGGTAGCCGACCGAGCGCACGGTCTGGATCAGGTTCGCGTGCTCCTCGCCCAACTTGGCGCGCAGGCGCCGCACGTGCACGTCGACGGTGCGTGCACCGCCGTAGTACTCGTATCCCCACACACGTGACAGCAGCATCTCGCGCGTGAAGACCTTGCCCGGGTTCTGTGCCAGGAACTTGAGCAGTTCGTACTCCATGTAGGTGAGATCGAGTGGCCGCCCGTTGAACGACGCCTGGTAGGTCTCGAGATTGAGGGCGAGTCCCGAATGCTCGACAACCTCGGGGCGCATCGGACCGTGGGCACGCGAGAACAGGTGTGTGAGACGTGCCTCGAGCTCACGCGGATGGAACGGCGAGAGGCAGAAGTCGTCGAAGAGATCGTCGCGCATCTCCAAGTCGCCCAGTTGTGCACCCGAGACGAGAACCAGCACCGCACCCACGGGGTTGTCGCGCTTGCGGATCGCGCGCGCGAACGCCCAGGCCCCCTCGGGATCGGCGTCGCAGGCGATGATCGCACCCATCCATCCGCCGGCGGGCTCGGACTTGGCCGCTTCCTCGGGAGACGTCGCGGCCTTCCATCGGTGGCCGCCCAGGTCGAGGGTGCGCGCCAGGTCGGGCGAGGGGCTCCCCGGAAAGACGACGATCTTCTCCGAGGTCGCCATCGGTTAGAGCGACCTCAGGTAGCGGTCGAGCTCGAAGGGCGTCACCTGTGTCTTGTACTGGCGCCACTCGTGGCGTTTGTTGCGCACGAACCACTCGAAGATGTGCTCGCCCAGGGTCTCCTGGACGAGCGGCGAGGACTCCATCAAGCGCAGCGCCTCGTTGAGCGACTGCGGCAACTGGGTGATGCTCAACTTGTCGAGCATCGTGTCGTCCATCTCGAACAAGTTCGCGTCGGCCTCGGCCGGGAGCTCGTAGCCCTCGCGGATGCCCCTCAATCCGGCTGCCAGGATCACGGAGAAGGCAAGGTACGGGTTGCACGCGGGATCGGGCGAGCGGTACTCGATGCGGGTGGCACTCGGGCTGCCGCGCTTGGGGATCGGGACCCGGATCAGACCCGACCTGTTGTTGCGCGCCCACGAGACGTGCACCGGTGCCTCGAAGCCAGGCACGAGCCGCTTGTAGGAGTTCACGGTCTGGTTCGTGACAGCGGTGATCTCGGCGGCGTGGCGGAGGAGACCGGCCATGAACATCTTGGCGACCGGGCTGAGGTTGTACTGGTCGTCCTTGGCGAAGAACGCATTCGCATCCCCCTCGAACAGCGACATGTGCAGGTGCATCCCCGAGCCCTGCACCCGCTCGAGGGGCTTGGGCATGAAGGTCGCGTGCACCCCGTGCATCGCGGCGATCTCCTTCACGATCATGCGGAAGGTCATCACCGAGTCGGCCATGCTGAGCGCGTCGGTGTGGCGCAGGTCGATCTCCTGCTGGCTCGGTGCGTCCTCGTGGAACGAGTACTCCACGGGGATGCCCATCGTCTCGAGCGTGCGGATCGTCTCCTTGCGCAGCGACGACGACACGTCGGTGGTGGTGAGGTCGAAGAAACCACCCTGATCGAGGGGCACGGGCACACCGTCGGGGCCGGGCTTGGCGAAGTAGAAGTACTCGATGTCGGGTGCCACCAGGAACTCGAACCCCATCGCACGGGCCGCATCGAGGTTGCGGCGCAGCACCTGGCGGGGGTCACCGTCGAAGACGGAGCCGTCGAGGTTGTGGATGTCGCAGAAGACGCGTGCCTCGGCCGTCTTCGAGTCGACCCACGGGAGCACCTCGAAGGTGTTTGGGTCCGGGCTCGCCAGGACGTCGGCCTCCTGGATGCGCGAATACCCGTCGATCGAGGAGCCGTCGAAGGACATGCCGTCCTCGAGCGCGTTCTCCAGTTCGGCTGGGCTGATGGCGAAGCTCTTCAGGGTCCCGAGCACGTCGGTGAACCAGAGCCGGATCAACCGGACTCCTCGTTCCTCGACTGTGCGGAGCACGTAGTCGCGCTGTTGGCTGAGCATCTCGCCCACCTCCTCAGTCTGCCGTGGTGGCCCACCGGTGACCACGGGGGTGTCCCGAGCCCACCGATCGGGGCCCAGAACACAGAAACGAGGGACGAGAGCCCCCGTTGCTGTGCCTGTTGTGTCGGTCCTGGTCCGTGGAGCGGATCAGCCGCAGACCGTCTCGAGGATGAGACGGGTGACCGTGTACGGATCGCAGTTGGCGTTCGGACGGCGGTCCTCGGCGTAGCCGCGCTGGTCGCGGGCCACCTGCCAGGGGATTCGCACCGACGCACCACGGTTCGAGACGCCGTAGGAGAACTTGTTCCACGGGGCGGTCTCGTGCTTGCCGGTGAGGCGGCTCTGGATGTCGTGCCCGTAATTCTCCACGTGCTCGAGCACGCGCGTGCCCAGCTTCTCGCAGGCGTCGATGACCGCCTGGTAGTTCTCGCGCATCGCGCGGGTGGAGAAATTGGTGTGCGCGCCGGCACCGTTCCAGTCCCCCTTCTCGGGCTTGGCATCGAAAGAGATCACCACGTCGTGGTCCTCGGCGACGCGGTGCAACAGCCAGCGCGCCACGTACATGTGGTCACTGACCGACAGCGCGTCGAGCGGGCCGATCTGGAACTCCCACTGTCCGGGCATCACTTCTGCGTTGGTGCCCGAGATGCGAAGTCCCGCGTCGATGCACGCCTGGGTGTGCGCCTCGATGATGTTGCGACCGACGACGCGTCCCGCGCCGACACCGCAGTAGTACGGACCCTGGGGCTTCGGGTACCCACCGACGGGGAAGCCGTAGGGGGTTCCGTCGAGACGCAGCATCGTGTACTCCTGCTCGATGCCGTAGATCATCTCGGCGCTCTTGTACTTGGCGGCCAACTCGGCGCACTGGGCGCGGGTGTTGGACGGGTGCGGGCTCGCGTCCTTGGCGAGCAGGACCTCGCACATCACGAGCACGTTCTTGCCGCCACGAATCGGGTCCGGGCAGTGGAAGACGGGCTTGAGGATGCAGTCGGAGGATTCCCCGGTCGCCTGCTCGGTCGAGGAGCCGTCGAAACCCCACTCGTCCATCGGCATGTCCGAGATCGACCCGGCGAAGTCGGGGAGGACCTTGGTCTTGGAGCGGAGCAGCGGTGTGGGCTGGGTTCCGTCGATCCAGATGTATTCGGCCTGAATTGGCATGGATGCTCTTTCTCTCAGGGGAAGATCCCTCGATATGACAACCGTCATCATGGCGATCGGGAGTGACCCGGCGGTGCGAGAAATGTGAACGCTCTGTGAAACGGCGCACATGCCGACATGACCCTGCGCGGGGTGCCACCGGAGCCGGACCGGGCTTGTGGATAGCCTCGGAAACTGTGGAGGACACCGCAGAGAACAGCGCACCGCGCCGGTCCCTCCGGGTCGGTCTGGCCCAGTGCAACCCCACCGTGGGCGACCTGCGTGGCAATCTCGCCCGCATCGGGCGGTACTACGAACGCGCCGTGGCCGAGGGCTGCGATGTCGTGGTCTTTCCCGAGTTGGTGGTGATGGGTTACCCGCCCGAGGACCTGCTGATGAAGGCGGCCTTCGTCGCCGAGAACGAGGCGACACTCGCTGAGTTCGCGGCCGGAACCGGATCGTGCGCGGCGGTGGTCGGGTTCGTGTGCCACGAGGGTGGGCGCCTGCACAACGCGGCCGCGGTGTGTGCGGACGGCCGGATCGTGTCGGTGTACCGCAAGCAGTTGCTCCCCAACTACGCGGTCTTCGACGAGGAGCGCTACTTCGAGCCCGGACCCTCCGTCGGTGACGACGGAACGGTCGCCGGTCTCGCCACGATCGCAGGTGTCCGCACCGCGGTCTCGGTGTGCGAGGACATCTGGCACGACGAGGGTCCGGCCGCCGGTCAGGCCGCCGCCGGTGCACGTGTGCTGTTGAACCTGAACGGGTCGCCGTTCCACGACGGAAAGCACACCGAGCGCGAGGCCATGCTCGCGCGGCGCGCGCGACAGTGCGGCGCCGCGGTCGTCTATGTGAACCAAGTCGGAGGTCAGGACGAGTTGATCTTCGACGGCTCGAGTGTCGTGGTCGATCGTGACGGTCGGGTCGCCTGCAGGTTGGGCTCATTCGTGGAGGACTTCGCCGTTGTCACCGTGCACGACGACGGCACCGTGGAACCGAGTCGTGTGGAGGACCATGGCGACGATCTCGATCGTCTGATGGGGGCACTCGTGCTCGGCACGCGCGACTATGTGCGCAAGAACGGCTTCACCGACGTCGTGATCGGGCTCTCGGGGGGCATCGATTCGACACTGGTGGCTGCGATCGCAGTCGAGGCCCTGGGCGCCGATCACGTGCACGGAGTCGCCATGCCGTCGCGGTACTCGAGCGACCACAGCCTCATCGACGCGGCCCGCCTCGCCGGGAACCTCGGCATCGACCACAGGGTGATCTCGATCGAACCTGCGTTCTCGGGGTACCTGGGCATGCTCGCCGAGTCGTTCACCGGTCGCGATCCCGATCTCGCAGAGGAGAACCTCCAGAGTCGCTGTCGCGGCACGACGTTGATGGCACTGTCGAACAAGTTCGGCTGGATGGTGCTCACCACCGGGAACAAGAGCGAGATGGCCGTGGGCTACTTCACCATCTACGGCGACTCGGCCGGCGGGTACGCGATCATCAAGGATGTCTTCAAGACACGGGTGTTCGCACTCTGCCGCCACATCAACGCACGTGCGGGCCGCGAGATCGTCCCCGAGTCGGTGCTGGTCAAGCCGCCGTCGGCGGAACTGCGACCCGACCAGCGCGACGACCAGAGCCTGCCGGCCTACGAGGTGCTCGATCCGATCCTGCGCGAGTACGTCGACAACGACCGCACCGTGCCCGAGATCGTCGCCCTCGGCCACGAGGCGGCAATCGTGTCGCGCATCGCGCGGCTTGTCGATCTGAACGAGTACAAGCGCCGCCAGTGCGCGCCGGGTCCCCGGGTCACCGAGAAGGCGTTCGGCAAGGATCGGCGCATGCCGATCACGAACGGCTACCGCAGTTGCTGAACCGCCGAGGCCCGTCGGTACACCGTCACGAGTGCGAAGGCTGACGCGGCGAGCACAGCCGCCAGGACAGCCGGCGCGGCGGGGCCGCTGCGCTCGTACAACCATGGCGAGACGAAACTCAGGACCGCACGCCCCGAGGTGCCCGCGCCCACCGCCATGCCGAGTCCTGCTCCACTGGCACCGGGTGTGATGTTTGCCGCCAACGGCAGGATGCTCACGACCGCGAACTCGAAACCCAGCATGTAGAGCACGAGCGCCACCACCGAGGGCGCCGGCACCGACCACGCGAGGGCCATCATCACGGCGGCCGCGACCATCAGCGCGGTACCGCGCCGCACGCTCGTCTCCTTGCCCCACAGATCCATCACGCGCGCCGATCCGATGCTCGCCCCCAGCTCCACGACGCCCAGGGCCACGATGACACCCACGAGGATTCCGGCGGTCCATCCGAACTCGTCCTCGAACCACGGGCCGAACATGATTCCGACGCACTGGCTGGCACCGAGCAGGCAGAACATCGCCGCCACCACGAACCATCCCTCGCGCGGGATCCGCGCGCCCGCACCGGTCGCCGATGGGGCATGCGCCTCGCGGCGCGGCAGTCCTCGCACCACCGCCACGGTCGAGGCGGCCATCGCGGCCGCACCCACGCCGAGCCCGGTGCGCCACGACACGAGCGAGGTCACCAGTCCCATCGTGGAGACGCCGAGCAACAACCCGAGCGCCCAACTGGTCTCGATGACGCCCACCACCTCGCCCCGTCGCTCGTAGGGGACATGGTCGTTCACCCACACGATGAAGCCCGTGTCGAACACCACCTTCGACGCGTTGAGCAGGAACACCGCCGCGGTGAACATCACGATGTGCGGGGATGCCGCCGCGACGGCGGCACCGAGCACGAGGAGGGACATCCCGAGCATCATCGCGGCGACACGGTTGGCACGGTCGATGCGACGGCCGATCACCGGCGAGAGGAGGCTGGCGAATTCGGCGATCATCAGCGCGGTTCCCACCTGGACCACGGTGACATCGAGACCTCGCGCGATGACGGCGACGAAGGGGGGCGAGTACCGGTACAGCGCATTCGAGATGAGCCGTGCCGTGACGAGCCGGTCGAAGTTCTGGCGCACCACCGCCGGATGGTCGGGGGCGATGAAACGCACGAAGAGGTTCAGAGTTCCTCGCCGATCTCGCCGTGCTCGAACAACTCGACGATCTCGCCCACGTCGATCCGCACCTCGTCGCCGCCATGGACGGTGAAGTGGCAGCCACCGAGGTTGGGAATCTTCCTGTCCGGCACACCCAGATGACGGCGCATCACGCGCATCACACCGCCGTGCGCCACACAGAGCACCTCCTCGCCGGGGAACGCGCGCGCGAGGTCACCGAGCGCACCCCTGACGCGCACGACGATGCTCGCGTCGGGCTCGAATCCGGGCGGTCGCCTGTGGCTGTCGAGATAGCCGGGCCACCGGGTCTCTATCTCCGCGGCGGTGAGGCCCTCCCACTCACCCACGTGCGTCTCGCGGAACCTGGGGTCGGCGGGGAGGGTCGAGATCCCGAGGGATCCCGCGATGATCTCGGCGGTCATCCGTGCACGTTCGAGGTCGCTCGAGGCGATGGCGGCGAACGACCCCAGTTTGTCGGCGGCGCGACGCGCCTGCTCGAGCCCCAGGTCGGTGAGGGCGATGTCGGCCTGTCCCTGCCAGCGCCGCGCCGCGTTCCACTCGCTCTGGCCGTGGCGCAGGACGAGCACGCGGGTCGCAGGAGTCACCATTCGATTCTACGGCGGCGCCGGTTGGCGTCAGCGTTGCTCGGTGATGCAGGCGAGGATGTCGGCGAAGATCTTGTCGGCGAGGTTGCGCATCTCGTCGTCGGTGCGGTCCTGGATGGGGTGCGAGCAGAAGACACGCTTCATGCCGGGGAACCCGAGCGAGGCCTGCTGTGCATCGGCACCGGAGACGAACTCATCGGAGGCCACGAACATCCCGGGCACGCCGCGCATCTCCAGATCTGCGATGTCGTGCACACTGCACGACGTGCAGCTGCCTCAATCAGCGAGCGCCTCGATGACGACGTTGCACGAGATGGAGATCTCATGGCGCAGGTCGACTGGTGCGGGCTTCGTAAAGGTGGGCTTCTTGAAGCGCATCACGGTGGCGCCGCGCTCCACCAGCAGTTCCTCGATGCGGTCGAGGAATTTGTCGCCGCGGGGCTTGGAGATGTCGAGCAGGCCGACGGTGAGTCCCGCCACCGACCCCGGGCGCTGGAGCGGCGTGCGCGTCGAGGGCCGCGACTCGCCGGTGGGGTCGAGGATCGTGATGCCTTGGTTCGCCGGGCCCATCGGCTCTGAGTATGTCACCCCCGCCGCCGCGCCGGTCCGATCGGGCGTGGGTCGCCGCGAGGCGCAACCCACGCCGGGGCTCAGGTGCCCACGGCCCTGGTCACCGGGTCCGATCCGATCGCGCCGTTCGCCCACCCGGCGATGATCGAGGAGAACAGGCCGGCACCCCCGCCGGCGAAGGCCACCAGCAGACCACCCGGCCGGAACTTCGGGAGCGACTCGACCGAGGCGAGATGGGCGGGGACTCCCTCGGCCATGCCGTGAGCACCCCGTGCCAGGTCGCGCCCGGGCGTGCCGAGCCGTGCATCGAGTGCGTCCACGAGTTGCTCGCGCGTCCAGCCCGCATCGGCGAGGATGCGCCCGTGGTCCGGGCTGACCACCAGGATCGCATCGAATCCGATCACGAGCTTCGGATGGTGCACCGTGCGCAGGCACGCCGCATATGACGCGGCAAGCTCCTCGGGTGTTCGCGCGAGTTGATCGACGACGCAGCGCGGTCCCTCGCCGGCGAACACCGTCACGGCGTTCCGACCCGGTTCGATCCCGCGCGCGACCGACAACGGTGGGAACGGGCTCGCGTCCTCGTCCTCGGCGAAACAGAACGAAAGTTTCCCCGGGTTGCCGTGCGTGGCGCGGTCGACCTCGCCCGGACGGCCACCCCCGACGTTGCGGATCGTCAGTTGCACCGCGCGACCGATCGAGGAGTTGGCCCGGTTCCCCTGACCGAAGGCGTTGATGCCCGAGTTCATGCCGATCGCCCTGGTTCCCGGTCCGTTGCAGACGATCACCGGCCCGACCGGCATCGTCGTGGCGAGGACACCGTGCATGTTGAAGGTGTCGTTGCACACAGCCTCGAGCGCGGCGATCACCCATGGCAAGTGCTCGGGCAGACAACCAGCCATCACCGCGTTGATGGCGATCTTCTCGACGGTCATCTCGACCAGATCGGGAGGTGCGATCGCCACCACCTCCGAGGGTTCGCGCGTGGTCCCGGTGAGCATGCGCAGGACGCGCTCGCGGGTCGGTGGCACGACCGGCAGGCCGTCGGTCCAGCCGCGCGCGAAGAGCGCCTCGAACTCGTCCTCGGTCGCGGAGAGCTCCACGCGTCGCGACACGAGGACATCGCCCGTGAATCTCGCACGGAGGCCGTCGATGAGATCCGGGTCGACGCTCATCGAGCCGCACCCCGGTCGCGTCGGCGGGAGATCCGCGCCCAACGTGGCCATACCGGTGATCCCTCGCCACTCGTCACGCGACCATCCGATCGTGCGCTCGACCTCCGCGCCGTCGCGCACGGAGATGAGCGTGGGAACCGTCCCGATGTCGTGGTGCCACGAGACGGCGAGATCCGTGTCGTGCACGGCACCGAGTTCGACGCAGAAAGTCGGATCGTCCTGGACCCACACCGCGAGCGGTGCGCCGGTCGCGGCGATGGCCGAGAGCACCGGCTCGACCATCCTGCACGTCTCGCATTCGCGCTTGACGATCGCGACCAATCCGTCCGGGAGAACAGGCTGAGCGGTCATGAACCGACGCTAGTCGTGCCGTCCGTCGGCGCGATTAGCCTCACGAACGGAGGCGTGCGAGCACCTGGTGGGCTTCGCTGTCTTCAAAACAGTCGGGACGGGCGACCCCCGTCCGGCGGGTTCGATTCCCGTCCGCCTCCGCCATCACGTGCTGCCGCGACCGAGCCGTGGACCCGCGATGCGCATGTCGCCGCGCCGGAGGGTCCAACCCGCTCGATCGAGGCAAGCCGCCAGGGGAACTGCGTGCTTGCGAGTGATCCCGAGTCGCTCGCGCAGCGTCGAGACGGTGAACCCCCCGGGATGGGCGGCGAGGAGCTCCGCCACGACCGGCGCGAGCGAGGCGATGATGTCGGCGTGAAAAGCCATGCCGTCGTGCTCGAGGACATGACCGGCAGCGACGAGACGTCGCACGATGTCGCGGTCCAGCCCGGCAGTCCCGGGGCCCGCGATGCCGGCGTTCCTGATCGCTTCGGCGATCGGGTGGGAAGCGAGCGGGTCGGCACCGCGACGTGCCACGCCAACCTCGATGCGCACATCAGCGAACGTGGCGACGAGATCGCGCTCCCACGGCTCGAGCAGTTCCAGCGCGACATCGCCCCTGTCGAGCATCGACGACAACCGTGACGTGGCGGCCTCGAGGTTCGCGGGTGCGGCACACCACCGACCCACCACCGGCACCACGTCGCGGCCGGTGAGCCGGCGGGCAACTTTGGTGTCGATGAATCCGTGGGCCGCCAACTGCGACTCGACGGACCCGTCCGGCCGGGCATGGGAGGGACGCCGCAGCGGTGCGACATCGAGCACCGTGCCTCCTGCGATCGTGGTCGCATCCCCGGTGCGGCGCACCACGATGCGATCCCCGGGCGCCATCGGCCATGCACGGGGAATCCGCACACGCCAGAGCCCGGGTGTCGCGAGCGGGCGCAGTGAGGCCTCGACACGGTCGGTCCCGAAGTGGACGGTGTGGCCCGATCCCGGGCGCGGGGGCTCGTCGATTCCGCGCGCGGGGTCGATCCGCACGTCGAAGACATCCGTGACGTGCCAGTCACCATCGACCACGAGTGCGTCACCCCGCTCGATGTCGGCGGTGGAGAGACTCGCCAGGTTGACTGCGCACCGGTGTCCGGGGAGACACTCGCTGATGGACCCACCGTGGCGCTGCAACGACCGGATGTGGCCGCGCGTCCCGGTGCGCACGATCATCACCTCATCGCCGACGCGGAGTCGGCCATGTCCGAGGGTCCCGGTCACGATCGTTCCCGCCCCGGGGATCGTGAAGACCCGGTCCACGAACAGGCGCGGGCGTCCGTCGGGTGCCCCTGCCGTCGACGATGCCGATGCCACCGTGCCGAGCGTGTC
This sequence comes from Actinomycetota bacterium, assembly GCA_016870775.1. GTDB lineage: Bacteria > Actinomycetota > Acidimicrobiia > Acidimicrobiales > Ilumatobacteraceae > UBA2093. The sequence goes on from VGAK01000005.1 coordinate 17,106, forward strand.
CCGCAGTGCGCGACGGCACTCTGCGAGGCCGACCCCGGTCAGCGACGACACCGGCATAGGGGTCGTCCACCGGATCGGGCTCGAGGCGAGGATGGCGGTGGTTTCCCGTGAGAGTTCGGCGAGACGATCGTCATCGACCAGATCGCACTTGGTGAGAGCGACCACACCGGCGGGGACCGCGAGCAGCTCGAGGATCGCGAGGTGCTCGCGGGTCTGTGGCATCCATCCCTCGCGTGCGTCGATCACGAGCAGGACCGCACCAACCGCTGCCACTCCGGCGACCATCGTGCGCACGAGGTCGGCGTGGCCGGGGACGTCGACGAAGCTCAGCACACTCCCGTCGTCACCGTCGGTGTGGGCGAAACCCAACTCGATCGTCATGCCGCGGCGCTTCTCCTCGGCGAGTCGGTCGGGGTCGGTGCCGGTCAACGCCCGGACGAGCGAGGATTTTCCGTGGTCGACGTGTCCGGCGGTCGCGATGACCGTCACGGTGCACCCAGTGATCGGAGCGCGTCGACCACGATGCCGTCATCGGCGGGGTCCACGGAGCGCAGGTCCAGGATCGTGGTGCCCTCCGATTGGCGCGCGACGACGGGCACGACATGGCCGCGCAAGGCTGCTGTGCGGTCACCGTCGAGGGCGATGCCGTGCGAGTCGATGGTGGTGTCGGGCGCCGACCCCGCACCGACGAGGGACGTGGTCGCGATGGCTCGGCCGCACCCGGCCCGACGGGTGATCTCCTCGGCGCGCCGGGCGAGTGTCTCGGTGTCAGTGGTGAGCATCCGCCAGAACGGGATCGCCTCGCACGCCGTCCTCGCCGCGAAGTGCAGGAGTGCCTCCTGGAGCAACTGGAGAGTGTGGCCCCCGGGCCTGAGCGCACGCATCAACGGGTGCGCGGCACACGCGGCGACGAGGTCGGCGCGCCCCGCGACGATGCCGCACTGGGGTCCGCCGAGGAGCTTGTCGCCGCTGAAGGTGACGAGGTCGGCGCCGTCGGCGAGCGCCTGGCGCGCCGCGGGCTCGGTGCGCAACCAGCCCGGCACGTGCATGTTCCCCCCGTGCGGCCTCGCCGTCATCCATGGGCAGTCGTTGTCGAGGAGTCCCGATCCGATGTCGACCACCACCGGCACCGGGAGCGTCGCGAGATCGGGCACCGGGGTCGACTCCACGAAGCCGATCTGTGCGAAATTTGACGGGTGCACCTTCATCACCAGGGCGATGTCGCTCGTGGGGGAATCGATCGCGCGTGAGTAGTCGGCCAGACGGGTGCGGTTGGTGGTGCCGACATCGACGAGCCGGGCACCGGACTGCTCCATCACCTCGGGAACCCTGAAGCCACCGCCGATCTCGACCGACTCCCCCCGCGACAGCGCGACGCCGCGTCCGTTCGCGAGCGCTGCGAGCACCAGCATCACGGCTGCGGCGTTGTTGTTGACAACCACCGCGGACTCCGCGCCTGTCAGGATGCGCAGGAGGCGCGCGATCGGGTCCTGGCGCGATCCGCGCGACCCCGTCGCGAGGTCGAACTCGAGTGCACTCGGTCGACCCGAGGTGGACATGGACAGTGGGGCGCGACCGAGGTTGGTGTGCAGCAGGACGCCCGTCGCGTTCACCACATCGGCCAGCAGGGCGCGCCGAAGTTCGTCGGCGAGTCGATCAGCGAGTGCCACGGCATCGATCGGCTGTTCCGACACGGCGCGCCGCGCACAGTCGACCAGCACCGCGTGCGGGAGCTCGTGGCGGGTGGCGAGGTCTCGCGCCAGTGCATCGACCGAGGGCGGGTGCGTCACGGACCGACCACCCATTCCGTGACGACGGCGACCATCGCAACTGCTCGGTTCACGCGATCAACCTAGTGAGGACCGACGCCGACCCGACCGGTCGTGGCGCACCGGCGCATGGCTAGGTTCTCCCCATGGGCGCTCCCACCGATCCGGTTCGGCTCACCGAGTGGACCTCGTGCGGTGGGTGCGCCGCCAAGTGGGGTGCCTCCCTGCTCGGTGAGATGGTGGGAGCCCTGCCGGTCGGGTTCGATTCCTCGCTGTTGGTCGGGCTCGCACCCTTCGACGATGCCGCCGTGTACCGCCTGTCCGATGAGTTGGCCCTCGTGAGCACCGTCGACTTCTTTCCTCCGCTGGTGGATGACCCCGACGATTTCGGTGCGATCGCGGCTGCGAACGCGTGCAGCGACGTCTTTGCCATGGGCGGGCGCGTGGTCCTTGCCGTGAACGTCGCGGCGTTCCCCGAGGAACTGCCGCGCGAAGTGATCGCCGCCATCCTCGCGGCCGCCTCGCGCACGGTTGCCGAGGCCGGTGGCACCGTGGCCGGGGGGCACACGATCCGCAACCCGGAGCCGATCTTCGGACTCGCGGTGCAGGGAGTCGTCGATCCGCGACGGGTACTGCGCAAGTCCGGCGCCCGTGCCGGTGACGCGGCCGTTCTCTCCAAGCCGCTCGGAACCGGTGTCGTCACCGCGGGCGGGACCGCGACCCAGGTGCGGGGCGCGATCGCGGGAATGAGGACCCTCAACCGATCCGCGGCCGAGCAACTCATCGCGCTCGGTGATGCGGTGCGGGCCGCCACGGATGTGACGGGATATGGACTCGCGGGTCACGGCTGGGAGATGGCGGATCGGTCGGGGGTGCATCTTGTCGTCGATGCGTCGTCGTTGCCTCTGTACACGGGTGCGCGGGAGGCCGTCGGTCGCGGCGTGCGCACGGGTGGCGACCCGCGCAACCGCGCCTATGTGGAGGGTCGGTTCTGGTCGGTCGACGAGGTCGCAACGGCACTGTGCATGGACCCCCAGACCTCCGGGGGCCTCCTCGCAGCCGTCGATGAGTCGGTGGTGTCGCGTCTCGTGGACGCCGGCTGGGCGAGGGTGGGGGAGTTCACCGGCGAGACACCGGGCGTCACGATCTCGTGAGCGACGGGTCGCGGGCTCGTGGTGTCTGGCCGCCGTTACCATTCGCAGCGATGGCCGTGATCCGACTCTTCGCCCAGGCTCGCGAGGCCGCCGGCACGGGCACGACCACCATCGATGCACCGACCGTGGCGGCGGTTCTGGACCAAGCCGTGGCCAGGTGGGGTGAGGGATTCGCAGCCGTTCTCGCGGGCTGCAAGGTGTGGGTGAACGGCGAGGAGGTGCCACTTGCGACCGCGGTGGGCGACAAAGATGAGGTGGCGGTGCTCCCGCCCGTCTCCGGAGGTTCGTGAATGGCTGACACCGGTTCGCTCGCCGAGATCCGAATCCGTCGCCGTGGTCTCCAGGATGCCGAGGATGCCGTGTCGTTCGTGCGCAGGTTGGCCCAGGGACGCCTCGATCTGGCCCACGACGAGCAGCGCCGTCGCGCCGATGGTGGGGACCGCCCCTCGGGAACGCTCGCGGAACGACTGGCCGAGGTCTTCGGTCAGCAGCACGGCGGCGGCAGCGCGCGGCCGCCGCGGGAGACGAACGTGCCGGCGGACCACCCGCTCATGCAGCAGCTGGACGAGTTGTGCGAGCACTACCAGTTCGCATCGCTCGAGACCCTCGACGACCGGTCGCTGGATGCGCTGGTCGATGGGCTGGGAATGTTCGAGCGCGAGTGCTCGCGCCAGCGTCACGAACTCTTCGAGGAGATCGATGCGTTGACGGCAGAACTCGTCCGCAGGGTCCGCGAGGGTGGTGCGGGTTCGGTCGTGTCGGGCGAATGATGAGGGTTCTGCGACCAGGGAACGGTGCACGATGAGTGGCGTCGGCGACTTCATCCGTCAGCAGCGCGAGAACGCCCAGAAGAGCATCCGCGATCTCGCGCGTGCCGCCGGTGTCTCGAATCCGTACCTCTCCCAGATCGAGAGGGGCATTCGCAAGCCCTCGGCCGAGATCCTCCAGCAGATCGCCCGCGCGCTCGAGATCTCCGCGGAGAGTCTCTATGTGCGCGCCGGGATCCTCGACGGAACCCCGAAGGAGGCATCGTCGGTGCCCGAGGCGATCGCCGCTGATGCGCGCTTGTCGGCCGAGCAGAAGCAGAGCCTGTTGTCGGTGTACCGGTCGTTCGTGTCCGCGAAGGGCTCGGGCACCGACGACCCCTGAGGGATCCGGCAGCGATCGCGCAGCATCCTCCCGTGACGGGAAGCATCCTGGCGATGGGTAGGTTGAATTCTCCATGCGCCGCGCAGCAGTGCTCTCTCTCCACACCTCGCCACTGGCCCAGCCCGGCGTCGGTGACGGTGGCGGGATGAACGTCTATGTCCGCGAACTGGTCTCGGCGCTCGCCCACGCCGGCGTCGACTGCACCACCTACACGCGGACCTGGCGCGCCGGCCTCCCAGCCGAGGTCCTGGTGGAGCCGAACCACCGTGTCGTGCACATCGATGCGGGTGCTCCCGACATGCCCAAGGGAGATCTCACCTCCGTGGTCCCCGAGTTCACCGACCGGGTCCTCGACCACATCGTTAGCAACGGGGGAACCGACGTCGTCCACGCCAATTACTGGTTGAGCGGGCTCGCCGGCCACTCGATCAAGCACGCGCTCGACGTGCCGCTGGTGAGCACGTTCCACACCTTCGCGCGCGTGAAGGCGCTCGGTGGCGACCCCGAGAGTTCGGACCGCGAACGAGCCGAGACCGAGATCATCGGGTGCTCCGATGCGATCTGTGTCTCTTGCACCGAGGAGGAGCGCCAGTTCACCTCGCTCTACGGCACGCCCCCGGGCAAGATCGAGATCGTTGCTCCCGGTGTCGAGCACGCATTCTTCGCGCCGGGCGACAAGCGTGGTGCGCGCAAGGCGCTCGATCTGGGGACCGGTCCGGTCCTGCTCTTCGTCGGGCGCATCCAACCCCTCAAGGGCGCCGATGTCGCGGTGCAGTCGCTGGCCGAACTGGGGCGCAGCGACGCGGTGCTGATCGTGGTGGGTGGCGCGAGCGGGACCGAGGGTCAGACCGAGCTGGACAAGGTGCGCACGCTCACCGAACGACTCGGCGTCGCGGAGCAGGTGCGCTTCGTCGATCCCCAGCCCCACCACATTCTCTCCACCTACTACAGGGCCGCCGATGTGGTCCTGGTGCCGAGTCGCAGCGAGAGTTTCGGTCTCGTCGCCCTCGAGGCCGCCGCGTGCGGCACGCCGGTCGTGGCGAACGCCGTCGGTGGTCTGCTCACGATCGTCGAGCACGGACGCACGGGGTACCTCGTCCCCGACCGTTCGCCCGACCGCTTCGCCAGCGACATCGCCCGGATCCTCGACGACCAGGCGCTGGCCGAGCGCATGTCCGCCGCCGCCGCCGCGCGCGCCCGTGGTTACACATGGAGTTTCGCGGCGGCTCGCCTCCGCCGCGCGTACGCCGATCTCACCTCCCGGGACCGGGTCGTCTGTCGGTGATCCCGTGAGCGAGTTGTGGGGGGCGGGGGACCTCGAGCTCCTCGACCGTCAGATATCGGAGTGGTTGGCTCGGATGGCGGTGCGCGACGGGAACATCGTGGCGATCGACCGAGGGGAAGCCGACGAGCACCGGTGGTACGTGCGGATGCGCGGCGAGGAGAAGGAGTTCACGACGGTCTGGCTCACCCTCGGTCAGCGGACTCTGCGCTACGAGACCTACGTGATGCCACACCCCGAGGAGAATGCCGAGGCGCTCTGGGAGCACCTGCTGCGCCGCAACGAATTCCTCGTGGGTGCGCACTTCTCGGTCGGTGTGGAGGATGCGGTGTTCCTCCGCGGGGAGTTGCCCGTTGGGTCGGTGAACGAGCAGGAGGTGGACCGGGTGGTCGGCACGCTCTGGTCGACCGTGGAGCGTGTGTTCCCGTTCATCATCCGGATTGGATTCGCCTCGCGGTTCGCCGACTGACCCGGGCGATTCTCCCGGTCGGGTCCGCCGAGTGCGGGATTAGTCTCGTCCCATGTCGGCTGTGCCCCGTCTCCTGGTCGTCGGAGGGGGCAACATGGGAGCCGCCCTCGTGGGGGGACTGGTCGATGGTGGCTGGGATCCCGGGTCGATCTGCGTGGTCGAGATCGATCCCACCAAGCGCGAGTCACTCTCGGCGTCACTCGGGGTCGCCGTGTCGGCCGAGATCGTCGCGGCCGAGGGTGCCGTGGTCGCGGTGAAACCCGCCGATGTCGCCGCAGTGAGTGCCGTGGTTGCGGGATCGGGAACAACCCGAATCGTCTCGATCGCCGCCGGGGTGACGCTGGCCGCGCTCGAGACGGCCGCACCGTCTGCGCGGATCGTGCGGGCGATGCCGAACACCCCCGCACTCGTCGGCGAGGGCGTGACGGCGATCAGTGCGGGTTCTGCGTGCGACGAGGACGACATGGCATGGGCCGAGTCGGTGCTCTCCGCCGTGGGCGTGGTGGTCAGGGTGCCCGAATCGCAGATGGACGCGGTGACCGCCGTCGCCGGGTCGGGACCCGGATACCTCTTTCTCTTCGCCGAAGCCATGCTCACCGCCGCCATCGACGAGGGACTGCCCCCCGACGTGGCCGATGCACTGGTGCGCCAATTGTTCAGGGGGGCGGGCGTCCTACTCGCGGGTTCGAGTGAGCCACCGGCGGTGCTGCGCGAGCGGGTGACCTCGCCGAACGGCACGACTGCGGCGGGTCTGGCCCGGTTCGAGGCCGCCGGGCTCCGCGACATCGTGGCGAAGGCCGTGAGGGCCGCGGCCACCCGAAGTCGGGAAATGGGTCGCTGACCGACCCCGCGACAGTCATCCGGGAACGCCGCGCACACCCGAAATATCGCCACCGGATTTTTTGTGTTCCGGGCGGCCCGGGGTAGTTTGTGACCCAGGTCACCGGGGACGGGAAACCGAACCCGGGAGTCGCGCCCAGCCAATGGGCTGCGCCGAGAGGGCCGGTGCCGTCGGGGGGTTGGCACCGGCCCTCTTCGTTTCTCACGCCGGGTCTCGCGCTCTCCAGTCACACTCGCGTCGTTGGCACTCCTGTCGGGGGCGGTCGCACCGGCAACACTCCACGATTGATCCCCCGCGATCAATCCCTAGGGTTCTCGGCATGCACAACCACGTGTCGTTGCTCACCGATTACGGCCTCGGCGACGAGTTCGTCGGTGTCGTGAAGTCGGTGATCGTCGATCTCGCCCCGCACGTGCGCATCACCGACATCACGCACGGCATCGCTGCCTTCGATGTGCGCGCCGGTTCACTCGCGCTCGCACGCGCGATCCAGTACGTCCCGGCCGGCATCGTGATCGCCGTCGTCGACCCGGGTGTCGGGTCGGAGCGCCGCGCGATCGCCGTGGAGGTCGCGGGTGGCCGCGGCATCCTCCTCGGGCCCGACAACGGGCTGCTCGCACCGGCGACGGCGATGGCTGGCGGAGCAGAGCGCGCCTTCGTGCTCTCGAACACGGATCTGCACCTGGAGGCGCCCGGTGCCACGTTCGCGGGCCGCGACGTGTTCGCTCCCGTCGCGGCGCACCTCTGCAACGGTGGCGTCCTCGACGATGTCGGGGAGGAGATCGACACCGCCCTGGTCATGCCGGGCATCGTGCCGGTCGCCAGTCGCGAGACTCATCCCCGACACGGCGAGGGGCTGCGCTGCGAGGTGACGTGGGTCGACACGTTCGGCAACTGCCAGTTGAACGCCGGCTCCGAGGACATCGAGTCGTTCGGGTCGCAACTGCGCCTCGTGATCCCCGGCGGCACCGAGGAGGCCGTTCGCAGTGCGCGGATCGCCACCCATTTCGCCGCGATCGGCGACGGCGCGGTGGGGCTCGTGATCGACTCCTACGGGATGCTGGCAGTCGCAGTCGACCGAGGGTCAGCCGCGGCGCAGTTGTCGCTGGGGGCCGGCGATGCGGTGCTGCTCTTCGCCGGCGAGGACCGCGGGCCCGATGCTCCGGTGACCCTGCGCACGACTCGCTAGGGTTCCCAAGGTGCGTCCCGCAACGACACTCACGATCGGGCTGCTTCTCCTGGTCATCTTCGGAGCGGGTCTCGTGAGTTTGTTGATGCAGTCCTGAGGCGCGGCTGCGGGGGCTGCGGGGGAATGAATGTGAATCTGGCCCAGATCATCGAGGGACATCCGGCGGACTCGACGGCCCTCATCAGCCGTGGACGCATCACCACCTACGGCGCACTCAGGGACCAGGTCGCGCTCGCCCGCGGGGCACTCTCCGAACTCGGCGTGGGCAAGGGCGACGTGGTGGTGCTGTTGTGCGGAAACAGCCGGTACTTCGTGGTCGCCTACCTCGCCGCACTCGGACTCGGCGCGGTGGCGTGCCCCCTGAATCCCACGAGTCCCGCTCCCGAGATCGAAAAGGAGCTCTCGGTCGTGCGACCGAGAGCCGTCGTCATCGAGCCGGCCGCATTCGACATGTGGCGCCGGATCGACGCCTCGGTGGCCGGCGCGATCGGTGCGGTGATCGCCACCGAGGGACACTCACTCGACGGTGCGCACACCTTCGAGGAGTTGCCCGGCACCGCACCCGTGCCGATCGTGGAGGTCGATCCCTCCCACCATGCGGTGTACATGTTCACCTCGGGCACGGCCGGGTCGCCGAAGGCCGCGATCCTCACCCACGGCAACCTCAGCGCGAACATCGACCAAACCAACACGGTGGACCGGATCAGGCCATCCGACGTCGTGTTCGGGGTCCTGCCGATCTACCACATCTTCGGACTGAACGTGGTCATCGGGTTGACACTGGCGGTCGGTGGGAGCGTCGTGCTGGTCCAACGCTTCGATCCCGTCTCGGCGATGGAGACGATCGCCGAGCGCGCGGTGACGGTGATGCCCGGCGCACCGAGCATGTGGATCGCGCTCGCCCAACTCGACCATCCATCGCGCGACTCCTTCGCGGGTGTGCGCCTCGCACTGTCGGGCGCCTCCAGGCTGCCCGTGACCACGGCGCAGTCGATGAAGGACCGCTTCGGGCTCGAGATCCGCGAGGGCTACGGCCTGACCGAGGCGTCCCCCGTGGTGACGAACTCCATCGGCACAGAGTGGTTGCCCGGTTCGGTCGGCACGCCAGTGAAGGATCTGGAACTGCGCGTCGTCGACGAGGACGGCGAGGACGTCCTCGTGGGCGACACCGGCGAGATCTGGGTGCGCGGGCCGAACGTGTTCATCGGATACCTCGACGACCCCGAGGCGACAGCGCGCGTGCTCACGGCCGACGGTTGGTTGCGCACCGGTGACATCGGCGTCATCGACGATGACGGTCATCTCTTCATCGTCGATCGGGCGAAGGACCTGGTCATAGTGTCGGGTTTCAACGTGTTCCCCGCCGAGGTGGAGGGCGTGATCAACACGCATCCCGATGTGCTCGAGTCGAGCGTGATCGGCACCGCGCATCCCCACACGGGGGAGTCCGTGCGCGCCTACGTGGTCACCAGGCCCGGTGTGCACCTCGACGAGGACGCGCTCATCGACCACTGCCGATCACGGTTGGCGCGCTACAAGTGCCCGACGAAGGTGCTCTTCGTCGAGGCACTGCCGCGCAACCTCATCGGCAAGGTCACGCGCTACGCGCTGCGCTGACCGGACTCCCGCGGCACCCCGGACGGCCCGGATGCTGCCGTCGGCCCGGAGCGGACCACGGAGGCGTTGCTCGCCACGACGAATCCCGCGAACAGCACGCTGATCCCGGTGAGGAGCGTGACCGCGAAGGCGGTGTCCTCGCCGAGACGCCCGGCGAGACTCCCGCTCGCCGACAACGTGGCCGCGCCGAGTGCGATGAGCAGGTTGCCCACCGCGAGCATCCGTGCGGAGCCGATCGACCGTTTCGCCGAGGTCGTGAGTGCCGGTGTCCCCCCGCGCACGACGCGCCATGCCGACCACGCGGCGCCGGCGAAGATCACGACGGCGGGGACGGCCGAACCCACGGTGGCGAGGATGCGGGGGAGTGCGTCGAAGACGTCGCGACCCTTGGGCAACCGATCAGGTGCGATCGGTGAGGTCATCGGTGCGGTGGCCACGACACCGGCGGCGAATCCGGAGAACACGAGCAGGATCCTGGTGGTGATGCGACCCGCGCGCGGACCGGCGAGCAGGTACACGGTGCCGAGCGCGAGCCAGGGAACGTTGATGATCGCACCGACGGCGAAGAACACCCGGAACGAGGCCGCACTCCATCCGCGCGCCTCGGCCCACCACAACGAGAGTGCTGCCACGGCGAACAACCCCATCGCGATCGTCCAGGCCAGTTCGTGCGCGCGCCGGCGCCGCAGCCAGCGGTCGAGGGTGGACAAACCGAATGCCACGGCCACGATTGCCGATGCGGCGGCGAGTGCCGTGTTCAACGTCACGCTGACCGAGGCTACGGGGGAGCCCCGTGGAGCCCGCGAAATCGGGTCGGGGTCATTAGCCTCACCGGGGTGCCGGACTCCCCCCGTCGTCGCATTCCCGAGGCCGCCCTCGGTCGGTTGCCGGTGTATCTGCGCATCCTCGGTGATCTCGTGGCGGGCGACATCGTCCAGGTTTCGAGCGACCAACTCGCCGGGTTCGCCGGCGTGAACGCGGCCAAGGTGCGCAAAGACCTGTCGTACCTCGGCACCTACGGCACGCGCGGAGTCGGCTACGACGTGCAGTTCCTCGTCTATCAGATCCAGCGCGAGCTCGGCCTCAATCAGTCGTGGCCGGTCGTGATCGTGGGTGCGGGGAACCTCGGACAGGCGCTCGCGAACTACGCGGGCATCACCGAGCGCGGCTTCCATGTCGTCGGGATCGTCGACAAGGACACCTCCAAGATCGGCACCGTGGTGGGAGGTGTGCGCGTGCGCCACGCCGACGAACTGCAGGCGATCACCTCCGCCAAGTCGGTGAGCATCGGCATCATCGCGACCCCCGCCCAGCACGCCCAGGAGGCGGCCGACGCGCTCGTGCGCGTGGGCATCGGCTCGATCATGAATTTTGCACCGACCGTGCTGTCGGTGCCCCGCGAGGTGAACGTGCGCAAGGTCGATCTCGCGCTCGAGCTGCAGATACTGAGCTACTACGAACAGTGCCGCGCCGATGGTCGGGTCGCGGGCGGAGACGCCGACTCCGTGAGCGCATAGGGTCGGACCGTGTCGATCATCGTCATCGGACTCAACCACCGGACGGCCCCCGTGAGCGTGCTCGAGAAGGTCGCCGTGTCCGAGTCCGCCCTCCCGAAGGCGCTCCACGGACTCGTCGCGCGCGACGACATCCGTGAGGCCGTGATCCTGTCCACGTGCAACCGCATCGAGGTCTACGCGGTCGCCGAGAGGTTCCACAACGCGTTCGCCGACATCCGGGATTTCTTCTGCTCGGCCAGTGGCCTGCCCGCCGATGAGGTGACGCCGCTCCTGTGGAGCCAGCACGAGGAGGACGCGATCACCCATCTCTTCTCGGTCGCGTCGGGACTCGAGTCCGCTGTGCTCGGCGAGACCGAGATTGTCGGTCAGGTCCGGCTCGCCTGGGAGCGGGCAATGACCGAGGGTGTCTCGCGCAGCACCCTGAACCTGCTCTTCCGCCACGCACTCGAAACGGGCAAGCGCGTCCGCACCGAGACTGCGATCAGCCGGTCGACGTCGTCGGTCTCGCACGCGGCCGTCGAGATGGCCGAGGAGATCGTCGGGTCGCTGAAGGGCTCGAAGGTGCTCGTCGTGGGCGCCGGCGAGATGGGCGAGGGCGTGGCCACCGCGTTGTCCGGTGCGGGTGCCGGTGTCACCGTGTTGAATCGCACCCCCATCAGGGGAGGGGAGCTCGCCGAGCGCGTCGGGGCCCGGGTCGCCGATTTCACCGACCTCGGGCGCGAACTGTCGCGCGCCGATGTGGTCGTGGCGTGCACCGGATCGGGTGAACCCATCATCGACGAGGCGATGATGAGAGCGGCGCGCGCAGGATCTGCGACTCCGCTCCTCGTGGTGGACATCGCGCTCCCGCGCGACGTCGACAGTGCGGTCGGCACGATCGCGGGCGTCACGCTGCGCGATCTCGATGACTTGTCGCGCTGGGCAGCGCGCGGGATCGAGCAGCGCCGCGGTGAGGTCGACCAAGTGCGCGGGATCATCGCCGAGGAGACGGAGAGATTCGTGCTCGAGCAGGCGCAGCGCCAGGCGGCTCCGTTGGTCGCCCAGTTGCGCGAGGCCGCCGAGAAGGTGCGCTCGGCCGAGATGGATCGGTTCGCCGCCCGGCTCGCCGGCCTCACCGACGAGCAGCGCGAGGTCGTCGAGTCGGTGACGAGGGGCATTGTCGCCAAATTCCTGCACTCGCCGTCGGTGACGTTGCGCGAGGCGGCGGGCACCCCCCAGGGTGAGCGGCTCGCCGCCGCCATCCGGGACCTCTTCAATGTCGAGTGACTCTCCGCATCTCGGGTGACCCGACGCCCCGGGGACCCGCGGCGGTTTAGTGTCGTGACCGGGATGACCACTCTCCGCATCGCGACGAGATCGAGCGCGCAGGCGCGGACCCAGGCCGAGCAGCTCGGCGCGTCGATCCTCGCCGCCGCTCCCGGGACCCAGGTCGAGTACCTGTTCGTGGACACGAGCGGCGATCTCGACCGCACGACTCCGCTGCACCAGCTCGGGGGTCAGGGCATCTTCGTCAAGGAGGTGCAGCGCGCCGTCCTGGAGGGCCGGGCCGATGTCGCGGCGCACTCGGCCAAGGACCTGCCGTCGCGGACCGCAGCGGGACTGGTGATCGGTGCCTTCACCGAGCGACGTTCGCCCCAGGATGCCCTCGTGGGCTCCCGACTCGGGGATCTCGCACCCGGGGCGACGGTTGCCACCGGATCGGTCAGGCGCCGCAGCCAGATGGCTCGTCTCCGACCCGATCTCGTGTTCGCCGAGTTGCGCGGCAACATCGCCACGCGCCTCGAGAAGATCCCCGACGGTGGGGCGATCGTGATGGCGGTGGCGGCTCTCGAGATCCTGGGACTGACCGACCGCATCGCCGAGGTCCTCGACGTCTCCGTCGCGGTTCCGATGGTGGGCCAAGGGTGCGTGGCTGCCGAGTGCCGCACCGATGATGCGGCATCAGCGTCGTTGTTGGCCGCGGTCGATCACGCGCCGACGCGACGCGCCCTCGAGTGCGAACGCGCGTTCCTCGCCGAGCTCGGTGCGGGGTGCTCGCTCCCCGTCGGGGCGCACCTCGGCCCGGACGGGATACTCCGCGCCTACATGGCCGCGATCGACGGCTCGGATTCGGTGCAGATCGAGGGTGCCATCGGTTCCGACGACGACCACGTGGTGATCGGTGCGGCCGTGGCGCGCGAGTGCCGCGATCGACTCGCCCACCGGGGGAGTTGACGGGTGGCTTCCCCCCTGGAGGGTCGCTCGGTGGTGGTCACGCGGTCGGCCGCGCAGAACGCCTCGCTCCGCACCCTGCTCGAGGCCCGGGGTGCCGTCGTGGTCGAGGTGCCCCTGATCACGATCGCCGAACCAGAGGACGAGGGTCGCGAGCGCGATGCGGTGCTGCAGAGGCTGCACGAGTTCGCCTGGATCGTCGTGACATCGCCGAACGGTGCGGAACGACTCGCTCCGTTCATCGATGCCGGCCACGCGGCCGGTGACCACGAGAGCTTTCCGCTGGTGGCCGCCGTCGGGTCGGCGACGGCGAACACGGTGGGCTCCCCTGTCGCGCTCGTGGCCGAGCCCGCGCGCGCCGACGTGCTCGCCGAGGTCTTTCCCGCCGGGTCGGGTCGCGTCCTCGTCGTGCAGGGGAGCCTCGCGGACGAGGCACTGTCGCGCGCCATCGAGGACAAGGGGTGGGAGGTGGTGCGCGTCGTCGCATACCGCACCCTCCACTTGCGACCCGCGCGCGAGGCGATGCTGCCCGCACTGGCCGCCGACGTCCTCCTGCTCGCATCCGGCAGCGCGGCTTCGGCGTGGTTCGACGCCTTCGGTGCATCCACGCCACCGTTCGTCGTGGCGATCGGACCATCGACTGCGAAGGTGGCGAGGGATCTGGGTCTCGTGCTCTCGGCCGTGGCCGAGGAGCAGACGCTCGAATCCCTGATCGGGGCGGCCGAGCGGGTCGTGGACACCCACTGACCGCCGCGCGGATCGTGCCAATAGCATCGTTTGCATGACCTTCCCCGTTTCGCGCCCCCGTCGTCTGCGTGCCACCGCGGCCATGCGCGACCTCGTGGCCGAGACCACGCTGTCGACGTCGGATCTCGTGGCACCGCTCTTCGTGCGCGAGGGCATCGAGTCGCCCCAGCCGATCGTGTCGTTGCCCGGGGTCCTCCAGCACACCCTCGGGTCCCTCGGTGACGAGGTGGCGGTGCTCCACGATCTCGGGGTGCGCGGGGTGATCCTGTTCGGTGTCCCGGCACGGAAGGACGAGATCGGATCGGGTGCGTGGTCCCCCGACGGGATCGTCCAGCAGGCACTCGCGGATCTGCGGTCACGATTCGGTGACGACATCGTGCTGATGGCCGATCTCTGCGTCGATGAGTACACCTCGCATGGTCACTGCGGGATCATCGGATCCGATGGTGAGGTCGACAACGACGCCACGCTCGAGATCTACGCACGCACGGCCGTTTCCCAGGCCACCGCCGGTGCGCACCTGGTCGCACCGTCGGGGATGATGGACGGCCAGGTCGGCGCGATCCGCGGAGCACTCGACGATGCGGGCTTCGACTCCACGGCGATCATGGCCTACTCGGCGAAGTACGCGTCGGCGCTCTACGGGCCGTTTCGCGACGCGGTCGACGTCAGGATCGCCGGGGGTGGCCATCGACACGGGTACCAGCAGGACCCGCGCAACCGGCGCGAGTCGCTGCGAGAGGTGGCAGAGGACATCGAACAGGGTGCCGACATCGTGTTGGTGAAGCCGGCGCTCGCCTATCTCGACGTGATCGCCGACGTGCGCGCCGCGTTCGACCACCCCGTCGCGGCGTACCACGTGAGCGGGGAGTACTCGATGATCAAGGCCGCTGCCGAGCGCGGCTGGATCGACCACGATGCCACCGCGCTCGAGCACCTCGGGTCGATCAAGCGGGCCGGTGCCGACATCATCCTCACCTACTTCGCGCGCTGGTTCGCCGAGACACGGGCCTGAGCCACGGGACGATGACCGGTTCCATCCCGTTCTGCGATCCGGTCGCGTGCGTCGCCGCGGGGTGCGACGCCGTCGTGTGCACCGGTCGTGCGGTGCCGTCCAACACCTCGCTCTTCGAGCGTTCGGCGCGCGCCATACCCGGCGGTGTGAACTCCTCGATCCGTGCGTTCCGTGCAGTCGGGGGAATCCCCTACATCGTCGCGCGCGCCGAGGGTGCGCGGGTCTGGGATGTCGAGGGTCATGAGATGATCGACCTCGTCCAGAGCTACGGCGCGGTCATCCTCGGTCACGGTCATCCGCGCGTCACCGCCGCCATCAGATCAGCAGCCGGGGACGGGACGTCGTACGGTGCGCCGACACCGCGCGAGATGAAGCTCGCCGAGGCGATCTCGGCCCGCGTTCCCTCGTGCGAACGGGTGCGCTTCATGAACTCCGGGACCGAGGCCACGAGCACCGCCGTGCGTCTCGCGCGCGGTGCGACGGGCCGCAAGCGCATCGTGACGTTCCATGGGAACTTTCACGGGGCCACCGACGCACTGCTCGCAGCCGGTGGCAGTGGTGTCGCCACGCTCGGTCTGCCCGGCACGGCCGGTGTGCCCGAGGAGGCGGTGGCGAACACCTTGGTGGTGCCCTACAACGAAGTCCCCGCGCTCGATGCCGATGTCGCGGCGGTGTTCGTCGAACCGGTTGCGGCCAACATGGGCTTGATCCCACCGGCCCCCGGTTTCCTCGAGGGTCTGCGCGCCGAGTGCGACCGTGTCGGTGCACTGCTGGTCTTCGACGAAGTGATCACGGGTTTCCGCCTCGGGTCGGGCGGTGCGCAATCCAAGTACGACGTGCGGCCGGACCTCACGTGCTTCGGCAAGGTCATCGGCGGTGGCCTTCCGGTCGGAGCCGTGGGCGGCCGTCGCGATGTGATGGAGAACCTCACACCCCTCGGCTCGGTGTTCCACGCCGGCACGCTCGCGGGCAATCCACTCGCCACTGCTGCGGGGCTCGCGGCCCTCGACGAGTTGTCCGACGATCTCTACATGGAGTTGTCGGCGCGTGCGCGGCGGCTCTCGGCGCTCCTGCGTGACGCGTGCACCGCGGTCGGGATCGCCGCGTCGTTCCCCGTCGTCGGAACACTGGTGGGAATGCACTTCGGCGATGCGCTCGGGCAACGTGCCCCTGCGAACTTCGACGATGCGCGGACCACCGACGAGGCCTCGTTCGCCCGCATCTTCCACGCACTCCTCGCCGGTGGCGTGGCGCTGGCACCGGGTGCCTACGAGGCGCTGTTCGTGGGCGCGGCCCACGACGACGCGGTGCTCGATGAACTCGCCGGCCGCGTCACGGCCGCACTCGGGGGGCTCGTCGCACGATGATGCGCAGGATCGCGGCGGTCGCCGTCGCGGCGGTGATCCTCGGGGCGATCCTCACCTCGGGAGGCGACGGTGCACCCGCGCCGGACGCGACCGCGTTGCGCACCGTCGACACCTTCGCGGTGATCGAGGCCGGCAACGTCGATTCGGGGTGGTCCATCGCGGGGGGCACCACGACGGCCGCGATGCGCCTGTCGCTCGACGACTTGCGCACGATCACGATCCCGGCGGGAACCCTGGTCGCCGAGGGCGGCACCATTCCCACGTGCGCGGA
Source organism: Actinomycetota bacterium (assembly GCA_016870775.1). Lineage (GTDB taxonomy): Bacteria > Actinomycetota > Acidimicrobiia > Acidimicrobiales > Ilumatobacteraceae > UBA2093. The sequence goes on from VGAK01000005.1 coordinate 33,704, forward strand.
TCCGACTGCGCCACGGACGTGTGTCTTCATGGCCGACATGTTGGGCGACGCGGTGGTGTGGTTCGCGCTCGTGCCCGCCGATCGGATGCGCGGCACCGAGCGACTGACGTTGCCCGGTCTGGTGGACATGCGCGACAACGGAGACCGCGGCGTGCTCGCCAACGGCTGGGTGATACCGCTGGCGACGCCCGTGGTGCGCGAGTGCGGTGACATCGACACCTCGACCCTGCGGGAATTCATCACCCGGTTCGGTGATGGGAGGTCGACGTCGATCGTGGATCTAGTGCGCGACGAGATCGTGCGCGTTCGCTGTTCCTGACCGCATCGGCGTCGGAGATGTCGTCACAGTGGTACTTCCGCCGAATGGTGCGTGTTGCTACCAGACTGCCAATCGGCGCATTTCTACAATCACCTACGAGGCGAACCTCTAGTGAGCCTCCGGAGCGGCCTGATCAACGTAGAACACATTCCCATCGGGATCAGCGACCAATGCCATGACCCCACCCCACGGTTGACGAGTCGGTGGCATCGGGAACTGCACGCCGAGTGAAGTGAGACGCGCAAACTCTGCATCAAGGTCGGCAACGACAAGACCTATGCCCGTATGCCGACCGAGCAAGTTGGCGTGGTCAGCACCAGGAAGTGCGATGCCAAGTCGAACGGTTCCTGCCGAAAAGGATGCATAGCCGTGATCCGGGGATGAAAACTGCAAGGACAGCTTCAGTTTGTCCCGATAGAAGGAGATCGCACGTTCAAGATCCGATACGAAGACATTTACATAACCAATCTGCATGGTGCTCACTGTCCCACCACAACCGACTCACTTCCGACCGATAGTTGGCATGCACGTATCGGGAAGCCAAGGTGTCGACGACCCCATCCGCGGTCAGGATGTAGTCACTTCGCGGTGGTCTCGCGGGGTTCGGTTCCGACCTTGTTCGGTGCGGGCATGAGGGTCTTCATGTCCTCGTGCAACGTGTCGAAGGTCGTCGCTCCGGACTTGAGTGCCGGATAGATCGGGGAGTCGGGTGAGCACCAGTTCTCCCATTCCGCCGCCCACTCCTCACTGGCCGGATCCGCACCGGAGATGTCGTAGCGAATGTGGCAGACGACTCCGAGAATCTCGTACTCGCTCAGTGCACCGCCGGCCTTCTCACCCTGCTGGGGCATCGGGTTCTTGTTGTATCCGTACGGCACATGCGGGCCACCCTCGCGGTCGGGGTTCCCGTACACCTTCAGCCCGGCCGCTTGATAGCGCTGGCTCCCGTTGTAGACGAAGTTCAACATGTCCTCGATGTGCGGGAAAGTCTTGAGCGAAGCACCCTCGTAGAGGACCTGACCGGCGCCGCCTGCCCCGTTGCCACCATGGCATCCCGCACACGCGCCGTAGACGGCGGTGCCGGTGCTGATGGGACCAGCCGCGACCTTTTCCTCCGGGGTCAGTGCGACCATGTAGAGGAACGTCCACACAGGGAGCATCGCGAGAGCGGACATGGCCCAGAACGGAATCTTGCGACGCTCCTTGGCTGCGCGAACATAAACCGGATCGGGCTCGACGGCCTTGGCCACCGGCGCGGGGTCGGCTTTGGTCTTGGCCGGTGCGGATGCCCGAGTCGCAACTTCCGACGATGCGGCCGCAGGCGCCGCAGGCGCCCCGGCGGATTCGCCGGCCAGTTCGGCCTTGCGCGCCTTGGAGCGGTTCAGAAGGTGCTCGGGAATTTCGGTCACGGGGTCTTACCTCTTCGCGCCACCCGACGAGGCCGCTCACGCGACTCGAGGGGGCTCGTACTCCTCTCCAACGATAGACAACCGATGCCAGGGAACGGCAACCAACTCGCGCGAATTATCGATCGGGACGCCTGTCGGATGACCTCACAAGAGCACAACCCGGCCGGCGCGAACGGGACATTGACGACCGTCACAGCGGGGGAGAATGGCCTTCACCGGGGATGTCCTCGGTAGTGTTCAGAGGTACTCGGGAATCCTCCGAGACACCGCCCGACGGAGAAGAAGCCCACTCCAATGCTCGCGATCGACATTCTCAGGTGGCCAGGGATGAACCAGGCGTTCTTGTTCTCCCTGATCCTGACGACTGCCATGGCTCTCGTCGTCGTGCCCTATGGCAAGCGTCGCCCTCTCGGTCGTCCCACCACGTGGGGCGAGGCGATGGTCGGCTCGGTCTACGTGTTCTTCGCGATGTTCCTCGCCTTCGGTGTGGTGCCGCACCAGTTCATCGACCATGCCGACAAGGAACTCGGCTGGCGCAAGGACAGGCTGGTGTACGGCCCCTTCGACCTGCTGAACGCGAAGGCCAACGGGGGGAACTTCCCCTTCACCATCTCCTACGAGGCGATCCGCGACATCGTCGTGGTGGTCATCCACGCGTACTTCATCGGACTCATGATCTGGTTGTTCGTGTGGTGGCAGAAGCGCGGCGTGAAGCCCGTGGGTGCAGAGATCGAGAAGTCCACCTACGGACGCCCGCTGGTGAAGAAGGCCTGAGGAGGAACGTCGTGGCACGCACAGACGCCAATCCGCCGATGCCGGAGTGGTCGACCGAGTACCAACTGGTGGAGGTCGACGCCGACTACCTCGGTCGCGCGGTCAAGCCCAAGCAGTTCATCCACATCGACCAGTCCGAGTGCATCATGTGCGAGGGCTGCGTCGACATCTGCCCGTGGAAGTGCATCCACATGGTCACGCCCGACGCCATCGCCGAGGCCGACAACACCGAGCTCCCCGGTGCCGACCCCACTGACCACGTGATCTTCATCATCGACGATGACGTGTGCACCCGTTGCGCGCTCTGCGTGGACCGATGCCCGACCGGCGTGATCATCCTCGGCAAGGCTGGCGCCCCCGCCCCCGAGGGTGACTCGCACACGAGAACCAACAACCACGGCTATGCCTACGGCATGCGACTCTGAGGTGACCTGAACATGGCAAAAGTCCTCGACAATCCCCGGCCCACCATCAAGGAGCGCGCCGCCAAGCTCGGCGGGCAGGTGCAGGGCAGCCAGGCATGGAACTCGATCTTCCGGCCCGGTTCGATCTTCCGCAAGGGCTACACCGACAGCCCGCGCAACCGTTCCTACGTGGTGATGAACTCCGTTCTCTACCACCTCCATCCGGTGAAGGTGAAGCGCCACGCTGTCAAGGTGAGCTACACGCTCTGTCTCGGAGGCCTCTCGTTCTTCCTGTTCATCCTGCTCACGGTGACGGGCATCTTCCTGATGTTCTTCTACAGGCCGACGGCAGCCAATGCCTGGCAGGACATCCAGATGCTGCAGACCTCGGTGACCTTCGGTCTGCTGGTGCGCAACATGCACCGCTGGGGGGCGCACCTGATGGTGCTCTCGGTCTTCCTGCACATGGCGCGCGTGTTCTACCACGGCGCGTACAAGCCGCCGCGCGAGTTCAACTGGGTGATTGGTGTCGTGCTCCTCACGCTGACACTGTTGCTGTCGTTCACCGGCTATCTGCTGCCGTGGGACCAGCTCGCCCTGTGGGCCGTCGCGGTGGGGACGAACATGATGGGCTACACACCGGTGTTCGGCAACCAGGTGCGTTTCGTGCTCCTCGGTGGCGTGGAGATCGGATCCGAGACGCTCCTGCGCTGGTACGTGCTCCACGTGTTGATGCTCCCGTTCGTGATTGTGATCTTCATGGCGATCCACTTCTGGCGCGTCCGCAAGGACGGCGGAATCTCGGGACCGCTCTGACCGGAAGGCGACATCGATGACTGAGATCCCCGAACACCTCCTCAAGAGAGCACAGGCCGCGCGCCAGAAGGCCGCCGGCACCGGCTCGGCCGACAGCGCCGGCTCGGGCGAGCGCATTCCCGATGCGCTGCTCGACCGGACCAGGGCGGCCGGCACATCGGAGAAGGCGGCTGCTGTGGTCGCTGCGGGTGCCTCCGCCGGATTGCCGGTTGGGGCCGGACCCGGTGGTCACACCCAGCGCCTCCTCACCGTCGTCAAGTCGGGCTCGATCCAGGAGGCAAAGGCCGCACCCGTCGACAAGGTGCACACCTGGCCGCACTTGCTCGCGGTCGAGTTCGTCGCCGCGCTCGCCTGCACGGCGTTCCTCTTCGTCTTCTCGTGGGTGGTCAACGCACCGTTGTTGCAGGCAGCGGATTTCAACAAGACCCCGAACCCCTCCAAGGCGCCGTGGTACTTCCTCGGGCTCCAGGAGTTGCTGACGATGTTCCACCCGATGATCGCTGGTGTGACGCTGCCGGGCATGGGGCTCATCGCTCTGATCCTGGCGCCCTACCTCGACCGCAATCCGTCGAACAAGCCCGAGGATCGAAAGTTCATGACCAGCATGATGACGATGTTCCTGATGTTCTGGGCAGTGCTCGTCATCATCGGCTCGTTCTTCCGCGGCCCGGGGTTCAACTTCATCTTCCCGTGGCGAGACGGCATCTACTTCGAGTTGTGATCGCCGACGGACACGGCAATCTCGGCAAAAACGGAACGCATCGGGAAAATCTGAACAAAGGGAACTGACAGGAAATGAGCACCGGAACCATCATCGCCCTGGTCGTCGTGGCGGCAATCGTGCTCGGAGCGATCGCAGTCTTCACCACCGTGCGCGGCAGCGAGGTGCGCGGTGCCGGGGCACTCTCCCGCGAGACCCGTTCGCGCGACAAGAAAGCCGCCATCACATCCGACGGTGCGACCGGCCGCGAGGTGGAAGCGGCCGCCCGTTCGACCGCCGTTGCGGTCATCGAGCCGGCGGAGGTGGCACCCTTCGTCGCCCCCGACGAGGAGGCCATCGGCGTGTCGCGCCGGATGTTCTTCAACCGCACGGCGGTGACGTTGATGAGCGCGAGCATCGGTGCATTCGGTGCGTCGGTCCTGGCGTTCCTGTGGAAGGGCGCAGAGGGCGGATTCGGCTCCAAGATCACGGTCGGCAAGATCGACGATGTCATCCAGAACATCCGCACTGGCGGGGGCTTCCTCTATCTGTCCGAGGCACGCGCCTGGGTCACCGAGTACCCGAAGGGCGCGCTCAGCAAGGGTCGCGCCGTCTACGGCAGCCAGGGGCCGGTCCTCACCGGCATGGAGTCCGGCATCGTGGCGCTGTACCAGAAGTGCCCGCACCTGGGTTGCCGCGTGCCCGAGTGCAAGAGCTCGCAGTGGTTCGAGTGCCCGTGCCACGGGTCGCAATACAACCGTGTCGGTGAGAAGAAGGGTGGTCCCGCTCCGCGCGGCATGGATCGCTTCGGTGTGTCGGTGAACAACGGCGTGCTCGTGATCGACACCGGCGCGGTGTTCGGCGGCCCCGCGATCGGTGTGAACACGACGGGTCAAGAGGCCGAGGGCCCGCACTGCATCGGCGCGGGATCGGGAGGTCACTGACATGGTCGCTCTCGCCACGACCTCGATCGCCTGGATCATCCTCGTCGCCTCGCTCATCGGCTGGTCGCTGTACGCATGGTCGAACATCCGCGAGTCGCGCCGCGAGGTGGGTGCCGAGCAGAAGCTCGCCGCCAACCGCAAGCCCTACTACGACGACGAGGTTCTCGAGGGTCCGCGTCTCGAGCGGGTGCAGCTGCTCGGTCTGGTCTTCCTCGTCATCGTCACCATCGCACTCCCGCTCTATTGGGTGCTCGAGCCCGGTCGTCAGGCGGGTGCTGAGTTCGGGTTCGAGAAGCGGTTCGCCAAGTGGGGTGGGCGCAACTTCGCCGCAACCGCCGACGGCGGTTTCAACTGCGCCGGGTGCCACGGTGGCATGTCGGCGAACGGCGGAGTCGCCGAGTACTCGGTGACCGACCCAAAGACCGGGGAGGTGAAGGCCGTGTCGTGGAAGGCGCCGGCGCTGAACACCGTCCTCTACAGGTTCAGCGAGGACGAGATCCGGTTCATCCTCAACTACGGTCGGCCGTTCTCTCCGATGTCGGCGTGGGGAACGATCGGCGGGGGCCCGCTCAACGAGCAGTCGATCGACAACCTGGTCGACTACATGGCATCGATCCAGATACCGCAAGAGAACTGCGCCTCCACGCGCAGCAAGTTGAACCCGACCTGCGACGGTGGCACCCTGCCGGCGGAGAAGAACGCCGAGATCATCGCCGAGGCAAATCGCCTGATCAAGGCCGGGACCTACGGATCGCTCGGCGAGGCTCTGTTCAACCTCGATCTCGGTTCGGGTGCCTATTCGTGCGCGCGGTGTCACACCAAGGGCTGGTCCTACGGTGATCCCCAGACGACCGGCGGCGGCGCCTTCGGGCCGAACTTGACCGGTGGATCGACGGTGCGCCAGTTCCCGAGCGCTGAGGACATGGTCGCGTTCCTCAGGGTCGGCTCCGAGTACGGCAAGCGCTACGGCGAGCAGGGACAGGGGAGCGGTCGAATGCCCGCCTTCGGTCAGATCTACACCGATGACCAGATCCGTGAGATTGTGGAGTACGTGAGGGGTCTCTGATGCTGGCCAATCTCCTTGCCGTCTCCTGGCAGCCCGAGATTCGCGGCTATCTCGTCGTCCTCGTCATGGTGATCACACTCATCGGCTCGACCTACCTCATCCTCGGCACCAACCTCGGGGCACGCCTCGGGTTCATGATTGCGCTGGCGGGACTGGCGGGCTGGATGATGTCGATGGCGATCATCTGGGCGGTCTACGGCATCGGTCTGGTGGGGCCGACCCCGAGTTGGGAGCCGGCATCACCAGCGACGATCGTTCGCAACGGTGAACTGCTCGATCAGGCCGAGGTCATCGAGGCCGGTGTCGATCTGGCCGGGCTCGATGCGTCCGCCGCGTCGACAAGGGTCGCCAATCAGATGGTCACCGAGGGATGGAAGCTGCTCGACGAGGCCGACCCCCGTCGCGGGCAGGCCATCGCCTCCGCCGACGAGATCATCCAGGTCGAGGCCGAGGAATTCTCGGCCGGTGAGTACACCGCAGTCGCGGTGTACGACAGGGGTGGTGAGCGCTACCCCAAGATCGGTGAGTCGCTCGATTTCTTCGCGTTCTTCCACAAGCCGCGGTACGCGGTGGTCGAGGTTGCGACCCTGCTGCCCCAGCGAACCGAGCCCGGGCGGGCACCGGCACGACCGGTGATCGATGAGTCCCGATCGCACCGTTACGTGGTGATGATCCGCGACCTCGGCGCAAAGCGGCAGCCGGCGTTCCTGATCGCCCTCGGCTCCGGGATCATCTTCGCCCTGATGTGCTGGTTGCTCCACCGCCGCGAGGCGTACCTGAGGGGCAATCTCGCGCTCAAAGCCCCGGCGGCCTGAGCCATGGGGCAGTACCTCCCGATCATCGCACTGACGGTGCTCGCAGTTCTGTTCGCACTGCTCAGCCTCGTCGCATCGCGGCTGCTCGCACCGAACCGGCCGAGCAGCGCCAAGGAGGCACCCTACGAGTGCGGCATCGTTCCCGGTCGTGAGCCCCCGGAGCGTTTCCCGGTGAGCTTCTATGTCATCGCGATGCTCTTCATCATGTTCGACATCGAGTTGATCTTCGCTTACCCCTACGCCGTGGATCGCCGCTTCCTCGGTGCGTTCGGCTTCGCCGAGATGATCGCGTTCAGCGTGGTGTTCTTCGTCGCGTTCGTCTACATGGTCGCCCGCGGTGCACTGGACTGGGGTCCGCTCCAGCGCCGCTCCGCGCCGGTCGGCGAGATCCCCGTCGAGCGCGAGGGTGTGAGGGTGGTCGGACTCGAGGGACGTGCTCCGGTGGCCACAGGTGACGAGGGGCGGGTCGCCCGATGAACGCGGTGCGCAGCGTGCTCGACGACGGCCTCGCCGGGGTGAACCACAATTTCGTGACGGCCCGTGTCGAGGACCTGGTCAAGTGGGCACGGTCGCGCTCGTCGTGGTGTGCATCGTTCGGACTTGCGTGCTGTGCGATCGAGATGATGGGAACGGGAGCCGCGCACTACGACCTCGCCCGGTTCGGGATGGAGGTCTTCCGCGCCTCGCCGCGTCAGGCCGACATCATGATCGTGGCGGGGCGGGTGAGCCAGAAGATGGCACCCGTCCTGCGCCAGGTGTACGACCAGATGATGGAGCCCAAGTGGGTCATCTCGATGGGGGTCTGCGCCTCGAGCGGCGGCATGTTCAACAACTACGCGATCGTGCAAGGCGTCGACCAGATCGTGCCCGTGGACGTGTACGCGCCGGGGTGTCCCCCCACCCCCGAGACCCTCATCCATGCGATCGAGACTCTGCATCAGTCGATAGAGGACGGCGAGATCATGCGCCGGCGCTCCTCGAGCGGGGCCGGTGCCGCGATCGACCTCTCGGTGTCGCCCACGGCCACCGTCCCCGTCGTGATCGGCCAGAAGTGACCATGTCGGAGCCGACAGCCGCGGAGGAGGCCGTGCCAACGGCGGTTGAGGTGGTTCACGGTTGCCCCGTCACGTCCTCGCGCGGCCAGCGCGTGCTGCACCCGGGTCGCGAAAGGCTGGTGGAGGTCGTGCGCGCGCTGTACCGCGACGGCTTCGAGGTGTGCGTGGATCTCACGGGGGTCGACTATCTGGGTGCCCCGGCGCGCGAACTTCCCGTTGGTGTGGCCCCGGAGCGCTTCGAGGTCGTGGTGAACCTGCTGTCGATCTCGCGCGGTGAGCGTGTCCGTCTGCGCACCCAGGTCCCCGAGTCCGACCCGGTCGTGCCGTCGCTGTTCGACGTGCACCCCGGCACCGAGGCCCACGAGCGCGAGACTTTCGACATGTTCGGCATCTCCTTCGACGGACATCCCGACATGACCCGCATCCTCATGCCGGAGGACTGGGTGGGACATCCGTTGCGCAAGGACTATGACGAAGGCCGGATCCCGGTGCAGTTCAAGGGGGCGAACGCATGACCACCTTGGATGTTCCCGCCGCGACGAACCGAACCGATGCCACCGCGGCCCCGGCGGCGGCCGGCGTGGTGGCGGCCGGAACCAGCGAGGGCGAACAGGAACTCCAGGTGAGGGCCCTCTCGGGTGCGCGTGAGTTGATGCGCGAGGTGGGGTCGGTCCTGCGGATGAGCGAGGCCGACGCCACCAGACTCGCCGAGGTCCGCGCCGAGGCCGACGAGGACCAGACCATGATCATCAACATGGGGCCCCAGCACCCCAGCACGCACGGGGTGCTGCGTCTGATGCTCGAGCTCGAGGGCGAGACGGTGCTGCGGTGCAAGCCGATCATCGGCTACCTGCACACCGGGATGGAGAAGACCGCCGAGTCGCTCACCTGGATGCAAGGCGGCACGAACGTGACGCGGATGGACTACCTCTCGCCGCTGAACAACGAACTCGTCTTCTCGATGGCGGTCGAGAAGCTCCTCGGCATCGACGGCGAGATCCCCGAGCGCGCTGTGTGGATCCGCATGCTCCTCTCCGAGTTGAATCGGATCAGCAGCCACCTGCTCTTCCTCGCCACGAACGGCATGGACATCGGGGCGGTGTCGATGATGCTCTACGGCTGGCGCGAGCGCGAGGAGGTGCTGCGCTTCTTCCAGAAGGTCACGGGACTGCGGATGAACCACAACTTCATCCGCCCCGGTGGCACGGCCGCCGACCTCCCGGCGGGATGGCGCGACGACGTCCTCGACCTGCTCGACATGCTCCCGCCGCGACTCGAGGAGTACGAGACCCTGCTGAACGGCCAGCCGATCTGGCGCGACCGCCTCCAGGGAGTGGGGGTGATCACCTCCTCCGAGGCGCTCGCGCTCGGTGCGACCGGTCCGATCCTGCGCTCGACCGGAGTGGCCTGGGACCTGCGTCGCGGCATGCCCTACCTGCGCTACGACGAGGTCGACTTCGACGTCATCGTCGGTGCCCACGGCGATTCCTACGATCGCTACGCGATCCGCCTGAACGAGATCCGCGAGTCGATCGGGATCGTCCACCAAGTGCTCGATGCGATGCCCGCCGGCGACTACCGGATCAAGAACAAGAAGGTCACGCCGCCACCCCGCGCACGCATCGACGAGTCGATGGAGGCGCTGATCCACCACTTCAAGATCTTCACCGAGGGTTTCAAGGTGCCCGAGGGCGAGGTCTACGTCGCCATCGAGAGCCCGCGTGGCGAGATCGGGTGCTACGTCGTGAGCGACGGGTCACCGACCCCGCTGCGCATGCATGTGAGGGCCCCGTCCTTCGTCAACGTCCAGGCGATGCCGCACATGATGCGTGGCGGTCTCGTGGCCGATGCTGTCGCCGTCATCTCGTCGGTCGATCCGGTCCTCGGGGAGGTGGACCGCTGATGGCCCGCTTGAACGACGACAACGTCCGTCTCGCCATCGAGACCATCGCCCGCTACCCGCGGCCGCGCTCGGCGATGATCCCGTTGCTTCACCTCGCCCAGGAGCAGGATGGTCACGTCACCAACGAGGCGATGGCCCACATCGCCGACCTCGTCGGTGCGACACCGGCCGAGGTGTGGGGCACGGCCTCGTTCTACGAGATGTTCAAGTTCGAGGCAGTCGGCAAGTACGTGGTGAACATCTGCGGGACGATGTCGTGCGCGCTGATGGGCGCCGACGAGTTGATCCACCACGCCGAGGAGCGCCTGGGTGTCCACGTGGGGGGAACCACCCCGGATGGGCTCTTCACGCTGGAGCGCGCCGAATGCCAGGCCGCCTGCACCGAGGCACCGTGCCTGCAGGTGAACTACCGCTACAGGTTCCGCGTCTCGACGGAATCATTCGACTCGCTCGTCGACGATCTTCGCGCGGGTCGTCTCGACGGCGAGATCCCGGCACACGGGACACTGGCGACCGTGCGTCAGCAGATTCCCGCCGGTCGCGGCGTGGGGGCTGTCGCGCCCGAGTCCGTGGTCTCCAATCCCGACTGGTTCGACGGGAAGGCTGCGCTGTGAGCGGCCCCTCCGGCACCTGGCAGCACGCCCCCGGATTCTGGGAGGGGGACCGCCCGCGCATCGTCACGTCGCGGTTCGCCCATGCCGATTCGCACACACTGGAGCGGTTCCTCGCCACCGACGGCTACGCCGGTCTGCGAAGGGCGCTGGCCATGCCGGCGGCCGAGGTGCACGGCGAGGTGCGCACCGCAACCGTTCTGGGTCGCGGTGGCGCGGGGTTCCCCGCCGGGACGAAATGGGGTCTCGCGCCCGAGGGTGTGTGGCCCAAGTACATGGTGGTCAACGGTGACGAGAGCGAACCCGGGACCTACAAGGATCGCCTCCTCATGGAACGCGATCCGCACCAGTTGATCGAGGGATGCCTGATCGCGTGCTACGCCGCGGGGCTCTCGCAGTGCTTCCTCTACGTGAGGGGCGAAATGGCGCTCGCCCAGGAGCGCATCGCGACCGCCCTGAACGAGGCGTACGCGGCGGGCTATGTCGGGCGCAACATTCTCGGGTCGCGGTTCTCGCTCGACATCGTCCTGCACTGGGGTGCGGGCGCCTACGTGGTGGGTGAGGAGACCGCGCTCATCGAGTCGCTGGAGGGCAACCGCGGGATGCCGCGGCTCAAGCCGCCGTACTTCCCGGCCGCGATCGGTCTCTACGGCCAGCCCACGATCGTGAACAACGTCGAGACACTCGCGAACCTCCCGTGGATCATGCGCAACGGGGCATCGGCCTACACCGCGATCGGGACGGCGACCTCGCCGGGCACCCGCATGGTCGCGGTGTCGGGTCACGTCGCGCGGCCCGGTGTCTACGAGATCGTCAACGGCACGACGACGTTCCGCGACCTGATCTACGGTGACGAGTTCTGTCGGGGTATCCGCGACGGCAACACCCTGAAGGCCTTCGTCCCCGGTGGCGGTTCGGCACCGTGGTTCACCCCCGATCAGTTGGACCTGCCGTTCGAGGCGAGCCGGGTCGGACCGGCGGGCTCGATGCTCGGCTCGGGGGCGGTGATGGTGATGGACCACACCACCGACATCCCGCGCGCCGCACTCACGCTCACCCGCTTCTACGCCCATGAGTCGTGCGGCAAGTGCACACCGTGCCGCGAGGGGGGCACTTGGCTCGAGCGCATCCTGTCCCGTGTCGTCGACGGTCGCGGGACCATGGAGGATCTGGACCAGTTGATGGAGGTCGGCCAGTCGATCTGCCCGGGCGACTTCCCGCACGCCTCGTCGTCCGATCTCGGACTCGCGGCCGTTCCGTTCCCCTACAAGATGACCACGATCTGCTTCGTCGGCCCGTCGGCATTCGTGCCGGTGCACTCCGCGCTCACGCTGTTCCGCTCCGAGTTCGAGGAGCGCGTCTCGCGGCGCACCCGCATTCCCGTCAGGGCGGTGGCCCCGTGACGACCGTCGATGCCGGGAGCGAGGCGATTCCGGCACCGGAGTCCGATCCGAACGCGGTCTCGGTCACCATCAACGGGCGCACCGTGGAGGCGCACAAGGGCGAGTGGATCATCGCCGCCGCCGACAGGGCCGGCGAGTACATCCCGCGCTTCTGCTACCACCCGCGCATGAACTCGGTCGGCATGTGCCGCCAGTGTCTCGTCGAGGTCGAGGGACCGCGCGGGCCGATGATGGTGGTGTCCTGCATGACACCGGTGGCCGAGGGCCAAGTCGTGCGCACCGACACCCCGCAGGTCAAGCGCGCACAGGAGGGGATGATCGAGTTGCTGCTCGCGAACCACCCGCTCGACTGCCCGGTCTGCGACAAGGGAGGGGAGTGCCCGCTCCAAGACCAGGCGTTCAGCCACGGCCCCGGCGAGAGCCGGTTCGTGGAGGAGAAGCGCCACTACGAGAAGCCCATCCCGATCAGTGAGATCGTCTACCTCGACCGTGAGCGGTGCATCCTGTGCGACCGTTGCACCCGCTTCGCCGACGACGTGGCCGGGGACGCGCTGATCCAGTTCACCCAGCGCGGCAACAACACGCAGGTGATGACCTTCCCCGACGAGCCGTTCGCCTCGTACTTCTCGGGCAACACGGTGCAGATCTGCCCGGTGGGTGCGCTGACCGCCAAGCCGTTCCGGTTCAAGGCGCGCCCGTGGGATCTCGAGCAGCGCGAGAGCACCTGCACCACCTGCAGCGTCGGGTGCCGCACCGTCGTGCAGTCGAGTCGCGACGAGATCGTGCGCGTCCAGGGGGTGGACTCCGACCCGGTCAACTGGGGCTGGTTGTGCGACCGCGGTCGTTTCGATTTCCAGTCGGTGAATTCCGGCGATCGCGTCCTCGTCCCGCTCGTGCGCCGCGACGGCGCGCTCGCGACGGCCACCTGGGCCGACGCACTCGACGAGGTCGCGACCCACCTCCGCGGCGCGGGCGCATCGACGGCGATCCTCGGTGGTGCGCGCGGTACGAACGAGGACGCCTTCATGTGGGGTCGGCTCGCCGATGCGCTCGGCTGCACCATGCGTGACGCCCAACTCGACGATGGTCTGCCCGCCGAGGTGCTGGCGATGCCGCAAGCGACGATCGACGAGGCCTGCTCGGCCGCGACGGTGGTGCTCGTGGCGCCGGATCTCAAGGAGGAATTGCCGGTCCTTCACCTGCGTCTCCGCGACGCAGCCATGAAGAAGAGGATCCGGATCATCGAGATCTCCGCGGTCGAGACGGCCCTGACGGCCCTCGCGTGGCGCTCGGTGCGCTGCGAGCCGGGAACCCAACCCGAAGCCGTCGCCGAACTCCTCACCGATGCCGCCGTGATGACCCAGTTGGCGTCCGGCTCGACGGTCGTGGTGGCGGGGCGCGCCAATCTCGCCGAATCTGCGTCGCACACGATGTCCGCCGTCGAGTCGCTGCTCGCAGCGGCTCCCGCCGCGTCGGTTCTGCCGGTCCTGCGTCGCGCGAACGTGCGCGGTGCCCTGTCGCTGGGACTGGCCCCCCGCGACGGCCGCGATGCCGCGACGATCCTGCACGACGCCGCTGAGGGTCGCATCGAGTGTCTCGTGCTGCTCGGATCCGATCCGCTCTCCGATGTCCCCGATGCCGACCTCGCGCGGCGTGCACTCGCCGGTGCCCGGTTCGTCGTGTCGATCGATGCGTTCCTGTCGCCGAGCGCCGCGCATGCCGACGTGGTGCTGCCCGCCGCGGTCGCCGGGGAGAAGGATGGCACCACGACGAACCTCGAGGGGCGCGTCACGGGCACGGCGCAGAAGGTCACGGCACCGGGGACCGCGCGAACCGACTGGATGATCGCGGCCGAACTCGCCGAGATGCTCGGGCACGACTTCGGTGTCGCCACCCTGGTCGATGTGCGGCGAGCGATGGAATCGGGAGCTCCGGGATGGGGCGAGGCGACGTCGCGACTCGCCAACGACGTGGACGGGGTGGTCGTGCGTCGCGCACCGGCCGCGGCACACCCGGTGCGGCGAACCGCGCCCGGCGCGCGCAACTCCCACGAGTTCCGCCTCGTGCTCGCCCGCAAGCTCTACGACTCTGCGATCGCGACGCGCACGAGCCCGGCACTCGCCTCCCTCGCGCCCGGTGCGGGAATCGCCGTGCATCCGCTCGATCTGGAGCGCATCGGTGCGGTGGCCGGCGAACCGGTGAGGGTCGTCGCGGGCGAGCGCGCCGTGGTGCTGCCGGTCTCGGTCTCGGCGCGCGTGCCCCGGGGGACCGCGCTCTCCCCGTTCAACCAGCCGGGCGCCGACATACGCGAGCTCGTGCGCGGCACGGGAGCACTCGACGTGAGCATCGAGGTGCCGTGACCGGCCAGCTCGCGGTCGACCCGATGCTCGAGGGCGGCATCGGATGGGCGGTGGTGCTCGTCGTTGTGGTCAAGGTCCTCCTCGTCTTCGTCGTCGGGCTCGTCGCGACCATGCTGATGGTCTGGTTCGAGCGCAAGGTGATCGCCGGCATGCAGAACCGTGTCGGGCCGAACAAGGCCGGCCCCTTCGGTCTGCTCCAGACGCTCGCCGACGGGATCAAGTTGTTCTTCAAGGAGGATCTCCTGCCGGAGAGGGCCGACAAGTTCGTGTTCCGTCTCGCGCCGTACCTCGCGCTCGTGCCCGCGTTCCTCGCATTCGCGATCATTCCCCTCGGCGGGGACTTCCGCGGCGACAAGGCCGGGATCGTGACACTGCTCGGCCAGCAGACGCGCCTGCAGTTGGCCGATCCACCCGTCGGAGTGCTGTTCGCCCTGGCGATCTCCTCGATCGCGGTCTATGGCATCATGCTCGCGGGATGGTCGAGCGGGTCGAAGTACCCGTTGCTCGGATCGGTCCGCGCCTCCGCCCAGATGGTGTCGTACGAGGCCGCTCTCGGTCTCTCGCTCGGTTGTGTGCTCCTGGTGTCGGGCACGCTCTCGACGGCGGGAATCGTCGACCTGCAGACCTCGATCGGGAACTGGAACATCGTGACCACCGGCTTCGTGCCCTTCGTCATCTTCCTCATCGCGGCGACTGCCGAGCTGAACCGGCCACCCTTCGATCTCGTCGAGGCCGAGCAGGAGCTCGTGGGTGGGTTCAACACCGAGTATGCCTCGATCCGCTTCGCACTGTTCTTCCTCGCCGAGTTCATGAACACGATCACAATGTCGGCGCTGATCGTGACACTGTTCTTCGGTGGTCCCCAGCCGATCGGGATCGGCGACACCACGATCGATCTCCCGATCCCTAACGCGATCGAGGGAACGGTGTGGTTGCTGATCAAGGTCATCGCCTTCCTCTATGTCTACGTCTGGTTCCGTGCGACGCTCCCGCGCCTGCGCTATGACCAGTTGATGGACCTCGGTTGGAAGGTGCTGATCCCCGGTTCGCTCGCGTGGTTCATGCTGTTGGCGGCCCAGAGGGTCGGGCGCGAGGCCGGATGGGACCAGGTGGTCGTAACCTTGGCGACGGCACTTGTGCTCCTCGGTGGCTACGGGTTGTTGTCGCGTGCCAACAGAGTGAGTCGCGAGAACCGCGAGCGGGATGGAGCACAATTCTGATGGGCTACCTCGGAGGTTTCCTCGTCACGATCCGCCAGCACGGGCGGCGCAACCGCGTCACCACCGAGTACTCGGGTGGCAGGGCATGGCGGCGCGACAAGCGCGACGATCACGACCAGAAGATCGACAAGCCCGAGCGTCTCCACGGTCGGCACGTCCTGAATCGTTACGAGGACGGCATGGAGAAGTGCATCGGGTGCGAACTGTGTGCGGGTGTGTGCCCTGCACGGTGCATCTACGTGCGCGGCGCCGACAACGACCCAGATGCGCCGACATCTCCCGGTGAGCGGTTCGGTTTCGTCTACGAGATCAATTACCTGCGGTGCATCCACTGCGATCTGTGCGTCGAGGCCTGCCCGACCGAGGCGATCACCGAGACCAAGTTGTTCGAGTTCTCCTTCACCAATCGTCGCGATGCGATCTACACCAAGGACGAACTCCTGGTCGACGACGAGGGACGCCCGCGGGAGCTGCCCTGGGAGGACTGGCGACCGGGCGAGGATCTCCACACCTCCGGATGGATGCGCGCGACATCACCATCGGGCGACGCCGACTTCGAGGGGATCGTGGCCTGGAGCGGCGAGCTCGGTCACGGCGTGCGCCCACCCGAGCCCGGACAGAACGAGCGCGACGGCGGCGGTGACGACTGATGGCACTCTTCGTCTTCGTCTGCTCGGCCGCGATGATCCTGGTCGGTGCACTCGGTGTCGTCACGAGGTCGAACCCGGTCCATGCGGCGCTCAGTCTCGTGCTGACCCTGTTCGGCGTGGCCGTCACGTTCGTCGCCCTCCAGGCCCACTTCCTCGCGGCGGTTCAAGTCATCGTCTACGCCGGCGCGATCGTCGTGCTGTTCCTCTTCGTGATCATGCTCCTCGGGGTGGACCGTGCCGAGAACCTGCGGATCGAGCCGCTGCGCGTGCAGCGTCCGCTCGCTTTCGTGGTCTCGACCGGTGTCGCGGCCGTGGTGATCGCCGCGATCGTGAGGGCCCGCGACTCGCTCGCCGATCCCTCGCGGGGTCTCGCCCCGACGGGAGCGGATGCCCATGACGCGAACGTGCGCGAGATCGCCCGGGAGATCTTCTCGTCCAACACCTTCGCCTTCGAGTTGACCTCGGTGCTGCTGCTCGTTGCGGTTGTCGGGACCGTGCTCCTGGCCCGCCGCCAGAGGTCGCCCGGCGCGGGCCACCCGGTGCGTCCGTGATCGCCGCAGTCGTGCCCACCACGACGTGGTACCTCGTCCTCGCAGCCGTGCTGTTCGGCATCGGGACGCTCGGGGTGATGGTGCGTCGCAACCCGCTCGTGATGTTCATGTCCATCGAGTTGATGCTCAACGCGGTGAACCTGTCGTTCGTCGCGCTCGCATCCCGACTCGGTGACATCAACGGCCAAGTCGTGGTGTTCTTCGTGCTCGTGGTGGCCGCCGCCGAGGTCGTGGTCGGCCTCGGCATCATCGTGTCGATCATGCGACGTCGCGCGAGCGTGACCGCCGACGATCTCGCGGACCTGAGGGGATGACGCCTTGGCCGATCTCCTCTGGTTGATTCCTGCACTGCCCCTCGCCGGGTTCCTCGTCATCCTGGTCCTGGGTCGTCGTCTCGGCGAGCCCGGTGCCGGCGTCGTTGCGACGCTCGCGACCGCCTCGTCGTTCCTGGTGGTGGCCGCGACCTACTTCGACCTGCTCGGCCGGCCCGAGGAGGAGCGCAACCTCGTGCTGCGAGTCTTCGAGTGGGTGCCCGTCGGATCGCTGAAGGTGGACATGGCCCTCGCGGCTGATCCGCTCTCGATCGCGATGGCCTTGTTCGTGACGGGGATCAGTTCGCTCATCCACCTGTACGCGATCGGCTACATGAAGGGTGACCCGAAGTTCCCGAAGTTCTTCATGTACCTGAACCTCTTCGTGTTCTCGATGCTGATGCTCGTGATGGGGGAGAACCTGCTCGTGACCTTCCTCGGATGGGAGGGCGTGGGCGCTTGTTCCTACTTCCTCATCTCGTTCTGGCACGACCGCGAGTCGGCGGCCACGGCGGGCAAGAAGGCTTTCGTGACGAACCGCGTCGGTGACTGGGGAATGATGGTGGCGATGTTCCTCGCCTTCTCGGCGGTGGGCACGCTGTCCTACGGGGCGATCAACCATGCCGCCGAGAAGGGTCAGATCGCCGCGGTGACCGCGACGGGCATCGCGCTCATGCTGCTGGTCGCCGCCTGCGGCAAGAGTGCACAGTTGCCCCTCTACCTGTGGCTGCCCGATGCGATGGAGGGCCCGACCCCGGTCTCTGCCCTGATCCACGCGGCCACGATGGTGACCTCGGGAGTGTTCCTGCTCACCCGGATGGCCCCGGTCCTGGACGCTGCCCATCCGTGGGCCACCGATGTGATCGCTGTAGTCGGCGCGGCGACGGCACTGTTCGCCGCAACGATCGCGGTCGCCCAGACCGACATCAAGAAGGTGCTCGCCTACTCGACGGTGTCGCAGCTGGGCTTCATGTTCCTCGCGATCGGCTCGGGTGCCTACGTGGCCGCGGTGTTCCACATGATCACGCACGCCTTCTTCAAGGCCCTGCTCTTCCTCGGGTCGGGTTCGGTGATCCACGGCATGCACCATGAACAGGACATGCGCCGCATGGGAGCGCTCCGCAAGGTGATGCCGATCACCGGATTCACCTTCATCATCGGGTGGCTCGCGATCGCGGGTGTCCCGCCCTTCGCCGGGTTCTGGTCCAAGGACGAGATCCTGCTCTACGCGTTCGCCAACAACAGGGCGCTGTGGGCCGTCGGCATGGTGACTGCGCTGCTCACCGCGTACTACATGACCCGCCAGGTGGTCATGGTCTTCTTCGGTGAGGCGCGCTGGCACGACGCCGCGGCCGCGCACGGCGCGCACGGCGACCATTCGCACGAAGGTGAGCCGCACGAGAGCCCGTGGGTGATGACGGCCCCGCTCGTGGTCCTCGCGGCGCTGTCGGTCGTCGGTGGTGGGATGCAATTGCCCTTCTCCAAGTCGACCCATTGGCTGGAGCACTGGCTCGCACCGGTCGTGCACGGAGCGGAGGCCGACATCAAGGGCACCTGGGCCTACGACAACAAGTGGTGGCTGCTGGTGCTGGCGATCCTCGTTGCATCGGCGGGCATCGCGGCTTCGATCGCGGTGTACTCGCGCGGCAGGGCCCGACCGATCGAGCCGACCGTGCTCGCCGATGGCTGGCGCTACGACTCGCTGGTCTCCGCGGTCGTCGGGGGACCCGGCCGTGCCGCCTTCCAGGCCGTGGCCGATGCCGATGCCGGCATCGTCGACGGTGCCGTGAACGGGACCGGCCGGGTGGTGCTGTCGCTCTCGGGCCTCGTGCGCCGCACCCAGACCGGATTCGTCCGCGGCTACGCCGCGATCGTGGGGGCCGGTGCGGTGCTCGTGCTCGCATGGTTCCTGTTGCGGGGGTGGACATGAGCGGAGTCATGCTCGCGGCGACCTCTGCGCCGGTGCCGTTCCCGATTCTCACGGCGCTCGTGCTGGTGCCCGTGATCGGGGCATCGATCGTATCTCTCATGTCCACGCGCATGCCGGAGCAGGTCAAGCTCGTCGCGACCGTGGTCAGCGTGTCGACCGCGGCCATGTCGCTGTGGTTGCTGTCATCGTTCGACTCGCACTCGGGTGGATTCCAGTTCGTCTCGCGCCATGAGTGGATCGAGACATGGGGGATCTCGTGGCACCTCGGTGTCGACGGCATCGCACTCTTCATGGTGGTGCTCACGGGGATCCTGTTCCCGCTCGTGATTCTGGGTGTGGATCCGCACCACGACGAGAAGCGCTATCTCGCGTGGTTGCTGATGCTCGAGGCCGGCGTCATGGGCTCGTTCCTCTCGCTCGATCTGTTCCTGTTCTTCGTGTTCTTCGAGATCGTGCTCGTGCCGATGTACTTCCTGATCGGCGGGTGGGGCTACGACAAGCGCGTGTATGCCGCCACCAAGTTCTTCCTGTACACGATGCTCGGGTCGGCGTTCATGCTGGTCGGCATCGTGGCGACTGCGGCCCTCGCCTCTCGCGACCTGGGCCGGTTCACCTTCGACCTCGTCGAGATCGCCGAGCGGTCCGACCTCGCCACCTCGACCGGGCGCTGGCTCTTCGCCTCGTTCGCAGTGGCCTTCGCCGTGAAGGTGCCGCTCTTCCCGGTGCACACTTGGTTGCCGGACGCCCACACGCAGGCCCCGACCGGTGGGTCGGTGATCCTCGCCGGGGTGCTGCTCAAGCTCGGCACCTACGGGTTCCTGCGGTTCGGTCTCTACCTGTTCCCCGAGGCGTCGGTGTGGGCGCGTCCGGCTCTGCTGACGCTCGCGGTCATCGGCGTGCTGTGGGGCGCGATCGCCGCGACCATGCAGCGCGACCTGAAGCGTCTCGTGGCGTACTCGTCGGTGGCGCACCTCGGCTTCATCGTGCTCGGCACCTTCGCCATCACGAGCCAGGCATTGACGGGTTCCGTCGTCCAGATGGTCAATCACGGTGTGTCCACCGGTGCGCTGTTCCTCCTCGTGGGCATGATCTACGAGCGCCGCCACACGCGCGAGATCGCCGAGCTGCGAGGCATCCAGTCCGTCGCACCGATCTTCGCGGCTGCGTTCATGGTGGTGATGCTCTCCTCCATCGGTGTCCCGGGTCTGAACGGCTTCGTCGGGGAGTTCCTCGTGCTCATCGGCTCGTTCGAGACCGCGCGGTGGTGGACCGTGGTGGCCGCGACCGGAGTCATCCTGGCGGCTCTCTATCTGCTGTGGGCCTACCAGCGCGTCTTCCATGGTCCGGTCGACGAGGCCAATGCCGGGTTCGGCGAGATGAACCTGCGCGAGGGATCGCTGATCCTTGTCTTCATCGGCATCATCGTCTTCACCGGTCTCTACCCCAAGCCGATGCTCGAGCGCATCGAGCCCTCGGTGGGCCGCCTGGTGGAGCACGTCGAGAGTCGCACCGAGTTCCGAGCCCCCGCCGGTGGTGCGTCGCACGGGGGAGGGGGCTGATGGAGAGGGGTCTCGTCGCGCCGGGCATCGAGTGGGGGGACCTCGCCCCACTGTTGATCCTCCTGGCAGGTGCGTGCGCCGTCCTGCTCTGCGGCTCGCTCCTGCGTGGATGGTCGCGCACGCTCACCACGTCGCTCACGGTCGCGGTCTCGGTCTCGGCCGCCGTGGGTGGTGCGGTGCAATGGGAGAGGGACTCGACCGTTATCGGCAAGTACCTCGTCTCCGATGCGATCCTCATCGACCGTTTCGCCGCGCTCTCGATCGTGTTGATCTGCGGCTCAGCGGCGGTGGTGGCACTGCTGCTGCACGCGCACCTCGCCGGCTCACCCGATGATGGCGTCGAGCTCCAGACCCTCCTGCTCACGGGCGCCATCGGTGGCATCGTGCTGGCAGCGGCGAACGACCTCATCGTGTTGTTCCTCGGCCTGGAGATTCTCAGCCTGTCGCTGTACTTGTTGGCCGCGAGCAACCGTCGTCGTGAGCAGAGCCAGGAGGCAGGCCTCAAGTACTTCGTCCTCGGTGGGTTCGCATCCGCATTCCTGCTCTACGGCATCGCTCTCGTCTACGGGGCGACCGGAAGCACGAGCCTGGACATGATCGTGGTCGGACTCAGCGGCAAGGCCCGCATCGACGGCTCCGACACACTCTTGCTCGTGGGCATCGGGTTGTTGCTCGTCGGGTTCGCCTTCAAGGTCTCGGCCGCGCCGTTCCACGTCTGGACCCCCGATGTCTACGAGGGCTCGCCCTCGCCGGTGACGGCGTTCATGGCGTCGGCGGGCAAGGTCGCGGCGTTCGTAGCCCTGATGCGGGTCCTGGTCACCGGCTTCGAGCGCCGGGTCGACGATTGGCGACCGGCGGTGTGGGCACTCGCGGTTGCGGCGGTGGTGGTCGGATCGTTGATGGCCGTCACACAGTCGAACGTGAAGAGGATGCTCGCGTACTCCTCGGTGAGCCACGCCGGGTTCGTGCTGGTGGGCGTCGAGGCCGCCTCCCACCCGGGCAGCGACGGCCTCGCGTCGTCTGGTCTGTATCTGGTGGCGTATTCGGTGCTCGTGCTCGGATCGTTCGCCTCGGTCATGGTGGTGGCCGGCCAGGAGGACTCGGCCACGTCACTGGCCGACTTCGCGGGTCTCGGCAGGCGCCGACCGGCGCTCGCACTCGCATTCTCGACCCTGTTGCTCGCACAGGCCGGGGTTCCGCTCACGTCGGGGTTCGTCGCCAAGTTCGGGGTCATCAAGTCGGCCGTCGACGCCAAGTCGTACGCCATTGCGATCATCGCGATGGTCGCGGCGGTGGTGGGCGCGTACCTCTACCTGCGGATCATGGTGAGCATGTGGCTCGATGAGCCGACCGATGATTCACGTCCGCGGGTGCAACGGGCCGTGGCGATCGTGGTGGGTCTCGCGGTCGCATTCACACTGCTGGTGGGATTCCTGCCGGGCTGGCTGTTGAACGCCACCGAGTCGCTCGCGCGCTGATCTCAACGCGCCGACGCGCGACGGACCAGTTCGTCGAACAGGCCCTGCTGGGCCGCATCGTCGGCCGCGGTGTCCTCGGGATGCCACTGCACCCCGACCACCCACGATGCCCCCGCGAGTTCCACCGCCTCGATCGTCCCGTCGGGTGCCGTCGCGGTGACCTCGAGTCCCCCGCCGATGCGATCGATCGCCTGATGATGGAACGAGTGGACGTCCGGCTCGAGTGTTCCCATCGCCGAGGCGACCCGCGACCCCGGGACCACCCGTACCGTGTGCATCACGTCGCGGTGGTCGTTGGTGTTGTCGAGGTGCTGGATCAACGTGCCACCGAGTGCCACGTTCAGCACTTGGTGCCCGCGGCAGATCGCCAGCACCGGGATGTCGCGGGCGAATGCGTGCTCGAGGGCGGTGATCTCGAAGCCGTCGAGGAAGTCGTCCACCCCGTAGAGCCGTGCGTGCTCGGCCTGGCCGTAACGGGACGGGTTGACATCACCCCCTCCCAGGAGAACCATCGCATCGCAGCGCTCGATCGTGGCCATCACCAGGTCGGAGTCGTCGGTGGGGGGCACCACCAGGGGGAGGCCCCCCGCGCGCTGCACGGCATCGGCGTAGAAACGTCCGCCGCTCACCACCGGCGTGCGATGACCCTCGGCCTCCGGGCTGCGACGACCGGGGATCGCCACGAACGGTCGTCGGCTCACGAGATCTCGTGGATCTCGTATCCGGCCGCTCGCGCAGTGGCGATGACCTGATCGGCATGGTCGCGTCCGCGGACCTCGAGCACCGCCTGCACCCCGGTCTCGCGCACGTGCAGGTCGACGCCCTCGCGCACGTGTTCGACCTCGATGAGGTTCGCCCCGTGCGAGGCGAACAATGTCAGCAAGCGCGCGAGTCCCCCCGGGCGATCCGAGATGCGTGCGAACACGATGACGCGGCGTCCCACCTGCGTCTCGTGGCGCCGGATGAGGTTCGGCACCAGCCCGAGGTCGACGTTGCCCCCCGAGAGCACGACGCACGTGGTGCCCGAGGTGTCGGGTGCGACCTGACCCGACAAGAGCGCCGACACGCCGACCGCACCGCCCCCCTCGACCCAGAGCTTGCCGCGGTCCATGAGCAGGACCATTGCATCGGCCACCAGGTCCTCCTCGACCACGACCACCTCGTCGACCCAGTTCTCGATGATCGGGCGCGTGAAGTCGCCCGGCGACTTGACCGCGATGCCGTCGGCGAGCGTCACGATCGGCCCGTCAGCCGGAGCCATGCCCGCATAGGGCGCGCACGCGCGCACCTGCACTCCGATCACCCTGATGCGGGGATCCGCACTCTTGCACGCGACCGCGACGCCCCCGGTGAGGCCTCCGCCCCCGAGAGGCACGATGACGGTGGAGAGTTCGGCGATGTCCTCGAACAACTCGAGCCCGAGCGTGGCCTGGCCCGCCACCACCACGGGATCATCGTAGGGATGGCAGAACTGCATCCCGGTCGACTCGGCTCTCTGGCATGCCATCGCGACGGCGTCGGTGAGTGAATCACCACCCTCGGTGAGCGTCGCACCGTAGCTGCGCACAGCGGCCATTTTCGACAGTGATGCACCGGCCGGCACGAAGATCTCGCAGGGGATCCCGTGGTGTCGTGCCGCGAAGGCGAGGGCCTGTGCATGGTTCCCCGCACTTCCTGCCACCACGCCGCGCGCGGCGCCCGACCCGAGCGAGGCGATCTTGGCCATCGCTCCGCGGATCTTGAACGAGCCGGTGCGCTGGAGGTTCTCCGCCTTCAGGACCACTGTTCCACCGCATCGCTCCGACAGCGCGGCCGAGTCCACCACGGGGGTGCGCTTGACGACGTCGGCTCCCGCTGCACGCGCCGAGGCCATCTCGGCGGAACTCACGGGGCTCTTGGGCACACCCCCTACGGTAGTGGTCGTGCGCGCAATTCTCATCGGAAACGCAGGGGACACCGATCCTGGTCTCGTCGGGCACGCGATGCGTCGCCTGGGCTGGTCGTTCACCGAGCGCATCCGCGAGTCGCACTCTGCGTGGCCGCGTGACACCGACGAACCCGATCTCGAGGGTGCCGACCTCGTGGTGTCTCTCGGGTCCGGATGGAGCACGTACTGGGATGATGTCGCGGTCCCGGTGCTCGCCGAGCAGAGGTTGATCCGCGCCGCTCTCGATGCGGCAGTGCCGGTCTTCGGGATCTGTTTCGGCGCCCAGCAACTCTCCACGGTCCTGGGTGGGACCGTGTCGCGTGCAGCGAGGGCCGAGATCGGGTGGTGCACGGTGGACCCGGCACTCGAGTCGGGGACCGGCGCACCAGCCGCGATGTTCGAGGGACCCTGGATGCAGTGGCACTACGACGCCTTCACGGTGCCCTCGGGTGCGACCCTCCTCGCGCAGTCCGAGGTCGGCCCCCAGGCCTTCGTGCATCACCGCAGCGTGGGTCTGCAGTTCCATCCCGAGGCAACGGAGTCCATCGTGGCGCAGTGGTCGCGCGACGAGGGTGCCGACGAGCTCGCGGTGGTGGGCACCGATGTCGCGACGTTGCTGGGCGAGACGCGTCGAGAATTGGACTCGGCCCGGCGTCGCTGCGACGCACTCATGACATGGGTGCTCGAGACCGCCGGATTCGGCCGCTAGTCGCGGGACGGCGGGTCCGTCGAACCGTTCACAACGATCACCACCGGGACTGATCGCCCGCTCTGCCGGTGGCGTTGTGGCGAACCTCACAAGGGCTCATGAGCCCCGTCCGGGCCCGAAGTTGGGGCTCCATTCAGGCCCCGTAGTAGTTTTGTAACCCATGTCCCCCTTTCTCAGGTCGTATCTCACCGTGGTGTGGTTCGGTCTCGCCGCCTTCCTCTTGGCGGGCCTGCTCCTTGGGCTCTCGGCCCTTCTCCGGCCGAGCCGACCCACCCGCGAGAAGTTGACCACATACGAGTCGGGAGTCGATCCGGTCGGCGAGGGCTGGTCGCAGAGCCAGATCCGCTACTACGTCTTCGCGCTGCTCTTCGTGATCTTCGACGTGGAGGCCGTGTTCATCTTTCCGTGGGCGACCCAGCTGGAGCGCTACGGCGGCTTCGGTCTCGTCGAGATGGGCATCTTCGTGGCGATCCTGCTGCTCGGCCTGATCTATGCGTGGCGCAAGGGCGTCCTGCGGTGGGTCTGACAGGGAGATCTGGACATGGGACTCGTTGATCGCGGACGGCTGCCCAAGCCGCTGACGTCATTGTTCAACCTCGGGCGCTCCTACAGCCTGTGGGTGTACCAATGGGGACTCGCGTGCTGTGCGATCGAGATGGGTGCGGCCTTCGGGTCCCCCCGCTACGACGTGATGCGCCTCGGCGTCATCCCACTGCCGGCATCCCCGCGTCAGGCCGACCTGGTGGTCATCTCGGGAACGGTCACCGACAAGATGGCACCGGCGATCAAGCGTCTGTACGAGCAGATGCCCGAACCCAAGTACGTGATCTCGATGGGCTCGTGCGCCAACTGCGGCGGCCCGTACTGGGACAGTTACTCGGTCACCAAGGGGGTGGACCAGATCATCCCCGTCGATGTCTACGTGCCCGGTTGTCCCCCGAGACCCGAGGCGCTCCTCGAGGGGATCGTGCTGCTCCAGCAACGCATCAAGAACGAGGACATGGGCGCGCGTTGGCGAGGCGAGGGCACCCGGCCGATGTCGGCCGTGGACGGCTCGTCGGCGGAGAAGGGCGGTGTTCCCGTTGTCGTCGACTGAGACCACCGCAGAGGTGCGCGACGATGTCCGTGCGGCCGCGCTCGCCGAGGTGACCGGTGCGCTCGGGGACGCCGTGCGCGACTCGCTCCTCAAGCCAGGGGACGACATCTGGGTGCGCGTCGACGCCACGGCCTGGCGCACGACCGTCGAGACGCTGAAGTCGCTCGGCTACGGATATTTCTGCTTCTTGTCCGCGATCGACTGGATGCCCTCGCCCTACGGAAAGGGTGAGGACGACCCGACCGAGCCGGCTGTCGAGCGCGACATGACGATCCGCCAGGGGTACGCGGGTGGCGAGTCGAGGTTCCAGGTCTTCGCGCGGTTCGTCAAGCCCTGCGAGACCGTCGGGGTCACCATCAAGACCGATGTCCCCGAGTCGATGTCGGTGCCGTCGATCTCGGCGGTGTTCGCAGGCGCGAACTGGCACGAGCGCGAGACGCACGAGATGTTCGGGATCTCCTTCGACGGTCACCCCGACCTGCGCAACATGTACCTGCCGACCGACTTCGAGGGCCACCCCCTCCGCAAGGACTTCCCATTGCTCGCGCGCATGGTGAAGCCCTGGCCGGGGATCGTCGATGTCGAGCCGTTGCCGGGAGAGGATTCAAACGGAGAGGACGATGCATCATGACGATGCTCGGTGATCGCCAGCAGCTCAGCTACATCGCGGCCCAGGCCGCCGACGCACGCGTGAACGTCGAGCTCGAGACCGAGGGCATGACCCTCAACATCGGGCCACAGCACCCCGCAACCCACGGCACCCTGCGCATCGTGGCGCGTCTCGATGGTGAGCAGGTGGTGTGGGCCGAGCCCGTGGCCGGGTACATGCATCGTGGCTACGAGAAGCTCACCGAGGTGCGGACATTCCCGCAGGTGACCGCCCTCATCAACCGGATCGACTGGCTCGGATCGTTCGCCAACGAGGTGCCCTTCATCCTGGCGGCCGAGAAACTGATGGGTGTGGAGGCGCCACCTCGCGCCCAGCACATCCGCACGATCCTGTTCGAATTGTCGCGCATCGCCAACGTGTCGCTGTTCCTCGGGGACCTCGGCGTGCAGTTGGGTGCGGTGACCCCGGTGTTCTTCGCGTTCCGCGACCGCGAGTACGTGCTGAATCTGATCGAGGCCGCGACCGGCGGTCGGTTCCATCCCAACTTCGACCGCATCGGCGGACTCAAGGACGACCTGCCGGCCGGGTTCATCGACGAGACCCGCACCGTGATGGTGAAACTGCGTCGGTTCTGCGACGAGATCGAGAGCCTGCTCTTCGGCAACGAGATCTTCCAATCGCGCACGCGCGGCGTCGGTGTGATCCCGCGGGACGTGGCGCTCAGTTACGGATTGTCGGGAGCGAACCTGCGCGCCAGTGGTGTCGAATGGGACCTGCGCCGCGACCAGGACCTCCCGATGGCGTGGAACAAGGCCGACTGGAAGGTCTGGACGCATCCCGACGGCGACTCTTTCGCCCGGTGCTGGGTGCGCCTGCAGGAGGTGCGCGAGTCGACCAAGATCGTGGACCAATTGCTCGACACGATCCCGGCCGGACCGGTGATGACCAAGGTCCCCAAGATCATCAAGGTGCCCGAGGGTGAGGCCTGGGTCTCCACGGAGAATCCGCTCGGTGAGATGGGCTACTACGTCGTGTCCAAGGGTGACCTCGGACCGTTCCGTGTCAAGATCCGCTCGGCCTCGTTCAACAACATCTCGATCGTGCCGTGGGTGCTGCGTGGTGTCTACGTGCCCGACATCATCACGATCTTGGCCTCGTTGTATTTCATCCTCGGGGACATCGACCGTTGATGGTCGGCGTGGAACTGGCCTACTGGGCCGAGTCGCTCCTGCGCGTGCTGGGTGGACTGGTGGCCGTGCTTCTGCCCGCGGGCACCGTCGTGTACCTCTTCCTGTTCAAGATGATGTCGTTCATGCAGTCGCGTCTCGGGCCGATGGAGGCCGGTCCCTACGGCTCGTTGCAGTTGTTCGCCGAAGTCGGCAAGTGGTTGCAGAAGGAGGACATCGTCCCCACGAACGCCCAGCCGGAGGCCCGAATCTTCAAGATCGCCCCGCTCGTGGTGCTCGCGAGCACGTTCCTGCTGGTCGCCGTCGTCCCCTTCGGCCCCGACGCGTGGTTCACCGACTTCGACGGTGGGATCTTCTACGCACTCGCCGTGTCGTCGGTGTCGGTCCTCGGGATCCTGATCGCGGGATGGTCCAGCGCCAACAAGTACTCGCTGCTTGGCGGACTCCGCGCCGCCGGTCAGCTGATCGCCTACGAACTGCCGATGGTGCTCGCGGTGATCGGCGTGGTGATCCAGGCAGGGACGATGAACCTGCAGAAGATCGTCGTGGCGCAGAACGCAGGCGAGATCTTCGGCTGGGACGGGCTCGGCAACCCGTTCCTGCTCACGCAATTCGTCGGGTTCCTCATCTTCATGATCGCGGTGCAGGCCGAGCTCACCCAGACTCCCTTCGACATGCCGATCGCGGAGTCCGAACTGGTGTCGGGGTACATGACCGAATACTCCGGATTCCGGTTCCTCATCTTCTTCATCGGTGAGTTCGCGACCGCCGGTGTCTTCTCGATGATCGCCTCGGTCCTGTTCCTCGGTGGGTGGGGGGTTCCCTTCGCCTGGTTCGGTTGGACCGCCATCGATGACGTGGACAACTGGATGAACGTGGTCGGCCCGCTCATCCTGTTCACCAAGATGATCATCGTGGTGTTCTTCGTGATGTGGGTGCGTTTCTCCTACCCGCGTTTCCGCGAGGATCAGCTGCAGCGCTTCGCCTGGAAGGTGCTGATCCCGATCTCGCTCGCCAACATCATGGTGACGGCCGTACTGAAGGTGGCGTTCTGATGCCCAAGCCCAAGGTCCCCGGTCTCCTCAAGGGTCTCGGAGTGACGTTCTCCACGCTCGTGCGCACGGCCACCGACGGTGCCGCGACGGTGCAGTACCCGCACGAGAAGGAGACTCCGCCCATCAGGGCCCGTGGGGTCATCGCACTGCACGAGGGCAACTGCACCTCGTGCATGCTGTGCTCGCGTTCGTGCCCCGACTGGTGCATCTACATCGAGGGTCACAAGGAACTCGCACCGCCCCGGCGCGCGGGCGGGGCGCCGAGGAAGGTCAACAAGCTCGACCGGTTCGACATCGACTACGCGCTGTGCATGTACTGCGGAATCTGCGTCGAGGTGTGCCCGTTCGATGCGCTCTTCTGGAGCCCCGAGTACGAGTACTCCGAGCCCCGCATCGCCGACCTGTTGCACGACAAGTCCAAGCTCGGCGAGTGGATGGAGACGGTGCCCGAGGCACCGGATCTGGAGGTCGGTGCCGACAAGAAGGGCAAGAAGTGACTCCGTCCGCCGATCTGCTCGTGGCACAGAACGTGGGCTTCTACCTCATCGCGGCGGTCATGGTGCTCGGTGCACTGCGCGTCGTCACGACCAACAACGTCGTCCACGCCGCACTGTGGCTGGTCGTGGTGCTCTCCGGCGCCGCCGCCCAGTTCGTGCTCCTCGCGGCCGAGTTCGTCGCCCTCACGCAGGTGCTCGTCTACGTCGGAGCGGTGATGGTGCTGTTCCTCTTCGGTGTCATGCTCACGCGCGCCAAGATCGGTGCCGAGCGTGAGCTGAACAACAAGGGATGGTTCCTCGGGATCCCGGTGTCGGTCCTCCTCCTCGTCACGTTGGTGATCGCACTGAACGATGGGTTCGGCTCGGAGCGCATGCCGGTCGACGTCGCACCGATGGACACCGCCGTGGTCTCCGACCAGATTTTCGGTCCCTATCTGCTCCCGTTCTGGGCGCTGTCGTTCGTGCTGCTGGCGGCCGTCATCGGTGCCATCGTGCTCGCGAGGAGGGACTGACGATGCTGCTGAATCAGTTCCTCTTTCTCTCGGCGATCCTGTTCTGCATCGGCGTCTACGGGGTGATCGCCCGGAAGAATGCGGTGCTCGTGCTGATGTCGATCGAGCTGATCCTGAACTCGGTCAACATCAACCTCCTTGCGTTCGCGATGCGCAACGGCAACGCCGACGGGCACACGTTCGCCCTCTACGTGATCGCGGTCGCCGCGGCCGAGGTGGGTGTCGGGCTCGCGATGGTCCTGCTGATGTACCGCAACCGCCGTTCCATCGCCCTCGACGAACTGTCGGAAATGAGGGGTTGAGCCGTGGTCGTCGCAGCGTCGGAGACCACCGAGGTCGTGCTCGAGTCGGGGTGGTTCCTCGAGAACGCCTGGTTGATCCCGGTCGTTCCAGCGGTTGCTTTCGTGCTCATCATTTTCTTCGGCAAGAGAATGCCCCGCAAGGGTGCCGAGTTCGGCATCGCCTCGATGGTGGGCGCCCTCGTGCTCTCGGCAATGGCGGGGATGCAGTGGATCGGGCGCGTGAACGCGGTGTCGGAGTACACCCACGTGCCGCCGGTGGTGCGCACCTGGACCTGGTGGCAGAACGGGGGGGTCCACTTCGGGATCGGCCAGCACGTCGACGGTCTCTCGGTGGTCGTGCTCCTCGTCGTGGCGTTCATCTCCACCCTCGTGCAGATCTACTCGGTCGAGTACCTGCACGGCGACCGCCGGTACACGCACTTCTTCGGTGCACTGACCCTGTTCTCCGCGGGGATGCTCAACATGGTCGTGGCCGAGAACATGATCCAGTTGATCCTCGGCTGGGAGATCATGGGTCTCTGCTCGTTCCTGCTGATCGGGCACTGGTGGGAGGACAGCGCGAATTCGCGCGCCGCACTCAAGGCGTTCTTCACCACCCGGACCGGCGACGTCGGACTCCTCGCCGGCACCTCACTCCTGTTCTTCGCGGCCAACGACTGGACCCAGAAGACCCTCGGAGTGTCCGGATTCTCGATCCGGGGTCTCTCGGCGTGGGCGCTCTCCGGCGAGGGGAGCACGACGGCGATCACCGTCGGGGCGATCGCGCTCTTCATCGCCTGCATCGGCAAGTCGGGTCAGTTCCCGCTGCACACCTGGTTGCCGGATGCGATGGCCGGTCCGACACCGGTCTCGTCGCTGCTCCATTCATCGACGATGGTGGTGGCTGGCGTCTTCCTCGTGGCCCGCCTGTACCCGGTGTTCTTCGAGGGCATGGACATCTACGGCTCGGGTCTGAACCTGATCGTGTTGATCGGGGGTGTCACGATCATCATCGCGGCCGCACTCGCCTTCGTGCAGGACGACATCAAGAAAGTTCTCGCGTACTCGACCGTCTCACAGCTCGGCTACATGATGATGGGGCTCGGCGCGGGTGCCTGGTTGCCCGCGGTGTTCCACATCTTCACCCATGCGTTCTTCAAGGCGTGCCTGTTCCTGGGTGCGGGGTCGATCAGCCACAGCGCATCGCACCACTCCTTCGACATGAAGAAGGACATGGGCGGACTGCGAAAGCACATGCCGGTCACCTTCGCGACCTGGGTGGTCTCAACGCTCGCCCTGATGGGTGTGTTCCCGTTCTCTGGCTTCTTCTCGAAGGACGAGATCATCGACAACGTCGGTCACGCGGGCTACACCGCGTTCATGTGGGTGGGTCTGACCGGTGCGTTCATGACGGCCGCTTACATGACGCGTGCGACCTATCTCACCTTCTTCGGCGAGCCGCGCGGCGCGGCCGCCGGTGTGCACCACGGCGACCACCACGGTGACCATCACGGTGATGCGGGCCACGGACCGCGCGAGTCGGGTCCGCTGATCACCATCCCGCTAGTGATCCTGGCCACCCTCGCGATCGGTTCGGGGCTGCTGAACGCCGTCCCCTTCGGCCACTCGTGGGAGAACTTCAAGAAGTGGGTCGAACCCCGGGCCGAGGTCGTGAGCGCGACGGGCATCGCCAGTGTCGTCGGTGGCCCCGGCGAGTCACGCCTCGCCGCCGGCGGGGAAGAGGGCAAGGAGGGCAAGCATTCCTCGCCCTGCGGCAGCGAGAAGCCCGAGGGCGGTGTGTGCCCGGCGCCCTATGTCAAGCACGCCGAGTTCAAGTGGTCGAAGGCGGCGGTCTCGTTGGTGCTGGTGTTCGCGGGCATGATCGCGAGTTGGTTCCTCTGCGTCCAGTTGTACGGCCGCAGGGCGGGCCCTCTCGTGGGTCTGACATCGCGCAACGGTGCGGCCAGGGCGGGGCACCGGTTCCTGGTGAACAAGTACTACCTCGACCATGTGTACGAGAACGTGATCGTGCGGACGCTCGCAGGCCCCGTCGCCCGCGCGGCGTACTGGTTCAACCAGCGCGTCATCGACGCCGCGGTGAACGGGGTGGGCACCACAGCCAAGCGGATCGCCGGGTGGGTCTACAAGAACATCGACCAGCGCCTCGTCGACGGAGCGGTGAACGCCTCGGGTGCGGGGGCACAAGGCGCGGGACGGGCCCTCCAGCCCGTCCAGTCGGGCAAAGTCAGTCAGTACGGGGCGCTGCTCTTCGGTGCAGCCGCGGTGGGTGGCCTCGTGCTCGTGATCATCAACACGTGAGGGAGCGATTGGAATGCAAGTCCTGAGCGACAACAACTGGATTCTCACAGTGGGCACGTTCCTCCCGCTCGTCGGAGTCCTGCTCATGCTCTTCGTGCCGAAGGCCGAGGAGGCAACATCGAAGGCGATCGGCATCGCCACGGCGGCCGCCACCCTCGTGGTGGGCGTGCTGACCCTGGTGCTGTTCGACTACGGCAAGGCCGGCGAGATGCAGTTCGTGGCGAACGTCGAGTGGATCCCGGTCATCAAGTCCACCTACTACGTCGGCCTCGACGGGATCAGCCTCCCGCTCTACCTCCTGTCCATGGCCATCACGCTGCTCGTGATGATCTACTCGTGGGACCACGTGCCCTCGCCCGGAAACCCGAAGGCGTTCTTCATCCTGATGCTGGTCCTCCAAACCGGCATGGCAGGCTCGTTCGTCGCGCGGGACCTCGTGCTCTTCTTCGTCTTCTTCGAGCTCGTCCTGCTGCCGATGTACTTCATGATCGGGGTCTGGGGGGGTGAGCAGCGCCAGTACGCATCTCTCAAGTTCTTCCTCTACACGATGTTCGGGTCGGCCCTCATGCTGGTGTCGTTCCTGGCGCTCTTCTTCAAGACCGGTGCCGAGAGTTTCGCGATCCCGTATCTCGTCGAGAATGGCGGCGCGATCGCGAAGAACACCCAGATCTGGATCTTCGCGGGCATGTTCATCGGGTTCGCGGTGAAGGTCCCGATGTTCCCGTTCCACACCTGGCTCCCCGACGCCCACACGCAGGCACCCACGCAGGGGTCGGTGATCCTCGCGGCGATCCTGCTGAAGCTCGGAACCTACGGTTTCGTGCGCATCGCGATCCCGGTCCTTCCCGACGCGGCACGCGAGTGGGCACCGTGGATCGGCCTGCTCGCGGTGATCGGCATCATCTATGGAGCCTTCGGCTGTCTCGCCCAGACGGACATGAAGCGCCTGATCGCCTTCTCCTCCGTGGCGCACATGGGCTTCGTGATGCTCGGCATCTCGACTCTCACCGAGTTCGGCGTGAACGCCGCGATATTCGGGATGGTCGCCCACGGTCTCATCACCGGGATGCTGTTCTTCGTGGCGGGCAGCGTCAAGGAGCGGTACCACACGCTCGAGATCAAGCGCCTCTCCGGGATGCTCACCCAGATGCCGCGGCTCGGTTGGATCCTCGGGTTCTGTGCGATGGCCTCGCTCGGTCTGCCCGGACTGGCTGGGTTCTGGGGTGAGTTCCCCGCGATCCTCTCGGCATACCAGCCGGCCGAGGGGCTGCCTGCCGAGACCTTCCGCACGTACATGGTGGTCGCCGCGATCGGAACCGTGTTCGCCGCGGCGTACCTGCTGTGGCTCTACCAGCGCACGGCTTTCGGCGAGCCGACAGCCGAGTTCTCGGGTCATGGTGACGGCACACCCGATGATCACCACGACCTCCACGATGTGGGGGTGTACGAGTGGATCGCATGGACGCCGCTGCTCGTGTCGATCCTCGTCTTCGGTGTGTACCCGCAGTTGATGTTCAAGGTGCTCGATCCTGCAGTCGGCGTCACGATGAGGGTCTTCAACGGGGGCTGAGCAGTGTCGTTCCTCACCGCCGTCACCGAGTGGGCCGCGCCCACGATCGACTACCACGCACTCGCGCCCGAGATCGTCCTCGCGGCTGGGATCGTGGTGGTGCTGCTCGCAGATTTGTTCCTCCGCGAGGATCGCAAGTCACTGATCAGCCCGCTCGCCAGCACGAGCCTTCTGGCGGCGTTCATACCGGTGCTGACCCTCGCCCTCTCCGACGGGCCCCGGGTGATGTTCGACGGTCGTTATGTGATCGATGACTTCTCGCTCGTGATCAAGGGGCTCTTCCTGCTCGCCGGGTACGTCGTCGTCCTGTTGTCGGCCGACTACCTGCGCGACGGTGATTACCACTTCGGCGAGTTCTGGTTCCTCATGCTCTCGAGCCTGCTCGGCATGGTCATGATGGCCTCGAGCCGGGATCTCGTCAGTGTCTTCGTGGCACTCGAGTTCCTGTCGATCCCGGCCTACATGATGGCCGCGTGGCGCAAGCGCGATCCCCTGTCGAACGAGGCCGGCATCAAGTACTACCTGTTGGGGGTGTTCGCCTCCGCGGTGCTCCTCTACGGCATGTCGCTCCTCTACGGCATCACGGGGTCCACGCTCCTCGTCGACATCGGTGACGCGCTCGTGGGCGAGGTCACCGCGATCCGTTCTCTCGCGGTCCTCTTCGTGATCGTGGGATTCGCCTTCAAGGTGTCGGCCGTGCCGTTCCACACCTGGGCGCCCGACACCTACCAGGGTGCACCGACCCCGGTGACCGCGTTCCTCTCGGTCGCCTCCAAGGCGGCGGGGTTCGTGGCGATCGTGACCGTGGTGTTCACCGCGGTGCCCGGTCTGAAGGACGTGTGGCAGCCGGTGTTCTGGGTGCTCGCGGCCCTGACAATGACGGTCGGCAACGTCGTTGCCCTGCGCCAGACCAACATCGTGCGAATGCTCGCGTACTCGAGTGTCGCCCAGGGTGGTTTCATCCTGATGCCGCTGGCGGTGGCGGGGGAGTCGGCCGCATCGGGTCAGGCCCTTCGCGCCATCGTGACGTACCTGTTGCTGTACGCGGCGACCAACCTCGGCACCTTCGCGATCGTGATCGCGGTGGCCCGCAAGACCCGCAGCGGGGAGATCTCCTCCTACGGCGGTCTCTTCGGGTACGCACCGGGGCTCGCGACCCTGATGACGATCTTCCTCGCATCGCTCGCCGGCATCCCACCGGTGGGTGGCTGGTTCGGCAAGTTCGCCGCGTTCCAGGCGTTGATCTCGGCCGGGACGGGGTGGGGTTATGCCCTCGCGGTGATCGGTGGCATCAACTCGGCCGTCGCGTTCGGCTATTACGGCAAGGTGATGCGCGAGATGTGGATGAAGCCCGCTCCGGACGGCGACACCACACCGATCGAGGTGCGCCCCGCGATCGCGGTGGCGCTCGCGATCACCGCGGGTCTCACGCTGGTGCTCGGTGCACTGCCGGGTCTCGTCGTGCGCTTCGGTGACCTCGCGGGTCTCGCCGGTGTCGTCGGCGGCTGACGAGCTCCGCGTCCTGATTGCTGCACGCGGCGGTCGCGTCTCGTTCGCGGACTTCATGCACCTCGCCCTCTACGGCGAGCACGGCTTCTACTCCTCCGGAGGTCGCGCGGGTCGACGCGGCGACTTCCTCACCTCGCCCGAGGTCGGCCCGCTCTTTGGCGCTGTCATCGCGCGCGCACTCGATGCCGAATGGGAACGTCTGGGCCGACCCGATGGGTTCACCGTTGTCGACGCCGGGGCAGGACCGGGCACCCTCGCCCGGTCGGTCATCTCCGCGCGTCCGGGATGGTTGGAGAGGGGTCGCTACATCGCGGTCGAATCCAGCAGCACCCAGCGCGCGATGCACCCCGAGGGGGTGGAGTCGGTGGCGACGATGCCAGCGCACATCGACTGCGGTGTCGTGATCGCCAACGAGTTGCTCGACAACCTCGCATTCCGGTTGTTCGTGCTCGATGACGGTTGGCGCGAGGCGTTCGTCACCGCACGGGGCGAGGACTTCGCCGAGGTCCTGGGCGCCGTCGAGACGTCGGTGTTCCTGCCAGCGGGAGCCCCCCATGGTGCGAGGGCACCACTCCAGGATGCAGCCCGCGAGTGGTTGGCGTCGACTCTGGGTTCTCTCGGGCGCGGTCGTGTGGTCGTGATCGACTACTGCTCCGCGCTCACCGCCGAGGTCGCTGTCTCGCCATGGAGGGAGTGGTTGCGCACCTATCGCGGTCACGAACGCGGTGCCCACTATCTCCGCGAGCCGGGGAGCCAGGACATCACCGCCCAGGTCTGCATCGATCAGCTGGTCGCTGTGCGAGAGCCGGATGCGGTGCGCACGCAGGCTCAGTTCCTCCAGAAGTGGGGGATCGACGAATTCGTCGTTGAGGGCAAGCGCGCGTGGGAGGCGTCGGCGGCGGCACCGACGCTCGACTCGATGCGGATGCGCAGCCGGGTGAGCGAGTCTGAGGCCCTGCTCGATGCCTCGGGGCTCGGTGGCTTCATGGTGATCGAATGGCAGGTCGGATGACCCGGGATCAGGCCGCGACCAGGGTTCAATCCGGGATCGAGGTGAGCCACGCCCCCGAGATGACCACGCACATCCCCACGACCGCGGGCAGGGTCACCGACTCGCCGCGGAAGACGACACCGAGGATCACCGCCACGATCGGGGTGAAGAAGACCCCGACCACCCCGCGCACGGCGCCCGCGCGGACCAGCAACATCCCGTACATCACGTAGGCGAATCCCGTCCCGAACGCGCCGAGGGCGAACAGGGCCGCCACCGCCGACCAGTCGAACCCGCTCGCCGCCAGTGCCGGGATCCCGAAGGGCAGCGAGAAGGCGAGGGCGAACAACTCCTGCCACAGCAGCACGGTCAGGGTGCCGTGGCGCATCTGCAGATCGCGCGACAGGATGCTCGTGAAGGCGTAGCAGCACGTCGCCACGAGAAGGAACAGCACACCATGGACCGACGCACCCTTGCCGTCGCCTACTGAGCCGACCGAGATCAGCACGATGCCGAGGAATCCGACAAGGACCGCGATGATGCGTTTCCTCGAGGGAAGCGTGCCGGTGAGGATCGCTGCTGCGACCACGGTGGTGACGGGGATCGATCCGTTGATCATCCCCGCGATCGACGACGACACTGTCCGTTCGGCGATCGGATAAAGATGGAACGGGATCGTCATCGCGACAAAACCGAGAACGGCCACCCGACCGATGTCGCAGCGGGGGATCCTCTTGCGGGCCGCGGGGAAGAGTGCGAGTGCGGTCGCACCGAAGGCGAGCCGTGCCATGGGGACCACGGCGATCGACACGTGGTCGATCGCGATGGCAATGAACAGGAACGATGCTCCCCAGGTGATCGCGACTGCGCTCGTCATGCCCCACTCGACCGGGCCGAACCGACCGGATGTGTCGGCTGCTGAATTGGTGGCGGGGCCACTCGTGCTCATCGGGACATTCTTCTCGCTCCCGCCCTTCGGGACGGGGTTCCCCGCCCACTAGCGTCGGGGTCACACGGGGGGTTCGACATGTCCGACAAGCACGATGCCATCGACGACCTACTGCTCGAGAGGAGGAAGTTTCCTCCGACCGAGTCGTTCAAGAAGGACGCCCATGTCGTGGGAACGCACCTCTACGACGAGGCGAACACCGACTACGAGGCCTTCTGGGCGCGTCAGGCCGCCGAGCTCGTCGAGTGGACCGAGCCGTGGCACACGGTGTGCGAATGGGAGCTCCCCTTCGCGAAGTGGTTCATCGGCGGGAAGTTGAACGT
This sequence comes from Actinomycetota bacterium, assembly GCA_016870775.1. Taxonomy (GTDB): domain Bacteria; phylum Actinomycetota; class Acidimicrobiia; order Acidimicrobiales; family Ilumatobacteraceae; genus UBA2093. The sequence goes on from VGAK01000005.1 coordinate 71,517, forward strand.
GTCGTGGAACTGTCTCGACCGCCACGTCCTGGCCGGTCGCGGCGACAAGGTCGCCCTGCATTTCGAGGGGGAACCGGGCGACACGCGCACCGTGACCTATGCGGCGCTTCTCGACGAGGTGCAGAGGTTCGCCAACGTCCTGAAGGGTCTCGGGGTCGGTCGTGGGGACCGCGTCAACATCTACCTCCCGATGATCCCGGAGGCGGCCGTGGCGATGCTGGCGTGCGCACGGATCGGAGCCGCGCATTCCGTGGTCTTCGGTGGGTTCTCCTCCCAGGCGCTGGCAGACCGCATCAACGACGCCGAGGCCAAGGTGCTCGTCACTGCCGACGGTGGATGGCGTCGTGGGGAGGTCTTCCCGCTCAAGCCCCAGGCCGATGAGGCCCTGCGCGACACCCCCTCGATCACCGCTGTCGTCGTAGTGCGTCGTGGAGGCATTGAGGTGCCGATGACACGGGGCCGCGACCATTGGTGGCACGACCTCATGGCCGGTGCCGATCCCGTGTGCCCCGCCGAGCCGATGGACGCCGAGCAACTCCTCTTCCTGCTGTACACGTCGGGCACCACCGGCAAGCCAAAGGGGATCATGCACACCACGGGCGGCTACCTCACGCACGTGACCTACACCCACAAGTACGTGTTCGACATCCACCCCGAGACCGATGTCTACTGGTGCACCGCAGATGTCGGTTGGGTGACCGGTCACAGCTACATCGTCTATGGACCGCTCTCCAACGGTGCGACACAGGTGATGTACGAGGGTGTGCCCAATCATCCGGGGAACGATCGCATGTGGCAGATCGTCGAGAAGTACGGGGTCACGATCTTCTACACCGCACCGACGGCGATCCGCACCTACATGAAGTGGGGGATCGAGGAACCCGCCAAGCACGATCTCTCGTCGTTGCGCCTGCTCGGGAGCGTGGGCGAGCCGATCAACCCCGAGGCCTGGATGTGGTACCACGAGCACATCGGTGGCGGGAGGTGCCCGATCGTGGACACCTGGTGGCAGACCGAGACGGGCGGCATCATGATCTCGCCGCTCCCGGGTGCCACCACCACCAAGCCCGGCTCGGCCACATTCCCCCTGCCCGGTGTCGGTGCCGAGGTGCTCGATGATGAGGGCCGCATCGTCACCAAGGGCGGTGGCTATCTCACGCTCACCCACCCGTGGCCGGGGATGCTGCGCGGGATCTGGGGTGATCCACAGCGCTACACCGACACGTACTGGAGCAGGTTCGCCGGCCGGTACTTCGCCGGTGACGGCGCCAAGCTCGACGACGAGGGCTATCTGTGGTTGCTCGGTCGCGTCGACGATGTGATGAACGTGTCGGGCCACCGCATCTCGACCACCGAGGTGGAGTCGGCGCTCGTGTCGCACCCGTCCGTCGCCGAGGCCGCCGTGGTGGGGGCGAACGACGCCACCACCGGGCAGGCCATCATCGCCTACGTCACCCTCGTGGGCGGAGCCTCGGCCGACGAGCAGGACCTGCGCAACCATGTCGCACGCGAGATCGGCGCGATCGCCAAGCCCAAGACGATCTATTTCACCCCTGATCTGCCCAAGACGCGGAGCGGCAAGATCATGCGGCGGCTCCTGCGCGACGTGGCCGAGGGGCGCAACCTCGGTGACACCACGACCCTCGCCGATGCGAGCGTGGTGAACGAACTGCAGAAGCGCGCCGCCGAGGCGCCGACCGAGGACTGACCCGCTCGGGACACGAGAGCGACGAACACCGCGCCGCCGAGGCCTCCGAGCAGACCGTCGATCCGCCACGTCCGCGCCACGTCACCCATCCGGTCGACTGGAGCCGTGCCGGGAGTGTGTCCGGTGGGGTCAGTCGCGGAAGTTCTCGAATTGCAGTGGAATGCCGAGGTCGCTGCCCTTGAGGAGCGCGATCACTGCTTGCAGATCGTCACGCTTCTTGCCCGTGATGCGCACCTGCTCGCCCTGTGTCTGGCTCGAGATGCCCTTGGGCGCCTTCTCCTTGACGAGTTTGTTGATCTCGCGCGCCTTGTCCGAGGAGATGCCGACCTTGATCGTGACCACCTGACGCACCGTGTCGCCGGAGGCCTGCTCGAACTTGCCCCACTCGATGCCCTTCAGCGAGAGTCCACGCTTCACGAATTTCTCCTCGAGAAGCGTGCGCACCGCGCGCGCCTTGTCCTCGGAGATGGTGCGGATCGTGATCACGAGTTCGTTCTGCTCGATCGAGGAGTCGGTCCCCTTGAAGTCGAAGCGATTCGCCATCTCCCGTTGGGCCTGGTCGACGGCGTTGCGAAGTTCCTGACGGTCCACTTCCGAGACGACATCGAACGACGGCATGAGGTGGAAGGCTAACGCCACCGCTAACCTAGGGAGTCCGCGCGGGGCGATCTCCGCACGGGTCGGTACCCAAGCGGCCAAAGGGAGCAGACTGTAAATCTGCCGGCACTGCCTACGGAGGTTCGAATCCCCCCCGGCCCACCACGGAGAAATCCGTGGAGCAAACGGCGAAAGCCGAACAGCCCAACCCGTGTTCGACCCCGTCGGTGCGCCGACGGGGTCGAATGCTGTGTCGGCACCGAGTGGGCCCGGGTGGCTGGCTCCTCTCAGGGCACGAGGTACTGCATCAACGCGACATCGAGCCATTTGTTGAACTTGCGCCCGACCTCGCGCTCGATCCCCACCAACTCGAAGCCCATCGCCGAATGGAGTGCGATGGAGGCCTCGGACAGAGTCGTGATCCGCGCCATCACCGAATGGAATCCACCGTCGGCGGCGGTGAGGAGGAGATGTCCCAGGATCGCGCGACCCACACCGCGGCGGGCGAGGTCGCGGCGGACGTAGACCGAGTTCTCGACCGTGGTCCGGTAGGCGGGGCGCTCCTTGTAGGGGGACAGAGCCCCGAATCCCACGACCTCGCCGTCCAACTCGGCCACGAACGCGCAGAAGGCACCGCTGCGGGCGCCTTGCCAATCCAACTGGTCCTCGAGCGAGCGGGGCACCAGATCGAACGTGGCCGTTTCGTTCTCGACCTCCCAGTTGTAGATCGCGCGTATCGCCTCGGCATCGGCTGGTCCCGCATGCCGGATTTCAGGGAGTTTCGGGACTGCCACGGGCAGAGAACCTAGTGGCGCTTCCGCCCGACCCACCGCTAGCCTTTCGTGTCTGGCTCGAGGGGCTCGTCCCGTCGTGCACGCCCTCTTAGCTCAGTCGGCAGAGCGTTTCCATGGTAAGGAAAAGGTCGTGGGTTCGATTCCCACAGAGGGCTCAGCCATCAGGCTTGCCCCGCGGGTCGCGCACGATGGTCGAAAGCGACCAGTGCGCCAAGGCGGCGTAGCTCAGTTGGTCAGAGCATCCGGCTCATAATCGGAAGGTCATCGGTTCGATCCCGATCGCCGCTACGAAACAGAACAAGTCAAGAGACAAGACAGACCCCAGGAGAAGACAGTGAGCAAGGCAAAGTTCGAGCGCACCAAGCCGCATGTGAACATCGGGACGATGGGTCACATCGACCATGGCAAGACGACGTTGACGGCGGCGATCTCCAAGACGTTGGCTGATCGGGGGTTGGCGGATTTCATGCCGTTCGATCAGATCGACAAGGCGCCGGAGGAGAAGGCGCGTGGTATCACGATTTCGATCGCCCACATCGAGTACGAGACCGAGAAGCGTCATTATGCGCACGTGGACATGCCGGGTCACGCGGACTACATCAAGAACATGATCACCGGTGCGGCCCAGGTCGATGGTGCGATCCTGGTGGTGGCCGCGACCGATGGTCCGATGCCCCAGACGCGTGAGCACGTGTTGTTGGCCCGTCAGGTGGGTGTTCCCTACATCGTGGTGGCGTTGAACAAGTCGGACATGGTCGATGACGAGGAGCTCCTCGAGTTGGTCGAGATGGAGGTCCGGGATTTGTTGAACGAGTACGAGTTCCCCGGTGATGACGCGCCCGTGGTGCGTGTGTCGGCGTTGAAGGCGTTGGAGGGTGATGCTGCGTGGCAGGACAAGGTCATGGAGTTGATGACTGCGTGCGACACGGCGATCCCGGAGCCCAAGCGCGATCTGGACAAGCCGTTCCTGATGCCGATCGAGGATGTGTTCACGATCACGGGTCGTGGGACGGTGGTGACCGGCAAGGTGGAGCAGGGCAAGGTGCACACCGGTGATGAGATCGAGATCGTGGGTCTGCGTGACACGCAGAAGACGACGTGCACGGGTGTGGAGATGTTCCGCAAGTTGCTCGATGAGGGTCAGGCGGGCGACAACATCGGTGCGTTGCTGCGTGGCACGAAGAAGGAGGAGGTGGAGCGTGGTCAGGTGCTGTGTGCGCCGGGTTCGATCACTCCCCACACCCAGTTCGAGGGTCAGGTGTATGTGTTGAAGAAGGAGGAGGGTGGTCGTCACAAGCCGTTCTTCAACAATTACCGTCCGCAGTTCTTCTTCCGCACGACGGATGTGACGGGTACGATCAATCTGCCGTCGGGGACCGAGATGGTGATGCCTGGTGACAATGTGACGATGACGGTCGAGCTCGGCAAGCCGATTGCGATGGATGAGGGTCTGCGTTTCGCGATCCGTGAGGGTGGTCGCACGGTTGGTGCTGGCCGCGTCATCAAGATCCTCAAGTGACGCACTGAGAGACTCCGGGAAGGGACGACACAATGGCAAAGAGCGACAAGCGGGTGAAGATCACGCTCGAGTGCACCGTGTGCAAGGAGCGGAACTACATCACGATGAAGTCCAAGATCAATGATCGTGAGCGCCTCGAGATGAAGAAGTACTGCGCGAGCGATCGTCGACACACCCTCCACAAGGAGACCCGCTGACCGGAGGGACGGAGACGTCCCGACGGTCGTGCGGCAGAGGGCAGTAGCTCAGTTGGTAGAGCATCGGTCTCCAAAACCGACGGTCGGGGGTTCGAGTCCCTCCTGCCCTGCGAGAGAAGCAACGAGAAAGACACAGACGACATGTCAACCGACCTGAATCGTGAGCAGAAGCGAGCGCTGAAGCGCATGGGTGCCCTCGACGACAAGGGCAACCCCGTGCGCACCCAGCCGCAGTCCCGCGAGCGCGGCGGCAGCGAGCGTGTCGGTCCCGGCCAGTACATGCGCGAGGTCGGCGACGAGATGAAGAAGGTCGCCTGGCCCAAGTGGCCCGAGGTGCGGCGCTACTCGATCATCGTCCTGGCCACGGTTCTCGTGTTCACCGCCTACATCGGGGCCCTGGATGCGGTTTTCGGCTTCTTCTCCGGTTGGCTGTACAAGGAGTGACGGGCACCATGAGCGACGAGACCACAGACACCGAAATCCCCGACGTAGCGGGCACAGCGCCAGACGTCGTGGTCGACCTGACCTCCGACGACGCCCCGGACGGCGAGGCCGAGCCGGAGGACGAGGACGACGGCCCGCGCGAGACCCCGCCGTGGGCGCGCCCCGGGCGCTGGTACGTGGTGCACACCCAGGCCGGCTACGAGAAGAAGGTCGAGATAAACCTCAGGTCGCGCATCCAGTCGATGAACATGGGTGAGTCGATCTATGAGATCGTCGTGCCGATGGAGGACGTGGTCGAGTTCAAGCAGGGTCGCAAGCAGACCGTGCAGAAGAAAGTGTTCCCCGGTTACATCCTCGTGCGCTGCGAGATGGATGACTCGTCGTGGTTCTGCATCCGCAACACCCCCGGCGTCACCGGCTTCGTCGGTCAGACGAACCGCGGACAAAAGCCGACTCCTCTTTCACGCCGCGAGGTGGAGACCTTCCTCACCGCCAAGGGCGACGGCGAGGCCGCACCGAAGCGCCGAGCGCCCAAGGTCGAGTTCGAGACCGGTGAGAGCGTGCGCGTGAAGGAGGGTCCGTTCGCGGACTTCAACGGCACCATCGCCGAGATCAACACCGACCACATGAAGCTCAAGGTCCTCGTCAACATCTTCGGTCGTGAGACCCTGGTGGAGATGGACTTCAGCCAGGTCACCAAGCTCTGACCCGCATCGACACCACTCGGAGAACCACATGGCAAAGAAGAAGCTCGCAGCGATCGTGAAGATCCAGATCCCGGCCGGCAAGGCAACCCCCGCACCGCCGGTGGGAACCGCCCTCGGACCGCACGGTGTCCAGATCATGGATTTCGTGAAGCAGTACAACGCCGCCACCGAGTCGCAGGCGGGGACGATCATTCCCGTGGAGATCAGTATCTTCGAGGACCGTTCCTTCACCTTCATCTTGAAGACCCCTCCGACCCCGGTGCTTCTCCGTCAGAAGGCCGGCCTCGAGAAGGCCTCGCAGACTCCCGGCAAGACCGTCGCGGGCACCGTCACCGAGGCCGACATCGAAGAGGTCGCCAAGATCAAGATGCCCGACCTGAACGCCTATGACCTCGAGGCCGCCAAGCAGCAAGTGAGGGGAACCGCCCGTTCGATGGGCCTCAAGGTTGTCTGAACCAGTCGCCCCGGCGAGCCGGTAGACAGACACTCACAACAAGAGATCTACCGCCCCGGGATCACCTCGCCCGGGCGGACCACACAGACAAGGAGAGGGAGGCAACCATGCCGGAATCAAAGAAGTACAAGGCTGCATCCGCGCTCTTCGATCGCGAGGCGCAGTTCACGCCCGCCGAGGCCGTCGAGATCGTGAAGAAGACGGCGAGTGCCAAGTTCGACGAGTCGGTCGACCTCGCGGTCCGTCTCGGAGTCGATCCCCGCAAGGCCGACCAGAGTGTCCGCGGGACCGTGGCGTTGCCCTCGGGGTCGGGCAAGACCCTGCGCATCGCGGTCTTCGCCGCGGGTGACGCCGCCCAGGAGGCCCGTGCCGCCGGTGCCGACCTCGTGGGTGCCGACGATCTCGCTGCAGAGATCGAGAAGGGCAACATGGACTTTGACCTCGCGATCGCGACGCCCGACATGATGCCCCTCGTCGGTCGTCTTGGTCGCGTGCTGGGTCCCCGCGGTCTGATGCCCAACCCCAAGACGGGCACGGTGACCACCGATGTTGGTCGCGCCGTGGGCGAGTTCAAGGGCGGCAAGGTCGAGTACCGCACCGACCGCTACGGCAACGTGCACGTCCGCGTGGGCAAGGCGTCGTTCTCGCCCGCCGACCTCGAGGCAAACCTGCGTGCCGTGCTCGACGAACTCCAGCGTGTCAAGCCGGCCGCCGCCAAGGGTCGTTACTTCCGCAAGATCTCCCTGTCGACCACGATGGGGCCCGGCGTGAAGATCGACTCGAACCGGCTCAAGCCGGGGGAATGACCGGTTTTTCCCGGCCCCGTCGGGGTGGGACGGGGGCGGCGTCCCCCTAACCTGACGACACAACACATTTTCTCTCGGTCCTCGCCAGAGACATCCGGTCCGGTTCGCCGGCTAAGGGGCACCAAGCCCGCCAGACGAGGCGGACTCCACTCGGTCGGATCCCGGATCCGCTCGGCGCGGCGTTCGTTCAAGCGAGCGCCCCGAGCGAACGATCAGGACGCCGAGGAGGTGAAATGTCAACTGTCCGTTCCGAGAAGGAAGCCGTCGTCGCCGAAGTGCGGGGCAAGCTCGAGAGCGCAACCGCGGTGATCGTCACCGAATACCGCGGCCTCACCGTTCCGAACCTGGCCTCCCTGCGCACGAGTCTGCGAGGCGTGGGTGCCGAGTACCGCGTGTACAAGAACACCCTCGCCCGATTCGCCGCGCGCGAGTCGGGCATCGAGGGGCTCGAGTCGCTGCTCACTGGCCCCACCGCCCTGGCGTTCGTCGACGGGGACGTGGCCGCAGTGGCCAAGACCCTGACGGAATACGCCAAGACGAACCCGCTCCTGGTCATCCGCGGAGGTGCCGTGGCCGGCAAGGCCGTCACCGCCACCGACGTGGAGATGCTCGCAGACCTGCCACCGCGGGAGGTCATGCTCGCCCAGTTCGCGGGCCTCATGCAGGCCCCGCTCGTCAAGACCGCGGGCCTGCTCCAGGCGCTCCCGCGCAACATGGCCTACGGCCTGAAGGCGCTCGTCGACCAGAAGACCGCGGCCTGACGCCGCAACTCCGTCAACCACACACAACCAACAACACTCAACACCACAAGAACCAACAGAAAAGGAAAGAAACAATGGCTCTCAGCAAGGAAGAGATCCTCGACGGGATCTCCGCACTCACCGTCATCGAACTCAAGGAACTGCTCGATGCGTTCGAGGAGAAGTTTGGCGTTACCGCAGCGGCACCCGTGGCCGTGGCCGCGGTCGCCGGTGCACCCGCCGGTGGCGGAGGGGCCGCCGAGGAAGAGAAGGACGAGTTCGACGTCATCCTCACCGAGGGCGGTGCCGCCAAGATCGGTGTCATCAAGGTCGTTCGCGAGCTCACCAGCCTCGGTCTGAAAGAGGCCAAGGATCTCGTCGACGGAGCTCCCAAGCCCGTCCTGGAGAAGGTCAGCAAGGACGACGCCGCCAAGGCCAAGGCCAAGCTCGAAGAGGCCGGAGCATCCGTCGAGCTCAAGTGAGCCCGACCCCCTGACCCCGCCGGGGGAGACCCCGGGGGATCGGTCGAACACGTTCCCCATCGCCCCCAGGCGGTGGGGAACCTGGCGTTTCGGACCCGGTTGCGTCGCGACCGCTTGACGGACCCCCACCCCGGCGCCTACCGTCCTGGCGTTGGGGGACCCGGCTGGAGGGTCTCTGTGGGCGTTGCCCCAGCGACCTATCGCCCGATAGTCTTGGCGGTCGCCGTGTCTTGCCCCTCTTGCTTTCGCGTTGCCCGAATTCAGTGCGTTTGTCTGCCGGGGTTCGGCATCGCTCCCTCCCGACCGGCAACCCAGGAGTAACAGTGGCACCTCGTTCTGCGTCTCATGATCGGTACTCGTTCGCGAATCTCGCCGAGCAACTCGAACTGCCCGACCTGATCGCGGTGCAACGTGAGTCGTTCGACTGGTTCATGCGGGAGGGCCTCGCAGAGACCTTCCGCGACATCTCGCCGATCACGGACTACTCGGGCGATCTTCGCCTCGAGTTGTCGTTCGATCCGAACGACGAGGACCTCTGCCCCGGACCGAAGTTCACCGAGGAGGAGTGCCGCGAGAAGGAGATGACCTTTGCCTCGCCGGTGTTCGTGCGCGCGACTTTCCTGAACCGCGAGAGTGGCGAGGTGAAGGAGCAGGTCGTCTTCATGGGTGACTTCCCGAAGATGACCGACAAGGGAACGTTCATCATCAACGGCACCGAGCGCGTCGTCGTGTCGCAACTCGTCCGCAGTCCCGGTGTGATCTTCGAGCCGGGCGAGAAGTTCCGTCTCCGCAACCTCTCGAAGGCACAGATCGTCAAGGGCACCATCCACCCGTACCGCGGTGAGTGGCTCGAGTTCGACGTCGAGCAGAAACCGGGCAAGGGAGTCACCGCCGGTACGCGCGTGGCGCGCAAGCGCCGCATGAGCATCTTCACGCTGCTGCGCGCACTCGGCTACGACCAGGCGGGAGCCCCCGGGTTCCTGGATCGCTTCGTGCAGTACTTCGACTTCCTCGAGGACCAGTGGCACAAGGAGCGTCAAAACAACACCTCCCGCGACGACGCCCTGCTGGAGATCTACAAGCGCGCTCGGCCCGGCGAGCCCGCGAGTATCGAGGCGGCACGCGCCTATTTCGAGGGAGCCTTCTTCGAGAACCGTCGCTACGACCTGAGCCGCGTCGGTCGCTACAAGTTGAACCGCAAGCTCGGTGATGAATTGCGCCGGCTGCAGGAACTCTTCGACATCCCCGAGTCCGTGCTCGACCTGCCATCGGCCGACCACTCGGTGCTCTCGCGCTGTGAGGTGCTCGCAGCCGTGTCGTACATGCTCCACCTCGTCAAGCAGGAACCGGGCTACCGCCTCGACGATCAGGACCACTTCGCGAACCGTCGCGTCCGCTCGGTGGGCGAGTTGATCCAGAACCAGGTCCGCATCGGTCTGTCCCGCATGGAGCGCGTCGTGCGCGAACGGATGACGACCCAGGACGTCGAGGCCATCACGCCCCAGACGCTCATCAACATCCGCCCCGTCGTGGCCGCGATCAAGGAGTTCTTCGGGACCTCCCAGTTGTCGCAATTCATGGACCAGGTGAACCCGTTGTCGGGCCTCACCCACCGTCGCCGTCTCTCCGCACTCGGACCGGGTGGTCTGTCGCGTGAGCGCGCTGGCTTCGAGGTCCGGGACGTGCACTTCTCGCACTACGGCCGCATGTGCCCGATCGAGACCCCGGAGGGCCCGAACATCGGTCTCATCGGTGGTCTCGCGACGTACGCACGCGTGAACCAGTTCGGGTTCATCGAGACGCCGTACCGACGCGTCACCAACGGCAAGGCCACCGACGAGATCGTCTACATGGCCGCCGACGAGGAGGAGAACTTCGTCGTCGCCCAAGCCAACACTCCGGTCGATGCCGCGGGCAACTTCCTCGAGAAGCGCGTCCTCGTGCGCCGCTCGCCGCAGGCTGCGAGCCTCGACGACCTGCGCCGGATGCTGGAGGCCGAGAGTTTCTTCGGTGCGACGACCGACATCGCCACGGTCTCACCCGAGGAGGTCGACTTCATCGACGTGTCGCCGAAGCAGATCGTCTCCGTGGCGACCGCGCTCATCCCATTCCTCGAGCACGACGACGCAAACCGCGCGCTCATGGGTGCGAACATGCAGCGCCAAGCCGTGCCGCTCGTGCGCGCCGAGGCCCCCTATGTCGGCACCGGCATCGAGCGCCGCGCCGCCCTGGACGGTGCCGACGTGATCCTGGCCGAGGGCGCCGGCGAGGTCGTGGAGATCTCCGGATCCTCGATCACCGTGAAGTACGACGGCCGGCCCCGCAAGACCGAGCACAAACTCATGAAGTTCCACCGCTCGAACCAGGACACCTGCATCAACCAGATCATCCGCGTCACCGAGGGTCAGAGGGTCACGGGTGGTCAATTGCTCGCCGACGGTCCCTCGACCGACGACGGCGAGCTCGCGCTCGGCAAGAACCTGCTCGTGGCGCTGATGCCATGGGAGGGCTACAACTTCGAGGACGCGATCATCCTTTCCGAGCGCGTGGTGCGTGACGACGTGCTGACCTCGATCCACATCCACAACTACGAGGTGGATGCCCGCGACACCAAGCTCGGGCCGGAGGAGATCACCCGGGACATCCCGAACCTCTCCGACGACATCGTGCGCGACCTCGACGAGGAGGGGATCATCCGCATCGGTGCCGAGGTCGGCCCCGGTGACGTGCTGGTCGGCAAGGTCACCCCGAAGGGCGAGACCGAGCTCACCCCCGAGGAACGCCTGCTCCGTGCGATCTTCGGTGAGAAGGCCCGCGAGGTCCGCGACACCTCCCTCAAGGTTCCCCACGGCGAGGGTGGCAAAGTCATCGACGTCAAGGTCTTCTCGCGCGAACGCGGCGACGAACTGCCTCCGGGCGTGAACCAGATGGTGAAGGTCTTCGTCGCCCAGAAGCGCAAGATCTCCGTCGGTGACAAGCTCGCCGGTCGCCACGGCAACAAGGGCGTCATCTCCAAGATCCTCCCGGTCGAGGACATGCCCTACCTCGAGGACGGAACGCCGGTCGACATCATCCTGAACCCGCTCGGCGTGCCGAGCCGCATGAACGTCGGTCAGGTGCTCGAGGCACACCTGGGCTATGCCGCGCGCTGGGGCTGGACCGATCCCAAGACCGGTCGAGCAGTCGGGAAAGACCCGATCCGCGGGACCGAGTCGAAGACGCGGGCAGCAACCGACCCCGCCACGTTCATCGCGACGCCCGTCTTCGACGGTGCGCACTGGGACGAGGACGAGGCCGCTGGTGCGCACCCGACGATCCAGAAGTTGCTCGAGAACCTGAATCCCGAGTCGGTCGACGGCAAGCGCCTCGTGCAGACGTCGGGCAAGGCCGTGCTCCGCAACGGTCGCACGGGCGAGGTCTACGACAACCCGATCACCGTCGGGTACATGTACATCCTCAAGTTGCACCATCTCGTCGATGACAAGATCCACGCGCGCTCGACGGGTCCGTACAGCATGATCACCCAGCAGCCGCTCGGTGGAAAGGCCCAGTTCGGCGGGCAGCGCTTCGGTGAGATGGAGGTGTGGGCACTCGAGGCCTACGGAGCGGCCTACTGCCTGCAGGAGCTGCTCACCATCAAGTCCGACGATGTGCTCGGTCGCGTGAAGGTCTACGAGGCGATCGTGAAGGGGGAGAACATCCCCGAGCCGGGCATCCCCGAGTCGTTCAAGGTGCTCATGAAGGAGATGCAGTCCCTCTGCCTGAACGTCGAGGTCCTCGACACCGCGGGCAAGGAGATCGAGATCCACGAGTTCGACGACGAGATCTACCGCACGGCCGAGGAACTCGGGATCGACATCAGCCGACCCGAGCGTGGCTCGGACGACGACGACCGCGACCGCAAGCCGGCGCGCACCTTCTGATCCGGGACGAAAGAGGAAACGAGAACCGCATGCTCGACGTCAACCAGTTCGACCAACTCCGCATCCGCCTCGCCACTGCGGAGCAGATTCGCCTGTGGTCCAAGGGTGAGGTGAAGAAGCCCGAGACCATCAACTACCGCACGCTGCGTCCCGAGAAGGACGGTCTCTTTTGTGAGAAGATCTTCGGACCGGTCCGCGACTGGGAGTGCTACTGCGGCAAGTACAAGCGTGTCCGCTTCAAGGGCATCATTTGCGAGCGTTGCGGCGTCGAGGTGACCCGCTCGAAGGTGCGCCGCGAGCGCATGGGTCACATCGAACTGGCGGCCCCTGTCGTCCACATCTGGTACCTGCGCGGGACCCGCTCGTGGCTGGCGTACCTGCTGGGCGGTCTCGAGCCCAAGGAGGAGCTCAAGGCCAAGCAGCTCGAGAAGGTGATCTACTTCGCCGCCCACCTGGTGTCGTGGGTCGATGAGGAGCGCCGCCACGAGGACCTCCCCGAGCTCGAGAAGGACTTCAACGAGGAGTGCCAGCTCATCCAGCGCGACCGCGACAAGGAGCTCAAGACCCGCACGAAAGAGTTCGAGGCAGAGCTCAAGACGATGGAGAAGGAAGGCGCCAAGGAAGCCGACGTCCGCGCCCGCCAGAAGGCGATGGACAAGGAGATCCTCGCGATCAACGAGCGTCACGACTCCGAGCTGGACCTCGCGCGACGCGCGTGGGACGAATTCCGCGAGTTGCACCCACGCCGGATCATCGAGGACGAGGCCCTGTGGATCGCAGTGCGCGACCGCTACCAGGACTACTTCAATGGTGGGACGGGTGCCGATGCGATCAAGCAGCTGATCGACCGCATCGACTTCGTTTCGGAGGAGTTCAACCTCCGCGACGCGATCGAGAACGGCATGAAGGGCAAGCCGCTCTCGGCTCAGCGCAAGCAGAAGGCGATCAAGCGCCTGCAGATCGTGGCCGATTTCAACAAGCCCGACGAGCACGGTCGCCGCATCAACAACCCGATGTCGATGATCCTCGATGTCGTGCCGGTCATCCCGCCCGATCTGCGTCCGATGGTGCAGCTCGAAGGTGGGCGTTTCGCGACCTCGGACCTCAACGACCTGTACCGCCGGGTGATCAATCGCAACAACCGTCTGCGCCGCCTCCTCGACCTCGGGGCCCCCGAGATCATCGTCAACAACGAGAAGCGCATGCTGCAAGAGGCCGTCGATGCGTTGTTCGACAACGGTCGCCGCGGCCGACCGGTGACGGGGCCGGGCAACCGCCCGCTCAAGTCGCTGTCCGACATGTTGAAGGGCAAGCAGGGCCGTTTCCGCCAGAACCTGCTCGGCAAGCGCGTCGACTACTCGGGTCGATCGGTCATCGTGGCCGGACCGACACTTCGTCTGCACCAGTGCGGTCTGCCGAAGTTGATGGCACTCGAGTTGTTCAAGCCGTTCGTGATGAAGCGCCTCGTCGACCTCGAGCTCGCACAGAACATCAAGAGTGCCAAGCGCATGGTGGAGCGCCGTCGTCCCCAGGTGTGGGACGTGCTCGAGGACGTCATCAAGGAGCACCCGGTCCTCCTGAACCGCGCCCCGACGCTGCACCGCCTCGGCATCCAGGCCTTCGAGCCGATTCTGGTCGAGGGCAAGGCCCTGCAGATTCACCCGCTCGTGTGCACGGCGTTCAACGCCGACTTCGACGGCGACCAGATGGCCATCCATCTCCCACTGTCGTCGGAGGCCCAGGCCGAGGCGCGAGTGCTGATGTTGTCGGCCAACAACATCCTCTCGCCGGCATCGGGTCGCCCGATCGTGACTCCGTCCCAGGACCTCATCATCGGGGCCTACTACCTGACCGAATTGGTCGAGGGAGCCAAGGGCGAGGGACGCGTGTTCGGCGAGAAGTGGGAGGTGTTCCGCGCGCTCGACGAGGCCGGGGTCACCCTCCACACCCGCATCGAGATGCGCGCCCGCACCGCCGAGGGCGGTCGCGAGGTGTTCTCGACCACGCCGGGTCGCCTGCTCTTCGAGGAGGCATTGCCCGCCGACTATCCGGCCCGATTCGGCCACGTCGTCGCACCCGTGAAAAAGGGTGAGATGGGTGTGATCGTCGAGCGTCTCTCGGACCACTACGACAAGTCGACGATCTCCGAGACCCTCGACGGACTAAAGGCGGTCTGCTACCGGTACGCATCGCAGTCCGGACTCACGGTCTCGATCGAGGACGTCAAGACCCCGGTTCGCAAGCGCGAGATCCTCGAGGAGTTCGAGAAGCAGGCCGACCGAGTCGAGACCCAGTTCCGCCGCGGCATCATCACCGACGGTGAGCGCCGTCAGCAGGAGGTGTCGATCTGGACCGATGCGACCACCAAGGTGCAAGATGCCATGGTCGAGGAGTTCAAAGTCGACCGGTTCAACCCGATCGAGATGATGGTGGGCTCGGGCGCGCGGGGAAACATGACCCAGATGCGCCAAATCGCGGGCATGCGCGGACTCGTGTCGAACCCGCGTGGCGACACCATTCCCCGCCCGATCACCTCGAACTTCCGCGAGGGACTCGAGACCCTCGAATACTTCATCGCCACCCCGGGCGCCCGGAAGGGTCTCGTGGACACGGCGCTGAGGACCGCCGACTCGGGCTACCTCACGCGCCGTCTGGTGGACGTCGCACAGGAGCTCATCGTGCGCGAGGACGACTGCGGCACCCGGTTGGGCATCTGGGTGGAGAACGTGCGCGCCGACTCGAAGGAGTCGCGCAACCACCTCGAGACCAAGCTGTTCGGCCGAGCGTTGCTGAACGACGTGACCCTCGCCGATGGGAGCGTGCTCGTCAAGAACACGCTCGTGGGCGACGAGGAACTCGTCGCGCTCCGTGACGACCCGGTTGTCGAGCGCGTGCAGGTGCGCTCCGTGCTCACCTGCGACGCCGCACTCGGAGTCTGCGCGCTGTGCTACGGCCGTTCGCTCGCGACCGGAAAGTCGATCGAGCTCGGCGAGGCAGTCGGCGTCATTGCCGCGCAGTCGATCGGTGAGCCCGGCACGCAGCTGACCATGCGCACCTTCCACACCGGTGGTGTCGCGGGCAAGGACATCGCGGGTGGTCTGCCGCGCGTGGTGGAGTTGTTCGAGGCGCGCACCCCCAAGGGCTCGGCCAAGCTGTCCCGTGCGACGGGTGTCGTGCGCATCGGCGAGGACGAGGGCAAGGGGATCCCGGTCATCACGATCGATGACAAGGGCGAGGAGCACACGGTGCTGCTCCCGACGGGAACCCGTGTGAGGGTCCGCGACGGGCAGGACATCGAGGCCGGTGCACCCGTCACCGACGGTCCCTGGGATCCGAAGGAGATCATGGAGATCCTCGGAATCCGCAAGACCCAGGAGTACCTCGTGGAGGAGGTGCAGAAGGTGTATCGCGACCAGGGAGTCGCGATCCACGACAAGCACATCGAGCTGATCGTGCGCCAGATGACCCGTCGCGTCGGAGTCCAGGAGCCGGGGGACACCCCTTTCCTCCCGGGCAACCGGATCGACGCCAAGGTCTTCCGTGACAGGAACCGCCAGATGGTCGAGGAGGGCAAGCGCCCCGCCGAGGGCCGTCCCGAGATCATGGGAATCACCAAGGCGTCCCTCGCAACCGACTCTTGGCTGTCCGCCGCCTCGTTCCAAGAGACCACCAGGGTGCTCACAGAGGCGGCAATCGGCAGCCGCGCCGACAATCTCGTTGGTCTCAAGGAGAACATCATCATCGGCAAGTTGATCCCGGCCGGCACCGGCATGGAGAAGTACCGGTACTTCGATGTCGACGCGCCGGATTACCAGCCGCTGGAGTACTTCTCGAGCGATGAGTCCGATCCGGCCGCGTTCCTGGCGGGCATCCACGGCACCTATGTCATGGAAGAGACACTCCAGGACGAGCTCGATGTCGAGGACTCGATCCTCGGGACCCTCACCACGAGTCCCGATGCCACGGCCGACTTCGCCCGGCCGGTGGGGTCCGACGAGCCGGCGGACTTCGCCGACTCGGTGCAGGACGACACGTCCGGCATCCCGGCCCCCGAGGTCGAGGCGATCCACGAGACCGACGCCCCGGTCGAGCCCCCGTTCGCAGGTCTCGCCGAGACCCTCGCGGCATCGGAGGAGACTGCATCGGGGGAGCAGGACAGCGACGCCACCGGCGATCAACCCTGAGAACGAGCCGTCGGCGCACCGGCCCCCGACGGGCCCGGTGCGCCGTCACAATTCCGGAACGCGCCCGTGTCCACCGTGATCGACGGGTTGCCACAGGGGAAGGCTCACCCGTAGCCTCGGAGGGTCTTGACGGCCATGTCGCGGTCCCGTTGCGGGGTCGTTCCGGCCGGCGAAAACGATCATCACGAGAGGTATGTGCGTGCCCACAATCCAGCAGTTGATCCGGCAGGGTCGCAGCACGAAGGCGTCGAAGACCAAGACGCCGGCCCTGAAGGGATCGCCGCAGCGCCGCGGCGTGTGCACCCGCGTCTTCACCCAGACCCCGAAGAAGCCGAACTCCGCGCTGCGCAAGGTCGCGCGCGTGCGCCTCACCAGCGGCGCCGAGGTGACGGCCTACATCCCCGGTGAGGGCCACAACCTGCAGGAGCACTCGATCGTGCTCGTGCGCGGGGGTCGCGTGCGCGACCTCCCGGGCGTGCGCTACAAGATCATCCGCGGCGCGCTCGACGCGGCCGGCGTGAAGAACCGCAAGCAGGCGCGCAGCCGTTACGGCGCGAAGCGCGAGAAGTAAGAGCAGGGAGCAGCCAGAGATGCCGCGCAAGGGTCCAGCACCGCGACGCGAACTCGTCGCCGATCCCATTTACAGGTCGCTCCTCGTGACCCAGCTGACGAACAAGGTCATGCTCCACGGGAAGAAGAGCATCGCCGAGAAGATCGTGTACGACGCGATGTCGATCATCGAGACCAAGACCGGCACCGAGCCCCTCTCCACGGTCAAGCGCGCGATCGAGAACATCAAGCCCCCGCTCGAGGTGCGCAGCCGTCGTGTCGGAGGCGCCACCTACCAGGTTCCCGTCGAGGTGAAACCCCGTCGCGCCTCCACATTGGCGATCCGCTGGGTCGTCGACTACGCGCGAGACCGCCGCGAGAAGACGATGGCCGAATGCCTCGCGAACGAGTTGATGGATGCCGCCAACGGTCTCGGTGCCGCGATGAAGAAGCGCGACGACATGCAGAAGATGGCCGAGTCCAACAAGGCATTCGCCCACTACCGCTGGTGACCCCGGCCGGCTCCGGCCGTCCCCCGTCGTCCCGTCGCGGACGTCGGCGCCCGCACGACAGATAGACACAAACCCCCCGACACCCAGGATCAGGTGAATCCCAATGGCCAAGCGTGAATACCCACTCGACCGCACCCGCAACATCGGCATCATGGCCCACATCGACGCGGGCAAGACGACCACGACCGAGCGCATCCTCTATTACACCGGCAAGAGCTACAAGATCGGCGAGGTGCATGAGGGCGCCGCGATCATGGACCACATGGCCCAGGAGCAGGAGCGCGGGATCACGATCACCTCGGCTGCCACGACGTGCATCTGGAACAACCACCGCATCAACATCATCGACACCCCGGGCCACGTGGACTTCACGATCGAGGTCGAGCGGTCGCTGCGCGTCCTCGACGGCGCTGTGACCGTCTTCGACTCGGTGGCCGGCGTCGAGCCCCAGACCGAGACCGTCTGGCGCCAGGCCAACAAGTACAACGTGCCCCGGATCTGCTTCATCAACAAGATGGACCGCATCGGCGCGAACTTCTACCGCACCATCGACATGGTCCGCGATCGCCTGCAGGCGACCCCGGCCGTGATCCAGTTGCCGGTCGGTGCCGGTGGGCCGGAGAGCAACAAGCCCTTCGCGGGTCTGATCGACCTCGTGAAGATGAAGGCCCTCATCTGGCTCGACGAGGAACTCGGCGCGAAGTGGGACGAGGTCGACATTCCGGCCGATCAACTCGACGAGGCCAACGAGTACCGGACCCAACTGTTCGAGACGATCGCCACCAGCGACGACGACTTCATGGAGAAGTACCTCGGCGGCGAGGAGGTCTCCGAGGAGGACATCAAGCGCGCGATCCGCAAGGGGACCCTCGCGTTCGACTTCGTGCCGATCCTCTGCGGGTCCGCATTCAAGAACAAGGGTGTGCAGCCGATGCTCGATGCGGTCGTTGACTATCTCCCGAGCCCGCTCGACATTCCGGCCGCCCAGGGCACCAACATGAAGGGTGACGAGGTCATCGAGCGCCCAGCCGACGAGTCGGCGCCATTCGCCGCGCTCGCTTTCAAGATCGTGTCGGACCCGTTCGGCAAGCTGACCTACTTCCGCGTCTACTCGGGCAGCATCAACAAGGGCGACGAGATCTACAACTCGACCAAGGAGCGCAAGGAGCGTCTCGGTCGGATCCTTCTCATGCACGCGAACCAGCGCGAGGACCTCGACGTCGCGATGGCCGGCGACATCGTCGCCGGCCTCGGCTTCAAGGAGACGACCACGGGTGACACACTGTGCGACCGTGCGAATCTCGTCATCCTCGAGCGCATGGAGTTCCCCGAGCCGGTGATCCATGTCGCGATCGAGCCCAAGACCAAGGACGACCAGGACAAACTCGGCAAGGCGCTCAAGTCGCTCTCCGACGAGGACCCGACGTTCCGCGTCCGCACCGACGAGGAGACCGGCCAGACGGTCATCTCGGGGATGGGCGAGTTGCACCTGGAGATCCTCGTGGACCGCATGCAGCGAGAGTTCAACGTCGAGGCGACCGTCGGCAAGCCGCAGGTGGCCTACCGCGAAACGATCACCAAGGCGGTCGAGTCCGTCGAGTACCGGCACATCAAGCAGTCGGGTGGCTCGGGTCAGTTCGCCGTGGTCAAGATCTCCCTCGAGCCGACCGGGCCCGGAGGCGGTTACGAATTCGTCGACGGGATCACCGGTGGCCGCATCCCGCGCGAGTACATCCAACCGACGAACCAGGGCATCCAGTCCGCCCTCGACAACGGTGTGCTCGCCGGGTACCCGACGGTGGACGTTCGCGTGAAGCTCGTCGATGGCCAGTACCACGACGTGGACTCCTCGGAAATGGCGTTCAAGATCGCCGGTCAGATGGCGTTCAAGAAGGCCGCCGAGATGGCGCGCCCCGTCCTTCTCGAGCCGATCATGGCTGTCGAGGTCGTGACGCCGGATGAGTACATGGGCGACGTGATGGGCGATCTGTCGAGCCGACGCGGCCGCATCGAGGGCATGGAGGCACGCGGCAACACCCAGGTGGTGCGCGCGCAGGTTCCCCTTTCCGAGATGTTCGGATACAGTACGGACCTCCGGTCGCGCACCCAGGGGCGCGCGACCTACACGATGCAGTTCCATTCGTACCAGCAGGTGCCGGACGCAATCGCAACAGAGATCGTGAAGCGAGTCCGCGGCGAGTAGCCCGGCGAAGCGGACCGAGAACATTGACAACCAACGACAGCAGAGAAACGGACTACGGAGTGACCCCATGAGCAAGGCAAAGTTCGAGCGCACCAAGCCGCATGTGAACATCGGGACGATGGGTCACATCGACCATGGCAAGACGACGTTGACGGCGGCGATCTCCAAGACGTTGGCTGATCGGGGGTTGGCGGATTTCATGCCGTTCGATCAGATCGACAAGGCGCCGGAGGAGAAGGCGCGTGGTATCACGATTTCGATCGCCCACATCGAGTACGAGACCGAGAAGCGTCATTATGCGCACGTGGACATGCCGGGTCACGCGGACTACATCAAGAACATGATCACCGGTGCGGCCCAGGTCGATGGTGCGATCCTGGTGGTGGCCGCGACCGATGGTCCGATGCCCCAGACGCGTGAGCACGTGTTGTTGGCCCGTCAGGTGGGTGTTCCCTACATCGTGGTGGCGTTGAACAAGTCGGACATGGTCGATGACGAGGAGCTCCTCGAGTTGGTCGAGATGGAGGTCCGGGATTTGTTGAACGAGTACGAGTTCCCCGGTGATGACGCGCCCGTGGTGCGTGTGTCGGCGTTGAAGGCGTTGGAGGGTGATGCTGCGTGGCAGGACAAGGTCATGGAGTTGATGACTGCGTGCGACACGGCGATCCCGGAGCCCAAGCGCGATCTGGACAAGCCGTTCCTGATGCCGATCGAGGATGTGTTCACGATCACGGGTCGTGGGACGGTGGTGACCGGCAAGGTGGAGCAGGGCAAGGTGCACACCGGTGATGAGATCGAGATCGTGGGTCTGCGTGACACGCAGAAGACGACGTGCACGGGTGTGGAGATGTTCCGCAAGTTGCTCGATGAGGGTCAGGCGGGCGACAACATCGGTGCGTTGCTGCGTGGCACGAAGAAGGAGGAGGTGGAGCGTGGTCAGGTGCTGTGTGCGCCGGGTTCGATCACTCCCCACACCCAGTTCGAGGGTCAGGTGTATGTGTTGAAGAAGGAGGAGGGTGGTCGTCACAAGCCGTTCTTCAACAATTACCGTCCGCAGTTCTTCTTCCGCACGACGGATGTGACGGGTACGATCAATCTGCCGTCGGGGACCGAGATGGTGATGCCTGGTGACAATGTGACGATGACGGTCGAGCTCGGCAAGCCGATTGCGATGGATGAGGGTCTGCGTTTCGCGATCCGTGAGGGTGGTCGCACGGTTGGTGCTGGCCGCGTCATCAAGATCCTCAAGT
>VGAK01000006.1 GCA_016870775.1 Actinomycetota bacterium
CCGAGGCTCAACGAGAAGCTCGAGCAACTGGCGGGCGCACTCGGCTGACCCGACTGGTCGGCCATTGCTTCACGAAGCGTGCCTTGGCGTCCAACTGGATCTTCCGGGTCGACACAACAGAGGGACCAGCGGAGCAGTCCACATCTCGCAGCGACGCACCAAGGGATCAGGCCTGGCCGACGAGCATCGCCCTGATCCCCAGGCCCATCAAGAACAGTCCCCCGAAGCCATACAGCAGGTACACGCGGGACTTCAGTTGCGCCCTGTACGAGTAGATGATCGCGATCGCGATGATGGCCACGAAGCCGTAGAAGGCGTGGAACGCGGGGAACTCGAGTTTCTCCTTGTTCACGAGCGCGACACCCAGGATCACCTCCACAAAGACCGTCACCTGCGCGACCCCGGTGAACCACCAGAGGGCCCGGGTGCGCAGCGGCGCCACCTTGTGCGCCCCGAGGGACCACAGCCCCGCCAGTCCGTTGGCAATGATCGTCACCCAGGCCCATGCAGTGTGGGCATCGAGGAGCATCAGTCCGAGCACGCGCCGATCCTACTTCTCGCGCGTCCCGGCCGACTCAACGGATCAACGTGTCGGCTTCGCCGCCGGTCTCGATCACTTCGATGCACCCGTCACCGTCGATCTCCACGGTCGTCACCGAGCAGTTGTCCAGACTCACGATGACCAGTCGATCATCGCCGGTCGCCTCGCCGATCACCGCGTTGATCGCGATGAAGTGACTGAACACCACCGCATCTCCCGGCATCGCCCGCAACGTGTCGGCGATCGCACGACGGAAGTCCGCGTAATGGGCGCCGCTGCGCGCGGCGAGTTCGGTCCACGTCCCGGCCATCGCCTCGCGCAACCACTCCACCCGCGACTGGAGGGTGTGTCCATCGGGAGAGGGGATCTCGGCCACACCCGGCTCGATCACCGCCTCGACCGACCACGCCGCAGCCAGCGGGAACGCCGTTTGTTGGCACCTCAACAACGGGCTCGAGTAGATCCGGCGCGTCGCGAGCCCCGAGAGCCGGCTCGCGACGGCGAGCGCCTGGGCACGCCCCGTGTCGTCGAGCGGCGGGTCGGGATCGGCGTCCCACCCGGCGGCCGCGCGGCCATGGCGCACCAGGTGGATGCGGGTCACGCGGGCCACCGGTTCACTCGAAGATCCAGCCCCAGCGCATCGGGCCGGGTCGACCGGGTTCGATGAACCACTCCGATCCGAACGCGGTCGCGAACCGTTCATCGTCCATCGACAGGAAGAACCCGGTGTCGGAGAGCTGACTCGCATGACACCGCATCGCGGCGCGCTTGGCCGACGCGTACGCGGTGACGTCAACAGCCAGCGTGATCTCGTCCTCCGTGGAACCCATCGGATTGCCGTCGTCGGCGGGGCCGTCGACATCCCAATCGTCGTCGGGCGGGAGCAGACCCGCCTCACGTGCCATCGCGAGTCCGCGTCGGATGTGGTCGCGGTTCATCGTTCCCTCGAGCACGCGGACCTGGGGCACGAGTCGCGCCGCGGCGTGACCGACCCTGTGCACCATCACGTGGTCGGGATGGCCGTATCCACCGTGCCAGTCGTAGGTGGTGAGGACATCTGCGTGCTCCTCGCACAGGACCGTGGCGAGCCGCTCGGCTGCATCGTCGGGGTCGGCGTTGCAGAAGGCACCCGTGTTGCTGTTCTGCTCCCAGCCGGTCATCCCCGAATCCTCGAATCCCAGCCACACCACCCGTGCGATGCCGAGCGTGGCGGCCGAGGCCTCGGTCTCGCGGCGCCGTCGTTGCGCGAGTGACTCGTCTCCGAGATCCCCCGGAGTCTCTCCGTGCTCCCCTCCCGTCGCCACGACGAGAACCACGCGATGACCGTTTGCCGCGGCACGGGCGATGGTCCCGCCGGTTTGGATGCACTCGTCGTCGGGGTGGGCGTGGAAACAGACGAGCGTGGCCATCGATGGTCAGGCCTGCTTGGCCCCGCCACCGGCGATCAGGGCGTCGGCGCCCTCGATCCCCCAGTCGCGGAGCACCTCGGCAGTGTGCTGACCGGGGTGCGCCGAGGCACGCCCGATCTCGGGGATCGTGCGCGAGAACCGCGGTGCCGGCGCGGGCTGCACGTGGCCGTTGACGTCCACGAAGGTCCGGCGCTCCTCGTTGTGGGGGTGCGCGGCCGCTTCGCTGAGCGTCAGCACCGGCGCGAAGCACACATCGGTCGCCTCCATGATCGCGCACCATTCATCGCGCGACTTGGTCCGGAAGATCCCGCGGAGCCGCTCCTTGAGGACCGGCCACATCGACTGGTCCATCTGCTTGGCGAACTCGGGATCACTCCCGAGCCCGGTCAACCGCATCAGTTCGGCGTAGAACTGCGGCTCGATCGACCCGAGCGAGATGTAGCGGCCGTCGGAGCACTCGAAGACGTCGTAGAAGTGGGCGCCGGTGTCGAGCAGGTTCGTGCCGGGGGCGTTCTCGTTGAAGATCCCCATCGACTTGAACGACCAGAACATCGTCATGAGAACGGCAGCCCCGTCGACCATCGCAGTGTCGACCACCTGTCCCTTGCCGGACTTGTGCGCCTCGAGCAGAGCACACACGACTCCATAGGCGAGGAACATCCCGCCACCGCCGAAGTCACCGACCATGTTGAGCGGCGGCACCGGTGCCTCGCCCCGGCGCGCGAAGTGCGCGAGCGCACCGGCGAGGGCGATGTAGTTGATGTCATGCCCGGCGGCCTGGGCATACATCCCCTCCTGGCCCCACCCGGTCATGCGACCGAACACGATCCGCGGGTTGCGCGCCAGGCATGCGTCGGGTCCGACACCGAGACGCTCCATCACTCCCGGCCGGAAGCCCTCGATGATCGCATCGGCCTTCTCCACGAGGCGCAACAGGGTCTCGACACCGTCGGGGTTCTTCAGGTCGACAGCGATGTTGCGCCGCCCGCGCAGCATCAGGTCGCCGGCGGGCTTGTCGGGAGCCGGTCCGCGCACGGCCTGTGCACGGTCGACACGGATCACCTCGGCGCCCATGTCGGCGAGCAGCATCGCAGCGAACGGGCCCGGCCCGATCCCGGCGATCTCGATGATCCTGTATCCGCTGAGGGGTCCGGCCATCGCCGCGTCCTGTGTCCTCAGCGACCGGCGCCGGCCGTGGCCGCGCGCGCGTGGTCGCAGATCTCCTCGACGTAGACATCCCACAACGGGGCGGGAAGGTCGTGCCCCATGTCCTCGACCATCAGGAGACGCGCACCGGGGATCAACTCTGCGGTGCGCTCCCCGCCCGAGGGCGTGATCAACGTGTCGTCGCGTCCGTGGATGACGAGCGAGGGGATGCCGAGCGCGCGCAACTTCTCGGAGCGGTCTCCCGAGGCGTAGATCGCGGCCAACTGACGGTGCGCGCCCTCGGGGTAGAAACTGCGGTCGTACTCGCGACCTGCACGGTCCTTGGCCTCGGCGAGGTCGAAGTGCTTCTTCGAGCACCACACCGCCCAGTTCGCCGCGCTCTCGATGTAGTCGGCACGGCTCGGGGGCGGCGGTGCGAGCAATGCGGCCATCGCCTCGGGTGTCGGGGTTCCGTAGGCGACATCACCGGGCATCGACATGATCGAGGTGAGACTCGCCGTGCGCCCCGGGTGCTCGATCGCGAAGGTCTGGGCGATCATCCCACCCATCGAGGCACCGATCACATGCGCGCGCTCGATGCCGAGGTGGTCGAGCACGCCGACCGCATCGGCCGCCATGTCCGACAGGGTGTAGGGAACCGCCGGCGGGGTCTGCCCCATCAAGACCGCAGCGGTGACCTGGTCGGTCGGGGCGACGACACCGTCGAGCTTGGTCGACAGTCCACAGTCGCGGTTGTCGAAGCGCACCACGCGGAAGCCCTGGTCGACGAAACGAGCGAGGAACCGGTCGTCCCAGGCGGTCATCTGGGCGGTGAAGCCCATGATCCAGAGCATCACGGGCGCATCATCGGCACCCAGTGACTCGAATTCAATCGACATTCCGTTCGTGAGCATGGCCTGGGGCATACCCACAGTCTCCCACTCCTGTGCGACCGAACCACAAGGCGGGACGATGCCGGCCCCCATCGACCCCGGGGTCGGATTTCGGCGGGCCCCCTAGCCGAGGAGATTGCGCTTCTGGGCCTCGAATTCGGCGTCGGACAGCGTTCCGCGGTCCCGCAGTGCCTCGAGGCGCTCGAGCTCGTCGGCGATTCCCACGAGTGGGCCGCCCATCTCGCCCCGTGCGGCGCGCGACGAACGGATCGTGGAGTGGATGATGTTCTGGACCTTCTCGGGCTGGGCGACGTCGGAGAAACTCTGCTGACCGTCCGCCCCCCCGGACTCGACCATGAGGTCACCGACCCCGAGCAGCCGCTCGAGGATCGTCTGGGAGAAGTTGACGTTGTTCACGCGGTCAAGGGGAATCTCGACTCCTCCCCTCGCCAGAATCCCCTGGCGATAGATCAGGCGTTGCGAGGTGACCACGAAATAGGTCGTGCGCCACCTGACGAGCGCGGTCACGAGTCGCGCCCCCAGAACGATGACCAGACCGAGCACGAAGTACCCGAGAACCGTGCGCAAGGAACCCGGCGCGCTCGACTGCACCACGAAGCCCGCCAGTATCCCCACAAGCATCCACAGGAGGCGCGATCCGTAGAACCACCAGTGCGGGTGGAGATCGAGAACCATCGTCTCGTGGTCGTTCAACAGCCGTCGTGGGAAGGGCACGCCGAGCACAGTACCAACCGCATAACTTGTGCCGATGCGAAGAGTCGATCCCCCCACCGTCGTCGGGGCAGACGCCCTCCTGCGCGGACTCGACACCGACCAGCGCGCCGCGGTCACGGCCCCCCCGGGTGTCGTGGTGGTGCGAGCCGGGGCGGGCTCGGGCAAGACGCGGGTGTTGATGCGGCGCATCGCATGGCGCACCGTCAGCGACAGCTCCGATCCCGACCGCACTCTCGCGATCACCTTCACCCGGCAGGCGGCCTCGGAGATGCGCGCGCGCCTCCGCGAGTTCGACCTCGATGGCGCCCCGATGATCGGCACGATGCACGCCGTCGCACGCCGGCTGATGCACGACCACCTGCGCGCGGCGGGTCGGCGCATCCCGGTCATCGCCGTGGACCGTCATGCGATCATGTCGACCGCGCTCGGCGACGCCGGGCACGGTGCGAACATCGACGACCTTCTCGCCGTCCATGACTGGTGCGTCTCGCGCCGCGAGGACCCTGCCACCGGTCTGGCCACCTGGCGGGACTCGGGCGGCAGACGCCCACCATCGGAGAAACTCTTCGTGGGGGCCGTGGCCCAGTACGCGTCACTCAAGCGGAGGCGCGGGGTGGTCGACGTGAACGACCTGTTGGTGTGGGCGATCGAGACCGGTGCGAGCGACCGGAGGTTCACCGAGTCGATCCGATTCCGGCACCGCCACATCCTCGTCGACGAGGCGCAGGACATGAACCCGCTCCAGTGGGAATTCGTGCGGATGCTCGCCGGCGGCGAGCCGGATCTCTTCATGGTGGGTGACCCCAACCAGGCGATCTACGCCTTCAACGGCGCCGACCGCGCCCTCTTCGAGACCCTGCCGGGGCTCGACTCGCCGGTGCACGCCCTCTCACTGCCGAACAACTACCGCTGCACCCCCGAGATCGTGGGGTTCGCGGTCGCGGCACTGGCCAAGGATGCCCAGACCGCCGATGCGGTCTCGGTCAGGACATCGGGCCGACCGGTCGCGTTGCACCGCTGCGCCGACGAGGATCAAGAGTTCGAGCGCATGCGTCGCACGGTCCACCAGTTCGTCTCGGGCGACGGCAGCGGGAACGACGCCGCGATCCTCGTGCGAGTGAATTCACTCGCCGAGTCGGTGCGCCGGTATCTCTCCCCGCGCGGTTTCACGGTGCGCGACCCGCGCACCGGCGGGGCATGGAACCGGGCACTACGGACGGCCTCGTCGCTCACCTCCCGTGATGCCCTCTCGACGTGGAGCTCCGACATCCTCGACGGATCGGAGTACTCGCCAGACGAGCCCGAGTCCGTCGTCGCGACCGAGGTGCGCCGATTCCTCGACGAGCAGCGCTCGGGCGCAGTCGACGGTCGGGCATTCTCGGCGTGGTTCGCGACCTCATCGGCGATTGGTGACACCGACGGGATCGAGGTGCTCACTTTCCACGCCGCCAAGGGCCGCGAATGGCATTCCGTCCTCGTCCTCGGCGCGGAGCGCGGCCTGCTCCCCCACTCGTCCGCCAAGCGTCCCGAGGCACGATCCGAGGAGGCGCGACTCGCCTACGTCGCCTTCACGCGCGCATCCGATCGGCTCGTCGTGACATGGACCGACGGGCGTGACGGTCACGCAACGGGTCCCTCACCCCTGCTTCCGTGGCTCGAGACCCGGGGCATCACCGCCGAGGAACCCGTCGCCGAGTTCCGCCGCATCGCCTCGCGCGCACCCGCACGCGACACCCGACTCGAGGCCATCGAGGCGTGGCGCGCCGGTCGCGCGCGAGTGGCGAGGATGTCGCCCGACGCGGTGATCTCGAGCCGGAAGATGCGCGACATCGCGCGCCTCGAGTCCCCGACGACGGAGTCGATCGCCTCGGTCGCCGGCGAGGCGTTCGCGGCGCGGTTCGCCGACGAGATCCTCGCTGCTCTCTCGGGTGCCGACACCGCCGACTGAGATCAGCCCTGGTCCTCGCGGGCGGCGATGTCGCGACCCTTGCGCAACCTGCCGAGCAATTCCGGCGGCATCGACAGGAAAAGCCCCTCGCACTCGCCACAGAGCGTCTCGCCGGCGTGAGCAGTCGCCCGGGTGAAGATCTTGCGACCCTCGACGGACTCGACCCATCCACGGAACACGATCTCGACATGCAGTGGCGTCGGTGCCCGGTACGTCGTCGAGAGACGACCGGTCATCCCGGGTCGGCCCGTGAGCGACTGCGCCTGACCGAGCACCTCGTCGAATGCCGCCGCGACGAACCCGCCGTGCACGTGCCCCGGTGGGCCCTCGAAGGGCTCGGTGAACACCACTCGGCACACCACCGCACCGAACTCCCCGACCGAGGGGTCGACCTCGGCCCGCATGGGCGGCGCGATCGCGTTCATCAGACCCATCAACGGGCTCCGATCCATGAAGTGCGAATCGGTCGCGGCCCCACCGGTGGGACCACTCTCGGACAGGTGCTCGAGCGCCTTCACCACGAGTGCGCGCGCGGCGTCAACATCGGCCGCGGCGGCTGTCGACCTCATCGAGGCCACCACCAGTTCGCGCAGGACCTCGGTGAGCGCGATCCGGGCGCGGTCACCGGCGGAGTACTCACCGCTGCGCTCGTGAAACGACGGGAAACTGGCCCCTCCCGTGTGCTCGGACTCACTCATTGCATCCACCCGACACGACCGCTCACTCGGTCCCGTCACCGACCAGCAACAGCACGGGTGCATGGTCGCTCGGTTGCTGGCCCTTGCGCGCGTTGCGGTCCACCGATGTCCACGTGGATCGCTCCGCCACCGAGCGCGAGGCGAGCACGAGATCGATCCGCATTCCGCGGCCCTGGTGGAAGTCGCCGCCCCGGTAGTCCCACCACGAGAAGAGCCCCGCGTCGTCGTGGAAGCGACGGAACGTGTCCTCCAGCCCGAACTGACAGATCGTGGACAGGGCGTCGCGCTCCGGTCCGCTCACGTGTGTCGACCCCTCCATCTTCGAGATGTCCCACACGTCGCGGTCCTCGGGAGCGATGTTGAAGTCCCCCGCCACCACGACGTCGTCTCCGGGCGAGCATTCGGCGTCGAGATGCGCCCGAAGTCGGGCCAGCCACGAGAGCTTGTACGCATAGTGTTCGTGGTCGAGCGCGCGACCGTTCGGCACGTAGACCGAGGACACGCGGATACCACCACACATGGCCGAGACGATCCGTGCCTCGGCATCGGGCTCGATTCCCGGGGCGAAGTTGGGTCGCGCATCCCCGAGTCCGACCCGGGACAGGATCGCCACTCCGTTCCACTGGCCCTGACCGAAGTGGACGCTCTCGTATCCGAGGGCGTCCATGGCGGCATGGGGGAACTTGTCCTGGGCGAGTTTGGTCTCCTGGATGCAGAGCACATCGGGTCCCACCTCGGCGAGCCACTCCTGCACCCGCGGCAGGCGGGCCTTCAATGAGTTCACGTTCCACGTCGCGATGAGCATGGTCACTTCCTCGTGGCTGCGGACTTTCGCGCGGTCGCGGCCGCCTTCTTGACCGGCCTCCTCCGGGCGGGCGCGACCGACTTCCTCGCGGCCGACTTGGTTGTCTTCTTCGCGGGCGCGGCCGACTTCCTCGCGGCCGACTTGGTTGTCTTCTTCGCGGGCGCGGCCGACTTCCTGACCGGCCTCCTCCCGGCGGGCGCGACCGACTTCCTCGCGGCCGACTTGACGGGCACCCCGGCCCTCTTGGTCGCCGCTCGCTTCGCGGGCGCGGCCTTCTTCTTCGTCTTCTTGATGGACTCGGACTTGACCGGTGCGGCCAGGCTTGCCACCACCTCGGGCACCCCGAGATCGACGCTCCGCCGCGACGGTGTGTACCCGACGATCACCAGTTGAACGGAGTCACCGATCTTGAACATCTCGCGCGCCGACCGCGCAGGAGGCGATGCCATGTGCTTCAACGAGACATAGCCGTTCACGTCACCGATGCGCACGGTGGCACCGTTGGAGGTGTACTCAGCAACCGTCGCCTTGACACGCGACCCCACTTTGTTCTTCTCGACGAACTGAAGGTACGGCATGACATCGTTTGCCATCGGCGACCTCGGTGCCACTGCGGGGTGCGGGTTCGCGGCGGATCTCTGCGACGCAGCCACTGCCTTTTGTGACGGAGCAGACTTGGCACCGGGTCCCGGCTTGGCACCGGGTCCCGGCTTGGCACCGGGTGGCGGTGCCTTCGGCACCGGCATGGGCTTGCTCGCCTCGAGGCTCGGCTCATGGGTCTTTGCGACGACGCGACCCTCCTTGGTGGACCGCTTGCTCACAGCGCCGCGCACCGGCAGACGCTCCACGAACACCCACCCCACGTGCGGCACCGGCTTGCCGCCGATCAGTCGACCCGGGTCGAAGAGCCACTTGTGCTTCCCGTGGAACTCCTGGTAGCTGTCGTTCGACAGCACCGAAGCCCTGACCTTCTCGGCGATCGCGAGGACGAAGGCATCCCCGCGCCCGACCGCCCCGGCCGGTGGTGCCACGAGTTCGTTGTGGTCGATCGCCTTGTTGAACTCGGCGACCTCCTTGCGCGCGATGCGGTGGCCGAACGTGGCATCCACCACGACCGAGACCTTGGCCCCGGGATACTCCTGCATCAGCGCGAGGACCGCCTCGTTCAACTGCGTGAGGCTGGGGGTGCTGCGCCCCTCCGTGGCGATGTTCGATCCATCGACGATGATGTGCCTTGCCACCCGATCAGTCAACCATTTCGGGCCCGTTCACCAACGACCCGGCCCATCTACTGTGGAACGGTGGATTTTCTTCCGGTGCGCGCGGTCCTCTGGGACTTCGGAGGGGTCATCCTGTCGAGCCCGTTCGAGGCGTTCAACCGGTTCGAATCCGAGCGCGGCCTCCCGCGGGATCTCATCCGCGGCGTGAACGCCACGAACCCAGATTCCAACGCATGGGCGTTGCTCGAGCGCAGCGAGGTGACCCCCGCGCAGTTCGACGCCTTGTTCGCGACCGAGAGCGCGGCTCTGGGCCACGAGGTGCGCGGTGCAGACGTTCTGGCGCTGCTGTCCGGCGACATCCGGCCGCGGATGGTGACGGCACTGCGATCGGTGATCGACGCCGGTCTGTTGACGGCGTGCCTCACGAACAACGTCGTCTCGGGCGGAGTTGTCGACGATCGGTCCCGGGCGGTCGCCGAGATCATGGGTCTCTTCCACGCGGTGGTGGAATCGTCCAAGGTCGGCTGCCGCAAGCCCGAGCCGCGGTTCTACGAGATCGCGTGCGAGATTCTCCGTGTCGACCCGCGCGAGTGCGTCTTCCTCGACGACCTCGGCATCAACTTGAAGCCGGCGGCGGCGATGGGGATGCGCACCATCAAGGTCGGCGATCCCGATGTCGCGCTCGGTGAGCTCGGCATGCACCTCGAGATGTCGTTCTGAGAGACGCCGTCTCGGGGGACGTTGTCCCGACGCGCCGCACCGGCGCGTCTCACAGTCCCGAGAACGTGTCCTCCATGAGGTCAGCGTGCTCCTGGTCGTGGATCTTCTTCGATCCCGTCGCCGGGCTGCCCGAGGCCCATCTGGCCGCGTGCCGGAGGTCGTACCCACGGTCCTTCAGGCGCCAGATCAAGTGCTCCACGAAGTGCCACGGACCCATGTTCTCCGGCTCCTCCTGGAGCCAGACGATCTCGCGGGCGTTCGGGTAGCGCACGATGACCTCGTTGATCTGGTCGATCGGGAACGGATAGAGCTGCTCCACCCGCACGACCGCGACCGGCGCGCGGCGCGAGTCCCGCTCGGACATCGCGTCCCATGCCACCTTGCCGCTGCAGAGCACGATCCGCCGCACCGCCGAGGGATCGGTCACGGAGGGGTCGTCCAGGACCTCTAGGAACGAACCCGAGACAAGTTCGGACAGGCGCGAGCGGCTCTCCTTCATGCGCAGCGGCTGCTTGGGCGTGAAGATCACCAGCGGCTTTCGCACGTCACGGTGCATCTGGCGGCGCAACAGATGGAAGTACTGGGCCGCCGTCGTCGCATTCACGACCTGGATGTTGTCCTCGGCGCACGACTGCAGGAACCGCTCGATACGGGCACTCGAATGCTCCGGGCCCTGACCCTCGAAGCCGTGCGGGAGCAGCAGCACGAGTCCGTTCTCCTGCTTCCACTTGTCCTCGGCGGCGACGAGGTACTGGTCGATCACGACCTGGGCACCGTTGACGAAGTCGCCGAACTGGGCCTCCCACATCACGAGCGCGTTTCGATTCGAGTGCGCGTACCCGTACTCGTAGGCGAGCGCTGCGTATTCGGAGAGCAACGAGTCGTAGACCCAGAACCTGCCGGTCGCACCCGGGATCGTCTGCAGCGGGACCCAGTTGCGCTCATTCTCGATGTCGATGAGCGCGGCATGCCGCTGGCTGAAGGTGCCGCGGCGGGAGTCCTCACCGGCGAGCCGGACGTCGAATCCCTCCACGAGGAGCGACCCGATCGCGAGTGCCTCACCCACGGCCCACTCGAAGTCACCCCCGGTCTCGAACTGCTTGGCGCGCTGCTCGAACTGGCGCACCAGTTTCGGGTGCGCCGTGAAGCCCTGCGGGTAATTCGTCAAGTGTCCGAAGATCATCCGCAGGGTCCGCTCGTCGACGCCGGTCTCGACGTGCGGGAGCACTCCCCGCGGTGCCGGGGGCTTGGCCGCGCGCACCGCACCGGGGTCGTGGGCGCGGGTCTCGTCGAGCGCGCCCTGGAGCTTGCCCTGGTAGTCCTGGAGGGACTGCTCGGCGACCTCGAGGCTGATGTCGCCGCGCTTCACGAGTTCCTCGACATAGAGCTTGCGCACACTGCGCCTCTCCGCGATCGCCTTGTACATGAGCGGCTGGGTGTAGCTCGGGTCGTCGCCCTCGTTGTGGCCGTGCCTGCGGTAGCAGACCATGTCGATGATGACGTCCTTGTGGAATCGCTGGCGGTACTCGAAGGCGAGGCGCGCCACGCGCACACAGGCCTCGGGGTCGTCGCCGTTCACGTGGAAGATCGGTGCCTGCACGGTCTTTGCGACGTCGGTGGCGTAGAGCGACGAGCGCGCGAACTGGGGCGAGGTGGTGAAGCCGATCTGGTTGTTCACGACGAGGTGCACGGTGCCACCGACGCGGTATCCGTTGATGTCGCTCATCGCGAGGCACTCGGCCACGACGCCCTGGCCGGAAAAGGCCGCGTCGCCGTGGATCAGCACGGGAAGAACACTGAAGAGGAGCGGCGGCTCGATCTGGTCCTGCATCGCGCGCACCATGCCAAGGACGAGTCCGTCGACGGCCTCGAGGTGGCTGGGGTTCGCCGCGAGCTCGACGTCGATCGAGGCCCCGGAGGACGAGGTGTAGGCGCCCTTGGCACCGAGGTGGTACTTGACGTCGCCGCTTCCCTGCACCGACTCGGGGTCGAGGTGGCCCTCGAATTCCCTGAAGATCTGCTCGTGGCTCTTGCCCATGACGTTGGCGAGCACGTTGAGCCGGCCACGGTGCATCATGCCGAGCACCGCGCCGTGGAGTCCCGCGTCGGCCGCGCCCGCGAGCACGGCGTCGAGGATCGGGATCATCGATTCGGCGCCCTCCAGCCCGAACCGCTTGGTCCCCACATACTTGGTCGCGAGGAACTTCTCGAAGGCCTCGGCCGCGTTCAGGCGCTCGAGGATGCCCAGCTTCTCGTCGAGGGTCGGCGTGAAGGTGACACCCTCCATCTTCGACTGGATCCAGCGCTGCTCGTCGGTGTCTTGGATGTGCATGTACTCCACGCCGATCGTGCGACAGTACGCATCGCGCAGGACGCCGAGCAGTTCATCGAGTTTCATCTTCGTGCTGCCGGCTACCCCACCCGTGAGGAACTCGCGCTCGAGGTCCCAGATGGTGAGGCTGTACGTCGCGGGGTCGAGCTCGCGCGGGAGGCGCGGCTCCTTCCAGCGCAACGGATCGATGTCGGCGATCAGATGACCGCGAACCCGGTGCACGCGCACGAGAGTGGAGACCTGCATCTGCTTCTCCATCATCGATTCCTCGCGATTCATCGGCGAGGTGTCGGCGGCCCACTGCACGGCCTGGTACGGAATCTCGAGACTGCGGAAGATCAGGTCGTAGAAGTCGTGCTCACCGAGCAGCAATTCGTGCACGCGCTTCAAGAACAGGCCGCTCTCGGCGCCCTGGATGATGCGGTGGTCGTAGGTGCTGGTGATGGTGACGACCTTCGAGATTCCGAGGGTGTTCAGGTTCGACTCGTCGGCGCCCTGGAACTCGGCGGGATAGTCGATGTTGCCGACCCCGACGATCACGCCCTGGCCGGGCATGAGACGCGGCACCGACTGCACGGTGCCGATAGTGCCGGGGTTCGTGATCGACACGTTCGCGCCCTGGAAGTCAGCGACGGTGAGCTTGTTCAGCTTCACCCTGCGGAGGATGTCGTCGTAGGCCATCAGGAACTCCGAGAACGACATCAGATCGGCCCCACGCAGCACCGGAACCACCAGGGTGCGGGTCCCGTCGCCCCTGTCGATGTCGACCGCGAGACCCGCGCTCACGTTCGGGTTGCGGACCAGTTGCGGCTTGCCCTCGGCGTCGACGGAGTAGGCGTTCTTCATCGCGGGCACCGCGTCGGCGATCGCGCGCACGATCGCATAGGCGATGATGTGGGTGAAGGAGACCTTCGAGAGCCCGTGGCGACTGCGGTAGTCGTTGACCGCCTTGCGATTGACCTCGAGCAAGCGCGCCGGCACATTGCGGAAGCTGGTCGCCGTCGGCACACTGAGGCTGCGCTCCATGTTGGTGGCGATCACGGCACCGACTCCCCTGATCGCCTCGGTGGTGGGATCGGACAGGACCGGCACTGGAGCAGCGGGTGGCAGCGGCGCAACGGCGCCCTCCCCGTCCGATGCGATGGACGACGCGGCACCATTCCCCGAACCGTGCGCCCCGGGGGTGCGAGTGCGCGCCGGTGTGGTCGCGGCGCCCGGGGCACCGCCCGCGGGTTGTGTGACCGCCGTCGCCCCACCGTTTGTCATCGAGCGGTAGTCGCTGAAGAACTCTCGCCATGCCTCGGACACCGACTCGGGGTCGTTCCGGAACTGTTCGTACATTTCTTCGACGAGCCACGAATTGGCGCCGAAGTCCTGCGTGCGGTCCGCGATGTCTGCCATGGTGTGGTCTCGTCCTTGGCCCGGGGGCCGAGTCGATGCCGGAGCGAGCGGCATTGCGGACACCGTTGTCCGCGTGACAAATTCTACTTGCCAAAAGCCCCAAGGGCGGTGCCTTCGGGTGCAGTGCGACCAGTAAATTCTTGGTCATGACTTCAGACATCCGTCGCGTCTTTGTGGTTGCTGCTCTTCCTTTCGCGTTGGCGGCGTGCAGTGGAGGCTCGAGTGAACCCGCCGAGACGGTTCCCCCCGGTGCTCTCGTGGTGGGGGCTGTCTCGGGCCTCAAGTTCGATCTCGAGACCTACGGGCCGGTCAAGGCCGGCGAGGTGACCTTTGGCTACGTCAACGAGGACTCGGTGCGCCACTCCCTGATCGTGGCGAAGGACGACACGAAGGTGCCGAACTTCAGGCTCGTCGTCGAGCAGAAGGGCGATGTCGATTCGGGGACGGTGTCGCTGGATGCGGGCACCTACACACTCATCTGCGACGTGCCCGGGCACGCGAACATGAAGGCATCCCTCGTCGTCGAGTGATCGACGTGGGGCACGACGCCGGGTCCCGACGAGAGTTGAGCGTGTTGGGTGCGGGCGGGGGTTGACCCGCCGGGTGGGTCAGCCCATGAAGACGATCGAGAGCACGAACAGCACCGCCCACAGGACCACGCTCGTGATGATGGCGTTCTTGTGGCTCTCGTAGATGACGAGGGTCTTGTTGCCCGCTTTGATGCCGCCGAACTTGCCGAGCGCATTCAACTGCAGCAACGCACCGATCACCACCGCGATGAGCACGAAGGTGCTGGCATTGGCTGAGGTGGCAGACCAACCGAATCCGTCGTAGTAGTGGGCCGCGCCCACCATGTAGAACAGCATCGACACGGAGAAGATCATGTTCTGGCGCGAGGCGAGCATGGCACGACGTCCCGCGGTCGCGGCATCGGGATTGGGCTCGTTGCCGCCGAGGACCCCCGCGGCATTCGCGATCACGACCTTCTGGTTCTTCCATATGACCATCCACACATTCGCCGCCATGGTGATGCCGAGCACCATGCCCACCGTGATCACCGCGTTGTAGGCGTTCGCCGACGTGCTGCCCTCGTGCCCGAGGAAGTCCTTCATGTAGTTGGGCACCACGCCCACGATCAGGAGACCGGTTGCGAGCGTGGCGACTGCGGCCCAACGGAACCACCACAGTGCCCGGGTGGCGATCTGGGTGATCGTGATGTTGCGTGCCTTGCCCTCGTCGCCGTAGGCCGCGAGACCGGGCACCTGGACGAAATTGAAGTAGTAGAGCAGGCCGATCCAGGCGATGCCCGCGAGAACATGCAGGTACCTGAGCCAGAAATTCCCGAGGAGCTCCCGGGTGAGAATGTCGGCGGCGATCATGGAGTCCCCTCTGTCGAGCGCCTCAGGCGCACACCAAACTTAGTCACGCACCGGGCCGGGGACGGGGAATTCGTCGCCTCCAACTAGCCTGAAATCCGCGATGGCACACGAATTCATCTACACCTGCTACAAGCTGGGACGCTTCCACCCGCCCGATCGCACGGTGCTCGAGAACATCTCTCTCTCTTTCTTTCCGGGGGCCAAGATCGGCGTGATCGGCTCGAACGGGAGCGGCAAGTCGAGCCTGTTGCGGATCATGGCCGGCGTCGACGACGGCTACACGGGTGAAGCCCGCTTGACCCCGGGATTCACCGTCGGGCTGCTCGAGCAGGAACCGACGCTGGACCCCGCCAAGGACGTGCTCGGAAACGTCATGGACGGCGTCGCCCCGATACGGGATCTCCTCTCCCGCTACGAGGAGGTCATGGCAATGTGGGGCGACCCCGACGCCGACTACGACAAGGTCGGCGCTCTCCAGGCCGAACTCGAGGACAAG
The DNA here is from genome assembly GCA_016870775.1 of Actinomycetota bacterium. Lineage (GTDB taxonomy): Bacteria > Actinomycetota > Acidimicrobiia > Acidimicrobiales > Ilumatobacteraceae > UBA2093. Next base: position 15,724 of record VGAK01000006.1, read on the forward strand.
ATCGCCGCGGCCGATGCCTGGAGCCTCGACCGCAACGTCGAGATCGCGATGGATGCCCTCCGGTGCCCGCCGAATGATGCCGATGTGACCACCCTGTCGGGCGGTGAGCGGCGTCGCGTCGCTCTCTGCCGACTGCTGCTCTCGCGCCCCGACCTCTTGTTGCTCGACGAGCCCACCAACCACCTCGATGCCGAGAGCGTCGACTGGCTCGAGCGGTTCCTCCAGGAGTACCCGGGCACCGTCGTGGCGATCACCCACGACCGCTACTTCCTCGACAACGTCGCCAAGTGGATCCTCGAGCTGGACCGCGGTCGCGGGTTCCCATTCGAGGGGAACTACTCGAGTTGGCTCGAGCAGAAGCAGACCCGCCTCGAGGCCGAGGAGAAGCAGAGCGAGGTTCGTGCGCGCACACTCGCGCGCGAACTCGAGTGGGTGCGCATGTCGCCCAAGGCACGCCAGGCCAAGGGCAAGGCCCGACTCGCCGCCTACGACAAACTCCACGCCGAGGCCATGGCCGCAGAACGCGGTCCCGACCGGCTGGAGATCGCGATCCCCGCGGGTCCCCGACTCGGTGACCATGTCGTGACGGTGGAGAACCTCACGAAGGGCTTCGGTGACCGGCTCCTCATCGAGAACCTCTCGTTCTCACTGCCGCCGGCGGGGATCGTGGGCATCATCGGTCCGAACGGAGCGGGCAAGACGACCCTGTTCAAGATGCTCGCGGGCCAGGAGGCCCCCCACTCGGGCACGATCTCGATCGGTGACACGGTCGTGATGAGCCACGTGGACCAGAGCCGTGACGCGCTCTCCCCCGATCACACCGTGTACGAGGAGATCACCGACGGTGTCGAGCACATGAAGGTGGGTGGCCGCGAGATCCACGGTCGAGCCTACGTGGCGAGCTTCAACTTCAAGGGGAGCGACCAGCAGAAGCGGGTCGGTGATCTCTCCGGTGGTGAGCGCAACCGGGTCCATCTCGCCAAGCTGCTGAAGCGCGGCGGGAATCTCCTGCTGCTCGACGAGCCGACGAACGACCTCGATGTCGACACGCTGCGCGCGCTCGAGGACGCGCTGGAGCAGTTCCCCGGGTGTGCCGTGGTCATCAGCCACGACCGATGGTTCCTGGATCGCATCGCCACCCACGTGCTGGCCTTCGAGGGTGACAGCCAGGTGCGCTGGTTCGAGGGCAACTTCTCCGAGTACGAGGCGTGGAGACGCAAGGAACTCGGCACCGCGGCCGATCAACCGCACCGGATCAAGTACAGGCCGCTCGCGAGGTGACCATGGCCGTCCGCATCGTGCGCATCACCTGTTTCGGGCTCTTCCTCGCCGGAATCCCCGGGCTGATCGTGTCCTCGATCGCGGGGAACAACGAGGGATGGGTGCTGTCGATCGGCTTGACCACGGCCGTGGCGGCCCTCGTGCTGATCGCGGTGTCGGCGACGACCGCGACGCGACGGCTCGAGGTCTTCGACGAGGTCGTGGCAGAGCGAGTGGAGATGCGCGTGAGGTCCCTTGTCGAGGCCGGTGCCGACGAGGGCGAGGTGCGTGCGCTGGTGCGCGACTCGATCGACCTCGCCCGGGGCGAATCGTGAACAACCAATCGTGAACAGCGAACCGTGACCGGGGTGTCGGTGGTGCCCGAGGACTGGCACGGCCTCGACGATGCGGCGCTCGCATCGGAGTTGGCGCGCGTCGCTGGCGAGATGCTGGTCGAGCACCGCGACGCGCTCGTCGAGCGGGGCACGACCGTGTGGCAACTGCGGGATTCGGGCGACCTGCTCTCCCACCATTTCCTCATCGACGCACTGCGCGAGGTGCGCCCGGGAGACGCCGTGCTCTCGGAGGAGGGCGTCGACGACCGCGGCAGACTCGGTGCCGAGCGCGTCTGGATCGTGGATCCGTTGGACGGCACGAACGAATACGGCGAGGGCCGGGCCGACTGGGCGGTGCACGTCGCGCTGTGGGACCGGGGCCGGCTGTCTGCGGGCGCTGTCTCGCTCCCCTCGATCGAGCGGGTCTTTTGCACCGACCCCGCCACACCGCTCCCCCCGTCGCATGCGGGCAAGCCGCGCCTCATCACCTCGCGCACACGAGCGCCGTACGCGGCGATACTCGTGGCCGAGCACCTCGAGTGCGAGGCGTACCGGCTCGGGTCCGCCGGCGCCAAGGCCATGTCGATCCTCATGGGCGAGGCCGACATCTACGTCCACGACGGCGGGATGTACCAGTGGGACTCGGCCGCCCCTGCGGCCGTTGCACTCGCATCGGGTCTGCACGCGAGCCGACTCGACGGCTCACCGCTCGTCTACAACGCCCCCGATGCGTGGCTGCCCGATTTCTTCGTCTGCAGACCAGAGCACACCGACGGTGTCCTCGAGGCGCTCTGGGGCGAGCGTCGCTCGGCGCGCTGAACTGCTCGTGTTCCAGTCGGTCCGACGCGACGGACCGCGCTCACCATGGGCCGGCGCGTCACCAGCGGGCTTCATGCTCGCCCAGCCGCGGGACGCGTCCGTACCGCGGCGTCCACCCCGCGAAGTCGACCGGTGAGTTGACGGCGCGATAGGGCTCCTCGCCCGGATGGGGTTCCATGTCCACGAACGATCCGGCCGCGATGACCTGCGGGTCCTGGATGGCCTCGGGGATCGAGTTGAGCGGTGCCCACCACACATCGTGCTCGTCGAACCTGGCGGTCCAGTGCGCCCACTCCCGGGTGGCGAAGTGGGCGTCGAGTTCTGCGACCACCCGCTCGGCGTTCGCTGACCGCTCCCTCGCGGTGCCGAACCCCTCGCGATCGGCGAGATCCTCGCGACCGATCGCGGCCAACAATCCCGGCCAGTGTCGGTCGCCCTCGAGACCGAGCAGCCAGAACGCCCGACCGTCGCCGGCGGTGTAGTTCAGGATCTGCGGCGCGGGGTTCTGCGACCGCGGCTTGGTCGAGGTGCGCTTGCCGAAGCGCAACTGGACTCCCACGTCCCAGCCGATCGTGTAGATCCCGGTGCGCAGGAGCGATGTCTCCACGAGGCGACCCTTCCCCGTGCGCTCCCGCTCGAACAGCGCCGCCATCACTCCGGCGCACAGCGAGAGCGCAGTGGTGTGGTCGCCCTGTCCGCTGCGCCCACTCGGTGGGTTCTCCCCCGGTGGCACGAGGGTGTGGGCCAGTCCCGAGCGGGCCCAGAACGCGCCCACGTCGTACCCGGCGCGATCCACGTCGGGGCCGGTGGTGCCGTATCCGGTGAGGAGCCCGTAGACGAGACGCGGGTACCGGGTCGTCAGCGACCCGGGATCCAGACCCATCCGCGCGAGTCCCGCGGAGCGGACATTCGAGATGAACACATCGGCATCGGCCAGGAGCGCGTGCATCCGGGCGAGATCGGTCTCGGTGCGCAGGTCGAGAACCACCGATCTCTTGCCCCGGTTGTCGATCTCGAAGGGCGGCACCCCCGCCTGGTCGGCCACGCCGAGCGCACCAAACACCGCCCGTTGGGGGTCACCTGCCGGCGGCTCGACCTTGATCACGGTCGCGCCCCAATCGGCCATCAGACCCGCCGCGGCGGGGCCAGCGACCCACACGCCCAGCTCGAGAACCCTCACACCCTGCAACGGACCGTTCGCCATGGCACCTCCCCGCACCCGCCGCCGGGAGCGGTGAGTGCTGCCATTGTGTCTCACTCGTGTGCCCCATGTCGCCGTGAGCAGGTGCGCCCCGTGACCCTCCACGGGCACACTTGGACGATGACGACCCCCGAGAACGCGTCGAGCCCCGCTGACACTGCCGGCACCGCCGAGGGCGCGGCACCGGCTGATCTGGCGTGGGGCAACTTCTCTGCGTCGGGACCATGGGTCCTCGATCGTGACTCGATCGAGTGGTCCCGCGTCGCCGTCTTGCTGAGGGGCATGGCCCGGCGCGAGGTGCCCGAGTTGGTGAAGTCGCGGCGGATTCCGCCAGTCGGCCGACTCCTCGCGGTGGTCTCGGCGTTCGCTGTCGCCCTCATTCCGTGGTGGGTCAAGAACAGAAGGAACCGCTTCGCCGGACCCGAGGAGTCGCGCGCCCATCTCTCGCTGCGGCTGCGGGTCGCGATCGAGAAGCTGGGGGCCACCTACATCAAGCTCGCCCAGATCATCTCGAGCGGCGAGGGACTCTTTCCCGCCGAGCTGGTGGATGAGTTCAAGCGCTGCCGCGACCAGGTTCCGCCCGAGCCGTGGGACACCGTGCGCACGACCGTCGAGAACGACCTCGGTGCCCGTCTCGAGGACGTGTTCACCTCGTTCGAGCGCACGAGCCTCGCGGCCGCCTCGATCGCCCAGGTGCACCGAGCCACCCTGTCCACGGGCGAGGAGGTCGTGGTGAAGGTGCAGCGCTCGACGGTGTCAGACGTCGTGCGTCGCGACCTGCGGGTGATGTCGTGGCTCGCGCCGTTCCTTATCGGGCGCATCAAGGTTGCCGCACTCGCGAATCCACCCGCGTTGGTGGAGCTCTTCGCCGAGACGATCCTCGAGGAACTTGACTTCCGCATGGAAGCGGCGAACATGGTCGACATCGCCGCGACTCTGCGCGAACTCGACCAGAACGGCTACATCGTGCCGCGCCCGCACCCGCGACTCGTCACGCGTCGTGTGCTGATCATGGAGCGACTGTCGGGATTCAACTTCGACGATGTCGAGGGCATGCGTGCCGCCGGCATCGACACCGAGGAGGTCGTGCGCACCGGGATGATCGCGTTCATGGAGGGCGCACTCGTCCACGGCGTCTTCCACGGTGACCTCCACGGTGGGAACCTCTTCGTGCTCGGGGACGGCCGCACCGCGCTGCTCGACTTCGGGATCGTGGGCCGGCTCACCCAGACCCGGCGCCTCGCCTTCATGCGCCTGATGCTGGGCGCGACGACGAACGATCTTCGCGGGCAAGTCAACGCCCTGTGCGACCTCGGGGCACTCCCCCGCGACACCGACATCGACGCGGTCATCCGTGATCTGGGTCTGGACCAACCCACCGTGGACCCCACCACCCTCTCGGGCGAGGAACTCGTGGCCGAGGTGCAGCGAATCGTCAAGGCACTGCTCGCCTACGGCGCCAAGTTGCCCAAGGAACTGATGCTGTACGTGAAGAACATGGTGTTCCTCGACGGTGCGATCGCCAGACTCGCACCCGACCTCGACATCATCGCCGAACTCACCAACATCTCGCTGATCTTCATGCAGCGTCACGGTGCCACCATCGCGCGCGACCTCGGCGTGGATGCCGCCACCATCCAGGTGGACATGGGCAGCGTGAAGGCGGGTCTCGGGGTCGAGGAGTCGGTCGACTCGCTCACCTACCGCGAATTGCGCGAGCGGCGCGAGTTGATCCAACGCCGCATGCGCGACCACGTGATGTCCTGACACCCGGCTCGGCTCATTGCACCGGAACGACCGGGGTTTGCGACAATGGGGAGGTGAGGATCCTCGTCGCACGCTGCACCGTCGAGTACGCGGGGCGACTCGAGACCAAACTCGCAGAGGCGACACGACTCGTGATGGTCAAGGCGGATGGGTGCGTGGCGATCCACGCCGACGGCGGTGCCTACAAGCCACTCAACTGGATGAACGCGCCCAACACGGTCGAGGACAAGGGAGACCACTGGGTGGTGAGCAATCCCAGGGGCGAGACGATGACGATCCGTTTCGCCGAGATCCTCCACGACTCGGTGCACGAGCTGGGCGAGGACCCCGGGCTCGACAAGGACGGCGTCGAGAAGCAGTTGCAGGAGCTGCTCGCGGCCTCGCCCGAGACCATGGAGGCCGGTCTCGTGCTGATCAGGCGCGAGCACTTCACCGCTCTCGGGCCGGTGGACCTGCTCTGCAGGGACACGGCCGGCCGCACGGTCGTGATCGAGGTGAAGCGCCGTGGCGAGATCGACGGCGTCGAGCAACTCACCAGGTACATGGCCGATCTCGCCAATGACGCCACTCTCGGCGAACTGCGGGGCATGTTCGTGGCCCAGCAGATCAAGCCCCAGGCGCGCACACTCGCCGAATCGCGCGGGTTCACCTGCGTCGAGGTCGACTACGACGCCCTGCGCGGGGTGCGACCCGACGAGTGGACGTTGTTCGATCCACAGTGACGGCATCTACAGTCGGACCATGACCTCACCTGACTGGGCTCGGCCCGTCGTCTACTTCTCGATCGCCTCCCCCGAGCCGGAGCGTCAGCGCGCCTTCTACTCGGCGTTGTTCAACTGGGACATCGGCGAGGGTCGCATCATGCAGATTCCGACCGGGATCGGCGGACCCGAGAACGGCATCGGTGGCCACATCAACGGTGCCGCGACGCCGCACATCGCGCTGTACATCCAGGTCAGGGATCTCGACGAGGCACTCGGGCGGGCCGTCTCACTCGGCGGCACCAAGGAGCACGACCCCTTCCAGATTCCCGGTGGTGCGAGGATCGCAGGCATCACCGACCCCGACGGCAACCACTTGGTGCTCGTCCAGCAGTGATTCGTGGCCGTCGCGGCGCAGCAGCGCTGCGGGTCGCTCAGAGTCCGCGGTAGATCCCGCGCGACTCGATCACCACGGCGTCGTCCCATGCTCGACGCACCTCGTCGTCGCCGGTCATCTCGCGCGGTGAGTCGTCGGACCACAGTCGAATGTCCACCCAGCGACCGTCGTCGTCGCGTGCCACCGTTCGTCTCGCGAGTCCGGCGCTCTGGTAGGCGACGTCCTCCTGGTACCGGTCGTTCAGGGCATCGAAGCCCTCGGCGTGCGCGACGGTGAAGGAGACAACCTCGATGATCACGGGACCACCGTAGCGGCGGATCGGTCAGCGGGCGTCGGTGATCATCAGGGCGCCGACGGTCCCGTTCGAGACCGGGTCGATCGCAACGATGCTGCCGGTGACACGCCCCTGGGCGTAGGTCGTCGCCGTGATCGGCCGATCGAGAGCGATCTCCACCTTGGCGATGTCGTTGAGGGTCAGCACTTCGGCGTCCTCGGCCGTGAGGGTCCCCAAGTCGAGGCGCTGACCGATTGCGACCACCGACCCGGTGACATCACGCGAGAGATGGCGCAGCACCAGTCGGTCCCCGACCCGCAGATCCGTCTCGCCCAACCAGCAGATGTCGGCCTCGATGTGCGCGGCCACGACCGGGGCCGGCGCACCGGACCCCACGATCACGTCTCCCCGCCCGACATCGACCTGATCGGCGAGTTCGACAGCGATCGCATCGCCGGGGACCGCCAGATCGGCGGGGGACCCGGCAACCCTCACACTCGTGACGGCAGTCGTGATTCCCTTCGACTGGACGACGACTTGGTCACCCACCCGGATCGCTCCACCGTGGAGCGTGCCCGCGAATCCCCGGTAGTCACTCCCGCCGTGGACCCGATTCACCCACTGAACGGGAAGGACGGCCGCGGAACTCTCGTCGGCCCGGATGTCGAGGGTCTCGAGGAGACCGAGCACGGTCGGCCCCTCGTACCACGGCGTGTTCGGCGAGGACTCCACCACGTTGTCGCCGTTCGATGCACTCACGGGAATCGGCCGGAGCGGAACGCGGGACCCGATCGACTCGAGGATCGCCCCGACGTCGGTGACGATCGCATCGAACACATCCTCGCGCCACTCAACCAGATCCATCTTGTTCACGGCGAGCACCAGGTGCGACACGCGCAGGAGAGCAGCGATCGAGACATGCCTGCGGGTCTGTTCGACCACCCCGTGACGGGCATCCACCAGGACGATCGCCACGTCGCTGACCGAAGCCCCGGTCACCATGTTGCGCGTGAACTGGACGTGCCCCGGGGTGTCGGCGAGAACGAACGACCGATTGGGAGTGGCGAAGTAGCGGTACGCAACGTCGATGGTGATCCCCTGCTCGCGCTCGGCGCGGAGACCGTCGGTCAGGAGCGCGAGATTGAACGATCCGTCGCCGTACTTCTTGCTCGCACGCCCGATCGCGGACAACTGGTCCTCGAAGATCCCCTTGGAATCGTGGAGCAACCTGCCGATGAGCGTGCTCTTGCCGTCGTCGACGGAGCCGATCGTGGCGATCCTGATCTGGGTGTTCGAGGCGGTCGCCACCATCAGAAGTAGCCCTCGCGCTTGCGGTCCTCCATCGCCGACTCGGAGAACTGGTCGTCGGCCCGTGTCGCCCCGCGCTCGGTGATCCGGGAGGCGGCGACCTCGTCGATGATCTCGCGGTGGGTGGTCGCATCGGAGCGCACGGCTCCCGTGCAGCTCATGTCGCCCACCGTGCGGTACCTGACGGTCTCCACGCTCACCTTCTCACCGACCTCGGCCACCACCGGTCCCCCGATGGCGAGGAGCATCCCGCCGCGGTGCACCACCTCGCGCCGGTGGGAGAAGTAGATCGACGGCAACGGCACCTGCTCGCGCTCGATGTACTCCCACACATCGAGCTCGGTCCAGTTCGAGAGAGGGAACGCGCGGAGGTGCTCACCCTTTGCGATGCGGGGATTGAGGACGTTCCACGGCTCCGGCCTCTGCGCACGGGGCTCCCATGCCCCGGTGCGGTCGCGGAACGACAGGATGCGCTCCTTGGCGCGCGCCTTGTCCTCGTCTCGACGACCACCACCGAAGGCCGCATCGAACTTGTGCTCCTTGATCGCGTCGAGGAGCGTCACCGCCTGCTGCCTGTTCCGGCTCCCCGTCGGGCCCGGGTCGGCGATCCGGCCGTCGTCGATGCTCTTCTGCACCGATGCGACCACGAGTTCAAGTCCGAACTCAGAGACGAGCGCGTCGCGGTAGGCGATCACCTCGTCGAAGTTGTGTCCCGTGTCGACGTGCATCACGGGGAACGGCACCCGCGCAGGCCGGAACGCCCTCACCGCGAGCCACAGCAGGACTGCGGAATCCTTGCCGCCCGAGAAGAGAAGCACCGGGGAGTCGACCCCCGCGGTCACCTCTCGGATGATCGAGATCGCCTCGGCCTCGAGGCGATCGAGATGGGAACGCGAGGCGGACACATCCCGGGTGTCATCGGCGAACATCGTCATCGTTGGGTCTCCTGTTCTGGGTCTCGGCCTCAGGTGTGCAGGCCGCACTCGGTCTTGGCCTGGCCGGACCATCTGCCGGCACGCTTGTCCTCGCCGGGAGCGACGGGACGCGTGCAGGGCCAGCATCCGATCGATGGATAGCCCCGGTCGACGAGTGGGTTTCTCGGTAGTTCGTGGATGGTCTCGTACGTGGCCATGTCGTCGTCGGTGAACCTCGCGAGCGGATTCAACTTGAGGAGGTTCCGCCCCGAGTCGAACGACAGGATCGGCGCATCGGCACGAGTTGGACCATCGACCCTGCGGACTCCGGTCACCCACAGCACGGCGCCGCGGAGGAGCTCGTTCAACGGTTCGACCTTGCGCACCCGACAACAGGCCTCGGTGTCGGTGCGCCAGAGGTTGTCGGGCTCGACCCCCGTGGGCGACACGATCCGGAGATTCAGACCGACCGCCGATCGCACTTCACCGACGAACCAATGCGTCTCGGCGAAGAGATACTGCGTGTCGATCATCGCGACCTCGATCCCGGGCACCGCAACGGTGGCTGCGTGTGCGAGCACCGCATCCTCGAAACTGCAGGTGACCACCGCGCGACCCTCCGCGAGGGCTGCGGCACGGGCGATGATGTCTCCGGGCTGGAGCGACTCGAACTCGAGCGAGATCTGGTCGATCTCGTCGCGCCGATGCGCGAGTTCGTCCCTGGTCCATGCCGTGACGGCCACGGCCGGCACGATAGCCCAATTCCTGACTATCTCAGTAGGAATTGTCGTGAATGAAGAAGTCCAATCAGGACGGGCGAAACGACGCCTCCGGGCGGCTCAGGAGAAGCGGACGAGACCCTGGTCGATGACCTTGCGGTCCCCCACCCAGGTCTCGAAGAGCGCCTCGCCGGCTCCGCTGTTCCACATCTTCACGGTGAGAGCGTCGCCCGGGAACACCGGGGAGGCGAACCGACCCTCGATGTGCTTGAACCGGTGGGCGTCTCCCCCGCACAGCGCATTGAGGAGTGCGCGGCCGGTGAAGCCGTAGGTGCACAACCCGTGCAGGATCGGCTTCGGGAACAGCCCCGCCTTCACGGCGGGGTGGTTCGGGTCCGAATGCAACGGGTTGCGGTCGCCGTTGAGACGGTAGAGCAGCGCCTGGTCGGGCGTGGTCTGGAACGTGATCTCGTGGTCGGGCGCCGAGGCCGGGGGCTCGTTGGCCGCACCGCTCGGGCCGCGATCGCCGCCGAATCCTCCGGCGTCACGGATGAACACCGATGACCGCGTCGAGTAGAGCGGCTTGCCCGAGGCATCGGTCGCCTCGGCCTCGGTCACGATGACGGCGGCCTTGACCTTGTCGTACATCGCCACGACCTTGCCCACCACGGTGGCCGACCCCTCGACGGGGAGCGGTTGGTGCAGGGTGATCGCCTGCGATGCGTGCACGAGCTTGGCGAAGTCGAACTCGCCCACATTGCGCATCGGGTTCGAGTTGCCGCCGCCCTGACCCGACCCGAGGACCACCGGCATCGTCGGGAGGGCCTTTTGCACCACACCCGTCGAGTTCTCGGTGACGTACTCGAGTTGATCCGACCCGACATTGAGACTCACCGCGTACAGCAGCGAGTCCTTCGATGTCCAAGAGATCTGGTACGGCTCACCGACCGTGCCCACTGCTGCTGGATTGAGTGCCATGTCGTGTTCCCCCTGTTGTTGTTCTGCGTGATCGCGTCGGTTACTTGGCGAGAGTGCTCTGCGGCCAGCTGCCGTCCTTGCCGTCCATGCCGGCGTTGGCGCGGGCGTTCTTCAGCAGGTCGGCAACGACCGGGCCGAGCTTGGTCGGGTCGTCGATCGGCGAGGTGCTCGGGCCGCGGTGCCACCCCTCGGCGATGGCGAGGGTCTGCCCGCTCGCCTCGAAGATGCGCCCGGTCACGTGCGCGGCCTCGGACCCGGCGAGCCAGGTCACGATCGGTGCGATCCAGCGCGGCGAGCGCATCTCGCGCTCCTCGTCGGTCTCGGGGGCGGCACCCAGGCCCTCGGTCATGCGGGTCAGTGCGACAGGGGCGACAGCATTCACGGTGACACCGAGACGGGCAAGCTCGAGTGCGGCGATGATCGTGAAGGAGGCGATGCCGGCCTTGGCGGCGCCGTAGTTGGTCTGACCGAGGTTGCCGTAGATGCCCGACACGGAGGTGGTGTTGATCACGCGTCCGTAGACCTCCTTGCCGGCCTTGGACTGCTCGCGCCAGTACGCGGCCGCCCAGCGGGTCGGGCCGAAGGTGCCCTTCAGGTGCACCTTGATGACGGCGTCCCACTCCTCCTCGGTCATGTTGGTGAGCATGCGGTCGCGGAGGATGCCCGCGTTGTTCACCACGATGTTGATGTCGCCGAAGGTCTCGATGGCGGTGTTGATGAGGCGCTGTGCACCCTCCCACGACGAGATGTCATCGCCGTTGGCGACGGCCTCGCCGCCCATGCCCTTGATCTCCTCGACCACCTGCTGGGCCGGCGAGAGGTCGCCACCCGATCCGTCGATGCCGCCACCGAGATCGTTCACCACGACCTTGGCGCCCTGGGCGGCGAGGCTGAGCGCGTGCTCGCGCCCGATCCCGCGACCGGCTCCGGTGACCACTGCGACCCGACCCTCACACAACTTCGACACGACTGACTCCTTGGGATGAACGGGTCCTGTCCGGACGCCGACGGACCGATTGTAGGAACCGGCGTCACAGAACCGCCAAGCCGACTGCGCCGTAGCCTGCCCCGCGTGGCGAGAAAGTCGTTGGAGCGAGTGTTGGTCGTGGGGGCGGGTCCCTCGGGGATCGCGGCCGCGATCGCCCTGCACGGCAAGGGCCACGAGGTGACCGTGGTCGACAAGGCCGTCTTTCCCCGCGACAAATGCTGCGGGGATGGTCTCACCACAAATGCGCTCCGCCGGCTCGAGGAGCTCGGGTTCGATCCGGCCTCTGTCCCCGATTGGCAGCCGTGCACCGAGGTCGAGATCCGGTCCCCGCGGGGTCGCGTCGTGGCGGTCCCGCTCCCCGATGTGGGGGTCTTTGCCGCCGTCGCCCCGCGTTCTCAACTCGATCACGCGCTGGTGCGACTGTGCCGCGACAAGGGAATCCGGGTCGAGGAAGGTCGGGCGTTCGAGTCGATCCTGGTGAACGACGGCTCGCGCGTCGTGGCCCGCATCGAGGGACTCGGCGAGGTCGAGGCCGACTGGATCGTCGCCGCAGACGGCATGTGGTCGCCGGTGCGACGCTCACTCGGGCTCTCCGAACCCGGTTACCTCGGCGAGTGGCACGCCTTCCGGCAGTATGCCCGCAACGTGACGGGCACGGCCGCGCGCACGCTCCATGTCTGGTTCGATCCCGATCTGCTGCCCGGATACGCGTGGTCGTTCCCGCTCCCCGGGGGTCGCGCCAATCTCGGATTCGGCATGCCGCGACGCGCCGGCGAGCCGACTCGGGTGATGCGCGAGATCTGGGCCGATCTCCTCGCGCGACCCCACGTCCGCGCCGCGCTCGGCTCCGATGCCGAGATGGAGGACCGCCACACCGCCTGGCCGATCCCGGCGCGCGTGGACAAGGCGGTGCATTCCTCGGGGCGTGTGCTCTTCGTGGGCGATGCGGTCTGTGCCACCGATGTGATGACGGGCGAGGGAATCGGTCAAGCGCTCGAGTCGGGGGCGGCCGCGGCGGCGGCGATCGGCGCGGGCGGCTCACCCACCGAGGTGCGTGCACGGCACTCGCGCGAGCTCGGGAGGCTGTTCATCGCCGACCACCGGATGTCGACCGTGCTCGGCAGAATGCTCGGGCGGGTGTCACTGGCCGAGACGGCCCTGCGGATCGTCGACACGAACGACTGGACCCGCCGCAATTTTGCCCGCTGGATGTTCGAGGACGAGGCCCGCGCGGTCGCACTCACACCCCGCAGGTGGCACCGCGGCTTCTTCGGCCGGCCCGGTGCGTGGGCGGGCGCATTCGAGCGCTGACACCCAGACCCGCCTCGGTGGTGTCCGCGCGCACGGGTATACGGTTGGCGTCATGAAGACCCGTCTCACCGAAATGCTCGGAATAGAACTGCCAGTCATGCTCGCCGGAATGGGCGGCGTGTCCTACAGCGACCTCGTGATCGCGGTGTCCGAGGCCGGCGGCATCGGCACCTTCGGTGCCGCGCCGATGAGCACCGAGCTGCTCGTGGAGGAGATGGCGCGGGTGCGTGCCGCGACCAGCAAGCCCTTCGGCGTGGATCTGCTCACTGCCTCGCCGGACTCGGTGGCGCGCAACATCCGCGCCGTCATCGAGGGCGGGGCGAGCATCTACGTGGCGGGTCTGGGCGTGCCCAGCGAGGTCGTCGACGAACTCCACCGGCACAACATCCTCGTGGGCTCGGTCTGCGGAAAGGTGCGCCACGCGGTCGCCGCCGTCGAATCGGGCTGCGACTTCGTCGTCGCCCAGGGCACCGAGGCCGGGGGTCACACCGGCCAGATCGCCACGATGGCGCTCGTGCCCCAGGTGGTCGATGCGGTGAAGGGCAAGGTGCCGGTCGTGGCAGCCGGCGGACTCTTCGACGGGCGCGGTCTCGTCGCATCGCTCGCACTGGGTGCCGAGGGTGTGTGGATGGGAACACGGTTCATCGCCACGCACGAGGCGCACACCGGTCGCGGCTTCAAGGAGAGGATGCTCGAGACCCCCGAGGACGGCACCGTCATCTCGAAGGGCTACACCGGCAAGACCTGCCGCGTGATCCGCACCGAGTGGACGAACCACTTCGAGCAGCATCCCGAGGAGTTGAAGCCGTTCCCCCAGCAGGTGATGACCGCGATGCAGGCCGGCGTGCAGCAACTCGGCACCGGACCCGACGTCGAACTCGACACCAACCGCGCCTTCATGGCCTGCGGGCAGGCGGTCGGCGCGATCGATGCGATCAAGCCCGCCCGACAGGTGGTCGAGGAGATCATGGACGACGCGCGTCGCACCCTGAAGAGACTCGCCGCGATCTCCTGATCGCCGACCTCATGGTCCCGGCACCATCGGGCGCATCTAGTCTTCCCGGGTGCTCTCCCTGCTGCGGCGCAACCGCGACATCCGGTTGTTGTTCTTCGCCCAGGTGGTGTCGTACCTCGGTGACTGGTTCACCTTCGTCGCGCTCGCCGGTCTCGTCGAGGATCTGACCGGATCGAGCTTCCTCGTCTCGTTGGTGCTGGTGGCTTTCTCGCTCCCCTCGTTCCTGATGTCACCGGTTGCCGGCCCCGTCGCCGACCGCTTCGACCGGCGCCGGATCGTCGTCGTCGTCTCGATCGGACAGGCGGCGGGGGCCATGGGACTGCTGCTGGTCGGCGAGGGCACGGTGTGGCTCGCCTTCGTGTTCCAGAGCATCATCACCGCGCTCGCCTCCTTCGTCGGCCCCGCCACCGGGGCGGCGGTGCCGAACCTCGTCGACAACGACGAGGATCTGCGGCGGGCCAACTCGCTTTTCGGGAGCACATGGGGTGTGATGCTCGCCGTCGGAGCGGGACTTGGCGGGGTCTTCTCCGCGGCGTTCGGCCGCGACGCCGCCTTCATCGCCGACGCCGTGTCGTTCGTGGCAGCCGCCGCACTCATCGCCGGGATACGTCGCCCGATGCAGGAGCAGCGCGCGGCAACCGCCACCCGGCGCGTGCGACCGATCGCCGACATGGCAGAGGCCGCCCGGCTCGCGCGCAGCAACAGGGTGATCATGGCGCTCATGGCGTCGAAGGCCACGTTCGCCGTCGGCGCGGGGATCGTGAGCCAGTTGGCGGTGCTCGCCTCGAGCGCCTTCGATGCCGGCGACGCCGGGCGCGGCGCGCTGCTGGGAGCGCGCGGGGTCGGGTCCGGACTCGGCCCGATCATCGCGGCGCGGCTCGTGGGTCGCGACATGCCCAAGCTCTTGCGCGTGTGCGGTCTGGCCGGCCTCGGGTTCTCGGTCGCCTACCTGCTGGCCGGGCTCAGCCCCGCGCTGTGGGTGGCATGCATCTGCGTGGCCTTCGCCCACCTCGGCGGTGGAGCGCAGTGGACGCTGTCCACGATGGGTCTCCAGATGGAGTCACCCGATGAGTTGCGGGGACGGATCATCGCGGGAGATTTCGCCCTCGTCACGTTGATGCTGGGCGTGACCAGCGCTCTCGCCGGAGCCGTCTCGGAGGCGATCGGAGTGCGCCCGACGGTGGTCGTGTTCTCGGTGATGGCCGCGACGGCCTCATGCACCTATCTCGCGGCGACGTCGCACCTCAGGCGGCGTCTGCGCACCGAACAGCTGCTTCGATGAGCCCGGCCCGGCGCGGGTCGGGCTCATATGTCGTCAGCATCGTGTTCATCACGTAGGCGAAGGCGAGATCACGCGACGGCTGTGCGAACGCACACGAGCCGCCTGCCCCGTCGTGACCGAAACTCGTCGGCCCCGCCCACGGCGTGCGCTCGCTGTGGATCACGAACCCGCGCGCGAACACCGTCTTCTCCCTGAGCACGAGGTCCACCTCGCCCTCGGGGGTCTCGGACTTCGTCGCGGCCGCGACGGTCGCCGATTCGAGCAGGCGCACCCCGTTCATCTCCCCGATGCACGCCGCATAGATCGTGGCGAGACTGCGGGCGTTGGTGATCCCGTTCGCGCCGGGCACCTCGGCGGCGCGCACCTCGGGCCGGTTGAACACGCCCGGTCCGTACGTGCCGAGCAGCGAGAGCGCCTTGTCACCCGTGGTGCCGGGAGCGGCGCGCTCGGCCATGAGTCGTGCGATCTCGATCGGGAACTTCGGAATGGGGTGGGCCATGATGTGGGCCGCGCGACCCTGGAGCGCATCGGGCAGACCGATCCACATCTCCACACCGAGCGGTTCGGCGATCTCGTCGCGCACGAACTCACCGAGACCCTTGCCGGTGACGCAGCGCACGAGGTTCCCCGCGAGCCACCCGAAGGTGAGCGCGTGGTACCCGTGCCCCGACCCGGGTTCGAACAACGGCTCCATCGCCGCCAGATGTGCGGTGATCGTCGGCCAGTCGAGGGTGTCCTCGAGTGGCAACTGCGACGCGGTCGTGTAGAGCC
The DNA here is from genome assembly GCA_016870775.1 of Actinomycetota bacterium. Taxonomy (GTDB): domain Bacteria; phylum Actinomycetota; class Acidimicrobiia; order Acidimicrobiales; family Ilumatobacteraceae; genus UBA2093. The sequence continues at coordinate 31,764 of VGAK01000006.1, forward strand.
CCGCGCGGTGAGCGAGCAACTGGGCCACGGTGATCCCGCCCTTTCCGCCCGCGGCGAACTCGGGCCAGTACTCGGCGACGCGCGCGTCGTAGTCGAGCAGGCCGCGCTGCACGCACATCGCGACCGCGATCGAGGCGATGCCCTTGGTGGTGGAGAACACCAGTTGCAGGGTGTCGGCGTCGTAGGGCACATCGCCGTTCTTGTCGCGGTGGCCCCCGACGAGATCCACGACGAGTCGCCCACGGTGCACCACGGCACAGCCGGCACCACGGTCGATGCCCGAGGCGAGGTTCGCCGCGAGCACGTCGCGCACGGGCTCCCAGCCCGGTGCGACATGGTCGACGTGGAGTGTCATCGCGCGTTGTTCCCGGTGGCCGTCAGCCGTCGATGATCGCGCGGAGTTTCTCGATCTCCCTGACGGGATCGGGACCCACGGGATTCACCGACAACACGGTCACGCCGGCCTCCTTGTAGGCGGCGACGCGCTCCTTGATGAATCCGGGCGGGCCGACGAGGTTCGCGTTCAGGATCCACTCGGCCGGGATCGCGCGGGCTGCCTCATCCTTCTTGCCGTCGAGGTAGAGGTCCTGCACCTCCACCGCCTCCTTCTCGAAGCCGTAGCCCCGGCACACGTCGTTGTAGAAGTTCTTGCCGCGCGCCCCCATGCCGCCCACGTAGAGCGCCATGCTCGGCCGCGCGAAGTCGAGCACCTTGGACTGGGCCTCACCGGCCAGCGACTCGTCGATCGCGAGCATGCCGCCCGCCGAGATGTCGAGGCGCGCACGCGATGGATCGCGCTTGGCGGTGCCCGCCTTGAGGGCGTCACCCCACACGCTGTGGTACTTCTCGGGATAGAACATGATCGGAAGCCATCCGTCGGCGATCTCGGCCGTCGCCTCGACGCTCCTGTCCTTGAGCGAGGCCCACCAGATCGGGATGTCGGTGCGCACCGGATGGTTGATGATCTTGAGTGGCTTGCCGAGACCCGTGCCCTGGCCCGCCGGGAGCGGCACCTGCACGGTCTTTCCGTCGAAGGTGAGCGGCTCCTCGCGCTTCCAGACCTTGCGGCAGACCTCGATGTACTCCTTGATCCTCTGCATCGGCTTCTCGTAGGGAACGCCATGGAATCCCTCCACCACCTGGGGCCCGGAGGCGCCGAGACCGAGGATGAAGCGACCGTCGGAGATGTAGTCGCACCCGGCGGCGGTCATCGCCATCAGTGCCGCGGTGCGCGAGTACACGTTCACGATGCCCGTGCCGATCTCGACACGGCTGGTCCTTGCGGCGAGGTAGCCGACCTGTGAGATTGCATCGAAGCTGTAGGCCTCGGCGACCCACACCTGATCGAGCCCGGCCTTCTCGAGGAGGGCGACACGGTCGACTGCCTCCTTGAATCCACCGGCGTAGTTGATCCCCATCGACAACTTCATGCTGTTCCCTCCTGATCGGGTGCCCTCTGGCACCATACTTGGAGGGTGACATCGGTGCCCAGCCCGGAGACGATCCCCGTGCGCGACGGCACCCGTCTCGCGGTGCTCCGCTGGTCCGAGCCCAGCGCCGATGGTGTCCCCGTTGTTCTCGTCCACGGATTGGCATCGAACGCGCGCCTCTGGGACGGTGCGGCCCGCTCGCTCAGCGAGTGCGGCCACGGGGTCATTGCCGTGGACCTGCGCGGCCACGGTCAGAGCGACAAGCCCGACCACGGATACTCGGTCGGCGACGTCGCCGATGACGTCGCCGACGTCCTGGTTGTCCTCGCGCGCGAGGGTTGGACGCGTCCGCTCGTGTGCGGACAGTCGTGGGGCGGGAACGTCGTGGTCGAACTCGCGGCGCGCCACGGCGCGGCGGTGCGCGGAGTCGTCGCAGTCGACGGCGGCACGATCGAGTTGTCCCGGATGTTTCCGAGGTGGGAGGACTGCGAATCCGCACTCGCCCCGCCGCGACTCGAGGGCATGCCATTCGAGCGTCTGCGCTCGTTGATCGCCGCCTCGCACCCGGATTGGTCCGAGGAGGCCGTCGACGGACAGATGCACAACATGGAGCGGCTCGACGACGGCACGATCCGACCATGGCTCCTTCGTCGCCGCCACATGACGATCCTGCGCAGCTTGTGGGAGCACTCGCCGGCGTCGTTGTGGGCGTCGATCGAGGTTCCCGTGCTGTTCACGACCGCGATTGGCGACGACGCACAGTCGCGCGCCAAGCGCGAACAGATCGCCGATGCGCTCGCGGCGCTCGGGCGGGCCGATGTCGCATGGTTCGAGGGTGCCGACCACGACCTCCACGCCCAGTACCCGCGGCGCTTCGCGGACGTGGTCGACGCACAGGTGCGCACGGGGATCTTCGCGTGAGCCTCCCCCGTGTGCTCACCATCATGGGTTCGGGCGAGACCTCGCCGACCATGGTCTCTATCCACCGTCGTCTTGTCGCGCGCCTCCCTGAACCTGTGCGGGCGATCGTGCTCGACACCCCCTACGGATTCCAGGAGAACGCACCCGAGCTCGCCGCCCGGGCGGTCGACTACTTCCGCACCTCGGTCAACATCGAGATCGCGATCGCAGGTCTCCTGCGCCTCCACGACACGCACCTGCCCGCCGATCCGCTCACTGTCGAGCGCGGACTGCGTGCGGTCGAGGAATCGGGATATGTCTTCTCAGGCCCCGGCTCGCCCACCTATGCCCTGCGCCAGTGGGCGGGCACGCCCGTTCGGGACATCATCTCGGACAAGTTGCGCACGGGCGGGATCGTCACGTTCGCGTCGGCGGCCGCCCTCACGCTCGGCCGCGTCACCGTGCCGGTGTACGAGATCTACAAGGTGGGCGCCGATGTCGCCCGTCTCGACGGACTCGACATCCTCGGTGCGCTCGGGATCGACGCCGCGGTGATCCCGCACTGGGACAACGCCGAGGGTGGGCACCACGACACGCGGTTCTGCTATCTGGGCGCCACCCGCCTGGCGATCTTCGAGTCGATTCTCGACGACACGACGTGGGTGCTCGGCGTCGACGAGCACACGGCGCTCGTCATCGACATCGACGCGGGCGAGGCGTCCGTGGCGGGCAACGGCACCGTCACGGTCAAGTGCCGTGACCACACCCGGGTGTTCCCCTCGGGAGAGTCGATGACACTGGACTATCTCAGGGACCCCTGGACGAGTGACGCCAAGGGGGCGTCGACCGGGCGCACCCCGGGATCGGGCGCCGTCGGGTCTGTGATGGTCGAGACCGGGACGGTCGAGGCCGGCTCACGGGCGGGGCTGGGCGCCGAGGCCGACCGTGCACGCGCAGAGTTCGACGCCGCGATCGCGGCGCGCGACTCGGCCGGCGCCCTGCGCGCATGCCTGGCGCTCGAGCAGGCACTCCACGACTGGTCGGGCGACACCACCCAGAGCGACGACCGCGACCGGGCGCGCAGTGCACTGCGTTCCATGATCACCGCGCTCGGCAACGCGGCCGCCGGGGGCGTGCGCGACCCGCGCGAGGTGGTCGGGCCGTTCGTGGAATCGATGCTCGAGGTGCGCCGCATCGTGCGCGCCGAGAAGCGCTACGACCTCTCCGATGTAATCCGCGATGCGTTCACCGCGCTCGGAGTCGAGGTCCGCGACACCGCCGGGGGCGTCGAATGGGAGCTCCGCGCGCCGGAGTGAACGCGCGTGTCGTCACACGTGATGGAGGTGTGCGATCCGTGCACGTCCCCGCACGCCGCTGACCGCGTACGAGGCCACGAAGAACACCGTGGCCACGAGGATCACCGTCGCGCTCGCGGACAGGTCGAGGTGGTACGAGATGTTCATCCCGAGGAACCCTGCCACCGCTCCGATCAGCGGTGACAACCACAGCATGCGCGAGAACGAGTTCGTGAGCATCCGCGCCGTCGAGGCGGGGATCACCAGCATCGCCGAGATGAGGAGAGTGCCGATCACCCGCATGGTCACCAGGATCGTCAGCGACAGCATCACCATGAGGAGGGCCTCCACGCGCGGCACCCTCACCCCGCTCACCTCGGCGACCTCGGGGTCGAACGTGGCGAACAGCAGGCGACGATAGGCGAGCACCACCGTGGCCGCGGTGGCCACCGACATCAACGCGACGGCCACGATGTCGGCGGAGTCGACACCGAGGATGCTGCCGAAGAGCACCGCCTCGATGCTCTTGCGCGCTTGCCCGTAGCGGTTGATGAGCGCGAGCCCGAGTGCGAACGAGGCCGTGGTGACCACTCCGATCGCCGCGTCCGCCCCGATGATGCGCCGACGCGCGATCCGCCCGATCAGGAGACCCGAACCCACGCCCCAGATCCCCGCCCCGAGGAAGAAGTTCACGGCCATCACCGCAGATGCTGCGGCCCCACCGAACACCGCGTGCGACAGTCCGTGGCCGATGTAGCTCATACCACGCAGCACCACGAACACCCCGAGGACTCCGCACAGGGCGCCTGCGAGCGTGGCCACCAGCAAGCCGTTCGTGAAGAAATCGAACTGGTACGGGGTCCAGATTCCCGCGACAGTGCTCAAGTCGCACCTCCGAAGCGGCGTACCGCCTCGTCGGAGGCGGTGTCGAGGACCACCGCCACTCCCCCGTGCAGGAGAACCTCCATCGGGGCGCCGTGGGTCTCTTCGAGCACCGCGGGTGTCAGTACGTCCAGCGGCGCACCGTCAGCAACGATTCTCTTGTTCATACAGACCAATCTCGGCAGGTGGGCCGCGAGACCGTTCAAATCATGGGTCGTGAGCACGATCGACACACCGCCTTCGTGCAGATCGGCCAGCAGGTGGAGCACCTCGTGCCGCGTGCGCACGTCGACCCCCGAGGTGGGCTCGTCGAGCACCAACAATTCGGGCCGATGGAACAACGCCCGCGCGATGAAGACCCGCTGCTGTTGACCGCCGGAGAGCTCGCGTATGTGGCGATCACCGAGTCCCCCGAGGCCGAGGCGCTCGAGAACCGTCTCGGCCTCGGTGCGCTCCTCGGGTCTGATCCGCGGCGAGAGGCGCGTCCGCGAGCGGGTCATGACCATGACCTCGAGGACGGTGACCGGGAAATTCCAGTCGACCGACTCGACCTGGGGCACGTACGACATACGCAGTCCCGGCTTCTTCGTCACGTGCCCGTTGACCGGCTTGATGGTCCCGAGGATGGCCCGCAAGAGCGTCGTCTTGCCGGACCCCGACGGACCGACAACACCGACGAAGTCACCGTGGCGGATCTCGAAGTTCACGTTCGAGATCGCGAGATTCTGGTCGTAGGCGCAGGACAGATGCGCGCACTCGACCAGAAGCTCGTGGCTCACTGCGGGTAGTACGCCTTGTCGATCAAGCCGACATCGAGATTCACCGCCTCGATCGCCGAGGGGTCTCCGCCGAGTGCCCTGACCATCGTGGCAAAGTTGTACTTCATGAGCCCCGCCCACGAGTGCTCGAGCTCCCCGGGCTTGCCGGGAAGGTCATCGTCGCGGAGCGTGTCGATGTAGGTCGCACCGGTCTCCTTGCCGATCTGCTCGAGCACGGGGGACGGGAACACCTCGCTGCCGAAGATGGCGGGCACCTGCTCGGCCCTGACCTGCTCGATGATCCCGGCGATGTCCTGGGGGCTCGGCTCCTCGAAAGACTGCGGCTGGATCGCCCCGATCACCTCGTAGCGGTACTTCAGGGCGAAGTACGCGTACGCGTCGTGGTATGTCAGCAGTTTTCGGTTGCGGACCGGCACGGTGGCCGTCGCCTGGACCATCGCCTCGTCGAGCGCAGAGACCAACTTCGAGGCCTTCACGTAGTTCGCATCGTAGCTGTCCGCGTTCGCGGGGTCGAGGGTCACGACCGCGTCACGGATGACGGTGAGCATGCTCAGCACCATCGGCGGATTCGTCCAGATGTGGGGATTTGGCTTGCCGCCCTCCCTCGGGAATGAGAAGTCGTAGACCCATGAGCCCTCGGGCAGGATCGCCGTGCCGATCTCACAAATGATCGATCCCTTCATATTCTGCGATGCGAGCTCTGACGTCGGTTCCTCGAGCCCGAGACCGTTCAGGAAGACGACGTCGCTCTTGGCGAGCAACTCCGCCACGCTCGGGGGTGGCTCGTAGGTGTGCGAGTTCGTGCCCTCGGGCACGATGCCGACCACCTTCGGCCCCAGATCGCCGACGACCATCGACACGATGCTCGTGATGGGCGCCACGGTGGACGCCAGGTTCACCACGTCGCCCATCGGTGTCACGGTCCGCTTGCACTCTGCCGTCGCCTCCTGGGCCCCCTGGTCCGAGACCGCGGTGGGATCGGCGAGTTCCGCGCCGGGCGGTTGGGACACTGTGTCGGAGGGACTAGCCGACGTGGAGCACGCGACCAGCGACGCGGCCGCGATCAGGGACATGACTGCTGAGAATGGACTCTTCATTCCGTCAGGCTAGGGAAGGAACCACTGTTCCGTCCACTGGAGAATGTTCAGTTGACCTGGCGTTCGCGGCCGACCCAGTACGGGGCGCGCAGATCCTTCTTCAGTATCTTGCCACTCGGGTTGCGCGGGAGCGACTCGACCCAGTCCACGCTCGTGGGGCACTTGAACTTCGCGAGGCGCTCCTTTGCGTACTCGATGATCTCGCGCTCGGTCACCTCGACACCGGCCGCCTTCACCACCATCGCCTTGACCGTCTCGCCCCACTTCTCGTCGGGCACACCGATCACCGCGACGTCGGCGATGCCGGGATGGCTCATCAGTGCGCTCTCCACCTCGGCGGGGTACACATTCTCGCCACCCGAGACGATCATGTCCTTCACACGGTCGTGTATGTAGATGTAGCCATCGGCATCGTTGTAACCGGCGTCACCAGAGCGAAACCAGCCGTCGGCTGTGATCGATTCCTCGGTGGCCCTCTGGTTGTTCCAGTAACCCTTCATCACCTGGGGCGACTTGATCCAGATCTCGCCCACCTCACCGACGGGCATGTCCTTGCCGGTCGAGGAGTCGACGATGCGGATGTCCACGCCGGGTGCGGGCATGCCGCACGAGCGCAGCCGATGGGTGTTCGGGCCCTTCGGATCGTGATCCGAGGCTGGAAGCAGGGTCGTCGCACCAGTGGTCTCGGTGAGGCCGTACACCTGCATGAAGTCGCACTTGAACGTCTCCACACTCTTGGTGAGGACATCGAGCGAGATCGGTGACGCCCCGTAGACCATCAGGCGCAAGCTCGAGAAGTCCGCCTCCGCGACGCCGGGCATGATCAGCATGAACTGCAGGACGGCGGGCACGAGGAACGCGTGTGTGATGCCGTGGCGCGCGAAGATCTGGATCAGATCGTTGAAGTCGAGCTCGCGAACGATGATCGATCGCGCACCCACGTACTGGCCGGCCGTGGCCCATCCGCCACCACCGATGTGGAAGAGCGGCATTGCGACGAGGTTCACCATGTCATCGGAGAGTTTCCAGAAGTCACGTGCACCGGGGAGCAGGCAGAAGAAGTTGTGGTTCGTGAGCATGACGCCCTTCGGGCGACCCGTGGTGCCGCTCGAGTAGAGCTGGAAAGCGACATCGTCATCGGCCGAGGGAGCCCGCGGATCGGTGGCGGGGGCACCGGCAAGCCAGGTCTCGTAGTCAACGTCGTCGCCGTCGGCACCGATCGTCACCACGAGGGCGGTGTGCACCAGGTTGCCCCTGATCGACTCGAGCACGGGGACGAAGTCCTTGTGCACGATGAGCACCTTGGCGTTCGCATCGTTGACGATGAACTCGACCTCGGGCGGTGCGAGACGCCAGTTGATGTCGCACGACACCGCGTTCAGCAGTGCGCAGCCATAGAACACCTCGAAGTGCTCGATGGAGTTCTTGTCGAGGAATGCGACGCGATCCTGGGCGCCGACACCGGCCGCGCGGAGTGCATTCGCCACGCGTGACGCACGCTCGTAGAGCGCGGACCAGGTCCGTGTGCGCGAGCCCTCGACGAGTGCGACGTCATTTGCCTTGTCCGCGCCGTGGGTGCGAACGATGTCTCCGATGGTGGTGGGTGATGCGACCATGGTCGCAAATTACAACATTTATTCGCACCCGCAAGAATGACTCGGCGGGAGTCACCTGGGGGGCTGGGCCTCAGCGCGGCGTCAGTCGGAGATGGAATGATTTCACCGCACGGGCAAAGATGTTCGCCTCGACATCGGGCTCCGTCACCGGCACCAGATCATGCGCCCGGGCCGACAGTTCCCTGAACAGCGCGACCAACACCGATCGCGCCAGGTTGGCCCCGACGCACAGGTGGGTCCCGAATCCGAACGACAGGTGCGGGTTCGGTGAGCGCCGGATGTCGAACTCGAAGGGCCGGTTGAACACCGTCTCGTCGCGGTTCGCCGACGGATAGAGCATGATCACCCGGTCACCCTCGGCCACCGGTTGGTCCCCGATCCGGTCGGGCGAGGCCACCGTGCGGAAGAAGTTGTTGAGTGGGGTCACCCACCTCAGGACCTCCTCCACCGCTCCGGGCACGAGCGTGGGATCGGCCGCCATGGCGTCCCACTGTTCGGGATGGTCGCAGAAGACCCGCAGCCCGTGGCTGATCGCGGTGCGCGTCGTCTCGGCCCCGCCCGCGATGAAGAGACCGACCTCGTGGAAGATCGCCTCGGGTGGCAGTGGTTCGCCCCCGATGCGCGCATGGGCCCAGATCGACATGAGGTCGTCCGCCGGACACGTCGCACGGTCCGCCATGATCGGGGCCATCGCAGCCAGGAACTCCCGGTTCGCGTCGATGAACTCGGCCATCGTGGTCTCGTCTCGGTCGCGCATGTCGGTGCGCATCAGTCTCTCGCTCCAGGACTTCACCTGTTCCCAACTCGACTCCTCGAAACCGAGCAGCCGCGCGGTGAGCCGCGCCGGGAGTTGCCCCGCGAGTTCGGAGACCACCTCGAACGAGCCCTTGGCGAGGCACCGAGCGACGAGATCGGCCACAAGTGACGCAATGTCGACCTCGCGCTTGGAGACTCCTGCACGGGTCAACTCGGGCTGCACGAGCATGCGCTGCTGGCGATGGCGCGGATCGTCCTGGGCGATCATGTTGCACTCGCGCGACTCCCAGATCGCCCGGTACCCGCGCCCCGAGACGAACACCGTCGAGCGGCGCTCCACATCCATCACGTCGGCGTGGCGCGTGACCGCCCACAACCCGTTCGCCCTGTCGCGGTACACGGGCTCGTTCGCTCGCATCCACGACCACACCTCGTGCGGATTCTGCGCGTACAGCGCGGGATCGAGGAGGTCGATGTCGGGGCGCTCGGCGGTGGACACGGAAACGGACACTACGACCCCGGTTCCCCCGCGTGCGAGGCGCGCACGCTGCCGACCAGCGCCTCTGCCCATGGAAGTCCGCGGGTCGGATCAGGCTCGGCCGGCAGGCCCAGCACCTTCTCACCGAGGATGTTCTTCTGCACCTCGGTGGTCCCACCACCGATCGTGAGCGCGCGGGAGAACATGTAACCGCTGTACCAACTCCGCGATGCGAGGGTCTTGGTCCCCCCGCGCTCCCCGGTGAGCATCGCCTCGGCACCGAGGACATCACGTGCGGCCTCCATGACGCGCTGGCCGTGCTCGTCGGCCATCAACTTGCGGATGCTGGCCTCGGGTCCGGGTTGGTCGCCGCGCAGTCGCGCCGAGATCGTGCGGAGACGGATGATGTCGAGCACCTTCTCCTCGCAGTGGAGCCGTGCGAGTCGGTGGCGCATGACATCGTCGAGGCGTCCCCGGCTCCGGCACTCTGCGATCAGGTCCGATGCGGTCGGACCATGCCCCCACAGCACACCTCCCGTGGAGAGCGACACACGCTCGTTGCCGAGCGTCACCTTGGCGAGCCTCCAGCCGTCGTTGACCTCGCCCACGACATTGGCATGCGGTATCCGCACGTCGGTGAAGAAGACCTCGTTGAAGCTCTTCGCGCCGACGATGTTGGTGATGGTGCGGATCTCGATCCCCGGGGCGTCCATCGGGCAGATGAAGAAGGTGATCCCCTCGTGCTTGGGGCGATCGGCATCGGTGCGCGCGATGAGGATGCCGAATCGCGAGTAGTGGGCTCCCGTCGTCCAGACCTTCTGTCCGTTGACGACCCACTCGTCGCCGTCGCGCTCGGCCCTCGTCGACAGACCCGCGAGATCACTCCCCGCGCCGGGCTCGGAGAACAACTGGCACCAGATCTCCTCGCCGGCGAGCGCCGGCAGAACGTACCGCTGCTTCTGTTCCTCGGTGCCGGCGTGGATGATCGTGGGTGCCGCCCACCCGATGCCGATCTGATTCGACGGTCGCTCGACCCGGGCGCGGGAGAACTCATCGTCGATCACGATCTGGGTGAGCGCATCGGCGCCGAGACCCCACGGCTCGGGCCAGTGCGGAGCGACATAGCCGGACTCGGCGAGTTGCCGTGGAGTGGGATCGGGATGCGCGGCGAGCCAGTCGCGCACCGCCACCCGACGCGGATCATTCTCCGGTGGGAGGAACGGCTCCATCGCCGACACAGTACGCAGGTTCGCAGCCCGCCCCGGAGCCGCCGCGTGGATCGCCGCCGACTGCGCACTACCGTGATCGTCCATGGCCGACTCGACCACGACCGACGATCTCGACCTCTTCCGCGCCCGGGCCGCCGCGTGGATCGCCGCGAACAGAGGGCATGCGCCGCGCGACTACGGGGCAATCTGCCCACCCGATCTCCTGGACGCCGCGCGTGACTGGCAGCGCCGCCTCCACGGCGACGGCTGGGCGGGCATCCACTGGCCGACCGAACACGGTGGACGGGGCATGGGACCGGCGCACCATGGTGTCTGGCTCGAGGAGTGCGCGAGAGCGTCGGTGCCCGCGATCCTCAACATGGTCGGGCTGGTGCTCGCGGGCGGCGCCGTGATGGCCTTCGGGACGGACGAGCAGAAGACGCGCCACCTTCGCGCGACTCTGTCCGCCGACCATGTGTGGTGCCAGTTGTTCTCCGAACCCGGCGCGGGGAGCGACCTCGGATCACTCTCGACGCGGGCCGAACGGGATGGCGACGAGTGGGTCGTCAACGGCCAGAAGGTGTGGTGCAGCGGCGGACGCGCCAGCAACTGGGGAATCCTGATGGCGCGCACCGATTCCTCCGCGCCCAAGCACGAGGGCATCTCGTTCTTCCTCTGTCCGATGGACGCACCGGGGATCGAGGTTCGCCCGTTGCGCCAGATGACCGGCGAGGCCGAATTCGACGAGGTCTTCTTCACCGACGCCCGAATCCCCGCCGACAGCCTGATCGGTCCGCTCCACGGTGGCTGGGGCGTGGGAATGGCGGTCCTCACGAACGAGCGTGGTCACATCGGGGCGAGTGTGATCGGTCTCGAGCGGCGCCTCGAGTCGATGGCATCGCTCGGCAGGGGACGCGTCGACGAGGCGCGCCTCGATGCGACCGCACGCCAGCACCTCGCCGCACTGCTCTCGCGTGGTCACGCCCTCAAGGCCATGGCCCAGACACAGGGGCCCGTCGCTTCCACCGCGTCGTCGCTGATGAAACTCGGGATCACCGAGATGATGTTCGATGTCGCGATGTTGCGCGGTGCCGTCTCGGGTGCCGACGCGATGCTCGAGAGCCCCGACGCCACCGGAATGCTCGCAGCGCCCGGTGGCCGCATCGCCGGAGGGTCGAGCCAGGTGCAACGCAACATCATCGGCGAGCGCCTGTTGGGACTGCCCCGTGAACCGAAGCCGTCGGGACCCGCGCTGGGCGACAGCGGGGGCACCGGGAGGTGACGGCGCACATCGCGTGCTCGGACGCCACGATCATCGAATCGCTCGACGGCGTGCGGATCGTCGTGCACGACTTCGGTGGATCCGGCTCTCCGGTTCTTCTCTCGCATGCCACGGGCTTCCACGCCCATTGTTGGGAACCCCTCGCGGCGAGTCTCGCACGGACGCACCGCGTGTTCGGCCTCGACCATCGCGGTTACGGCGACGCCGAGACGGTCGATCCCTCATCCATCTCGTGGCGCAGCTACGGCGACGACGCACTCGCGGCCGCGCGCCACGTGTCGAGATTGACCGATGGCGCACCAATCGTCGGGGTGGGCCACTCCATGGGGGGCGCCTCGCTCCTCATGGCCGCGCACCGGGAGCCGGCGTTGTTCGATTCGCTGTTCGGGTTCGAGCCGATCGTGTTCCCCCCACCCGATCCGGCCGCGGGGGACCGACCCGAGAGTCCCCTCCCGGCAGGTGCGCGGCGGCGCCGCGCGTCGTTCCCCTCGTTCGAGGCCGCGCTCGAGAACTTCGCGTCCAAGCCCCCTCTGGCCTCGTTCCATCCGCTCGCGCGCGAGGCCTACGTGCGCCACGGCTTCAAGCCATCCGCTGACGGCGTGGAGTTGAAGTGCCTCCCCGAGCACGAGGCGCGCACGTACGAGACCGGCGGCACGAGCGGAGCCTGGGACGATCTACCCGATGTGTCGGTTCCGACTTGGGTGGTGTCGGGGGCGATCGCTGCGTTCCAGCCCTCGGCGTTCGCGATCCGCGTGGCCGAGAGAATTCCCGGGTCGACCTACGTCCGGTACGACGAGATGGGCCACTTCGGTCCGCTCGAGAGGCCCGACATCATCGCTCAACTCGTCGAGCGCACGCTCGCGTCACGCCGATGACACCCGGCGCCGAGCGTCTCGACGCCCGCATCGACGCACTGCTCGAGCCGGCGCGGCACAGTCGCACCGTGCGTTCGATCTCCGGGGCCGCGAGCACGGTCGGGGACTTCAGCATCATCTGGCACGTGATCGGTTTCGTGCGCGCGATCGACTCGCGCGACAGGCTCGGTCAGGCGGTGTTCCTGTCGTGTGCCCTCGGCGTCGAGAGCCTCGTGGTGAACCAGGGTGTCAAGCGGCTCTTCCGTCGCGCACGGCCGACGGTCTCAGGTGACGATCGCTTCGCCATGCGCACACCCTCGACCACGAGTTTCCCGAGCGGTCACGCATCGTCGGCGGTGTTCGCCACCATCCTGTTGGGGTCGTTCACCGGGGCACCGCTCGTGTGGCTCTGGGTCGGACTCGCGGTCCTGGTGGCGATGAGCCGGGTCATCGCGCGCATCCATCACTTCACCGACATCGTCGGGGGTGCTGCGGTGGGGGCCCTGCTCGGCCTCGCCGCCCTCGCAACGGTCCCCGTCGTGCTCGGCTAGGGAGCCTTCGTCACCTGGACGGGGAGATTCTGGATGGTCACGGACTGCACCTTGCCCTTGAGCTTCTTCCCTGCCATGTACACCTTGAGCACGTAGGCACCGGACTTTGCCGTGCGCGGGATTCGCACGTCGGCCCGGCCCTTGGTCACGGACTTGACGGTGCGCGACGACTTGGCGACGAGTGATCCCGCCTTGTTCCTCAATTCCACGATGAGCGTCCCGGACGTCCTCGACGATGTCTGGTACCCGATGTCCACATAACCTCCTGTTGACGCATCGGTGGAGACTTGCCACACCGCTGCACCCGTCCGCGAGACCGTGAGCACCGGGGATGAGTAGTGGACGTCCGCGTAGATGGACACGCTCACGGCACCGGACTCACTGATGACGAGCGTGATCTGGCCCGCAATGTCCGGCTGTTCCGAGGACGACAGCCTGAAATCCTTCGCCACCCGTGCCTCCAGTGCTGATCTCTCCGCGCCGGAAAGCTTTCTGCCGTCGGTGACTGGCCTTCCTGCAGAGTCCGCCAAGTGGTACCCGGCGCGTGCCAGCATCGGCTGGGTGAGCACGAGTCGGTAGTAACCGACGTTCAGCGAGCCGTCCGCCCTGAAGTGCGGGGCGCACACTTTCACGGAGAACGTTCCCGTCCGCGTGTCGAATACCGGGAATGCGTCACCCGTCCCGTAGGCGTCAGACTCCAGCACGGCGCCGTCGAACGGGGCGAACTTGGTGAAGATCTTTCGGTCAAAGAGGCTCGCCGACCACGCGGCGGCGTGACTGCGGGTGGCACGTGCGTTGGGATTCTTGCAGGCATCGGTCGGCGGGATCATCACACTCCGGGCCCCCGGACGGGACGAGACCGTCACCACCCGTCCGCCGGAGGGCTCAGTCGTCTGCGTGAACGCACCGCCCGAGCCCACCGACCTCATCACCGACATGTCGAAGGTCCCGATGTGAACCGAGATGCGGTACTCCACCGCCGGGTCGAGGTCATTGACACCGTCCCAAAGGTCGATCAACAGGGCACCACCCACCGTGCGCACGCTCGGGCTGACCCGCCCACCCACGCCCGACCTGCCCGTGCCACCGGCCCATTCAGTGCTCCATGCCGGACTCCTCGGGTCCGCCCCCTGCAGCCGGGGGGTCAGTCGCGTCCAGGGGACATCAGCAGAGATCTGCCTAGCATCGAGCGACCGCACGCAGTACGTCGACCTGCCCCCGGAGTAGGAGGACCCGTCGTCGAGGGTGGTGCCTGAGCAGACCGGCCAGAAGCCCCACATCGTCGGTCCGGCCGGGTTTGACTGCCAGCCGGACTCCTGCGGGTAACTCTGGAAGTCGAATGGCCGGCCGTCAACGGGGTTGAGCGCCCATGATTCCCCCGTGTCGGCGCTAGCGACACCCGACACGGCCACACAAGGCACGACACTCGCCAGAACCAGTGCAATCCCGGCTGTCAGTCGCTTGGTCAGCACGATCACGCCCAAATTGTATCCGAGAGACGGCGTGATGCGCCGCTCGTGAGGAATAGCGGGCGGTTTGGCGTTGTTCTTCAATGGATGAACGCAACGTTCGCGATCACGTACGACTACCGGTGCCCGTTCGCGCGGCTGGTCCACGACCATGTGGTCACGGGGCTTCAGGACGGTGCCGACTGGGACGTCACGTTCCTTCCCTTCTGCCTGGGCCAGGCGCACGTGGAAGAGGGCGAGACGGACATCTGGGACCGCCCCCACGAGGACACGGGTCTTCTCGCGCTGCAGCTCTCCGTGGCCGTGCGCGACCGCCAGCCGGGATTCTTCCTCGCCGTGCACCACGCGCTGTTCGAGCACAGACACAACGGCGGGGGCTCGCTCCGCGACGAGGCCACGCTCCGCAGGGTGATCAGCGACGCAGGCGCGGACGCCGACGCCGCGTTCACGGAGGTCGCTTCCGGCCGACCGCTGGCCGCGATCCGCGAGGAGCACACCCGCTACGTGACGAGCCACAGCGTGTGGGGCACCCCCACCTTCGTGGTGGGCGACAGCGCCATCTTCGTGCGATTGCTCGACCATTCCCACGGCGACGCCGCGACCGCACGCTCCACCGTGGACCGCATCATCGCCGACATCCGCTGGCCGATCCTGAACGAGTTCAAGCACACCGTCATCCCAGGCTGATCCCCCGGCCCGGGCAGACGACACATCCGGACCGGACCGGTCCCCCCGTCGATGCCGCCGGTCCGGAAGTAGGTTGGATCGCGTGATCGACGCAGAGCGCCGCATGAGCGACACCGAGACATTGATGTGGCGTCTCGAGAAGGATCCGTTCCTCGCGTCGTCGTTCGCCAACATCACGATCCTGGACCGACCCCCCGACATGGATCGCCTCGCCGCGCGGATGGAGCGCGCGACCCTCTTGATGCCGCGCCTGCGCCGCCGTGTCCAGCCCGCGCCGGGCAACTTCGGGAACCCGACATGGGTCGACGACACCGACTTCGACATCCGCCGCCATGTGCGTCGCATCGCGATCGCCGCGCCCGGCACTCTGGCCCAGTTGCGCGACCTCGTCACCCTGCTGCTCGCCGACCCGTTCGACAGGTCGCGTCCGTTGTGGCAGTTCATCGTCGTGGACGGACTCGAGGCCGGACGCAGTGCCCTCATCGAGAAGGTGCACCACACGGTCGGGGACGGTCAGGGCATGGTCGAGTTGTCGATGCTCTTCCTCGACCTCGAGCGCGACCCCGCACCGTTGCCCCCCGTGGAAGCCGAGACCATCGCACGCCTGGCTCCGGCGACCCAACCCGACGCCACCGAGGCCCTGCGCGACGCGATCGGTGATTCGCTGCGCATCCCGATAGCAGTGCTGCGCCAGGTGCGCGACGTGCTCTCGGATCCCGCCTCGATCGGAACGATCGGGTCCTCGACGTCGGCCACCGTCAAGGGCGTCCTCGCCCAACTCTCCGAGACCGATCCGGCGCGCTCGCCGCTCTGGACGGAGCGTTCCCTCCGTCGCCGGCTCGAGACCATGCGCGTGCCGTACGCGACCCTGCGCGCGGCCGCCAAGTCGATGGGTGGAACCCTCAACACCGCGTTCGTCACGGCCGCCGCGCATGCCGCCGGCGAATACCACCGCCAACTCGGCGCACCGGTGGAGAGCCTGCGCGCCTCGATGGCGATCAGCACCCGCACCGACGACAGCGGGGCGAACGCCTTCTCGCTCGTGAGGATGCTGGTACCGACGGCAGAGATGCCGATCGCCGAGCGCTTCAGCGCGGTCAACGAGATTCTCGCCACGGCACGCGCAGAATCGCAATCGGCGAGCCTGGATGCGATCGCTGCGGTGGCGACCCTCATCCCCACGTCCGTGGTGACGCGACTGGCACGTGCCCAGGCCGAGACGGTCGATTTCGCGACCTCGAACGTGCGGGGAGCCGGCGTGCCCCTCTACATGGCCGGATCCAAGCTCCTGGCCAACTACCCGGTCGGTCCGCTGGCCGGGGTCGCCTTCAACGTCACGCTCATGTCGTATCTCGGGAGCATGGATGTGGGCATCAACATCGACGAGGCGGCGGTGAAGGAGCCAGAACTGCTCACCGACCTGCTGCGCTCGTCGTTCGCCGCGATCAGCCTCGTGGGCGGGGACAAACTCCCGGCACGGGACTTGGACGACCCGTCGGGTCCCGCCCCCTCGCCGGTCAGGCGTCGGTGGTTGGCGCGACGGCGCTGAGCAACGATCGCAGATCGAGCAGGAGGTCCGAGACCTCGGACGCAGAGACGAGTTCGCGCTTCATCATCCGGGCGAGCGCCTTGTCGATGACGGCAACGGCCTCGGTGACGACTGGTTCGCGCGTCTCGATCATCTCTTCCTCCCGTTCGGCGGTGAGCGGGCCGGTGACTGGCACCGGGACCTGCTCGCCGCCCTCATGGTACAGAGGTGGACCCGCGCACAACCGGCATGGTCCCGCCCGCGCCGCAGGCCACGAGTGACAATCGACCGCCACGGTGGCCTAGGGTTCAGCAGGGTTCAGCCCGTACCGGGCCTGGAGCGTGCAATCGACATGGAATTGAAGGACAGGACGACCGTCGTCACCGGCGCGGCGAACGGGATCGGTGCGGCCCTCGCCCGGCGGTTCCACGCGGCCGGGGCGCGCGTGGTGGTCGCCGACCGCGATGCGGCGAACCTGCGCGCGATCGCCGACGAGCTGAACGCCGTGCGGCCCGGCTCGGCGCACGCCGTGATCGCCGACGTCTCGACCGAGGCCGGGAACGCACATCTCATCGGCGAGGCACGGCGAGCGTTCGGCTTCATCGACCTCTTCTTCGCGAACGCCGGCGTCGCGGTGGGGACCGACCTCGCCTCGACGGACGAGGCGATGTGGAGCACGGCGATGGACATCAACCTGCACGCGCACCGCTGGGCCGCCAAGCACCTCATGGAGGACTGGCTCGACGCCGGCGAGGGCTACTTCTGCTCGACGGCCTCGGCCGCGGGGTTGTTGGCCCAGATCGGCAGTGCCACCTACAGCGTCTCCAAACACGGAGCCGTCGCCTTCGCCGAATGGCTCGCGATCACCTACGGCGACCGGGGCATCAGGGTGACGTGCCTGTGTCCCCAGGGCGTCAACACGAACATGCTGAACCCGCCCGGGACCGTGCAGGGAGCCGACAAGCGCGGTGGCGATGTGGTGAAGGCGTCCGGTGCGGTGCTCGAGCCCGCGCAGGTGGCCGATGCCGTGCATGACACGATCGTGGCGGAACGGTTCCTGGTGATGCCCCACCCCGAGGTGCACACCTACGAGAAGCGCAAGGTCGACGACCGTGACCGCTGGTTGGCCGGCATGCGCAGACTGCAGGCCCGGGTGATCGGCGGCTGAGGCCGTCGAGACAGGCACACGGCGGCTGAGGCCGTCGAGACAAGCACACGGCGGCTGAGGCCGTCGAGACAGACACACGGCGGCTGAGGCCGTCGAGACAGACACAGAAACGGAGACGGTGACATGGGTGTGAGACTGGATGAATCCGACGAGTACATGCACGAGCTCGGCCCCGAGTCGAACTTCAACGAGAGCATGTACATCAACTGTTTCGACCCGCGCAGCGAGGTCGGCGGCTGGTTCCGGATGGGCAACCGCGCCAACGAGGGTTACGCCGAGATGACGGTGTGCCTCTACCTGCCGGGCGGTCGCGTGGGGTTCATGTTCAAGCGACCCACGATCGACTCGAACGATGCCCTCGATGCCGGTGGTCTCACCTGGACCATGGTGAAGCCCTTCGAGGAACTGCGCATCGACTACACGGGCAAGGTGGTGGTCCTGGACGATCCGAGCCAGATGTCGGACCCGAAGACCGCATTCGCGAACAACCCCTTCGTGGAGTGCGAGGCCCGCATCACGTTCGGCGGCAAGGGTCGCGCCAGCATGTTCGGAGGCGAACCGGACCAACCCCACGAGAAGCCCGGCGAGGAGTTCGCCAAGGGCCACTACGAACAACTCGTCTCGGCGAGGGGTTCGATCAGGGTCGGCGAGGAGGAGTGGCAGATCGAGGGTTTCGGACTGCGGGACCATTCGTGGGGTCCCCGCTACTGGCAGGCACCGTTCTACTACCGCTGGCTCACGGCGAACTTTGGCGACGGGCTCGGCTTCATGGCGAGTCGTGTCGCACGTCGCGACTCGGACGGTTCGCGCGGTGGATTCGTGTGGGACGACGGCCAGATCCACCTCTGCGACGACGTGCGCATCTCGACGGTCACCGAGGGTGAGGACAACTACCACGACAAGGTGACGGGCGTGATCTCGTCGTCGCGGTCGGGCCGCGAGTGGCACTTCGAGGGTCAGGTGCTCAGCCTCATCCCCCTGCGCAACCGGCGCCAGGATCCCGACGGGAACTGGCTGATGACCCGGATCAGCGAGGGCATGACGCGGTGGCGCATCACCTCGGGCGAGCACCAGGGCAGGGTCGGCTACGGGATGAGCGAGTACCTCGACCAGATCGTGGATGGTCAACCCGTCGGCATCGCCGAGTGACGACCCGCCGGGATCACGTTCCCGTCAGAGCAGAACCGAGGCGAGCCTGCGCCACTGATCGACCGGCGCGGTGCGGATGTCCTCGGTGAGGACCTGCACGCACACGTGGTCAGCGCCCTGTGCATGGTGCTCCCCGACGCGCGCGGCGATCTTGTCATCGCTCCCCCACGCCACGATCGCGTCCACCAGACGATCGCTGCCGCCGTTCTCCCAGTCCTCCTCGGTGAATCCGAGGCGACGCAGGTTGTTGAAGTAGTTCGGCAGGCCGAGGTAGATCTTCATGCCGGCGCGTGCGATGCGCCGCGCCTCGGTCGGATCGGTCTCGAGCACGACCATTTGTTCGGGCGCCAGGAGTGCATCCGGACCCATCTCCGAGCGCGCGATGGCCGTGTGCTCGGGGGTCGTGAAGTACGGGTGCGACCCGTTCGCGCGGGTGGCGGAGAGCTTGAGCATCTTCGGGCCGAGTGCCGCGAGCACGCGGCCGGGATCCTCGCTCGGGCCGACCGCCATGAAGAGCGCCTTGTCCATCTTGTCGAGGTACTCGACCATGTAGCTGTAGGGCTTCGACCAGTCGTGCTTGCGCACACCAGCCACCAGGTGTCCGTGGCTCACCCCCATCCCGAGGAGGAACCGACCGGGGTAGGCCTCGGCGAGCGTCTTCTGCCCTGCGACCATCGTCATCGGATCACGCGCATAGATGTTGGCGATGCCCGTCGCTATCGGGAGTCGCTCGGTGGCCGAGAGCAGCACCGAGGCCGACACGAAGGGGTCTCGGCCGACGGCCTCGGCGAGCCAGAGCGCGTGGAAACCGAGGTCCTCGATGGTGGCCGCGGCGCGCCTGGCATCCGATGTGGCGAGTGCATCGATCGTTCCGTACCAGATGCCCACTCGTCCGATGTCGACTGATGGCTTGCCCATTCCGTGCTCCTTGCCTGTGTGTCCGCGCTCGCAGCCGCGGAATCCCCTGCTCTCTCTAGTTCATCCGGAGTGCGGCCACGAAACTCTCGGCCACGACAGTGTCGCCGATCACCTCGAGGTCGGCCAGCACCCCCGCTCCGCCGAGGACGGCGAGCATCGCAGCCGCGGTCCCGCGGATCGCACAGTCTCCCTTGGCATGGCGGTGCGACAACTCGAGATCGCCGGTGGATCCCCGCTCGATCATCCATTCGCCGTGGGCATCGGTGCAATGCAGGTGCACCG
This sequence comes from Actinomycetota bacterium, assembly GCA_016870775.1. Lineage (GTDB taxonomy): Bacteria > Actinomycetota > Acidimicrobiia > Acidimicrobiales > Ilumatobacteraceae > UBA2093. The sequence goes on from VGAK01000006.1 coordinate 52,093, forward strand.
AGCCGGCCAACGACACCGCCGGTGCACGGGACACGAACGCCGTGAGCAATCCGTCGATCGCGCCGACGGGGTCCACGTCAGACACGGTGGAGGATCCAATCGTCGATCAACCGTCGTGCGATCGAGATGCTCGGGGGGATCATCGGCGTCTCGTCGCGGCGGTACCAGTTGGCGTCGGCGATCTCGGTCGCGTCCAGCACCAGCTCGCCCGAGACCCACCGCGCGCGGAATCCCAGCATCAGCGAGTGGGGAAACGGCCATGGCTGGCTCGCCACGTAGGTGACGGAGTCGACGACGACACCCACCTCCTCCTCGACCTCGCGTGCGACGGCCTGCTCCAGGTTCTCGCCCGGTTCGACGAAACCCGCAAGGCACGAGTACATCGGGACACCGAAGTTGGCGCCGCGCGCGAGGAGAGCCTCCTCGTCGTCGCCCTCACCGCGCGTGACCAGGGTGATGATCGCCGGTGCGAGCCGTGGAAACGCCATCAACCCGCACGACGGGCAGACGAAGGCGCGCTCGTTGTCGGCGAGGCGGGTGCGCTCACCACAGCGACCGCAGAACCGATGGGTGCGCGCCCACTCCACGAGCTGCACGGCTCGACCCGCCACCGCCCACTCCGTCTCGTCGACCCGACCGAAGAGCACACGCAGGTCCGTCTCTGCTCCGTAGCCGGGATCCTCACCCGCGGGCACATCGATCCCCCAGCAGGCGACGTCGCCGTGCATCCCGAGGAAGTGCGATTCCCATGCATCGTCCGCCGCGCGGTCGTCGACGAAGACCTTGGTGCCCACGACGTGGATGAAGCGGTGCGAGGTGGCATTGGCAGATGGGACCAGGAGGGGTCGGAACAGGGTCGGGGTCGGCATCGCCGATGACGGTAGTGGCGTGGGCGACCCATAGGCTTCCCGTATGTCGAACAACCAGAATTCAGTCGTCATCGTCGATGCCCTGCGCACCCCGATCGGCCGCCGCGGCGGCGGATTGTCGGGCATGCACCCCGGCGAGGTTCTCGGCCTCGTGCAGAAGGGGATCATCGACCGCGCCGGGATCGACCCGGCGATCGTCGAGCAGGTCGTCGGTGGCTGCGTGAGCCAGGTCGGTGAGCAGTCCTTCAACATCACCCGCACCGCGTGGCTCGCCGCCGGACTCCCGCTGTCGACCGCGGCGACCACCGTCGACACCCAGTGCGGTTCTTCGCAGCAGGCCACGGGGCTCGCCGCCTCGTTGATCGGCGCGGGTGTCGTCGATGCAGCGATCGCCTGCGGCGTCGAGGTGATGAGTCGCGTGCCGATCGGCTCGAACAGCCGCAAGGACCTCGGACTCGGAGTGCCGATCCCGCGCACCTACTTCGGTCGCTACGAGATGACCTCGCAGTTCGAGGGTGCCGAGCGCATCGCCGACAACTGGAGCATCACCCGCGACGACACCGACCGGTTCGGTCTCGCCTCGCAGGAGCGCGCGATCCGCGCGTGGAACGAGGACCGCTTCGCCGGCCAGTACGTCGAGGTGGAAGCACCCGAGGTCGACGCCGAGGGCAAGCCCACCGAATCGACCCGCCGTGTCGCCCGCGACGAGGGCCTCCGCGAGACCTCGCTCGAGAAACTGTCGGGCCTCAAACCCGTGGCGCGCGAGAACGGCGTGCACACGGCCGGCAACTCCTCGCAGATCTCCGATGGCGCCGCCGCGGTGCTCATGATGAACGAGGCCAGGGCCGCGCAGTTGGGCCTGCGCGCACGTGCGCGCATCGTCGACACGTGCCTCGTGGGCGTTGACCCGGTGTTCATGCTCACCGGCCCGATCGACGCGACCCAGCGCCTCCTCGAGCGCAACCGGCTCAAGATCGACGACATCGATGTGTTCGAGATCAACGAGGCGTTCGCCTCGGTGGTGCTCGCGTGGGCCAAGGAGGTCGGTGCCGACCTCGACAAGACGAACCCGAACGGCGGAGCGATCGCGCTCGGACACCCCCTCGGTGCCACCGGCGCGTTCCTCATGACGAAGGCCCTGAACGAACTCGAGCGCGTTGGCGGACGCTATGCACTCGTGTCCATGTGCTGCGGTGGCGGACTGGGCACCGGCACGCTCATCGAGCGTCTCTGACCTCACCCGACCACCGCGACCTGACCTGACGGGCACGGGTCACTCCTGAGCGCACACATCCAAGGGGTGAATTCCCGTTGGTCACCACTCACCGCTTGCGCGGCCGCACTTCTTCTGGTGGCGTCGTGCGGTGGCGCGTCACCGCGGAGCGACGCCGGCCAGTTCGGTCTGGAGGCGCGCGTCGAGGAGGTCGTCGACGGCGACACCGTGCGCCTCGTCATCGATGGCCGCTCAGAGACCGTGCGCTTGATCGGAGTCGACACTCCCGAAACCAAGCACCCGACCAAACCCGTTGAGTGCTACGGCCCCGAGGCCTCGGCGCACCTCGCCGCCGTCCTGCCGGCGGGCACCGTCGTCGGGATCAGGCGGGACGTCGAATCACGCGATCGCTACGGACGACTCCTTGCCTATCTCATCCGCACCGACGACGGCCTGTTCGTCAACCTCGATCTCGTCGAGGGCGGATGGGCCACGACGCTTGCGATCGAGCCGAACATCGCGCACGCCGAGGAGTTCGCCGCCGCCGCCGAGCGAGCGCGGGCATCGTCACTCGGTCTGTGGGGCGCGTGCGAGCGATAGCGTCTCGTCCATGGCATCGCTCGCCTCCCGGCTAGGCCACGATGACGACGCTCGACTCGTCATCATCTCCTGCGACGATCTGGGTTCGTGCCATGCGGCGACGGTGGGTGTCTACACGGCCTTGCGCGAGGGTGTCGCCACGTGCGCCTCGATCATGGTGCCGGCCCCGTGGGCGCGATTCGCCGCTCTCCAGAGCGAGGGCGAGGACATCGGCGTGCACCTGACGCTCAACGCCGAGCACCCGAACTACCGGTGGGGCCCGATCACCCACGCCCCCTCGCTTCTGTCCGGCGAGGGGGGCTTCCCCCGCTCGATCGACGATCTGTGGGAGCACGCCGATGCCGATGAGGTCCTGCGGGAGTGCCGGGCCCAGATCGAGCGTGCGATCGCCTGGGGCATCGATGCCACGCACCTCGCGCCCCACCTGAGCGCCATCACGCTGCGCCCAGAGTTCTTCAACGTCTATCTCGACCTCGCGGTCGAGTTCCGGCTCCCGATCCGTCTTCCCTCCACCGTGTCCGTGGAGGCGGCCGGGTTCGATTTCCGGCGTCTCGCGGCCGAGGAGGGCGTCGTCTTCCCCGACCACTTCGATCACGACTGGCGGGCAGGGTCGCGCGAGAGACTGATGTCGGCGATCGCCAACCTCTCACCCGGGGTGACCGAGATCCACGTGCAGCCCTCGATCGCCACCCCCGAGGTCCGCGCGCTCGGCGCCGTCGCCGAGGGGTGGATCGATGATCTCGCACTCGTCACGGGCGGGGAGGTGCGGGACGCGCTCGAGACCGCCGGCGCCTCGCTGATCGGCTATCGCGAGCTCAGGGACGCGATGCGAGCCGGCTGATCGTCCGCGCAGCCTCGCCAGACCACAGCGCCTCGAGCAGCACCCCCGTGTGACCCTCAGCCTTCAGACGGCCGCGCATGTACGACGCGGTGGGGTCGTCGGCCGCCCACTTCGCATCGATCGCCACGACCACGTCGGCATCGTCGGGGCCCTCCACGGCAGTGTCGGACTTGCCGAAGGAGACGCGGTACTGCACGCTCACCGCTCCGCACCACCCACGAGTGCGTCGTCGACCGCGCGCACACCGGCGAACAGATCGGACTCGACCCCACCCTCGGGGGGTCCCCCCACCGTCGAGCGCGCCAGGATCCAGTCCTCCCACGGGTACACCCGGCCCATCTCGGCGTCGTCGAGGCCGAACCACCACTTGGACGTCGGGTTGACCTGTGTGGCGTGGGCGAGCAACGAGCCGGTGCGCACCCAGAACCACTCGGCCACGTCCAACTTGGTGGTGATGCGGTGGTCCTGGGAGGGACGCGAGCGCCAGTTCTCGTCGAAGGGCGACTCACCCCACCTCGCCAGGAGCGCCTCGTGCAGCTTCTCGATCCGGTCGCGCGACCAGAGCGTGTAGTACATCTTCGATGGCTGCCACACCGGCCCCGCCGCGGGATACCACGAGGGATCACCGGCGCGCTCGAAGGCGAGCACGCTCGCGTCGTGGACGCGCAGGTGATCGGGATGGGGATACCCGGTCTGGTCGTCGTTGTAGGTGAGGATCACCTGCGGGCGTTCGGCACGGATCAGTCGCACGAGGCGCTCGGTTGCCTCGTCCAGATCGGCGGCAGCGAAGCATTCGGGATGAGAGTTGGCCTCCGAGCCCGCCATCCCCGAATCGCGGTAACCGAGCATGTGCACCGCGGAGAACCCGATGATCGAGGTGGACTCGGCCAACTCGCGGCGGCGCACCTCGGCGAGCAGAGCCCTCTCACCCTCGGGGGTCAGCCCGTGGAACGGTTGTCCCTCCTCGCGCAGTGCGGGGTTCTGCAGATCTCCCTCCTCGCCGCCGGTGCAGCACACGAGCACGGTGCGCACACCCTCGGCGAAGTACCGCGCCACCGTCGGTGCACCCTTGGAGGCCTCGTCGTCGGGATGGGCGTGCACGGTCATCAGACAGAGGTCCTCGCCGGTGACCGAGACGGGGGTGCGACGCATCGGGCACACGATACCGATACCCGGGGAGCCGTAACCTGAGGCGGGTGCGAGGTGGTATCGCGATGCGACACGAGGCGAGCACCGCGGGGCCCCGGAGAATTCGGCACTCCGTGGCGCGACTCGTCACGCTGGTCATGGCGTGCACTCCCGTGCTGGCCGCGTGCTCGACCAACGACGGACGCACCATGAAACCTCCCCGTCCGGACCAGGGCGAATCGGTCGCCCCGGCCACCACTGCTCCTCCCGCCTTCGCGGTGACCGGCCCATGGGCGGACGGTGCCGCAATCGACGTGCGCCACACCTGCGACGGACTCAACATCTCTCCCGCCGTGTCGTGGTCGTCGGCGCCCGCAGCCACCGCCGCCTTTGCCGTCGTGCTCCGCGACGACGATGCACCCGACTTCCTGCACTGGGTCGCCGTCGACGTCGACCCGGGCGTGCTCGCCCTCGAGGAGGGAAGACTGCCCGAGGGTGCACTCGCCGCGGAGAACTCGGCGGGGCGCAATGGCTATGTCGGACCCTGCCCGGCGATGGGGACATCCCAGACCTACACACTCACGGTGTACGCGCTCTCCCGCGAGCTCGGGATCGCCCCGTCGTCTCCTGCCCGAGATGTGCTCGGCGCCATCGAGCAGGCCAGGATCGACTCGGCGGACACCACCTTCACCTTTGCTCGATAGTCGGACGCTGACGCTCGGTCGCCGGGCAGGTGCGCCCGATCACCGGGCGCGGGGCTCCACGCATCCTCCGCGGAGACACCGCCACCCAACGGGGTCGTTCCACCGCTTTGTGCGGTCGATCTGGGAGAATGATTCCATCGATCCGGTACTCGCCGCCCTGCCCCTCGGAGTCTTCGAGACCGACGCCGAGTGCCGCGTCCGCTCGGCGAACCAGGCGTTCCGCGACCTGGTCCTCGGCGGTGCACCGGTGGTTGCCGGCACCGCACCGTGGTCGGTGGCACTGCCACGGGAGCGCACCGAATGCGAGAAGCGCTGGGTGGAGAGCCGCGAGTCGGGCACCGCGTTCTCGGTGCGCTTCCGCACCGGCACCGCGAGCGGCGAGACGAGATGGATCCGCATCGAGACACGTCCCGTCGTCGTCGACGGCCACCTCCACGGTCACGTGGGCACCGCCGTCGACTGCAGCGGGGAGATGACGCGCGAGGTGCTGTCGGACCAGTTGGTCGGCCTCCTCGATGTCTCTGGTGATGCCGTGCTCGTCTTCGACCGGGCGGGCGAGCCGGTGTTCGCGAACGATCCGGCGCGCGCCATGCTCGGGGTGACCGACCCGGGGACCGGTGCGCCCGATGCCGCGGCCCGCGCCTATGTGCAGGCCGTGCGCGACCAACTTCCGCGCGAATTGCTCACTCCCGAGCGGGCCGACAACAGCAGCGACAACCGGTGGCACGGGGAGATCGTCGTCCGCTCACCCGATGGTCTCGCGCGGGTGCTCGCGGTGGTCGTGCAGGTTGTGCGCGCGAGCGACGGCAGCGTCGACCACTGGGCCACGATCGCGCGCGACATCACCGAGGATCGACGCGTGCAGGCCGAGCTCGCGCGCCAAGCCACCCACGACGCGCTGACCGGGCTGCCCAACAGGGTGCTGATGCTGCGCAAGACCGCCGAGGCCCTCGAGCGCTCGCGCACCACGGGACAGTCGGTGGCGGTGCTCTTCATCGACCTCGACAAGTTGAAGCACGTCAACGACACCATCGGCCACGCCGTGGGCGACCAGTTGATCGTGGCGATCTCGCGCCGGCTCGCGGCCGCGACGCGCCCGAGCGACCTCGTCGCGCGCATCAGTGGGGACGAATTCACGGTGCTGTGCGAGGGACTCCTCGACGACCAGGTGGCCCTCGACATCGCCGAGCGCATCCGCACCGCGATCACCGGCCCGGTCGTGCTGCAGGGGGTCGAGATCGAGGCGGGAGCGAGCGTGGGCGTCGCGATGTCGACCACCGACCTGCTGGCGAGCGAATCGCCGGCCGACGCCGCCGTCACCCTGCTTCGCTCGGCAGACACGGCGATGTACCGCGCCAAGCAACGCGGCCGCGGGAGATCGGAGTTGTTCTCCGACGACATGCGCGCCGCCGCGCGTGACCGTCAGGTGCTCGGCGCCGAACTCGAGCAGGCGCTCGCGCGCGGCCAGTTCGCCCTCCTCTACCAACCGATCGTGTCGGCCCAGACCGGTCGGACCGTCGCTGTCGAGGCACTGCTGAGGTGGCGGCACCCGGTGCGGGGCGAGATCGCGCCCGCGGAATTCCTCGAACTCGCCGAGGAATCGGGGCTGATCTCCCCGATCGGCGACTGGGTGCTCGCCACCGCCGCGGCGGACGTGGCGCACTGGATCGCCGGTGGTTTCGTCGATGCGCGGCTCGCCCTCCACGTGAACGCGTCGCGACGGCAGCTGTCGGATGCGACCTTCGTCGATCGAACACTGTCGATCCTGCGCGAGCACTCGCTCGACGCCGGTCAACTCGTTCTCGAGACATCGGAGTCCGCGCTCGTGGAGACGAACCCGTCGGTGATGCGCACCGTCAACGCGTTGAAGCGGCTCGGTGTGCGCGTCGCGGTGGACGACTTCGGTGCGGGGCACTCCTCGTTGGCGGCTCTGCGCAGTTTCCCCGCCGACATGCTCAAGTTGGACGGGACACTGGTGCGCGACGTCGGTCGAACCGACGGGGCCGACGACCCGATGGTGCGCTCCCTCATCCAGTTGGCTCACTCGCTCGATCTCACCGTGTGCGCCGAGTGGGTCTCGACCGAGGACCATCTGCAGCGTCTCAAGGTGCTCGGGTGCGATCTCCTGCAGGGCAACCGGATCGCAGAGCCGATCGATGCGGGCCGCTTCGCCGAGCGAGAACGCCGTCGGGCGTCGGTCGGCCCCTCGCCCACCTGAGCCGGGCACCGCGATCGGCCCGGGTCGGGGGCTCAGCCCGGCGGGGGCGGTGCCTGACCCACTCCCGAGAAGTACCCGAGCAGGGGCTGTGCCTCCTTGGCGAGGCGGAAGACGAAAGCATCCCCGGCCCAGCCCGAGTCGACCGGCAGGTTGTACGACACCGATGCCCCATCGGCGAGCGGACGCAACTGGCGGCCCAGATCGACCAGGTCCAGAGCCGGGTCGACGCTCACGGCCGAGGTGACGGCACCGAACACCGACGAGGACTCGAGCGGGTGTCGCGACAGGTACGCGAGTGCATCCTCGGCGAGCCGACCGACGAACATGCGCTGTCGCGCACCGCGGCCCACGTCGCCGGTGCCGTCCTTGCGCCACGATCCGTCGATCTTTTCCTCGAAGAACCGGGAGCGGGCGTACGCGAGCGCCTGCGCCCCGCCGACCTTCTTGCAGGCCCTCTTGCCGATGTAGAAGCCGGTGGCCTTGTCGCGCGAGGGTGCGTCGACGCACACGTGCACTCCCCCGATCGCATCGACCACCCTCTTGAAGCCGCTGAAGTCGATCTCCAGGTAGTGGTGGATCGGGATGTTCAGGGCGCGCTGCACCGTGCGCACGAGCACGTCGGGGCCGCGCTGGTAGGCGGCGTTGATCCTCTGGTGCTGCCCGGAGTCACCGATCTTGACCCACAGGTCGCGCGGAACCGACATCAGCGCGATCTCGCCGGTGCGCAGGTCCCGGCGCACCACGATGATCGTGTCGCTGCGCATGCCGGGAGTCGCATCCTCCGAACCGACCGCGGCGAAATCCTCGTCGTCGGGGTCGGCGCCCACGCGCGAATCGGATCCGACGAGGAGGTAGTTCACGACCTCGTCGCTCGGCCCCGACAGAACGGGGGCGACGGCCTCGAGGCGTGCCACATCGGCGAGTGCCGAGTTCGTGGCCCGCACGATCCCGAGCGCACCCGCGAGCGACAGCACGAGCGCGAACGATGCGGTGATCATCCACCGCGGGGCCCCCGTGAAGCGCGAGAGGGGCCGTTCCGACGTCACCGTCACACGGTAGTCACGGTGATGCGGCGCGGAGATGCACCACCTCGGCGGTGTCCAGACGGTGCGTGATCGCGCATTCATCGAGCACCACGAGACGACCGTCGCGCTCCACCGCGACGGCGTGACCGGTGATCTCCCCCGCGTCGGTGATGGCCCGCACACGATTCCCGATCGTGGCGAGGTGCGTGCAGTACTCGTCGTGGAGAGCCTCCGATCCAAGTGGCAGGACCGCGTCGAGCGCCCCGAGCAGCGCCGCGCACAGGTCGTGCGGCGAGGGGAGCCGGGCCGTCGCGTCGCGCAACGACGCCGCCCCCGGCGGCGACCATCCGATGTTGAGCCCGAGCCCCACGACCGTGAACCCGCCGTGCGTCGTGGCACCGGATTGGGCGAGCACGCCCGCGATCTTGGTGCCGTCGAGGAGCAGGTCGTTGGGCCATTTGATGACCAACTCGACGCCGGTCGTGGAACGGCATGCGACGATCGCCGCGAGGGAGACGCAGCGCACCAGATCGCCCGGGGTGAGACCCGGGTGCTCGCCGGTGCGGAACAGGATCGACACGAGGAGGTTCTGCCCCGACGGTGCCTCCCATGTGCGGTCGCGCCGCCCCCTTCCGGCGATCTGGTGGTCTGCGCGCAGAACAAGTCCGTCGGGCGCCCCCGAGTGGGCCGCAGCCACCAGATCGGTGTTGGTGCTGCCCGTCTCGGCGACTGATTTCACCAGCCACCGCCCGAGTTGGTTCGCACCGGCGAGGTCCATGGGGGCAAGATAGTCCCCTGTGCTGAAGAAGATCCTGGTCGCCAACCGCGGTGAGATCGCAGTGCGCGTGATTCGTGCGGCCCGCGAGATGGGCATCGCGACCGTGGCCGTGTATTCCGAGCTCGACCGCGACTCCCTCCACGTCCGACTCGCCGACGAGGCCTATGCCCTCGGCGGCCAGACCGCCGCCGAGAGCTACCTCAACACCGAGGCGATCCTGGATGCGATCACCAAGAGCGGCGCCGACGGCGTGCACCCCGGGTACGGATTCTTCAGTGAGAACGCCGACTTCGCCCGCGCGATCACGGCGATGGGTGTCGAGTTCATCGGCCCGCCGCCCGAGGCGATCGACGAGATGGGCGACAAGGTGTCGTCGCGCAAGGCCGCTCTGCGCGGTGGCGCCCCGATCGTGCCGGGCACGACCGAGTTCGTCTCGTCCGCGGCCGAAATCACCGCCTTCGGTGACGAGAACGGCTGGCCAGTCGCGATCAAGGCCGCCTTCGGCGGTGGCGGACGCGGGATGAAGGTGGTGCACTCGGCCGACCAGGTGCAGGACGCGATGGACTCGGCGCAGCGCGAGGCGCGCAACTTCTTCGGCCGCGACGAGATTTACGTCGAGCGCTACCTCACGTGGCCGCGCCACATCGAGGTGCAACTGGTCGGCGACAAGCACGGCAACGTGGTGTGGGTCTCGACCCGCGACTGCTCGGCACAGCGCCGCCACCAGAAACTGATCGAGGAGGCGCCGGCACCGGCGCTGCCCGACGGCGTCGAGGAGGCGATGGGCGGGGCCGCCGTGAAGGCCGCCAAGGCCGTCGGCTACTGGAACGCCGGCACGGTCGAGTTCATCTACCAGGACGGCGATTTCTTCTTCCTCGAGATGAACACCCGGCTCCAGGTGGAGCACCCCGTCACCGAGATGATCACGGGGATCGACCTCGTCGAGTGGCAGATCCGCGTGGCCTCGGGTGAGAAGCTCCCGATGACCCAGAAGCAGGTTCTCGCCGCGCGTCGCGGACACGCGATCGAGATCCGGATCAACGCGGAGGACCCGGCCGGTGGCAAGTTCCTCCCCTCTCCGGGACCGATCACGAGGCTGGTGACACCGGACGGCTTCGGTGTGCGCTTCGACGGCGGGTATCAGTCGGGTGACTCGATCAGCCAGTACTACGACAACCTCGTCGGCAAACTCATCGTGTGGGGCCGCGACCGCGACATGGCGATCGCTCGCACGATCCGCGCGCTCGAGGAGATGGTCGTGGAGGGAATCGCCACGACCATTCCGGCCGATCTGGCGATACTCAAGCACCCCGATTTCGCTGCGTGTTCGCACTCGACCAAGTGGGTCGAGGAGCGACTCGACCTCTCGGGCGTCTCGGCGACCCCCGCCGCGCCCCCTGTCGAGAGCGACGAGCCCCTCGTGCAGCGCACCACCACTGTCGAGGTGAACGGTCGTCGATTCGACGTGAAGATGTGGGTGCCCGAGACCGCGGGTGTCGCGGCTCCCGCCAGGGCGAGGAAGACCGCACGCGCGTCGTCGGGTGGTGCCGGCGGCGGCCCGGGTGGCGGCAGCGGCAAGGTGAGCGTGCCGATGCAGGGCACGATCGTCAAGATCCTCGTCGAGGTCGGCCAGCGCGTCGAGGCGGGCCAGGGCGTGGTGGTGCTCGAAGCGATGAAGATGGAGAACCAGATCGAGGCCGACAAGTCGGGAACGGTCAAATCCATCAACGTCAAGCCCGGCGACACCGTGGGCGCCGGAGACATCGTCGTCGAGATCGAGTGAGCCGCCGCTACTCGGCGACGCAATCCGAAGCCGCCGCTACTCGGCGACGCAATCCGAAGCCGCCGCTACTCGGCGGCTTCTGTCAACGCTTCGGCGAGGGAGGGATGCACCAGAAGGCTCTCGAGGATGTCGGACACCTTCAGGTTCGCGGTCACCGCAAGCGCCACCACACTGATCAACTCGCCCGCATGGCGACCCACGATCGTTCCCCCGAGCACCACACCGGTGTTCGGGTCCGAGATCAGCTTGACGAACCCGTGCGGATCGTTGTGGATCAGCGCCTTCGGTGTCGAGGAGAACGGCACCTTGGTCACCCGGATCTTGCGACCCGACGAGAACGCCTCGGCCTCGGCCAGCCCCACATCGGCGATCTCGGGCTGGGTGAAGATCGCCGACGCCGCCTTGTCGTAGTCGAGCACGCGGTGGTCCACGCGCAGCATGCCCATCACGTGCTCGGCGATCTTGCGTCCCTGCATCGAGGCCACCGACGACAGCGGCAACTTCCCGCTCACGTCGCCCGCGGCATAGATGTGCGGGACATTGGTGCGGCAGTAGGCGTCCACACCGATGTAACCGCGCTCGTCGAGCTTCACCCCGGCGTCATCGAGCCCGATGCCCTCCACGTTCGCATCCGATCCGATCGCCAGCACCGCATGGGTCCCGCGTGCGACACGACCGTCGTCGCACCGCACGACCACCTCGTCACCCTCGTGCTCGATCGACTGCGCGCGGGCGCCCTTCAACAGTTTCACCCCGCGCGCGAGGAACCGGTCCTCCAGCGCGGCGGCGGCCTCGGCATCCTTGCCGGGCAGCACCTGCTGGCGGCTGACCACGAGCGAGACCTCGGAACCGAACGAGGAGAACATGTGGACGAACTCCACTCCCGTCACACCGGAGCCGACAACCACGATGCTCTTCGGGAAGACCTTCGGTGGGTAGCAGTCGCGGGTCGTGAGGATGCGCTCGCCGTCGGGTGAGCACCATGTGGGGATGCGCGGACGCGAACCCGTGGCGACGAGGAACGCATCACCCTCGATCCGCGCCTCGCCCTCTGCGGAGGTCACCACGACCTCCCGATCCGAGACGAAGCGGGCCTCGCCGCGCAGGATCGTCACGCCCTGGCTCTGGAGGAGCTCGGTCGTGGTCGACTGGATCCGCCCGACGATCCCCGAGATCCGCTCGGCGATCGAATCGACATCGATCTCCACGTCGTGCTGCTCGATCCCCATGCCGGCGAACCGCTTGGTCGCGCTCATCGCACCACCCGTTGCGATCATCGCCTTGGAGGGGATGCAATCGAGCAGGTGGGCCGCCCCTCCCACGATCTCGCGCTCCACGAGCGTCACCTGGGCACCGAACCGCGCGGCCCATGTGGCGGCCGAGTTTCCCGCGGGACCCCCGCCGATGATCACGAGATGGGTGCCGTTGCTCACGCTCCCGAGGCTACCGATGCGTCTCGCACCGGGAGCGGAACCGGTGTGACACCCAATGCACTTCGGTGACCATCCCCGCAAGAACTACCGTGTGTGACATTGTGAGCGGTGAGTCCCCCGGATCAAAACACACCTCGGGCCGGGTGGATGGCGAGGTGGACCACGAAGCGACGGTCGGCGACTCGGGGGCCGATGACCCGGCGGCCGGTCTCGAATTCGAGCGGAACCGCCGCACCGCGCACATCGACGCACTCCGCGGTGCGGGAACCAACCCCTACCCGCACCGCTTCGACCGCACCCACACCCTCGGCGAGCTCCGCGAGCTCCACGGTGCGCTCGAACCCGGCACCGAGACCGACGTCCCGGTCCGCGTCGCGGGCCGGATCATGCTCAAGCGCGACCAGGGCAAGTTGATCTTCATCACCGTGCAGGACCGCACCGGCACGATCCAATTGTTCGTGTCCAAGTCCGAGGTCGGCGAGGACGGGTTCGCGGCCATCGTGGAGTTGGACCTCGGCGACTGGGTGGGTGCAGCCGGAATCATGATGGCCACGCGCAAGGGCGAGCTCTCCGTGAAGACCTCGTCGGTCAGCCTGCTGTCCAAGGCCGTGCGCCCCATGCCCGACAAGTGGCGGGGGCTCTCCGATGTCGAGACCAGGTACCGCCAGCGCTACGCGGACCTGATCGTGAACGACGAGGCGCGGCGCATGTTCGCGGTGCGCCACGAGATCATCGCCAGTTTCCGGCGCACCCTGCACGATCACGGCTTCATCGAGGTGGAGACCCCGGTGCTGCATGTCGAGGCGGGCGGAGCACCCGCCACGCCGTTCGTGACGCACCACAACGCCCTCGACATGCAGCTGTACCTGCGCATCGCACTCGAGTTGCACCTGAAGCGACTGATCGTGGGCGGCATGGAGCGCGTCTACGAGATCGGCCGCGTGTTCCGGAACGAGGGCCTCTCGAGCCGCCACAATCCCGAGTTCACGTTGATGGAGCTGTACCAGGCCTTCGGTGATTACACGGAGATGATGGGGATCACCGAGCACCTCATCACGACAGCGGCGCGCGACGCCACCGGGTCCTCCGTGGTGACGATCGACGGGACCGAGATCGATCTCGCCGTCGGCTGGCGCAGGGCACGGATGATCGACCTGGTGGCCGAGGCGACCGGCAGGGAGGTGCACCCGAACCAGCCGCGCGAGACGCTCGTCGCGCTCGCCGCCGAGCACGAAGTGCGGGTCCAGCCCTACTGGGGCACCGGCAAGATCATCGAGGAGCTCTTCGGGGCCACCGCTGAGTCGTCGCTGCGCGAGCCCACCTTCGTGACGCACCACCCGGTGGAGGTGAGCCCGCTCGCACGGGTCGACCCGGCCGATCCGCACCTGACGGAGAGATTCGAGTTGCACGTCGGCGGTCGTGAGCTCGCCAACGGCTACAGCGAGTTGAACGACCCGCGCGAGCAGCGCGCCCGCTTCGAGGACGAGCAGCGCGCCAAGGATGCGGGCAACCTCGAGGCCGGCACGGTCGACGAGGACTACCTGCGCGCGCTCGAGTACGGCATGCCGCCCACCGGGGGCCTCGGCATCGGCATCGACCGTCTCACTATGCTGATCAGCGGCGCCCAGTCGATCCGCGACGTGATCCTGTTCCCCACACTGCGACCGGAGGTGTTCTGATGACCGCGAACGAGACCTGCGCCTGGGGTGCGGGCATCGAGACCCTCGATGCCGACGGCGCCGTGTTGGAGGTGCGGTTCCGCGCACTCGGCCTCGGCGAGATGCCCGCGTCGTTGCCCTCGATCGACCCGGCCGTCGACACCGATCCGGAGCGCGCCGTCGCCCTCCGAGCCGTCACGGTGTCGATCGACACCGCGTCGGCGCCGCGCGACACCGCCGACGCATGGTTGCGGCTCCATCTGTTCTCCCACCGTCTCGTGCTGCCCCGCACACAGAACCTCGACGGCCTCTTCGGATTGCTCCAGAACGTGGCGTGGACCACCCGCGGCCCGGTCCCCCTCGCGGCGCTCGAGTCCGTCAGGTGGAACCTGGCCCGCAAGGGTGAGCACCTCGTCGTCCACGGAGTCGACAAGTTCCCGCGCATGACCGACTACGTGGTGCCGTCGGGGGTGCGGATCGCCGATGCGGGCCGGGTGCGGCTCGGTGCGCACCTCGCGGCGGGCACCACGGTGATGCACGAGGGCTTCTGCAACTTCAACGCCGGCACTCTCGGTGTCTCGATGGTCGAGGGCCGCATCTCCCAGGGCGTGGTCGTGGGAGACGGCAGCGACATCGGTGGTGGCGCCTCGATCCAGGGCACGCTCTCGGGAGGCGGCAAGGAGATGGTCACGATCGGCGAGCGGTGCCTGCTCGGTGCCAACGCGGGACTCGGGATCAGCCTCGGCAACGACTGCATCGTCGAGGCCGGCCTCTACGTCACCGCCGGAACCGTCGTGATCGACCCCTCCGGCAACGCGATCAAGGCGCGACTCCTCTCGGGCCAGGACAATCTGTTGTTCCGCCGCAACTCGCTCACCGGCACCGTCGAGGCGATCTCGCGGTCGGGTTCCTGGGGCGGCCTGAACGCCGATCTCCACAAGAACTGATGACACCCGACGATCTCGAATCCCTCATCCATCGCCGTGCGAGCGGGATGACGATCGATCGCGAGGCCTCCGTCGACGAGACGGTCATCGCCCGTGTCGTCCGCGCCGCGGTCGCAGCACCGAACCACCGCAAGACCCGTCCGCTGCGCGTGGCCGTGCTGCGCGGAGATGCACGGCTGCGCTTCGGGGAGGCCGTCGCCGACGTGATGGCCGCCCGGGGCGAGGAGAAGAACAGGGTCGACAAGACCCGCGGGAAGTACGGACGCGCACCCGTTGTTCTCGTCGTCGCGGCCGCCGAGGGCGAGAGCGGGCTCGAGACCGATGAGAACCGCTACTCGGTGGCGGCCGGGATCCAGAACATGCTGCTCATGATCGAGTCGTTCGGGATGACCGCGCTGTGGAGCTCGCCCACCAAGGGCGCAAACACCGAGATGGCCGCGTTCTGCGGGTTCGCCGAGACCGATCACGTGCTCGGGGTCGTCTATCTCGGTCACTCGGCACGACCCGCTCCCCCGCGGGATCGTCCCGATCCGACGGTGAACTGGATCGACTGATCGCGCGTCGCTCTCAGCCGATGCGCACGCCCATCCCGCCGTCCACGGCCAGCAGCACACCGGTGACGAACCCCGCATCGTCGGAGGCCAGGTACAGCACCGCGTGGGCCGTGTCCCACGCGGTTCCCATCCGGCCGCGCAGGGGCACGCGCGCGTCGCGCCCGGCGCGCACATCCTCGGTGCTGCGGCCGGTCGCCGCGGCGATGCCCTCGACGGCCATCGGGGTGTCGATGAACCCCGGCAGCACCGCGTTGCACCGCACACCGTGCTTGGCATTGGTGTTCGCGACGCTGACGGTGAGCCGGTTCACTGCCGCCTTCGAGACCTCGTAGGCCAATTGCGTCGCACCGGCGAGGGAGGCGAGAGAGGAGATGTTCACGATCGAGCCGGCACCCTCGCGGCGCATGGGGCCGAGCACCGCGCGCACGATGCGCCATGTGCCGGTGAAGTTCACCTCGAGCGTGCGCTCGAGCACCTCGTCGGACACGATGTGGGCCGGCCCGTCACCCGACAGACCGATGCCCACATTGTTCACCACGATGTCGATCCCACCCCAGAGCGACCCGGCATGCTCCACGAGTCGCTCACCGGCGTCGGGGGCGGTGATGTCGAGTGCCATCGCAGTGGCGACCCCACCGTGCGCGACGATCTCGGCGGCGGTCCCCTCGGCGCGTGCGGGCACCCTGTCCACACACAGGACCTCGGCGCCCTCGCGCGCGAGCAACAATGCCGTGGCCCTGCCGTTGCCGAGTGTCTCGCCGGGAGTCTGACCCGCTCCGACGACGATCGCGCGCTTTCCCGCGACCCGTCCCCCCGCGGTCATCACGGTCTCAGTGGCCCGGCTGGTAGGTACCGAACACGTCGCGCAGGGCGTCGCTCACCTCGCCGAGGGTCGCGTGCGCGCGGAGGGCATCCTTCATCGGATACAGGAGATTGTCCGTCCCGCGTGCCGCGGTGCGCACCGCCTCGAGCGCGGACGCGACACGGGCCTGGTCACGGTCGGCCTTGAAGGCCTTGAGGCGCGCCACCTGACCGACCGCGAGGCTCGGGTCGATCGGGAAGACATTCGGCTTGGACTCGGTGTCGACGGTGAACTTGTTGACCCCCACGATCACGCGGTCGTTGTCGTCGACCGACTTGGTGTAGGAGTAGGCGCTGTCGCCGATCTCGTCCATCTGGAAGCCGGCCTCGATCGCCTCGACCGCGCCACCCATCGCATCGATCCGCTCGATGTAGGCCCACGCGAGTCGCTCGACCTCGTCGGTGAGGGCCTCCACGAAGTACGACCCCGCGAGCGGGTCCGGGGTGTCGGCCACGCCGCTCTCGTACCCGATGATCTGCTGCGTGCGCAGTGCGATGCGGGCCGCCTCCTCGGTGGGGAGCCCGAGCGCCTCGTCGTAGCCGTTCGTGTGGAGCGACTGGGTGCCCCCGAGCACGGCCGCGAGCGACTGGACCGAGACCCGCACCACGTTGTTGAGCGGCTGCTGGGCGGTGAGGGTGCTGCCACCCGTCTGGGTGTGGAACCGCAGCAACTTGCTCGCCTCTTTCTTCGCACCGAAGCGCTCCGTCATGATGCGGTGCCACATGCGGCGGCTGGCACGGAACTTGGCCACCTCCTCGAAGAAATTGTTGTGGCCGTTCCAGAAGAAGGACAGGCGAGGTGCGAAGTCGTCGACGTCGAGTCCGGCGTCGACGGCGGCCTGGACGTAGGCGATCGCGTTCGCGAGCGTGAAGGCGATCTCCTGCACCGCGGTGCTTCCCGCCTCGCGGATGTGGTAGCCGGAGATCGAGATCGTGTTCCACTTCGGCACGTGCGCCGAGCAGTAGGCGAAGATGTCGGTGATCACTCGCATCGACGGCCGCGGCGGGTACACGTAGGTGCCGCGCGCGATGTACTCCTTGAGGAGGTCGTTCTGGATCGTGCCACTGATGGCCGAGGCCGGCACACCCTGCTCCTCACCGACCAGTTCGTACATGAGCAGCAGGATCGCCGCCGTCGAGTTGATCGTCATCGAGGTCGAGACCTTGTCGAGCGGGAGGTCCTTGAGCAGCAGCCGCATGTCGTCGAGACTGCTGATCGCGACCCCGACCTTGCCGACCTCTCCCTCGGCACGGGGATGGTCCGAGTCGTACCCCATCTGGGTGGGCAGGTCGAAGGCGCACGACAGACCGGTCTGACCGGCCCGGAGGAGGAACTTGAACCGTTCGTTGGTGGACTCCGCCGAGCCGAAACCGGCGTACTGGCGCATGGTCCAGAGTCGACCTCGGTACATCGTCGGGTAGACGCCGCGCGTGTAGGGGGGCTTGCCCGGCTCGCCCAGGCGGTCGGCCGCCTCCCAGTCGCCGAGCGATCCGGCTGTGTAGAGGGGTTCGATCTCGATGCCCGAGTCGGTGCGCTTGCTCCCGTCGGTCGTGGTGTCGTCAGCCATGCGGCAAGGCTACGAGCCGGGCACCGCGGCGACCCAAGCCGGTCCCCTCAGCGCGCAGCGACGAGCGCGATCTCCATCGACCACTCCGGGCGCGCGAGAGCCGGCACGGTGACGAGCGTGCTGGCGGCCCGGTGGTCCCCCATCACCTCGTCGCGCACCGCCATCACCGAGGCGAGATCAGCCGGAAGGGTCTCCCGTGCCACCACGTAGGTGGTGATGCTCACGACGTCGGCGATCCCCATGCCGGAGGACCGCAGGATCTCGATCAGGTTGGCCCAGACGCACCTCGCCTGGCCCTCCAGCGACGAGGGCACCGTCCCGTCGGGCATCGTGGGCACCACTCCCGAGGTGAAGACCATCGTGGCCGGGCCGTCGACGCGCACCGCATGGGCGTACTTGGCCGCGGGCGGCGCCAAGTGCTCGGGGCGCACCTCACTGATCGGCATGGCTGATTCCCATCACCGCCATTGTGCCCTAGGGTTGGGGTATGACCATCACTCCAGACGCACCGGTGACACAGCCCCGCCAGATCGACGGCGTGCCCCTCACCCCCAAGGACGTGACCACCCTCTACATGGAGGACCTCGCGCCGAAGCCCACCGTCGAGGCAGAGCGTGAGTGGCGCAAGCAGAAGCTCGCCGGCTCGCTGCGCATCTTCGGCCGATTCGGATTCGGCGAGGGCGTGGCCGGGCACATCACGGCGCGCGACCCCGAATTCCCCGAGCTCTTCTGGGTGAACCCGCTCGGTCTGTCGTTCCGCCACGTGCGCGTGTCGGACCTGATCCTCGTCGACCACGAGGGCCATGTCGTCTACGGCGAGCACAGCGTCAACCGCGCCGCCTACGTGCTGCACTCGGCGGTCCACGAGGCACGGCCCGATGTCGTGGCCGCCGCACACGCCCACAGCGTCTACGGCAAGGCGTTCTCGAGCCTCGGCATCCCCCTCGACCCGCTGACACAGGACTCGTGTGCGTTCTACGAGAACAACACCGTGATCTCGGACCACGGTGGCGCCGTGGTGTTCGAGGTCGAGGCGGGCCGGGACTTCGCGCGCGCCTTCGGCGACAACCGAGCAGCCATCCACCAGAACCACGGTCACTTCACCGTGGGGACCACGATCGACTCGGCGGTGTTCTGGTACGTGTGCTTCGAGCGGTGCGCCCAGGCCCAATTGGCCGCCATGGCGGCGGGCACGCCCAAGCACATCCCGCACGATCTCGCCGTGTACACCCGCGAGAACGCCGGCAACGAGATCACCGGCTGGATGCACTTCCAACCGCTGTGGCAGGAGATCTGCCGCACCGATCCCGATCTGTTCGACTGACCCGGATCGACCCCACCCCGTGACCCTCCGGGAATCGGTGTCCCTGCGCGCCTCCGCGATGCTGGAGCGCTCGCCGGCTGAATTCCTCTTCCTCCTCTCCGCTGCCGGCCAGTACGCCGGCGCCGTGATCGCGATCGGGCTCTTCGATGACCTCTCCCCCGCGACAGTCGCGTGGTTGCGGGTGCTGTCGGCGGCGGTCATCCTCCTCGCCGTCGGTCGTCGCGCGCACCACACCAACTGGAGCGCCCACGACCTCGCATGGGTCGGGATCTTCGGCGCTTCGACGGCGCTCATGAACCTGTTCTTCTACCTCGGTATCGAGAGTCTCCCCCTCGGCAAGGGAGTGGCGATCGAGTTCATCGGCCCGGTCGCAGTGGCGGCCGCACGCACCCGCACCGCGCGCAACTGGTGGGCTCTGGTGCTCGCGGCCGGTGGTGTCGTGGTGCTGGGTGGAGTGGAATTGGGCGATGAGCCCCTCGCGCTGTTGTTCATCCTCGTGGCATCGGTGATGTGGGCGGGATACATCGTGGCAGGATCCCGGGTCGCGCTCGGCGAGCGCGGCGTGGCCGGACTGGGCCTCGGCATGGCGATGGGATCGCTCGTGATCATGCCCTTTTCACTCGCCGATGCGGGCACGGCGCTCACGACCCCCTCCCTGCTCGGCGCGTGCGTGCTGGTGGGACTCCTCTCGAGCGTGGTCGGCTACGGCATCGACCAGTCGACACTGCGGCGGATCCCGATGCGCCGGTTCTCGGTGCTCCTCGCGCTGCTCCCGGTGTGCGCGATGGTGTTCGGCCTCGTCTTCCTCGACCAGACACCGACCCTGATCGACCTCGGTGGAATGGCGCTCGTTCTCGCGGGCGTGGCGATCCAGGAGCGCGAGGAGATCGAGCGCCACCAACCAGTCGGCACCACCACCTAGCGTTGCCGCATGTCCCCGACGCGGCGCGCCGTCTCCGTGATCGCCACTGCCCTGGCCGGGTCCCTCGTCGCAACCCTCGTCAGCCCCGGGCTCGCACCACGAGCGGGTGCGACCCCCGCCCCACCGGTCGCCACCACGGTGCCCCCGACCGTGCCCGCGCCCGCCACCGCCACCGCCCCGACTCCCCTTCCCTCTGCTGCGCTCGTGGTGAACGGTCGCGGAAACGGCCACGGCCGCGGCATGAGCCAGTGGGGCGCGTATGGATGGGCCACGAAGAAGGCCCTCGCGTGGCAGGACATCCTCCTCTTTTATTACGGCGGGAACGGCCGGACGGTGGCACTGCTGACCGAGACCGACGCAGCGTCGGCACCGGGGGGACTCATGACCGTGCGACTGACCGCCCTCGACAACACCCAGACCGCGGTGCTCAGCGACACCAGTGCCCTCTCGTGGTCGGGGGCGCCCGGCACCTTCGGTGCCTTCGTGGCACGGCAGGTGGCACGCGACGTCTTCGATGTCTGGGCCGCCCCGAAACCCGCGTGCGGTGCACCGTCGGGCGACCCCACCGGCTTCACCCAGGTGGGCAACGACGTGAAGGGACCCGTCGAGTTCACCGTCCCCAAGTCGGCCGACCCTCTCGCGACCTCGCCGGGAGAGATGATCGGCGTGTGCGAACCACCGTCGACCGAGGCAAAGCGCGGACGGGTGCGCTACTACCGCGGCACGGTGCGGGCAGTGAGTGATGCGACCGGGGCGGCGCGCACCGTGAATGCCGTCGCCGTCGAGTCGTATGTGCGCGGAGTGGTGCCGCGCGAGTCACCCCCGGGCTGGGGCGATGGCGCCGGAGGCGCGGGCATGAACGCACTGCGCGCCCAGGCGGTTGCTGCGCGCAGCTACGGCCTCACCGAGTCCCGGTACACCTACGCCAAGACCTGTGACAGCATGGACTGCCAGGTCTACGGCGGAGCAGTGCGCCGCAGTGTCGGCTCGAAGGTCTACGAGACGCTCGAGCACCCGCTCTCGGACACCGCGGTGGCAGAGACGGTGAACTTCGTCGTCAAGGACACTGCGGGCCGCCTCGTGCGCACCGAGTACACGTCCTCGAACGGGGGCCGCACCGCCGGGGGCACCTTCCCGGCAAAGGACGACGAGGGTGACCTGCTCGCCGACGCGGCCCAGCAGGTGTGGACCCGGGTGTTCAGTGCCTCCGAGGTGCAGAAGCGATACCCCTCGATCGGTGTCTTCATGTCGGCCGTCACCACCCACGACGGACTCGGTGGAGAGTGGAACGGCTACGCGTTGTCGGTCACCATCTCGGGAACCGCGGGCCGCGTCATTCGCAGTGGCCCCCAATTCAGGCGCGACTTCGACCTCTACAACCACTGGTTCGAGACCTCCACCGTCACCGGTGCCGATCCGGCGGCGGCACCGGTGGGTCGGGTGCTGCTGGTGGGCGACTCGGTCTCGGAGTCGATCGCCACAGAGTTCGCCGCCCTCGTCACGCCCGCCTACCCCGCGATGGACTTCCAGGCCTGTTCCGGCCGAGGCATGGCGGGCGCGGACTGCAACGCGCCACAGAGCCCGCCGAGCCTCGACCTCGACGGCGTCGGTGTGGTCAATGCCTCCGAGTCGCCCGCGGCGGCGATCATTGCGCTCGGCTACAACGACGACCCCGCCACCTTCGAGGGTGAACTGCAACAGATGCTCTCGGCTCTCACCGCAAAGGGCGTGCAACGGATCATCTTCGTGGCGCTGTCGACGCGCAGCACCACCCGCAACTACGCACGGATCAACGAGCTCGTCGTGGCGGCCTCGGCGGTCAACCCGGCGATCACGGTGCTCGACTGGAACACCGCGAGCGCAGAGACCGCGCGTTGGCGGTGGTTCGAGAACTCCTCGTTGTGCTGTTGGGTGCACCTCTCGGCGAGCGGGCAGGCGGAGTTCGCACTCTTCCTGCGCCGTCAACTGGATGCACTGCGCGCACAGGGGATGCTCCCCGTGTCGGCGCCGGCGGTGCCGGTGCTGCTCGGCCTGCCTCTGAAGAAGAGCAACGCGGGCGTCATGGTCTCGTCCGTCCAACGACGCCTGAACCGGGCCCTCAACCTGACGGGCCGCAAGAGACTGGCAACCGACGGCGCCTTCGGTGCAGCGACGGATCGCGCGGTGCGCACCTTCCAGGCCGCGACCGCCCTGCCCGTGACCGGGGAGATCGACCGGACCACATGGGATGCACTCGGGCTCGCGGGGAGGTCCGATCTCACGATCCTGCGCGTCGGCACGTTCCACCCCGCCGTGGCCACGGTCCAGACCGCACTCGGCAAGGTTCTCCGCAAGAAGATCCCCGCCACCGGGCGCTACGACGAATCACTCGCCGCCCTCGTGCGCGAGTTCCAAAAGAACGTCGCGCTCAAGCCCTCGGGTCGGGTCGGGCCCTCCACCTGGGCGGCACTGATGGCAGCCGCCGCGCGCAGCTGAGCCACACCGACGGGCCCGCTCAGCCGACGAAGCGTTCCTTCCACGCCTCGTCGCTGACGAGATCGGGATAGGCCGCGCGGTAGTCGCGCTTCAACCGGCCGTACGTGCGCGCGAGACGCCAGGACGTGGCGAACACCTCGCGTTGGATCGCCACGAACCTCTTGTAGTCGCGTTCGCAGAGGAAGCCCTCCTCCACCCGCGGGTGGCGGTAGAGGATCGTGTCGTGACGGATCGCCAGGCCGACCGCGCGCACGTCGATCTGGGCCACTCCGGTCCCCCTCGACTTCATGAACCGGGGCAACCACCGGCCCGCCCCGGTGAGCGGTGAGAGGAGGAACCCACCGAGGCGCACCACTTTCGGGCGGGGCGAGGTGAAGCCGAGGCTGCTCAGGTCCGCGGACAGCGGTCCGGCCTTCTCCTCGTCGACCCGGCGAACCTCGTCGTGGCGTGCCGCATGGTCGATCCCGGCCCAGGCCGCGGGGCCGGCGAGGAAGTCCTCCATCCCGCGGATCATGAACTCGGCGCTCGCGTAGCGGTGCGAGTACGCGTTGCGGAACCCGAACCCCAGGTACCGCCACGCCAGGTGCCACCACTTGTGGTCGTCGAACACCAGAGTGTCGATGAGCGCGAAGTTGCGGATCTCGTAGTAGAGCGACGTCGGATTGTTCTTCAGCGCGAAGTCGGCGTGCCACACCACGATGCCGTTCATCGTGACCGTGTGGCGTCCGGTGTGCATCAGCCCGAAGGCGACGTCGTCACCGCGCACGAAGACCGGCAGGGGATTCTCGGTGCCGAGGTGCATCGGGAAGACCGTGTACCACCACGCGGAGTAGGCGATCTCGGGCTCGATCTTGTCGCGCACGACCTCGGCGCGCTTGCGCAGGTCGACCTCGCGACCGATCGCACGCAACGGATACACGCTGCGGAACTCGTACTCGGATCCCGCCTCGAACTGCATCCACGGCTGCTCCTCGCTGATCATCGCGCCGTGGACACAGAGATCCTCCGACACTGCGTGCGACAACAGGGCGATCGTGCGCAGGATCGACTCGGGCTCGAGCCGTATGTCGTCGTCCATGAAGGCCACATGGGTGCTCCACCCCTCCTCACGGAACTCGATCAGTCCGCGCGCGAAACCGCCGGCTCCCCCGAGGTTCGGGTTCGGCACGAGCCGCACCGGGGCACCGGCGGGAATGGCGGGCTCGAGGTTGCGTGCGTTGTCGACCACCACCACGCGCAGGCGACCGCGCACCGCGGGATCGTTCGCCTCGAGGGCCACGAGGCTCGCGATCGTGGCGAGCACGTACTGCTGACGGTTGAAGGTGGTGATCGCCACCCCCATGCGCACCTCGCGCACCGGTGCGGTGCGCGTGAGCCATTCGCCACCGTGGACGACCACTCCGTCGGCGAGTGCCGTCACCGCCACATAGAACGACTCGGCCCCCACCGCACGCATGTCGTCGCACCAGAGCTCGGCCTCCTCGACCGAGGCCGCGACCACCGTGTCCACACCGTCGGCGTATGCGACCAGCTCGACCAGTGCGGGCCCGGTGATGCACATCCGCGCGCCGAGATCGGCGAGATTCGTCAGGCGACTCCAGCGACCCGCCGAAAAGACCCCGAACGCCGTGTCGAAGGTGACCTTGCCACCCGAGGCCAAGGTGATGCCGTCGGCGGCGGTGTCACCATCGCGACACCTGGCATAGAGCGTGGGTTCGGCGAAACCGGGTGCGGGCGGGTTCATCCTGCCGAGAAGCCGGGCCATGCCCCCAGTCTCACAGGGGATCGACCACCAGTGAGCGCATCGGAGAATTCTTCACCCGGGACTCGATGAAGACCCGGGCCACCTCGAGCGCCTCCTTGATGGTCACGTCCATGTCCAGGTAGCGGTAGGTGCCGAGCCGACCGAGGAAGGTGACCCCGGTGGCGGACCGCGCCGCGCTCACGTAGTCGTGGAGCTGTGCCTTCTCCTCCACCAGACGGATCGGGTAGTACGGGATGTCCCCCTCGCCCGCGAGGCGGCTGAACTCGGTGAAGGTCACCGTCCTGTCATGGGACTCCCAGGGGGCGAAGTGCTTGTGCTCGGTGACCCGCGTGTGGGGGACGTCGACATCGCAATAGTTCAGGACCGGGCACCCTTGGTGGTCACCCCCGGATTCGTCCGCGACGAAGTCGAGCGTGCGGTACCCGAGTCGGCCGTGGCGGTGGGCGAACCACTCATCGATCGGGCCGGACCAGAACACGTGCTCGGCGTCGGTGAGGTCCCCCGCCGACACCTGGCGACCGAGCGAGACCTCGATGAGGGGATGGTCGAGCATCGCCTCCACGATCGGGGTGTACCCGTTGCGCGGGATCGCCTGCCACGGATGGTTGAAGTAGCTGTCCTCGTAGGAGAACCGCAGCGGCAGCCGCGCCAGGATCGATGCCGGCAGTTCACTCGGCGCCATCCCCCATTGTTTCTGCGTGTACCCGGCGAAGAACGCCTCGTAGAGCTCGCGACCGACGAACTTGAGGGCCTGGTCCTCGAACGAGACCGGCTCGCCGATCGAGGAATCGGCCTTGCCGGCGATGAACGCGCGGGCCTGCGCGGGCGTGAACGTCGTGCCGAAGAATTGGTTGATCGTGTGCAGGTTCACCGGCAGCGAGTAGACCCTCCCGGCCGACACCGCCTTGACCCTGTGGTTGTAGGGAACCATGTCACCGAACCGGTTGATGTAGTCCCACACCTCGGCATGCCCGGTGTGGAAGATGTGCGGCCCATAGACATGGACCATCACTCCGTTGTCATGCCGCTCGGTGTGGGCGTTGCCCGCGACATGGGACCTTCCGTCGACGACCCACGAGGCGATTCCGGCCTCTGCCAGCTGGCGCGCGACCACCGCACCGGAGAATCCGGCACCGACGATGACGATGGGTGCGGTCACGCGAACGACGCTAGTTGCTCGGGTCCGCTCCCACGGGGCGTGGTGACGACGACTCGAGCCGGTGTCAGTGCGACAGACCCGGGGCGCAGAGCCCGTCGAGCTCCATGATCTGGATGCGGTCGCGGTTCTCCCACGTCACCTCGTTCGAGGGGTCGGGACGAAGGTTGAAGACCCGGAACGACATCTCGGTGGTGTCCACGGCGAGGATCCGACCGATCAACGGATCGCCCAGATCGAGCAGGATCTTCAACGTCTCGAGCGCCTGGATCGACCCGATGATCCCGGGCAGCACGCCCAGCACACCGGCCTCGGCGCACGAGGGAGCCAACTCGGCCGGCGGCGGCACCGGAACCATGTCGCGGTACGTCGGCCCGCGCAACGGGTGGAACACCGACACCATCCCCTCGAACCGGAAGATGCTCCCGTGCACGACCGGGATGCCGAGCTTCACGCTGGCGTCGTTCAGGAGATACCGGCTGGGGAAGTTGTCGGCGCCGTCGACGATCACGTCATATCCCTCGATGATCCCCATGATGTTGTCGGCCGACAACCGCGCGTCGTAGGTGACGACATCGACGTCGGGGTTCAACTTCGTGAGGGTCTGGCGGGCCGAGTCGACCTTGCGCTGGCCGACCCGGTCGAGGTTGTGGAGGATCTGGCGTTGAAGGTTCGACTCGTCCACCTCGTCCATGTCGACGATCCCGATCGTGCCGACCCCTGCCGCCGCCAGGTACAGCGCGGCGGGCGATCCGAGCCCGCCGGCTCCCAGCATCAGCACCTTGCTGCCGAGCAACTTGGCCTGGCCCTCGATGCCGACCTCGGGCAGCAGGAGATGGCGCTGGTAGCGATTGCGCTGGTCGGCCGTGAGCGTGACAGGGGCGAGCCACGCGCGTCCCTCGTCCTTCCACTTGCCAAAGCCCCCCGCCATGGAGAGCACGTTCGTGTACCCGAGTTCCTGCATGGTCGCGGCCGCGAAGGCGCTGCGCACGCCACCGGCGCAATACACGACGATTTCTTGGTTCTTGTCGGTGGCGCGTCCCTCGATCTGGGCCTCGAGGTGCCCACGGGGGATGTGCAGTGCACCGGGGAGTGCACCCTGGTCGAACTCGTCGGGCTCGCGCACGTCGAGCACGAGCACGCCACCGGAATTGATGCGGGCCTCGGCGGTCGCAGTGTCGACTTCGACGATCCTGGACTTTGCCTGGGCGAGAAGATCCCTGAATGACGGCATGCAAAAAATCCTACCGTCGGGGTCGGGATTTCAGTCTCGGGTGACCCCGCGCCGGACCGTCGCCGGCGATGCTCAGCCCCGACGGGCGGCGGCCACGATCGACACCAACGCCGGAGTGATCGAGCCCACCACGACCCGATCCGCGTAGCCGTCCATCGCCGTGGGTTCACCGTTCACGATCACCACCCGGGCTCGCGATGCTCGCGCACGCGGCACCACCATGTTCGCCGGTGAGACCTGCAGCGTGCTGCCCACCGCGAGAAGCAGATCGCACTCCTCGGCCTCGGTGAGCGCACGCTCGATGACCTCGGGCACGAGGGCTTGACCGAACAGGATCGTGTCGCTCTTGACGATCCCCCCGCACAGTTCGCACCGCGGATCCGGGTCGCCGGCGCGCACGCGCTCGATGAACTCCCCCATCGGTCGCCGGTCGTTGCACCCCCAGCAGCGGGCCCACTTCACGGTGCCGTGCACCTCGACCACCCGGTCCTCGGGGACACCGCCTGCTTGGTGCAGACCATCCACGTTCTGGGTGACGACGGCGGCGAGCGATCCCATCGCATGGATCTCGGCGATCGCGCGGTGACCGTCGTTGGGCTCGGCCGTGCCGTTGAAGGTGCGGACCCGTCCCTCCCACGCGACGCGTCGCACCTCGGGGTCACCGAGATAGTGCGACAAGGTCGAGGTGCGCTCCGCGAGTGGGTTGCGCGTCCACAGCCCGTTCGGCCCGCGGAAGTCCGGGATTCCCGAGTCGGTCGAGATGCCCGCTCCGGTGAACACCACCACGCGCCGCGCCGCACCCAACCACTCACCGACCTCGTCGAGGACCTCGGCTGGAACGTTCTCCTCGTACATCGGGCCCCATTCTGCCCTCCCGGGCCCACACCAGCGGCGGCTGAACCTGCTGCCAAAAATGCCGGTCGGGCGGGGCGGGCGGTCGCGCGTCAGCGTGCGTGCAACGACTCGGGGATCCAGCCCCGGTGCGCCTCGAGCAGATCATCGACGAGCGCCCAGATCTGGTCGAGGTCGAGTTCGGCCGCGGTGTGCGGGTCGAGCATCGCGGCGTGGTACACGTGGTCGCGGCGACCGGTGAGGACGGCTTCCACGGTGAGCGACTGCACGTTGATGTTGGTCTGCATGAGGGCCGCCAGGTGCGCAGGGAGCGGTCCGATCCGACGCGGGTGGATGCCACCGGCGTCCACGGTGCAGGGCACCTCGACACAGCAGTCCGCGGGCAGGTTGTCGATGATCCCCCGGTTCGGGACGTTGCCGTACACCACCGTCGGCTCACCGGTCTCGACGGCATGGATGATCGCGCTGCCGTACTCGAGGCTCGGAACCACGCCGAGGCGACCCTCGGGATCCTCGAGGCGCGTGCGCAGCCTCTCCCATCCCTCGATCTGGCGCTCGCACCGTCGGGGGTATTCATCGAGCGGGATCCCGAACCTGTCGATCAGGTCGTCGCGGCCGCGCTTGATGAACCAGGGCACGTACTCGCTGAAATGCTCGCTCGACTCGGTGACGAAGTAGCCGAGCCTGCGGAACATTTCGTAGCGCACGGCGTCGGAGAGCCCCTCGAACCCGCCGTCGGAGCGGTCCTCCCCGCCGCGCATCGGCGCCGGCATCGATGCGGCGAACTCGGCGATCGCGGGATAGAGGTCCCGTGTGCCGGTCGCGGTGCGCTCGGCGAACTCGAGGAAGAACGCCATGTGATTGATCCCGGCGCAGCGGTACTCGAGCGATCCCGGATCGACTCCCAGGTCGCCGGCCAACTGGTGAGCCGTGTGCTGGACGCTGTGGCACAGGCCGATCGCCCGGATCGTCGAGGCTCGCGAGACCGCCCAGCACAGCATGCTCATCGGATTCACGTAGTTCAGCAGGAGCGCGTCGGGGCACACCTGCTCCATGTCGCGGCACGCATCGAGCAGCACCGGGATCGTGCGCAGGCCGCGCATGATCCCCCCCACCCCGAGCGTGTCGGCGATCGTTTGGCCGAGCCCGTAGCGCCTGGGGATCTCGAAGTCGACCACGGTCGAGGGGCGGTAGCCACCCACCTGGAACATCGTGACCACGTGGTCGGCACCCTCGAGGGCGCGGCGCCTGTCCACCGTCGCCTCCACCCGAGCCGGCACACCGAGGGTCTCGATGATCTTGTTGCCCACGATCTCGGAGGTCCGCAGGCGTTCGGCGTCGATGTCGTGCAACACGATCGTGGAGTCGGCCAGTGCGGGCCGCGACAAGATGTCGCCCATCAGGTTGCGGGCAAAGACGGTGCTGCCGGCCCCGACAAAGACGATGCGCGCCACGGGTCAAGCGTAGGGCGGTCGATCCCCGGGTCCGTGCTCGTCGGTGTCGGCGCGCCGCGGTGTCAGAGAACGCCGGCGACGAGGAGCGTCGCGCACACCGCGCCGAGGCCGACTCGGTACCAGCCGAAGATGCGCAACGAGTGCGTGCCCAGCCAGCCCACCACCCACCGCACCGCGATGATCGCGGTCGCGAACGCGGCCACCAACCCCGCCGCCGGGGCCGCGACGCCGAACTGGTCGATCATGTCGGCGCCGTTCCGGACACCATCGAGGACCCCGGCCGCCGACAGGGTGGCCACTCCCAGGAGGAAACTGAACTCGAGAGCAGCACCGAGGCTCAGCCCGACCGCGAGTGCAGCCACCAGCGTCACGAGGCTGCGGCTCACGCCCGGCCACAATGCCAGAACCTGGGCGCACCCGATGATCACCGCTCCATGGATCCCGAGCGACTCCAGTGTCCCCGTGCGCGGGGTCGGCGACCATGCGAGCAACACGACCCCACCGACAATCCATGCGATGGTCACCGGCACGGGCCCGAACAACGCCGACTTGGCGGCATCCCCGACGACGAGTCCCACCACCGCGGCCGGCAGGAACGCGAGCACCAATCGCGATGCCAGCACCCGACCCGCGGGGTCCGCACCCACCACACCGCGGATCACCGACCGCGCGCGCACCCTGTAGAGCCAGAGCACCCCAAGGATCGCCCCCGATTGGATCGCGATCGCGAAGGTGTCGGCGGCGGAGTCGATCTCGGGCCCGGACAGACCCAGCAGGTCCGAGACCACAAGCAGGTGCCCCGTCGAGGAGACGGGCACGAACTCGGTCAATCCCTCCACGATCCCGAGCAGCAACGCCTCGGGGATCGACAGAACGCCGGCGATCATCCCGGGGCGACGCCGGGCATCAGTCGAGCCGTGCCCACAGCGACCCGATCGAAACACGACCGTCGAGTGTGAGCGATCCCGAACTCTTCGGGTACTTCCACTTGGAGCTCATCGCCACGAACGTCGCGATGTCACGCGCCGCGCAGGCGGGCCCCCTCACGATCGAGAGCACGTAGCGCTCGTTGGGGATGAGGACCGACTCGAGCGGCACCTCGAGTTGCTGGGTCGCCCCGCGGGTGCTCTTGACGGTGTAGCCGATGCTCGCTGCCGGCAGCCCACCCTCGGCCCCGAGCGTCACCCGCACGCAGACCTGGTCGTTCGTCGTCTGGTCGGTGGCCTCGGTCAGCGTCCCGATCGTGAGGCTCGTGATCTCGACGGTCGCCGCCGACACGTACTCATCGGTCGCCGTGAAGACCTGGTCGATCGAGAGGTTGAACTGGGCGATGCGGCTGTTGTTCACCGTCCGGTCCATGGGTTTGTTTCCCCACACGCAGTACACCGTGCCGTCCGACGACTCGCAGGGACCCGTCGCGTTCTTCGGGCGCGGCTTCTCGACGGGCTTGGTGGTCGACGGCACGAGCGGCACCGTCTCGGGTGCCACCGGGATCGTGCTCGAAGTGGTGGTGGTGGTGGTCGTTGTCGTCGAGGTCGTCGAGGTCGTCGAGGTCGATGTCGTGGGAAGCGTCGTGGTGGGCGCGGCCTCGCCGCTGCTGCATGCCGCGACCAGCAGCATCACTGCGACAGCGAGGGCCCACCGGCGTGCTTCTGGGATTTTCACTTGACCACCACAGACTCTCTCTTGCTCGCGGATCCCGACGTGCCGCGGGCGAGCACCGCGACCTGGATCGTCTCACCGCTCGTGAGGCCCGTGATCACGCACGAGGCCTTGCCGGACGACTTGCACTTCTTCTGCGACGACTTCACCTCTACCCCCACCTTGCCGCCGAAGGAGTCCTTGGTCTTCCACGACACGGTGACCTGACCCTTCTTGGTGGAGGTCACCGACGTGGTCAACGAGACCTTGCCGGTCTCGAACTTGCCCGCTTTGGAGACTTTCATGGCCGAGAAATTGCTGGTGAGGAACCCCCGCGCCCCGAGCGCGATCGCGGCACCGTAGCAGTGCAGCGCGACACCCTTGGACTGCGAGATCCTCACGCTCGCCTTCGGCGCCACCCCGGCCGCGACCGCGACGGTCTGGCTCCACCTCATGCCGCCACCGAGGCACTCGACGTAGGCGTGGTCGATGTTCGAGACGTCGTCGGACCCCGGGGCGAGCGAGACCACGAGGTCCTTGCCGGTGAAGGCGCCCGACATCACGGGCCCGCCGGGTTTGCCGGCGGTTGTCTGAGGGGTGAACGTGGTGGTGCGCGGCCCGAGCGCGTTCGCGGCGCGCGCGACCACCGTCTGTGTGGCGCGCCGCGGCAGACCGATGAAGGTGCACGTGGTCGGCGCAGTGGCGCTCAGGGTGCACACCTGATCGGTGCCCACGCTCAGGGTCGCCGGCTCGGTCAGGGCCGAGCCGGCCGCATCGACGGTCGCCACGGCGGTGAGGGTGCTGTCGGTCGCCGTGAACGTCACCCCGACAACGGGCGGCGAGAGCGACAAGTTGAAGGGTGCACTCACATAGGGTGCCGAGGAGTTCAAGCCGTTCTTCGCCACCACGCGAACCGTGTAGTTGGTCTGGCGGGCAAGACCCTCGAATCGGCACGTGGGCGAGAGGGCCAGCGCGATGCAGGTGAGCGCCGGATTCTCCACCACCGTCATCTCGACGGTGACCGGCTCGTTCGTGCCCCGGGCCGCGCGTGGGGACGACAACGTCACGGTGGCGGTGGATAGACCGTTCTCGTCCGGCACGATCGCGACCTCCGAGGGCGTGGGCACCGACGGTGCACCCACGGGATCGACCCGCACGGTCGCGGTGGTGCCATCGGTGGCGACCACTGTCACGGTGAAGCGGTTGCGCGGATCGGTCCAGGACAGACCCGCGAAGAGGCGAGGATCGCTCGACATGTCGGCGGTCTGCCCCGGCATGGTGGCCGACGGCGTGATGTCGCAGAGGTAGCTGTCGGTGTTCGCCCGACCCACGGAGCCGTCGACCGAGATGAGATTCTCGATGAACGCCGCGGTGGGCGTCATCGTGAGCACCACCCCGCCGTTCGTGCCCCGAGTCGCGGCATCGGCGAAGCCGAAGGTGTTCGGGTTGTACTGGAGCCAGAACCCGTTGTCGCCCACCGAGGAGTCGGCCGGATTGATCTTGACCGCCGTCGTGCCGAGGTCACTTCGATCGGCCCTCACGAGGCTGTAGGTGGTGGACACGCCCAACCACAGCGCCTGGTTGGCCGCGGGGAGCCAACCGGTCGAGTCGAGGAACTGGGGCGAGTAGTAGCCCCTGAGGTCCACGCCGAGCCCCATCACGTCGACGGAGTTCGCGTACTCGACGTCGGTGCAGGTCTCCATGTACGTCAGCGTCACGCCCGACCAGCAGAGATTTCCGTGGCTGAAGCCGAGGTTGTGGCCGAGCTCGTGGGCCCATACCCCGGTGTACCCGGGTGCGGTGTAGGTCCACGACTCCTTGCCACCAACCGCGGCGAGACCACCGAAGGCGCAGTCCTGGTTGTCGCCGGTGAAGGTGGCCATCACATGGTCGTAGGCCAGACCGAGCGATGCGACACGATCCTTGACGCGGTCCATCATCACCGCGATGTCGCACGAGCCGGCCGGGAGCACCGCGTCGAGGTCGAGTTTCTCGGTCACGGTCGTCGACAACGTCTCCTGTCGTGCCGACATCGAGTTCCACCAGGGCTCAAGTTCCGACAAAATCGAGGCGACCGTTGCCGCGTCGGCGGGCTTCCATTGCGCGGTCGGCCATTCCACGGGCACAACCACCAGTCGTCGGTTCGGCACCATCCCGGCTCCGGTGACCCGGCCGCGGGTCTTTGCGCGGCGGAGACTTGCGATCCCCACCTCTCCCGAGGTCACCGTCGCAGACGAGAACTCGAGGAGGGTCCCGCTCGGCACCTTCACGTCGATTCCATGCGCGACCGTGGCGACGTCGTTGCCCGTGGTCACGATCCACCGGGCCGCCGACGTGCGCTCCCACGCGCCGTCGTTCGAGGCGAGCCGGTAGAGGGTCGAGGCACTCTTCGCCGGCCGGGCCGAGACCGTCGACGTTGGTGCGACGACCACGAGTGCACCGGACGCCGCTAGAAGTGCGGCGAGCATCCGCATCGAGGTCCTCACCGGTTGGACACTATTCCGATCGCGGCCGATGAACACGGAGTGCGCAGCCCGCGCGCCATACCCTTGCCCTGTGGAGCGGGTCGGGGATCGAATCGAGGGTCTGGACGGGCTCCGCGCCCTCGCCGTCACGGTGGTCTACCTCTCCCACCTGCCGATCGCCCTCTCGTCGCTGGACAGTGTCGGCTGGTTCGAGAACTTCCCCGAGGCGGGATTCCTCGGGGTGAACCTCTTCTTCGTGCTGAGTGGATTCCTGATCACCGACCGCCTGCTCGCGACATCGCGCGACGGTGGCCAACCGGCCCTTCGCCGGTTCTGGGTGCGCCGCGCCGCGCGCATCCTCCCGGCGGTGACGGCGTTCCTCGTCGCACATGCGATCTATGCGGTCGTTGCGGGGTTCCCCCCCGACGGCAGCATCTTCGATGAGTTCCTGATGCTCGCATCCACCCTCGCGCAGTTCCCGAACTACGCGATCCTCGCCGACATCGACAACCTCTCCGACAACGGCGCACTCTGGTCGCTCGGTGTCGAGGGTCAGTTCTACGTCGTCTGGCCACTCGTCACGTGGTTCCTCCTGCGCAAAGTGTGGCGGCCCGAGTGGGTGATCGTCGCGCTCGTCGTGGTGATCGCGGTCCTCTCACGGCACCGCGCCGGCGTCTTCGATGCGCGCGGGTCCTTCGACGCCTACCTGCGCACCGACACGCGCATCGAGAGCCTGATCATCGGTGCGGTCGGGGCATGGGCGTGGATTCGCACGGACCGTGTTCCCGTCCGGGCCCTGCGGGTGCTCACCCTGCCGGCGCTGGTGGCGATGGTTGCGATCTTCCTGAACGCCACGCAGTGGAGCACGTTCATCTGGCATTGGGGCATGACCGCATTCGACCTCTGTGCCCTCGTTGTGATCCTGGCACTTGCGACCGGGGTGTCGCCTGTGCGGAGGATCCTGGAGTGGCGCCCCGTCGCGTGGGTGGGGATGGTCTCCTACGGTCTCTACATCTGGCAGGTGCCCGTGCTGCACATCCTTCTGCGCCACGCCGACTCGCTCGGCACCGCGACCAAGGGGATCGTCTCGGTGACGGCCACCCTTGCGCTCGCCACGGCGTCGTGGCACGTGGTGGAGAAACCGATCAGGTCATCGGCGTTCGTCGCACGAATGTCCGGCAACTGACCCAATTGGCACTCCCAACGGGATTCGAACCCGTGCCGCCACCTTGAGAGGGTGGTGTCCTAGGCCACTAGACGATGGGAGC
>VGAK01000007.1 GCA_016870775.1 Actinomycetota bacterium
CCAAGCCATTGCCCGGGACGCGGGACTCCCGGTGGTGCGTCTCCACGCCACCCGGCACACGTCCGCGACCCTCCTGTTCGACGCGGGAGTGCCCGTCCACGTCGTCTCGAGACGCCTCGGGCACACATCGGTAGCCACGACCGCCGACGTGTACGTGGCGCGGATGCCATCGGCGGACCGGGCCGCGGCCGACACGTGGGCCACCATCCTCGCGAGGTCCGGTGAAGGACGCCGGAAGGACGCCGGAAGGACGCCGGAAGGCCCGAACGACCCGAACATAGGCGGACTACCCGAACACGGAACCCTTGTGGGACAAGGAATCGGGACGACACGAAATCCCCCGATGGAGGCGACGCCGAGAATCGAACTCGGATAAACGGCTTTGCAGGCCGCTGCGTAAACCATTCCGCCACGTCGCCAGCGACGGTGCGAACACCGCCACGACACCGATGCTACCCCCGTGTGCCCGTCTCAGCCCCTGCGGACTGCGTGGAAGATGGTGCGGGTCCCGCCGGCAAGCAGCATCTTGCTCTTCACGTCGAAACGCCCCGTGAGCAGACGCTCGAACTCATCGAGGGTGAAGTCCGAGTGGATCCCCTCGCGCTTGTTCTTCAGCAACTTCTTCACCATCGGATCATCGGCGTGTGGCATCTCGATCACCAACTCGGGTGTCGCATCAGCGAGCATGTCGATCTGGGCCGCCACAGGGACGTTGAACGTGATCGCCAGGTGATGGATCACCGCGAGATACAGCACGATGTCGGGGCGACCGCGCTCGAAGATGCCGGGCCGCTCCCTGCCGCGCCACCCGATCCCGCCACCGGCATCGGACATGTCGACGTACAACGGCAGGATCTTGTCGTTCTTCTCCGACTTGAGTGCCCCGTAGAGGCGGTCGATCACCAGGGGGTCGGCGTCCATCGCCACGACGGCATCGGCGTGCGCGGCCGCGATCCGCGAGAACACGCCGTCGTTGCAACCGATGTCCCACACCTGGGCGCGCGGCGACGAGGCCACTGCATCGCGGACGAAGCGCTGCTTCTCATCGAGGCTCGACTCGAGGTAGTGGCCGCGCTCCGAGTACTCCGACCATGTCGAGACCGTGTCGCCGAGCGAGAGCCCCTCGACGATCTTGGTCAACTTCTTCAGGGTCGCATCGAGCACCTGCGGGTTCATGCCCGCCTTGGCGACCTCGCGCTTGACGTCGGCGTTCGAGTCCGCGAAGCGCCGCTGCGCGGCGGCGTGCAACACCACGTGCGTGAGCCGACCCTTGCGCGGGTGGCGCAGGCTCCCGGGGAGCAGCTTTGCCATCGTCTCGGGAGAGATGCCGTTCACCGATCCACGCAGGAACGGCTGGTAGCCGACACCGAGATGGGCCTGCAGCATGAGTGGGTAGAGGAACATCTCGCAGAATTGCTTGTAGCCGTACCAGGGATCGCCCTTGCGGCGCACTTCGAAGGACCCGGCGTCGATGAACTGGGCGCGCGATCCGATGAATTGCACGTTGTAGGGGGTCGCATCCTTCATGCCCACACCTTCGGCGAGCATCTCGCGCGTCAGTTTGAGTTGCAGGAGTGCCGCATCCTTCAGCATCGAGAACGTCCACTCGTAGGGATACGACACGAACGGGAGTCTCGGGTGTGTCATCGCGAGCGTCCACGGCACCGAGAGCCCCACCTGGGTCGGGTCGACCATCGTCGAGGCGATCAGATCACCCGAGTCGAGAGCTCGCCGGAGGGCGCCGGTCCTCCAGACCGCGTCGATGTCCTTGGCCCCCTCGGCCGTGAACGCGCGCACGACAGCATCGGGACCGACGAAGACGCGACTCAGTGGGTCACGGAACGACCCGGAGTCCGGGCGGATCTCCGGCATCGGTCAGTCGTGCGAGGAGCCGGACTCGTCCTGTGCGGAGGGCTCCTGCTCGGGCAGGGGCTTTCCAGTCAAGCGAGACTTCAGACGGGCCATGCCCATCTTGGCCGCCACGCCGATTCCGGCCACCCCACCGGCGATCGCGGTGATGATCATGCTGCCGGTGCCGGCATCGAGGTACGAGAACATGGCAAAGAGCGTACCCGATCACTTCGCGCGCGTGGCTGATCCCGCCAACGGGATAATGCCCGGATCGCCCGCATTCATGCGTCGTTAGCATCAGTGCGTGCCCCAGAAGCCCGACACCTCGGCAGTGACCGCTGGGCGCGACGACTCCCGCTCACTCGCGCCGGCCCTCTGGCCGAGCACCGTCTGGGAAACGGCCAACATGGACGATGCCACCGCGCGCGCCACGGGGATGCGGTCCGAGACGTTCTATTCGCGGTATGCGAACCCGACCGTGACACAGTTCGAACGGGCCATCGCCACCCTCGAACAGGCCGAGTCGGCACTCGCCTTCTCCTCGGGGATGGGTGCGATCTCCTCGGTCGTTCTCGCGCTGTGCTCCAAGGGCTCCCACGTCGTGGCGCAGAACAACTTGTACGGAGCCACGTTGTCGTTCCTGCAGGGACCGTGCGCCCGATTCGGCATCGAGACCACGTTCGTCGACCCCTCGGTGCCGGGCGCATTCGAAGCCGCGGTGATTCCGGGACGCACTGCACTCGTTGTCGCCGAGACTCCGTCGAACCCGCGCCTCGGCATCACCGATCTCGCCGAACTCGGACGCATCAAGGGCCCGTTCTCAGTGGTCGACTCGACACTTGCGACCCCACTCGGGCAACGTCCCCTCGATTTCGGTGTCGACCTGGTCCTGCACTCGGCCACGAAGGGCCTCGGCGGGCACAACGATGCATTGCTCGGTGTGGTCGCCGGTGAACGCGACTTGATCGATGCGGTGTGGGGATATGCCGTGATGCACGGCGCGATCGCCTCTCCCCACGATGCGTTGAACGGATTGCGCGGGATCAAGACGCTCGCGGTGCGCCTGAATCATCAGAACGTCTCGACTCTGCGCATCGCGCGTCGTCTCGAGTCACACGCCGCGGTCGAGCGCGTGTGGCACCCGTTCCTCGACTCCCACCCGCAGACCGGTCTCGCGCGCGGTCAGATGCGCCTCGGCGGAACCATGTTGTCGGTCGAGTTGAAGGGTGGCATCGACGCCTGCCGAAAGTTCCTCTCGGCACTGTCGCTCGCACGTGTCGCAACTTCTTTCGGTGGGCCCGAGACCTTGGTGTGTCACCCAGCCACGAGCACGCACGTCGGACTCTCGGTCGAAGCCTTGGCGGCGATGGGGGTCACCGACTCGCTGGTGCGGTTCTCTGTCGGTCTGGAGGATCCCGAGGATCTCTGCGCCGAGATCGAGGTCGCGCTCTCCTGAGACGCGTCAGACTGCCTTCCCTGAGACGCGTCAGACTGCCTTCCCTGAGACGCGTCAGACTGCCTCCCCTGAGACGCGTCAGACGGCCCGCGGTGGGCGCGGGATGAAGGCGCTGGTGCGTGCCACATATTCGGTGTAGCCGGGGCGGCGCTTTGCCATCGAGTGCTCCAGCATCGGCACACCCGAGACCCTCGTGAGAAGGACGGTCATCACGACCGGCCCGATGAACCCGACCACACCCGAGCCGGTCTCGGCACCCACTATCCCGATCCCCCACCACAACAGCGCATCGCCGAAGTAGTTGGGGTGGCGCGTGTAGCGCCACAGACCCTTGTCCATGACCTGACCCTTGTTGGCGGGGTCGCGCTTGAAGCGCGCGAGCTGGGCATCACCGATCGTCTCGAAGGCGAGACCGGCGATCCACACCACGATGCCGACCACCGCGAGGGGACCGACCCCGGGTGAGTCGTCACCGTTGCCGAACTGCACGGGCAGCGAGACCACCCACATCAGCGCACCCTGCAGGGTGAACACCGTGAGAAGGCTCACGATCGGGAACTTGGCGCCCCACCTCCTGCGCATCAGGACATACCTGAAGTCCTCCCCGTGGCCGAGATTGCGTTTGGCGAGATACCCACCGAGTCGGAGACCCCACGCACCCACCATCACCGCGAGCAGCGTCTGTCGTCCGGAGTCACCATCGATGCGCCATGCGAGCACCCAGGCGACGGCGACGAACCCGAGGCCCCAGGCGATGTCCACGATGGATGCGTTCTTGATCAGGACACTCACCACCCACGTCGAGACCATCAGGATCGCGATCGTGATCGCAGCCGTCGTCATCACGTCGCCCATGGGGAGACCCCTTCCGTGTCGTCGAGTTGGGACTCTGTCCGTCGAGTCGGGTGTGAGTCTCCCACACCGGCGGAACCGGTCATGCGCGAGACGAGAGATCGCCCATCGCGCGTGCCACCGCATCGTCCATCTCGAGCCAACGGTCGTCCAGCCAGTCGGCGAAAGATCCCGCACGGTCGACGTCCTCCCGGTGCCACCGAGTCACCACCATGCGCGCATGCGGTCGCCCGTCGCGGAGCCGCTCGAGGATCCCGCCGAAGGTGTCGAGTCCGTCGAAACCGGTGTGCCACATGAGCAGCACATCGGCATCGGGCACTGTCGCGAGAAGCGCCGACGCCCCGGCACTCTTGGGTGGCAACAATCTGCGGAGCGACTCCATCCGACTTGCACGCACCGGGTTGCGGGACCTCAACCGTGCCAGTTCCTTCTCGCGCTTCTTGGCGCTCGCACGACTCCCCTCCGGGAAGATCACGGCCACCTGCTTGCCCACGAGTCCATCGGCCATCTGCTCGATGCCGGTCAACTCGGCCGACACGTTCGACGAGCCCCGGTCGACGAAGTAATTCGGCAGACGGCCCCCGAATATGTCGAGGGCCGGCAGCATCTTCAATTCCTTCTTGAGGACGTAGCGGGGCTTCAGACCACCCGTGGTGGAGAGCACCCAGCACGACATGATCGCGTCGCCCAGACTCGCATGGCGGCACAGTGCCACGTACGGCCCGCTCCCCCAGTCGTCGGGGACCTCCACATCGACCCGCAGGCCCAGCGACAGCCGCAGCGAATCGATGACACGCGCCGACCACCAGCGCTGGAGGGCGTAGTGGGCGTTGCGGTTGCGGCCCCGGCCGACCAGCCACAGCACAGTCGAGGACGCGACCGCGACAACCTCGAGCCATGCCCACAGCACCGCGAAGAACAACAGCCGCACGGTCGGCACCCTCTGGCGCCCCCCGATGAGGTCGTACACGACCGCGATCGGCACCCAGACGGGCGCAAGCACAACAAGGACCAGCGCCAGCACGGCGACACCAAGGCAGGTGACGGGGCGGCGGATCCACGGAGACCCCACGTCCGCACTGTATGCCCGTCGGGTGATCGAGCGAGGAACCCTTGATTTTCGTGGGTTTCGGTTTGACAAATCGTATAAATTGGTCCCGTGAGCGACCTCGCCGTCTCCACTGTCACTCTCACCGTGAACGGGCGCACCGTCTCGGTGGCCGCCGACCATCCGAGCCTTCTGTCGGCCCTGCGCGAGGAACTGGACGTCACCTCCGCCAAGGACGGCTGCTCGCCGTCGGGTCAGTGCGGATGCTGCACGGTGATGATCGACGGCAAGGCACAGGTGTCGTGCCAGTACCCCGTCGCCAAGGCCGAGGGGCGCGAGATCGTCACCCTCGAGGGCCTCGACGACGCCGAGCGCGACCGGTACTCCGAGGCCTTCGCCGCCTGTGGCGGTCTGCAGTGCGGCTTCTGCATCCCGGGCATCGTGATGCGCGCGAAGTCCCAGATCGACAAGAAGGGCGCCGACCTCAAGCGCGGGGACATGGCGCGCCACCTCGGTGCTCACCTGTGCCGCTGCACGGGGTACGTGAAGGTGCTGGACGCGATCGAGGCCGTCGCCACGGGCACGCCCGTCGAGGTGTCGCTGCCGGGGGGGATCGGGGCGCGCGGCATCAAGTACGAGGCGAAGGAGCTGGCCCTCGGCGACCGGGCCTACATCGACGATCTCCGCGTGCCGGGAATGCTGCACGCCGCACTCCATCTCACGGCGCACGTGCGCGCCGACATCGTGCGCATCGACACGAGTGCTGCCTTGGAGGCACCCGGCGTGGTCGCGGTGCACACTGCCGCCGACGTGCCCGGTGACAAGAAGGTCGGCATCATCCACAAGGACTGGCCGATCTTCATCGGCGAGGGCGAGCGCACCTCGTACGCGGGAGACGTGCTGGCGATCGTCGTTGCCCAGACCCGCCGTCAGGCGCGCGCAGCCGCCGAGCTGGTCCGCGTCGACTACGCACCGCTGCGCCCGATCGTGGACGCGGTCGCCGCGATCGACGACCCCGAGATCGCCGTCTGGGGCACCGACTCGAACGTGCTGTCGCGCAGCGAGTACGCGCGCGGCGACACCGACGCGGCCCTTGCTGCGAGTGCACACGTGGTGACCGAGACCTTCCAGACCCAGCGCATCGAGCACGCGTTCCTCGAACCCGAGTCCACCCTCGCGGTCCCCGACACCGAGGCCGGCACGTTGCACGTGTACTCGGGTGGCCAGGGCGTGTGGGACGACCGCGACCAGATCTGTGCGATTCTCGGCCTTCCCACCGACAAGGTCACCGTCGAGCTCGTCTCGAACGGCGGTGCCTTCGGCGGCAAGGAGGACATGGCGAACCAGGGTCAGACGGCGCTGTCGGCTTGGCTGCTGGGGCGACCCGTCAAGTGCACCCTCTCGCGAGAGGAGAGCCTCCTCATCCATGCCAAGCGCCACCCGATCCGCTTGGAGTACAGCGTCGGCTGCGACGCGAACGGTGCCCTGACCGCCGTGCGCGCGCGCATGATCGGCGACTCCGGTGCCTATGCATCAGTCGGCATGAAGGTGCTGGAGCGCGCCGCCGGTCACGCCACCGGCCCGTACCACACCCCTGCTGTCGACGTCGCCTCTGTCGCGGTGCGCACGAACAACCCCGTGTGCGGCGCCTTCCGCGGCTTCGGCGCCAACCAGGCCCAGTTCGCCATGGAGGGCTGCCTCGACCGCCTCGCCGAGATGGTGGGAATCAGTGGGTGGGAGATCCGCAAGCGCAACGTGATCCGCCCCGGCGAGGTGTGGGGCCCGGGCCAGATCATGGACGAGGGTTGCGCGGGCGCCGAGGAGTGCCTCGACACCATCAAGCCGCACTACGACGCCGCCATCGCGGCGGGACGTGCCGTCGGGCTCGGACTGGGCCTGAAGAACTCCGGGCTCGGGAACGGGTTCCGCGAGGTCACGCGGGCCGTGGTGCGATTCTGCGAGGACGGCACCGTCGAGGTGCGCCACGGCTGGACCGAGATGGGCCAGGGCGTGCACACCGTGGCCCTGCAGGTCGCCGTCGAGGAACTCGGGATCGACCCTGCACGCATCAGGGTGATCGTGGACACGACGCGCCAGTTGGGCTTCGGTCAGACCACCGGCAGCCGTGGCACCTTGATGGCGGCCGCCAGCGTGCAGAAAGCATGCGCGGCCGCCGATGCCGACGGCCGCAGGACGGGCGTGGACTACACCGGCGAACACGTCGTCGACTGGACCCAGCACCTCGGGGAGCCGGGCATCGAGAACCCGGTGATCCACGCCGCATTCGGATACGCGGCGCAACTGGTGGTGATGGACCCGGCGACACAGAAGATCGACAGGGTGGTCGCGGTGCACGACGTCGGTCGCATCGTCAACCCGACCCTGTGCGAGGGTCAGATCGAGGGTGCAGTGCACATGGGCCTCGGGTATGCCCTCACCGAGGACTTCCCCGCTGACGACAACGGCGTGCCCACCAACATGACGCTTCGCTCGCTCGGCATCATCCGGCCCAAGGACATGCCCCCGGTCGACGTGGTGATGGTGGAGTGCCCGCAGCCGCGCAGCCCCTACGGCATCAAGGGAGTCGGCGAGATCGGCCTCGTTCCCACCGCACCCGCCGTGGCCGCGGCCCTGCGTGTCGCCGACGGCACCTGGCGCACGACGCTGCCGATGAAGCCGAGGAACTCCGACGACGACTGATCGTCGGCACACGGAGGGACCCACCATGACGAGCCCGGCCGCCATCTATCTGCAGGACGCCCATCCGATCGCCGAGGGCATGGACCATGTCCGCTACGCCGAACAGAAGGGGTTCGAGGCCGTCTGGCAGGCCGACAGCCGTCTCGTGCGCGACGCGATCGTGCCGATGTCGGCCTTTGCCGCCGTGACCGACACGATCAAGATCGGCTCCGGTGTCGTCGACTGCTGGACGCGCAACCCCGCGCGCCTCGCCGCCACCTTCTCCACCCTCGACGATCTCGCACCGGGTCGCGTGATCCTCGGGATCGGTGCGTGGTGGGATCCACTGGCGGCCAAGGTGGGCATCGACCGTGCCAGGCCCCTGCGCGTGATGCGCGAGATCATCACCTCGGTGCGTGCGCTGCTGGCGAACGAAACCGTCACGTTCCACGGCGAGTTCGTCCACCTCGACGGAGTCGAACTCGACTACGTGTACCAGGATCGCCGCCCCAAGGACGTGCCGATCTACCTGGGCGCAACCGGCATGCAGATGATGGAGTTGGCCGGCGAGATCGCCGACGGCGTGGTGCTGAACTACCTGGTGTCGCCCGACTACAACAAGACCGCGATCGAGCACCTCGCCGTGGGCGCCGGCAAGGCGGGCCGTCGCTGGGAGGACATCGACCGTCCGCAGTTGGTGGTGTGCAGCGTGCACGAGGACCGAAAAACAGCCCTCGACATGGCACGGCTCATGGTCACCCAGTACCTCGGCCAGCAGCCCCACATCATGAAGGCCTCCGGAGTGCCCCAGTCACTGCTCGACAAGGTGGGTGAGGTGCTCACCTGGCCGGCCACCCACGAGCAGGTCGTGGCGGCATCGGCACTCGTCCCCGACGAGATCGTCCAGATGCTGACGGCCTCGGGCACCGCCGAGGACGCCCGCGCCAAGGTGCGCGACTACATGCGCGACGGCGCCACGTGCCCCATCCTGTATCCGCTCGGGGACGTGCGCGCGATGATCGATGCGTTCTCCGGCTGGCAGGCCTGACGCCTGCGCGGCACCTGCCGAGCACCTACTCTGACGCCGTGACGGCATCACCACTTGCGCGGCGACTCGAGGGCTTCGGCGCTTCGATCTTCGCCGAGATGACCGCATTGGCCGTCTCGACGGGCTCTATCAACCTCGGACAGGGCTTCCCCGACTACGACGGACCGCCAGAGGTGCTCGAGACCGCGCGTCAGATGATCGCGGCCGGCCAGAACCAGTACCCGCCCGGCACCGGGACCGCCGAGCTGCGCGCCGCGATCGCCGAGCACCAGAGGAGGTTCTGGGGGCTCGACTACGACCCCGACACCGAGATCCTCGTGACCATGGGTGCCACCGAGGCGCTCGCCGGGGCGCTCCTTGGGATGTTGAACGACGGGGACGAGGTCATCGTCTTCGAGCCGCTCTTCGACACCTACGCGGGCTGCGTCGCTCTCTCGGGGGCCCGGCTCGCACCCGTCACCCTCCGACCCGACGACGCGGGACGGTGGGGATTCGATCCGCAGGAACTGCTCGATGTGGTCGGCCCGCGCACGCGGATGATCCTGCTCAACTCGCCCCACAACCCGACCGGCATGGTGTTCTCGCGCGAACAACTCGACCTCGTGGCGGAGGTGGCGATCGACAACGACCTCGTCGTGGTCTCTGACGAGGTCTACGAGCATCTCGTGTTCGACGGTGCGGTCCACGTCCCGGTCGCGACCCTGCCGGGGATGCGCGAGCGCACGGTCACGATCTCCTCCGGTGGCAAGTCGTTCAACACGACGGGCTGGA
Source organism: Actinomycetota bacterium (assembly GCA_016870775.1). GTDB lineage: Bacteria > Actinomycetota > Acidimicrobiia > Acidimicrobiales > Ilumatobacteraceae > UBA2093. The sequence continues at coordinate 9,706 of VGAK01000007.1, forward strand.
AGATCGGCTGGGCCTGTGCGCCCGCTGGGCTCGTCCATGCCACCCGGATGGCCAAGCAGCTGTTCACCTTCGCCGGTGGCACGCCGTTCCAGTTCGCGATCGCCGCAGGCCTGCGCCTGCCCGACCAGTACTTCACGGACCTCGCCAATGATCTGCGGGACAAGCGCGACGTGCTGGTCGAAGCCCTCGGCGATGCCGGGCTCGTCGCGCACCGTGCCGAGGGCACCTACTTCGTGACCGCCGACATCGGCACTCGGCGCGCCGACGGTGACGCGATGGCGTTCTGTCGCGCGTTGCCGGGCGAGGCCGGCATCGTGGCGATCCCCGCCTCGGTGCTCTACGACCCACGTCACGCCCACGAGGGGCGCCGTCTGGTGCGCTTCGCCTTCTGCAAGCAGATGCCCACCATCGAGTCGGCCGCCGAGCGGCTGCGCGAGTGGGCATCACGGTCGACGGTGGCCGGATGAAACTCGCACTCGTGCAGGGCGAGACGGCCTGGGCAGACCGCGACGCGAACTTTGCGCGCCTGTCCCCCCTCGTGGACCGCGCGGCAGCCGACGGTGCACGCCTCGTGTTGCTCCCCGAGATGTTCTCCACCGGGTTCATCGTCGACCGTGACGACATCGGCGAGCCCGAGGGCGGTCCGTCGTCGCGTTTCCTCGCCGAGCTCTCCGTGCGCCACCAGATCTGGGTCGGGGGGAGCTGCCCAGAGGTCACCGACGACGATCCCCGGCCGTTCAACTCCTTCGTCCTGGCCGGTCCGCTCGGCGAGATGCACCGGTACCGCAAGATCCACCGCTTCGCCTACGGGGGCGAGAACCGCCATTTCCGGCCGGGCGACCGGCCCGTGACGGTCCGCATCGACGACATCTCGGTGTCGATGTTCGTGTGTTACGACCTGCGCTTCGCCGACGAGTTCTGGCACCTCGCCCCGGACACCGACCTCTACCTGGTGCCGGCGAACTGGCCCGCGAGTCGCCGCGAGCACTGGCTCGCGCTCCTGAAGGCCCGCGCGATCGAGAACCAAGCATTCGTGGCGGGTTGCAACCGCACCGGTTCGGGAGGAGGGCTCGACTACGGCGGAGAGTCGCGCATCTTCGACCCCCTCGGAGTCGAACTCGCCGAGGCCGACGGATCAGAGACGATCATCACCGCCGAGATCAGCCGCGATCGGGTCCGCGAGGTGCGCGAGCAGTTCCCGTTCCTGCGGGACCGCCGCTGACGCGGCCCGCCGCGGTTTCCCGAGTGGTCAGGCCCGCGGGTCGATCGGCGTGTCGAGACCGAGGGCTGCCTCGATCTGCTCGGCGATCGCGAGGCACCGCAGGTCGGTGTAGGCGCCACCCATCACCTGGACTCCCACGGGGAGATCGTCGGCCATCCCCGCCGGCGTCACCACGCAGGGCAGACCCAGCAGGTTGCCCGGGAGCACCGGACGCATCAACTCGAGCGTTCCCATCGAGCCATCCTCGTCGCTGATGTCCCAGTCGGCCACGAACGCCGGCTGTGTCCACGTGGGCAGGACGACCGCATGGTGGTCGGCGAACCACAGGGACCACTTGCGCGCCAGACCATCGCGCTGGGCGTGCGCGAGGTAGTACTCGAGCGAGGAGAGTTTCGGGAACTTGTCGAGCGCGTTGGCGATCAGGGTCCTGCCGCCCTGTCCCATCACCATGTCGAGCTGGTCGCGAATGTCGTGCAACTCGGTGAAGAGCATCGCCCCCCAGAGAAGGTACGACAGCTCCATCTCCGGCGGTGCGCCCTCGACCACGTTGTGGCCCTCGTCGGACAGGACATCGGCGGCCTTGCGCACCGCCGCCGAGATGCCCGGGTGCGTCGATCCACCGGGTGGATCGCTCATCACCGCCACGGTGAGCCGCTCGCCCCTGCCGAGACCGGTCAGGGTCACCGGCAGACTCACGGGATCGCGCGGGTCCGGCCCCGCGACGATGTCGAATCCGGCGCGCACATCGGCGATGCGACGCGCCATCACGCCCTGGTTCAGCATCACCTGGGACGACAGCGACCGGTCCGGTGTCGGATAGGTCTGGGTGTCGGGCACGACGCCCCGGGAGGGCTTGATCGAGGCGACACCGCACGCGTGCGCCGGGTTGCGCAACGACCCGCCGATGTCGTTGCCGAGACCGATCGGGGACATCCCGGTGGCGAGGGCGGCGGCCTCGCCACCGCTCGATCCTCCGGCGGTGCGCTCGGAGCGCCACGGGTTCTTGGTGCGCCCATAGAGCGTCGAATCGGTGTGGATGCGCAGGCCCATGTCGGGCAGGTTCGTGCGCCCGATCGGGATCGCTCCGGCGGCCAGCATGCGCTCGACCACCGGAGCGGACTGTGGCGCGATCGCATCGGCGAAGATGGGCAGGCCGTTCGTCGTCGGCTGACCCGCCATGTCGATGTTGTCCTTGATCGTGAAGGGCACCCCGTGGAGCGCCCCGAGTTCGGCCCCGCTCGCCACCACCTTGTCGGCTTCGTCGGCCATTCGACGGGCGTCGGCGGCGAGCACGCGCACGATCGCGTTCACCTGCGGGTTCACCGCCTCGATCCGCGCGAGGTGCGCCTCGACCACCTCGCGGCTCGTCACCTTCCGGTCCGCGATCTCAGCGGCGATCTCGAGTGCTGACAGTGTCCAAAGTTCGGCCATGGGGCTCACCTCATCTCGTAACGGACGGGGAGACGCTTGAGACCCCCCACGAAGATGGTCTTCATGAGCGCCGGCTCGCCGGCCAGTTCGATCGAGTCGAGCCTCGGGATCAACTCGGTGAGGAGCGCCTTGATCTCCATCCGGGCGAGCATCGCTCCGAGGCAGTAGTGAACCCCGAAGCCGAACGACAGGTGCTTGTTCGGGGAGCGACCGACATCGAAGGTGAAGGGGTCCGCGAACACCGCCTCGTCGCGGTTGGCGGACGGGTAACTGAGCAGCACGCTCTCGCCCGCGCGCACGGTGTGGCCGCTCGCGAGCGTGTAGTCGGTGGCGGCGGTGCGCATGAAGTGCTTCACCGGGGTCACCCACCTGATGATCTCGTCCGCCGCGGTCGCCACCAGCGACGGGTCGGACTTCATGCGCGCCATCTGGTCGGGGAACCGGATGAGCGCGTGCAGGCCACCGGCCATCGCCGAGGCGGTCGTGTCGTGGCCGGCGGTGGCGGTGATCACGTAGTACGAGATCGTCTGCATCATGGAGAGTTCGGCGCCGTCGATCCGGCCGTTCGCCACCGCGGAGGCGAGGTCGTTGGTGGGGTTGGCCCGCCGCTCCTCGGTGATGCGGGTGAAGTAGGCGAAGAAGTCCTGGATCACCTCGATGATCGCCTGCGGGTCGTCGCCGCGGCGCAGGTCCTCGTCGGCGCTCCCGAAGAGCTCCTGGGTGAGGCGGAGCATCCGCGGGTAGTCCGACTCGGGCAGGCCGAGGATGTCGAGGATCACGTTCAGGGGCATGTGCATTGCGATGTCGCGCGCGAAGTCGCATTCCCCGTCCATCGAGGCCATCTTGTCGACGTAGATCCGCGCCAATTCGGTGAGCCGCGCGTCGAGCTTGGCGAGGTTCTTCGGGAGGAACCACTCACTGGTGACGCCGCGCAGTTCGCGGTGCTCGGTGTCGTCAACGTGGATGAGAGTGCGCAGCATGTGCCCGTTCTCGGCGTTGCGGCGGTCGCTCTCGGCGGGTCCGAGCACCGGGCGCGGCTCGTTCAGGAAGACATCGTTGTGCAGTTCGATCTCGAGCACGTCGGCGTGCCGGGTGGCCACCCAGAAGGGGTTGAAGAAGCCGGCTGGATCGGTGACGAGATGGAACGGTGACTCGCGACGCAGCAACGAACACGCCCCGTCGAAATAGTCGTCGTCGGCGTATGCGGCCGGATCGATGAAGACCCGCGATGCCTGATCGATGCTCAGTGCCATGTCCAACCCCCTTCGACTTTCCCATCTTTCTCCACCTGCGGTCGTGGCCCCAAGCGCGGACCCGCTGGTCGGCGCGCATCTAGGCTCCGACGGTGCCCCGCGATGCCGCCCGCCGCCGCCTCGCCCGGCTCGCCCCGGCGGTGGGAGTGGTCATCGGCGTGGCCGGCGTCGGCTTCGTGGTCCGGACCCTCGTGTCGCGCTCCGGCGAGGTTGCAGACTCGTGGTCGGCTCTGGAGGCACCGCGCCTGTTGCTCGCTGTCGGGCTCGGTGCGGGCGCCATGTGGTGGATCGGGCGCCTCTGGTCGGGTCTGCTCGTCGGCGGTCGGCCCCGACCCCCGACGCGGCACACGATGGCTTGGTACTTCACCGGCCAGTTGGGCAAGTACGTCCCCGGCGGCATCTGGCCGATCGTGGGACGGTCCGAGATGGCGGTGCGCGGGGGCGTCGAACGCGCCACCGCCTATGCGGCGACCGCACTCTCGATGGCCACCACCTACGGTGCGGCCGCGCTCGTCGGGGGGATCGGCTCGCTCGTGTCGTGGCGCCATCCCGTGGCCGGCGTTGCCTCGTTGACCCTGGTCGTCGGCGCGGCTCTGGCGCCGTCGGTCCCGCTGCTGGGATCGATCGCGACACGGCTGTTCTCCCGGCTCGACACGCCACCCTCGACCATCCTGCTCGTGCGACTCGTCGGGGCCCACGCGCCATCGTGGGTGCTGATCTCTCTCGCCACCCAGGTGACGGCATCGGCCTTCGGGGCCGACATCGGGTTCGCCCACATGCTGTGTGCCGCGTCGCTGTCGTGGCTCGTCGGGTTCCTCGTCGTCGGGGTCCCCGGGGGAATCGGCGTGCGCGAGGCGGTGTTCGTGGTCCTCGTCTCGCCGTCGGTGCCGACCGGGGTCGCGGTGTCGGTCGCGATCGCGAGCCGAGTCGTGTTCATCGTCGTCGACGCCGCCTGTGCGGTGATCGCCGGACTGGCCGCGGGTCGGTCCGCGGTGGGTGGCACCGGGTCAGCGAAAGCCTGAGAAGCGCTCGCGCGGGATCTCGCGGCGCTGGCCCGAGAGGCTCTTGATGCGCAGGATCCGCACCGCGAACCACCGCACGTAGCGGGTCACGTACGGGCGCAACTCGAGCGTGGCCTTGCGCCACTTCAAGTACCTGTACCGCCGGGCGGCCATCAGCGCCTGCTTGCGGACCAGTTCTCGATGGAACTTGGCGACCTGCCGGCGCGGCTTCGGCGTGCCGTGGCCCTCGTTCGGGCCGTGCAAGTCGGGCACGTGGCCCCCGAGCGCCCGCAGGTGGTCGGCATAGGCGTAGGCGAATTCTCCGAACACGACGCGATCGGTCTGCGACTCGCGGATCTCCTCGGGGCCCACCTCGATCGACACGCAGCGACCGTCGGTGACCAACCCGGCGAGCACCTCCTCGGCGAGCGCGGTGCGGCAGACCACGAGGCTGACGCCGGTCCTGGTGAACACGGTGCTCGGCAGCCAGGCGTCGCCCACCACGAGGTCGGCGAGGAAGTTCGAGTGGTTCACGCAGACGTGGCAGCGCGTCGTGTTGAAGTGCCGGTCGAATGCCACCTGGTAGCCGAAGTCGACGCGGCGACTCGCCGAGAACGCCCCGCCGCCGCGGGTGGTGACGGTGAGCTTGCCCACCGGTCCCCCGCCGCGGTAGGCGATGTCGTCGATCTCGGCCGGATCGAAGCCCAGGTACTGACCCATCGCGGCGATGCTGTGGTGCGAGTACTGCCATCCGCACAGCAGACCCACTGTGAGCACCACCTTGTCGCGCAGGTGCGGGGCCTTGGTGCGCACCCACTGCCACATGCCCTCCAACTGGCACGGGATGCCCACGATCGCCAGCCGACCCGGAGTGTCGCGCAGCAATTCGAGCGCGCTCGTCTGGCGCAGGTTGTGGTAGATCGAGCCCGGGAGTGAATCCACGTCGTCGGGGTCGGTGACCAGTCGCGAGGCGAATTCGAGGCCCTCCACGTGGTCGAGCGCGATCACCCCGTCGATGCGATCAGCGGACAGCATCGAGCGCAGCACCTCCTTGATGAGCCCACCCGATGACGCGCGCAGGTTGCGACCCTCGTCGGTGCTCTGCGACAGGTGCACCGAGCGCACCACCCCGTGGGAACCGGGCTCGGCACCCGGGAACAACCACGACTGCAACCCCGCATAGTCGACCCGCACCGCCGGGCACACCGTGGCCGCGTCGAGACCCCCGGGTGTCTCGGGCTGGAAGATGAGCCGCGTCGGATCAAGGCTCACCCGCACCGACCCATCGGCCATCTCGCAGGCTCCGCACCCGATGCACATGCCCGAGGCGATGACCCCCGAGAGGTCCCCGGTGATGCTCTTGCCGTCGTTCATCGCGGACCTCCCCGCACCCCGACCACGCGCGCGATCTCCTCGAAGTTGCGCTCGGATCTGGCGCGCACCGCGGCGAGCCCGGCTCCGATCGTGCCCGCCACCTCCCCGTGGCGCGCAAGGGTCGCCTCGACGAGGTCTGCGATCGCCCCGGGTGTCGTCAACTGCGCCGCATCACATCCGAGATCGGCCAGTCCGAAGTCGCCGAGCACCTCCCGGTACTTGTGGCTCCAACCCACCACGACGGTGGGCGTGCAGGTGGCCAACCCCGAGATCATCGCGTGGAACCTGCTCGTGACGAGCAGTCGCGCCCCGGCCACGAGTCGGCGCAACTGGCCGGCGGTGAGATCGGCGTCGATCAGCACGACACCGTCGTCGTTGGCCAGCTGCGCGGCGATCTCGCGGCACACGGGTCCGTCGTTCATGCGGCCCTCGGGCGCACCGGCCCGGTACGAGTGCGGCGCGATGACCACGGCGAGCCCGGTGCGCGAGCGCAACTCCCGCACGAGATGCACCATCGCCCCCACGTAGTCGGGGTCACCCGCGCGTGTGCGCCGTTCGAGCAGTCTCCGCACGACCGCGCTCGGCATCACCACGAGGTGCTCCCCCACCCCGCGGATCGAGTCCGCGACATCGGCGGGGAGAGCCGCGGCTTCCTCGAGCGAGAAAGCCAGATCGGCGACATCGACCACGTTGTCGAGACCGAGTGTGTCGAGGTGCTCGCGCGTGCGCGACCCGCGCGCGCACACCACGGCGAGCCGGGGCAGCACCAGACGGGCCAGCGTCCGGTTCGGCTGGGTCGCGAAGGGCCCCGTCGCCTGGGCCAACTTGAGGGTGGGCACGCCGAGCAGCAGGGGCAGACCCGTCGTGAGCGCGTTGTAGACGGTGATCGGCACCCCGCGACCGTCGACGAAGGAGATGCCTGCGACATCGAGTGCGGCATCGGCGTCGAGGAGCGCACGGTTCGCGCCCGTGCGCACCCAACCACGCGGGATTCCCACGAGTGCGAGGATCGCCGAGAGCAGCGCCACGGGAAACTCGACCAGCGCGAGGCGCCACGGCTCGAGAGCGACCACCCGCATCGGCGCACCGGCGGGCGCGCGCGCGGCGTCCTCGCGAGGGTAGGTGGTGAGGAGCGCGAACTCGCAGTCACCGACGTGCCTCGGCGTGTTCTGCACCACCGACTCCACCATGGCGGCGGCACCCTTGTTGGCTGAGAGCGCCGCTCCGAGGAACGCGAGGCGCACCGGGTGCTGCACGACGATGCCGCTCCCCTACGCCGGCGGCACGGACGAGGGTGACTTGGTGGCGCGCACGACCAGGTCCGCGACGAGGCCGACGGCGATCACCTGGAGCGCGGCGAAGAAGATCAGGAGGGTGTTCGCCGCGAGGCGGAAGTCGCGCTCCGCCCAGTCGAAGCCCAGTTTCACGAATCCGAGACCGAGCAAGGCGAGACCCACCGGGAGGAACACCTTCAGCGGGTTGTACGAGAGCGTCATGCGGACCACCTGCAGCAGGTACCGGCGCGTGTCGCGCAGCCAATGGAACTTCGAGCGCCCCGCGCGCGGGAAATAGTCGATCGGGAAGAAGCCCACCGAGTAGCCGTTGCCGAGGAACGACATGGTCAGGGTCGTCACGCACGAGAAGCCCTTCGGGAGGTCGTGCACGTATTGCATCGCGACATCGCGCCTGAACGCGCGCAGACCCGAGTTCAGGTCCTTGATGTCGGTCTCGGAGAGATACGACGCGAGCTTGCGGATCACCCACTTGGCGGGTGTGCGAAGGAGCTTGTGCGTGCCCTCCTCGCTCTGGCGCCACCCGACGACGTGGTCCCATCCCTCCATCGCGTCCACCAATTCGGGGATCCGGTCGTTCGGGTACGTCATGTCGACGTCGGTCCACACGACCACTCGGCCGTGGGCGGCCGTCGTGCCCGTGCGCCGTGCCGCACCGCTCCCCTGGTTGCGGCGGTGGGTGATCAGGGTGATGCCCGGGATCGTGGTGAGCTCGGTCTCGGAGCCGTCGCTCGAGCCGTCATCGACGACGATGATCTCGTAGGAGTGCCGGGACGCGTCGAGCGCCGCGCGGATGCGGTCGATCTCGGCGCGCAGGTGGCCCTTCTCGTTGTAGATGGGCAGCACCACGCTCACATCGCAGGTGTCGGGCTGGTGGGTGGTGCTCATCTGGTCTCTCTCCTCGCCGCCGGCTCAACAACTGGTCTCGCCGACCCGCATGAACAACACCCGCCCGAGGAGCGGCTCGTCGGCCACCGGGGCCCACTCACCGTGGCTCGGTGGTTCCTCGATTCGGGCGTACACACAACGGTACTCCGCCGGAATCTGCGCCGCGGGACTCGACACGTCGATGCGATCGAGCCGGATCGGATGCATCTTGTACCGCAGGAAGTAATAGCCGCGGTCGTTGCCGGGGCGCACGGGATCGTTCGAGAATCCGGTGGGATCACCGAAGTTGTCGTACCCGATCTTGTCGGGGGAACCCGCCGTCGCGCGCTCGAGGCTCGCGCCCGAGTTGGTGATGATCCGTTGCCGGCCGAGAACGCTGCGCTCCCCCGACACCACCGCCCCGGCCGCGAGCACCGCAACGATCGCCACCACTGCCACCCCACCACGCGCGCGGTGCAGCCACCACGCGAGCACTCCTGCCCCGCAGAACAGGAGCGTGAAGGTGATGATGCCGGGCTGGATGAGGTATTGGGCCGCATCGACGCCGACCGCGTTCGGGAACACGAGCGTGCGCCGCACCCATCCACCCTTGACACGATCGCCCATGTCGACGAGCACGTGGCAGACCGCGATGAACGCGACGAGCACGAGCGAGATGCTCCATGACCGGCGCGCCACCACCGGGGCGCGCTCGAGGGCCACGACGCCGACCATCCAGAGCACCGGAACGAGGGTCTCGACGTATCGGCCGTAGATGAGGTGGTCGGCGCGGTTGCCGTGGAGCAACTGCAGACCCCCGGTGAACAGCAGCACCGCCGCGCACCCGACCGTCACGGCGAGGGCGATCCTCTCGGGATCGGTGCGCAACGGACGGGACTCACCGCGACCGCGCACGCGCACCACCGCCCACCCGAGTGCGATGCCGGCGATCCCGAGCGAGGTGGCCAACAGGTACCACCCCTGGCCGGCGATCCGACGGATGAGAGCCAACCACATCGAGTAGTCGGCGAGGCGCCTCAGCAGGCGGTTCTCCTGGTCGATCGAGGTGGGATAGAGCGTCGATTTGACCCAGGTGTTGAGCAGGTAGGTCATCGCGTAGGCAACGACCGTGGAGACGTAGGCGACCACGACCACCGGACGCGGCACGTCGCGCCTCCAGCCCCACCACGCAACCACCGCGCAGATCACCGGGATCATCAGCGTGAACCGGCCGTGGAGCCCCGGCAGCAGACCCACATAGGCGCACAATCCGACCACCGGCGCCATCGTCAGGCGGCGCGCGGCGAACACGACGGTCGCGACGAGCCCGAGGAAGGCGAGTCTCACCGCGGTCTCGGGCCACGAGTAGAGGGCGCTCACACTGGTGCCCGGCGCCACCACCACGAGAGCGGCCGCGAGCCGGGCCGCGGCTGGCGAGGCACAAAAGCCGGTCACTGCGAGGCGCATCACGGCCCACGCGAGCACGGCCACGAGGACCACATTCACCACCAGGGCGAACCGGTACGAGCCCCCGATCGAGCCGGTGAGCAGGGCGCCCATGCCGGTGATGATGCCGTATCCGGCCGGGTAGAAACTCGGCGTGAAGATCTTGGCCTCCTCGTGACCGATGATCACCTGGCCGTTCGCGAGGAAACCGAATTCGTCGGGGTGCATCGTCGGTCCGTGGATGCGCGCCATGACGCCGACCATGACCGCGAAGGTCACCCCACCGATCGCTGTTGCCCCCGTGATCATTCGTCGGTCGACCGCGAAGTCACGCCACTGGTGGAACCGGGCGTCGAATCGCCGCAGAGCCGACCAGATCACCCTCTCAGCCTAATTTCACCGCCTCCTTCGGGACCGCGATGCCACCGGCGTCAACCACCACTCGAGTCGCCGAAGCGCATCGTCGTCGCGGTGCACGACTCCGATCACATCAGCGAGATCCACGCGTGGGCGCCCGACCCCAACTGACACCTCCGCGGCTGACTCGACCGTGGGCGTGCCCACCTCGGACGGCACGCTTCTCTCGCGGATCAGCCGGCACGGACCGCTCCCCCGCAGGGATCGCGGTCAGAGATACCCGGCGGGCACGAGGGTGTCCGTGTCGTGCGGCCGCATCGGCGCCGACGGCACGTGACCCTCGCGGATCAGCCGCAGGCCTTCGCCTGAGGTGATCCTCTTGTCGATCAACCACGCGGCGTGCTCCGCCACCACCTCGTTGAACAACCTGCGCACTTGGCGCGCGTTGCCGAACGAGCGGCCCCTCGGCCACGACCCGATCACGCGACGCAACTTGGCCCTGGCCCCGTTCGAGAGGTAGTACTCGTTGTCGAGGATCATCCACTGCAGGATGCTGAACAACTCGTCGTCGGTGTAGTCCGGGAAGTCGAGCGTGTGGTCGAAACGGCTGGCGAGTCCCGGGTTCTGCTCGAGGAACGCTGCCATCTCGGCCGGATACCCGGCGACCACCACGACGATCTCACCGCGGTTGTTCTCCATGTACGACAGGATGGTGGCGATGGCCTCGGCGCCGTAGTCGTTGTTGTGGTGGGAGGTCAGCGTGTAGGCCTCGTCCACGAACAACACCCCACCCTTGGCAGAGTCGAGCACGGCGCGCGTCTTGATCGCGGTCTGGCCGATGTAGCCACCCACGAGCCCCGAACGGTCCACCTCGACCACGTGCCCGCTCGACAGGAGCCCGAGCTCCTTGTAGAGCCGCCCGATCAGGCGCGCCACGGTGGTCTTGCCGGTTCCCGGGTTGCCGGTGAAGACCAAGTGCGGCGAGGGAGCCACGGGCTTCATGCCGGCCGCCTTGCGCATCCCCGCCACCTGCTGGAGCGCGGTCAACCGGCGCACCAGCTGCTTCACCGGGATGAGCCCGATCAACGTGTCGAGTTCTGCGAGGACAGCCTCGGTGCCCTCGGCCTTGCGCACGACCGCGTTCGTCAGGTGCTCGGCGTCGGTCCTCTCCGACGCCGATTCCGAGCGCGCACGGTCCTCGCGCCGTCCGACGAAGTCGATCTGGCGCAGTTCTCGGTGCCAGCGGCGGGCGACATGGTCGATCGACCCGAGAGCCTGCTCGATCTCGGTGTCGGTGACCTCGTCGGCGAGGAACGAATGCGTCGCATACACCGTGACACGGTTGTCCGAGGCCGGCTCGACGCGCGCCTGCACGAACGGCATCGTGCCGGTGTTCTTCGCGATCCAGGCATGGATCGCCGGACGATCCGGGTACGAATGCAGGCGCGCATCGATGCACACCACCCAGGTGTCGTTGAACCTCTTGTAGAGGCGCACCGACCCTCCGACGCGGTTCTCGAGCGTGCGGAAATGCAACGGGAACTCCACGTCCTCGGGCCGCAGGGACTCCTCGTCGTCGGTGGACTCACTGGTGCGGCGCACACCGGTCCGGCTCGGCCGACGCGTGATCGTGGCGTGGGCCCCGATCAGCTCGATGATCCTCAGTTCTCTCTCGAACTCGTCCGTGGTCACTTGTCCTCCCCTGCGGCTCCAGTCCGCGTCCGTGTGTCGAAGTCATCGGCCCCACCGGGTGCCGTCCCCCATGTGCCGGGGTGCCACTGGTGGTCGAGGAACTCCTCGAACGAGGCGTTCCAACGCCCGACATGGGGCCACTCGCTCTCGATCCAGTGCACTGCGGCCTCGTGGTCGACGCCGTTGGTGCGCATGTACCAGGCACGCAGAGCCAGCGTCGTGCGGCTGCGGCCCCCGTGACAGTGCACCACCACCTCGCGGCCCTCGGCGAGGAACGCATCGATGGCATCGACCACCTCGCGCACGACGCTCGCCAGTCCCGGATTGGCACCGCTGTCGCGCAGGAGTACCTGACGGCGCACCGGGTGACCCTTGAAGAGATCCGCTGTGTGGCACATCGAGATCACCGCCTTGTCGGCATCGACCGAGGCCGCTCCGCCGAGATCGGCAGCCCAGACACCCGCGGGATGCAGCTTCTTGAGTTTCCTCGGGGGCTGGGGCGGATTGTGAGGGGAGTTCTCTCCGCCCACGAGGCGACGCGCGAGGTCGATGAGATCTTGCGCGTCGTATCGGCGCACACCCTTGGGGCCGTGCACCGTGCCGTTGACGTACGTCGTCCACCGCACGGGGATTGCTTGTGCACCGAAGCGGGCACCGGCCATCGCACCCGCGATCGCAGCGACGGTGTCGGTGTCTCCACCGAGATCGATCACCGAGGTGACGGTGTCGTGGAAGTGCACCCCGTGGCGCACGGCCCACACCGCCTGGGCGACTGCGGTGCGTGCCGAGCCGTTCGTCGGGCCGTCGTCGGAGATGGGATCCCAGGTGCGCGAGAGCGCCGGCGCGAGACCGTGCCCGAAGACCTCACCCAACGGAGACTCCAACATCATGTCGGAGGCGTCGCTGATCGCATCCTCAAAATCGGCACCCTCCACGAGAAGACGGATGACTTCGGCGACGAACGCCGCCGCAACCGCTGCGATCGGGTCGTGGTGCGTGAGATTGGACTGTGCCACCGCCACGCGATAGAGCTCCTCGCGACCAAGGATCACCCCTCTCACACCCACCGGTGCGATGCGCATCACCGATCCGTTCGAGCCGGTGCGCCCCCCGAGCATCTTGTGGGCCGACTCGGCCGCCCCGACATGGGACTCATGGCCCAGGGCCGTCGAGGTCGTGGCACCCACATCGTGTGCATCGGCACACCATGCACGGAAGTGGCGCCACACCGTCCCGGCATCGAATCCTCCGGCCTCTTCGAGGGCGGCTGCGAGAGCGAGTGCCATCTGGGTGTCATCGGTGAACTCACCCGGCGCCCATCCGAACGACCCACCACCCACGAGCTCGCCGATTCCGCCCACAACTGGCGTGGGGAACTCCGTCGAATAGAGACCCGCCGGACCGAACTCGAATTTGGCTCCCAGCGCGTCGGCCACTGCGGAACCGAGGATCGCACCGATTGCCCGGTCGAGAGCCGCGTCATCGAGGTCTTGACGGGGGGTGGTTGTTTCGGTGGGTGCTGGGGTCATCTGGGCTCCTTGTCCGGCCCCGGGGTCCCGGGTGCCGCTCTCAATTGTGCACGAGGCCTGTACAGGGATTTCGTGTATGCTCGACAAGTATAGCAGACGCGATTTATGTCACTTTTCCCCTAACTCACGCCGAAAAACTGGTGTTTCGGTCAAGAAACTGCGAAAATCAGCCAATGAGCAAGAGATCTGTCCAGCACAACTTCTACGTCTACGTCGACACCGTCGTCTTCACGATCAACCAAGCAAGGTCGCTCGAGGCCCAGGATCGACTCGAGGTGCTCGTCATGAAGCGACCCGGGGTCCGCGACGGCCGATGGGCCCTGCCCGGCGGCCTCGTGGGTGACGATGAGTCCTTCGAGGAGACCGCCCTGCGCAAGGTCACCGAGGAGACCGGCCTGCGCCTGAACAAGCGGGATCTCCACCAAGTGGCCACCTATGGCAACCCGGATCGCGACGACAGATGGCGCGCAATCGCGGTCGCCTACTTGATTCTCGTGCCCCATCCTGGCGAGTTGGGTCCCGAATTGAACTCCGAGGACGCCACATTCATGCGCTACCGCGACCTACGGGGTCGCAACATGCTCGAATTCGACCACCGCGACATCATCGAAGACGCCCGCAAGATGGCCACCAAGATGCTGGAGGACACGAGCATCGCAATCGGTTTCTGCCAACCGAAGTTCACCATCAGTGAACTGCGCGGCGTCTACGAGGCCTTCTTCCAGAGCGAGGTCGACCCGGCCAACTTCAGGCGCAAGGTCGAGAAGGTCCCGGGGTTCGTCGAGGCCCTGGATGAGTACGCCGACTTCGGATCCTCACCGGGCCGGCCACCACAGATGTACAGGGCCGGATTGGCCTCGCGGACACGGTCGGATCTCTCGGTGCCGATCCGATTCAGACTCTCCGACGCACCCCCGACGGATCGCCCGCGTCGCGGAAAGCCGAAACGCTAGGACCGCACGCTCACTTCTTGCTGGGATCGGGTTCCTTGGGCAGGCCGAGGACCCTCTCGCCCACGATGTTGCGCTGCACCTGGGCGGTGCCACCCCAGATGGTCGATGACCGGTGCTGGAAGAACATCGAGGTCCAGCGGTCCGCCACATAGCGACCCTTGGTCCCGTCCTCGATCAACATCGCCTCTGCCCCGCGCGCGTTCATCATCCGCTCGGTGAATTTCTGGGCGTACTCGGACCAGAACATCTTGTTGATCGAGGCCGCCGGGCCCGGCTCCTTGCGGGCCACGACCTCCGACAGCACCTTGAGCCCCTGGAACCGCATGATCTCGACATGGCTGTATGCCCACGCCAACTCCTGACGGATGATCGGGTCGCCGGTGCGGCCCTTGTCCCTGAGCAGCTCGACGGCCTCCCAGAACTGCTTGGTGTACTCGACGTGCTGGGTGGTGGCGTGCCCTCCGCGCTCGTTGCCGAGCGTGGTCATGGTCACGCGCCAGCCGTTGTTCATGCCGCCGATGATGTTGGTGACCGGAGCACGCGACTCGGTGAGGAACGTCTCGGTGAAGTGCGAGACGCCGTGGGGCTGCTTGATCGGGCGCAACTCGATCCCGTTGGGGGCACCGTCGCCGGTGAACATCGGCAGGAGCACGTAGGAAATACCGGCGTGCTTGGCGGCACTGTCATCGGTGCGGCACAGGCAGAACATCATGTTCGCCGCGGTCGCACCCGAGGTCCACACCTTCTGGCCGGTGATGACCACCTCCTCGCCGTCGATCACGCCCCTTGTCTTCAGTGACGCGAGATCTGAACCCGCATCGGGTTCGGAGAATCCCTGGCAGTACCGATCGGTGCCGTCGATGATCCGTGGGAGGAACGTCTTCTTCTGCTCCTCGGTGCCCCAGACGATGATCGAGGGGCCGACCAGCCACTCACCCATCCCCCGGGTCACGCGCGGCACCCGGGCGCGTGCGAACTCCTCGTTCATCACCGCCACCTCGACACCTGTGAGGCCGGCGCCGCCGTACTCCTTCGGCCACGAGACGCACATGTATCCGGCTGCCGAGAGAGTGTCGGCCCACGCCTTCACCGCGGGGAGGTCGGCGCGCTGGGCCATATCGGCCGACATCCCGATCAGTTCGGCCGGCGTGTTCGCCTCCAGCCAATCCCTGAGTTCGCCACGGAATTTCTCCGCAGCGGGTCCGAGGTCAAGTTCGAGCGGCATCGACGATCACTCCCTTTCACCGGTGGGGCGGGGTCCCCACGGGAGAAGTATCCCAGTCAGGACAGGCTGGTCAAGAACCGGGCGATGGCGGCATTCACCGGCCCGGGATGGGTCATGTTGGCGGCATGGGGCCCACCGGGGATCACCTCCAGATGCGTCGGACCGCCGATCAGGTCGCGCAACTGCTCGGCCTTGGCGAGCGGGATCGCCACATCGGCGTCCCCGTGGATAATCAGGGTGGGTTGTGCGATCTCACCGAGCCGGCCGGTGATGTCGTCGCGGTGCATCAGGCAACGGAAGGCTTTCGAGAACTGTTCTGGCTCGAGTGTCGCCCACTTGGCGAACCAGTCGGACCAGTCGCCGGCACCGAGGATGATGCCGGCGATCACGTCCTGCACCGCAGCGGCACCGTGTGCGACCCACGCGTCGTGGAGTTGGTTGTAGGGCTCGATCGTGGCGGGGTCCTCGGTGCCGGCTTGGGTGTCGATGAGGATCAGCGCCCGCACCCGCTCCGGTGCGGTGAGCGCCACCCTCATGCTGAGGAATCCGCCCTGGGACATTCCCCCGACCACGGCCGTGTCGATCCCCAGATGATCCATGAGCGCGAGCACGTCGTTCGCCGAGTCCCAGTAGGTGAACTCACCCGTCGCGCGGGTGGCGCCGAATCCGCGCTCGTCCCAGGTGACCACGCGGTGCGTGGCGCGCAGCGCAGCCACCTGGTGGTCGAACATCGAGTGGTCCATCAGGAAGCCGTGACTGAGGATCACCGCCGGGCCCGACCCACCGGAGTCCTCGTAGGCGATCGTGGTTCCGTTCAACTGCGCAGTCTTCATGGGGGCAACCTAATACCGGGACGGGGGATGTCGGAGAAGCACCGTGATTCGGGCGACGTCAGGACCGGAACGAGCCCAGGTCGTCTGCCAAGGTCATGGACCAACGGGGATCGCGCTTCTCGAAAAAGGCCCGCACCCCCTCGGCGGCGTCCGGGCTGTGGGCCATCTTGGAGATGATGCGACCCTCCGTTGCGATCATCTCGTCGAGCGGCGAGGTCAGACCCCTCCACAGCAGTTCCTTGGAGAGCGCGGCCGACACCGGCGCCACGTTCACCGCGATGTCGCGAGCCATCTCGAGCGCAGCCGGCAACACCTCGGCGGCGGGCAACGCCCGCGACACCACACCGATGCGGGCGGCCTCTGCCCCGTTCATCAAGGTGCCGGTGAGCAGCAACTCGGCGGCGGCGGAGAACCCGATCACCCGCGGGAGGATCACGTGCGACCCCAGTTCGGGCAAGATCCCGCGGCGCACCATCGCGAACTGGATCTTGGCCTCGTTTGCCGCGATGCGGATGTCGCAGAGCATCGGATAGGTGATGCCCACACCCACCGCGTGCCCGTTGATGGCCGCGATCACGGGCTTTCGCACCTGGTGCGGCATCAAGCGCGGGGCATCGACCCCGCCGCGTTGGCCGGGGGCGAACCCGCCCTCGCCGCCGCTCAGGTCGGCACCGGCACAGAACGCACGTCCGGCGCCGGTCACCACCACGGCACGCACCGATTCGTCGGCGTCGGCAGCGCCCATCGCCAGTTGAAGATCGTCCGCGAGTTGGGCCGTCCATGCGTTCATCGCATCGGGTCGGTTCAGGGTCACGGTCGCCACCCCGTCGGCGATCTCGTAGAGAACTGTCTCGAGCTGCATCGGTCCCCCTCGTCGGCTCCGCACTGGCACGGTAGTCGGCGCGGACGACCGCAGCCACGGCCGTAGACGGTGATCCTGGGTCGCGACTACGGTCGGGACATGGAGATACCCCGCTTCGGACCGGATGCCACCGTCGACCAGGTGTCGGAGGCGCTGCGGTCCGCCGGGTGTGCGATCGTCGAACGACTGATGCCCGAGGCCGCCGTCGATGCCCTGATGGCCGACATGGCCCCGTGGATCGATGCGACACCGAACGGTGCCGACTCGTTCTCCGGTCTTCTCACCAAGCGCACCGGGGCTCTCGTGGCGCGCTCACGCGCGTCGTGGGACTTCGTGGCGCATCCCCTCGTGCTCGGGGCGTGCGAGTCGGTGTTGTGGCCGAAGAAGACCTCGTTCCAGTTGCACCTCACCCAGTTGATCTCGATCGGTCCGGACTCGCCGGAGCAGCCGTTGCACCGCGACCAATGGTGCTTCGACTCGTTCCCCTTCCCCGACGACATCGACGTGGAGATCTCCACGATCTGGGCGATGCACGACTTCACCGAGGGCAACGGCGCGACCAGGATCATTCCCGGCTCACACCTCGAGTCGAACGAGACGCTTGGTCACTCGCACCGCGTGGTCCAGGCCGTGATGCCCCGTGGCTCGGTCGTGCTCTACACCGGTCGCACCATCCACGGCGGTGGGGCGAACCGCAGCACCGCGGTGCGCACCGGGCTGAACATCGACTATGTCCTGGGCTGGTTGCGCCAGGAGGAGAACCAGTACCTCTCGGTGCCACCCGAGATCGCCCGCGACCTGCCCGTCCACCTGCAGCGCTTGTGCGGGTACGCGATGGGGTCGTATGCGCTCGGCTACGTCGACGATGTGCGCAGCCCCGCCGATTACCTCGCGGGTGCGGTCTCACGGTCGTCGCTCGGTGCCGACGATGTCGCGTTCAATCGCGACGCCCTGGGCACCTGAGCGAGGCGGCATCCCCTCAGCGTGCAGCGAGGGCCTTTTCCAGGAATCCGAGGTCGTAGGGGTTTCCGACCATGAAGATCACATGGTCGGCGCCGGCCTCGGCGAACTCTGCGATCTTGTCGGCCTCGGTCGGTGCGAGCGCGACGGTGCGTTCGATCTCACGGGGATTTCGCCCCACCTCGGTGCACCAGCGGTCGAGCACCTCCATCTTGTGGCGGAAGTGGTCGACCGGCCCGAAAGTGTTGTGCACGTCGGCGTGCTGGGCGGTCAACTTGAGCGTGACCTTCTCGCCGCTGCC
The DNA here is from genome assembly GCA_016870775.1 of Actinomycetota bacterium. Taxonomy (GTDB): domain Bacteria; phylum Actinomycetota; class Acidimicrobiia; order Acidimicrobiales; family Ilumatobacteraceae; genus UBA2093. Next base: position 28,304 of record VGAK01000007.1, read on the forward strand.
GCCGATCATCAGCGGGATACGACCGTTCACGGGACCCGGGTTCAGGCGTGCGAGACGCTCCTTCACCACGGGCAAACCGGCCTCGAGCGCGCGCAACCGGCCGATCGCGGTGCCGAACTCGTAGCCGTACTCGGTGTAGTCGCGCTCGAACCATCCCGATCCCAGCCCGAGCACGAACCGTCCGTTCGAGATGTGATCGATGGTGCGCGACATGTCGGCCAGCAGATTCGCGTTCCGGTACGAGAAACAGGTGACGAGCGCGCCGATCTGGGAGTGGCAGGTGTCGGCTGCCATCACGGCGAGCAGCGTGTAGGCCTCGAAATGCGCACCGCCTGGATCGCCGTAGAGCGGATAGAAGTGGTCCCACACCCAGATCGAGTCGGCCCCCAGCGCATCTGCGGTGCGCCAGGCGGTGCGCATCTCGTTGACGGTGGTGGCTTGGGGGTGGAGTTGGACGCCGATCTTCATGCGCACGACGCTATCTGCGCACCCGGTGGGCCGAGTGCGAGTCGGATCTCAGGAGAACTCGCGGCGCAGAGCGGGCACCACCTGCTCGATGTAGTCGGCGAGCAGTTCCTGGTCCCATGGCGGTCGGATCGCGATGTTGACCATCTGGGCGCCGGCGTCCACGAAACGCGCCACTTGTTCGGCGGCATCGGAGGGTCTGCCGAGCAACGAACCCGAGATGATGCGGTCAGCGGCGGGCCCCCACTGGTCGCGCAGTTGCGACTCGACCGCACCGATGTCATCGCGACTGACTCCCCATGAGAGGTTGATCGAGCGCTCGACATCGGCGGGTTCGCGGCCGGCGGTGGCGCACCAGTCGTCGAGGATGCCGTTCAGCTCGCGGTAGTCGGCGGGGCTCACGTAGGCCGCATTCCATCCGTCGGCGAATGCCCCTGCCAGCCGGAGGGTCTTTTGCCGGCCGGTGCCACCGATCCAGATCGGGAGACGACCCATCGGCCCGGGAACCATCGAGGCGTCCGTCAACTCGACACCGGGGGAGGATTGCGTGACCCTCTCCCCCTTTCGCCACGCGGTGATCGCATTCAACTGCGCCTCGAGCACCTTGAAGCGCTGACCGATGGAGGGGAAATCAAAACCGAAGGCGGTCGCTTCCTGATCGTGCCAGCCGCTACCCATCCCGAGCTCGAACCGACCGCGGCTGAGGTGGTCGACCGAGATGGCTCCCTTCATGACGATGCCCACGTTCCTGTACTGGGAACAGAACACGAGACATCCCAGCCGGGCGCGCGTGGTGTCGGCCGCGAGTGCGCCCAGCATCGAGAACGCCTCGAAATGAGGCTGCGTGCCGCCGGCGGGGGGCGCCTCGTAGAGGTGATCCCACAGCGAGATCCAGTCCACCCCCGCCGCATCGAGCCACGTCCAGAGCGTGCGCAATTGCTCCACCGTCGCGTTCTGGACCCCCACGTGCACTCCGAATTGCACCATGGCGTGCTCTCCCCTCGATCCGAACCGTGCCTAACCGACGATAGTGGCGAGCGGAAGATGCGGGACGATCATCCGTCGCGGTGCGCGGCACCGACCACTACGGTGCCGTCATGAGCCGACTGAAGGACCACATCCGCGACGAGCACACCAAGCGCGACCGCGGGGTGATGTCATCAGCGGCTCAGGTCGCGCACTCCGACTCGGACACCTCGGCGGTGAAGGGGTCCGCTTCGTCGTAGTCGACGAAGAAGTCCGGCCCCTCGTCGGGAGTCGGGACATGGTCGAGATCACGCAAGTCGGCTGCGAGCGCGGTCGTGCCGCCAGCACGATCGAGCCACCCACGGAACGACTCCCCCGCGTCTCGCTCGGCCGCGAAGCGTCGCACGACACGCGCCACGCCCTCGGGTGCGTTCCTGGCCGGCAGGCGCAGTGTCTTCTGGCCGAAGTGGATCTGTTCGTCTCCGACGTGGCCGCCGAGGAGCAATTGGTACCCGGGCAGTGACCGACCGTGTGCGCGCCGCTCGGCCCCGAAGAGGCCGATGTCGGATGCATGGTGCTGGCCACAACTGTTCGAGCAGCCCGAGATGTTGATCCTCACGCCACCGACCTCGGCGAGGCCTTCCTCCTCGAGTCGGTCGCCGATCGCCTTGGCGAGACCACGCGACTGGGTCACGGCGATGTTGCAGGTGTCGGCTCCCGGGCACGACACGACATCACGAGCCAGTTCTGCACCGGGCAGAGCCATTCCGATCGCGGCGAGCGCCTCGAACAACTCGGGCAGACGCGCCGGGTCGACCGAGCGGAACACCACGTTCTGCCGGTTGGAGAGCCGCACATCGGCCGAGAACCGGCGCTGGATCGCGGCGAGTCCACGGAACTGGGCGGCCGTGATGTCACCCAGTTGGGCATAGGCGACCGCAGAGACGAGACCATCCTTGGTGCCGCGCACGACGGAGGCCTCCGCCCATCTCTCGTAGGGATCCCGCGAACGCAGTGTCACCCGCACCCCGTGGCCGACCTCGGTGACCTCACCCGCCGTGCCGGCCGGTTCATCCCCGGCAGCACTCACCGCAGTGGGGATTCCGCCGGGCCATGACGACGAGGCGGGCAGCGTGTGGCGCACCTTGATGACGCGACGGCGCACTTCGTCGATGCCCAACTGGTCGACCAGCCACTTCATGCGTGCGCGGAGCTTGTTCTCTCGATTGCCCGTCTGGTCGAAGACGCGCAGCGCCGCCTCGATCGTGGGGAGCAGATCCTCGCGACTCGTGAAGTCCTCGAGTGCGAGTGCGGGGTGCGGCGTCGCGCCGAGTCCACCGGCGATGTAGACGCGGAACCCGGACTCCACCGAGCCGTCGTCGCGCGTGCGGGTGACAGCCACCACGCCGACATCGTTGAACATCGCCTGGCCGCAGTCGGTGGAGCAGCCCGAGAAGTTCACCTTGAACTTGCGCGGCAGGCGCTGACCGAGCGGGTTGCGCACGAAGTGCTCGAACACGGCCTCTGCCCACGGGGTGACGTCGAGTTTCTCGTGGGGGCACGCACCGGCGAGGTGGCACGCGGCCACGTTGCGCACGGTGTCGCCACAGGCCTCGCGCGAGGTCAACCCCACGCGCGAGATGCGGCGCAGAACCTCCGGGATCCTCGAGAGCTCGACGAAGTGGAACTGGATGTTCTGGCGCGTGGTGATATGGCCCCAGCCGCGCGAGAACTCGGTGGCGATCTCGGCCATCATCTCGAACTGCTCGGGGACGATGGTCCCGGCGGGGAACTTGATGCGGATCATCTGGTTGGTACCGCCCTGACGCTGGCCATAGACGCCGTTGTTGAGGCGCATCACACGGAACACGTCCTCGGCGATCTCACCACGCAGGTACTGATCGATTGTGATCTCGAAGCGCTCGATGTCGCGCTGCTGCTCGGCATAGAGGTCGCGCGGTGCGGGAATCACCGGTGCGGGGCTCGTCGGTGCCGTACCAACAGGTCCCCGGCCAGTCGTCTGCTGGCCGTTCTGCGCGGTGGGGGTGGTCATCGTGCCGGTCTCCTCGTGTGTGGTCATCGTCTCGTGCTTCAACAGAATTCGCCGGGCTCAGACCCCGGTGTCCTCGCCGATCTCGCGCAGCGCATCGCGCAGCGCGGCCCGCAGTCGCCGAGCATCTGCACCGGCGAGGTGAGCGGCGATCCCGGCTCCGGGTCGGCCCAAGTCCTCGACCGTCAGGATCACTCGGCAGGTCGCATCGCCGTAGTCGTCGCACACCGCAACCGCCCACGACACCGGGGTCGCATCGTCGATCCCGGGAGGGAGATCCTCGGCCGTGATCGGCTGGTCGTCGATCGAGCGTCTCATCGGATCGTCTCCGTCGTCGCGAGGAGCCCACCGAGATCGAACGCAGCCACCGCACCGATCACGATCGTTGCGGGCGAGTCGATCGATGCCGCACCGAGCCCGGCGAGATCGCACCTCACGACTTCTTGATCCTGACGTGTGCCGAACCTGATCGCTGCCACCGGCGTGGCGGGGTCGAGGCCGCCTCGCATCAGGCGTGCGGCGATGACTCCTCGCTCGGCGACACCCATGAGCACCACGATCGTCGTGCCCACCTTGGCGAGTGACTCCCAGTCGATGCTGCTCGCACCGCCCCGTTCCCGATGCCCGGTCACCACGGTGAATCCCACCGAGACTCCGCGGTGGGTGACGGGGATGCCAGCGGCTGCCGGCGCACCCACCGCCGATGTCACACCTGGCACGACGGAGAACGGAATCCCCGCGTCGCACAGAGCGAGGGCCTCCTCGCCACCGCGACCAAAGACGTAGGGGTCCCCACCCTTTAGACGCACCACATGGCGACCTTGATGGCCGAGATGAACCAGCAGGGCGTTGATCATCTCCTGGGGAACTGCGCGGCCGGGACGCTTGCCGACGTCGATGATCTCGGCCGATCGCGGGGCGAGGTCGAGGATCGAGGCGTCGACCAGCGCATCGTGGACGATCACGTCGGCCGAGGCGATGAGCCGCGAGGCTCGCACGGTGAGAAGCTCGGGATCACCGGGGCCGGCGCCGACCAGAGAGACGGTCACGCCGGCACCTCGACTGTGTCTTCTGCAGGAACTATGTCTCCTGCAGGAACAGCGGCTCCCGCGGGAAGAACAGCCCCCGGGAGCGCGAGTCCGCGATCCGCGAGCACCTCGTCGATGATCGGGCGCCAGTCGATCGTCTCGGTGCTGATCCCGCGCGCATGGAAGTCGCGCCTGCGCTCAGAGAGATCCTCCACGACATGGGCCCACTCGTCGCCGAGCATCTCTGCGACCCGCGCCCTCAGGAACGACGAGAGTGCGGGGCTCGCCCCCGCGGTCGACGTGGTGACCATCAAGGCGCCCCGCCGCACGACGGCCGGCAGGGTGAATGTGCACCGGTCGGGGTCGTCGGCCGAGTTGACCCACACACCGCGCCGCTCTGCCCCATCGAAGACGGCCTGGTCGACCTCGCGCACGCCGGTCGCGGTGATGACGAGGCGCACACCGTCGAGATCAGCGTCGTGGAACCCCCGCCGCACCCGCATCACGTCGAGAGCCTCGAACTCCGGCCGGATCTCGGGGGCGACCACCGTGATCTGGGCGCCCGTGGGGAGAATCTGTTCGGTCTTGCGGAACGCGATGCGCCCGCCACCGACGACGAGCACGGAGCGTCCCTCAAGATTCAGATTGACGGGAAACTGGTGTCCCACCTTGTGCTCCTCCTCGCCGTCGGGTCCCCACACAAACCCGACATTGTTTATCAGGAATTGCTGGAATTCCGCTATGGTGTGGCCATGAACCTGGCAGTGAGTGCAAAAACCACCCAAATAACAGGGGTTTTCGGGGCCGAGATCGACGGGGTGGACCTGCGTCGCGACTTCGCCGAGGGCGAGGTTCTGACACTCCTCGAGAAGCATCTCGTGCTGGTCTTCCGCGATCAGTTCCTCTCCCCGGCCGACCAGGTGACCCTCGCGCGCAGCCTCGGTGAGCCCACCCCCGCTCACCCGGTGGTGCCGGGTCATCCCGATCACCCCGAGATCCTCGTGCTCGATGCCCAGAAGGGCGGCAAGAACGCGCGCTGGCACACCGATGTCACTTTCGTGGCAACACCCCCTGCCGCGTCGGTGCTCGTGGCCGAGCATGTGCCCGACTGGGGCGGAGACACGATGTGGGTCGACACCCGCAGCGCTTACGAGCGGCTGCACCCCGCGCTTCGCGACGCGATCCGCGACTTGCGTGCGGTGCACCGCATCTCTCCGCTCGCCTACTGGGGCGAGCCCTTCGACACCGCGCTCTCCCGCGAGGATGCCCAGAAGCTCCACGAGGACTCACTGCGTGTGCCGCCGGTGGTCCACCCCGTGGTGCGCGTGCATCCCTCCACGGGCCGGCCCTCGTTGTTCGTGAACCCCGGTTTCACCAGCCACATCGTCGGGATGAGCCGCACCGAGAGCGACGGTCTGCTCGCGCTGCTGTACGCGCACATGACCCAGCCGGAGCTGGCGCTGCGCCACCGGTGGCGTCCGGGGGATGTGCTGATGTGGGACAACCGGGCGACGATGCACTATGCGATCGACGATTACGGCGCGACCGAGCGCATCGTGCGGCGCGTGACGCTGAGGGGCACCACCCCGACCGGGCCCGACGGGTTCGTCTCGCATGTCCCGAGCGATCCGACCGTCACGGTGCGATGACCACTCTCACCGTCATCTCCTACGCGGCACTTGTGTTGGCCGTTGCCGGACTCACGTGGCTGGCCGAGTCGACGCGCACGATCCGCATCCAGGGCGACTCCATCGTCGTGCGCACCTGGTTCGGTGAGCGCATCATCGAGGCCGACCGGATCTCGAGGGCAACCGTGCGCACGGACACCCTCGGGGGCGAGGTGCTGGTGATCGGGCTCGAGGGTCGGCGCACCAGCATCGCGATCCCCCTCGGTGGTGGATCATTCGATGACTCAACCAGGAGCGCAGTCGAGATCCTGCTCGCGCGTGCCGCCTCCCGTGGTGCACTCGTGGACCCGGGCCTGTTCGCGGCCTGAGCCGAGCCTCGGAGCGGGTCACGACCGGTCGTCAGACCGGATCGGCGATGGCTCCTGCGAATTGCGACTCGTACAACCGCCGGTATGCGCCATCGTGTGCCATCAGTTCCTCGTGCGAACCCTTCTCCACGATGCGACCCGACTCCATCACCAGGATCACCGACGCGTCCCGGATCGTGGTCAACCTGTGGGCGATGACGAAACTGGTGCGCCCCGCACGCAACGCTGCCATCGCCTTCTGGATGAGCACCTCGGTTCGGGTGTCGACCGAGCTCGTCGCCTCGTCGAGGATGAGGATGCTCGGGTCGGCCACGAATGCGCGCGCGATCGTGATGAGCTGCTTCTCCCCCGCGCTCACCGCGCCGCCCTCGTTGTCGAGAACGGTCGAGTAGCCACGCGCCAGGGTGCGCACGAAATGGTCTACATGGGTGGCACGTGCAGCGGCGAGGATGTCCTCGTCGGTGGCCGCGGGATTGCCGTAGGCGATGTTGTCGCGGATCGTGCCCCCGAAGAGCCACGCATCCTGGAGCACCATGCCGAAGTGGCGGCGCAGGTCGGCACGTGGCATCCCGGTGATGTCGCGGCCGTCGAGGAGGATCGCACCTCCGTCGATCTCGTAGTAGCGCATCAACAGGTTCACCAGCGTCGTCTTGCCGGCCCCCGTCGGGCCGACGATCGCCACGGTCTGCCCGGGTTCGGCCACGAGCGAGAGATCCTCGATCAGGCGCGTGCCGGGCGCGTACGAGAAGGACACGTCACGGAACTCGACGCGACCCCGGACCCCGAGCGGCCCCGGCGACGCGGGGTCCGGGCGCTCGTCGGGTTCATCGAGCAACTCGAAGACGCGCTCGGCCGAGGCGACGCCCGACTGCAGGACATTCACCATCGAGGCGGCCTGCGTGAGGGGCTGGGTGAACTGACGCGAGTACTGGATGAAGGCCTGGACATCGCCAAGACCCAGGGTCCCCGAGGAGATCCGGACTCCGCCGATGACCGCGATCACGACGTAGTTCAGGTTCCCGAGGAACCACATCAACGGCTGGATCGATCCGGAGATGAACTGGGCGGCGAACCCGGCGTCGTGGAGGCGCTCGTTGGTGGTGGCGAACCTGTGCTCCACGTCGGATTGGCGCCCGAAGGCCTTCACGATCGTGTGCCCGGTGAAGGTCTCCTCGATGAGACCGTTCAACTCGCCGGTGTGGGCCCACTGGGCGATGAACTTGGCTCGGGAGCGGGCGGCAATCTGTCTCATCATCGCGAGCGAGAGGGGCACGGTCACGAGCGCGACGAGCGCGAGCAGGGGTGAGACCACGAGCATCATCGCCAGCACCCCGACGATCGTGAGGAGCGCGGTGACCAGTTGACTGAGCGACTGCTGGAGACTCTGGGAGATGTTGTCGATGTCGTTCGTGACGCGGCTGAGCAGGTCACCCCTGGCGCTGCGGTCGATGTGGGAGAGGGGCAGGCGGTGGATCTTGTCCTCGACATCGGTGCGCAACGCGCGCATGGTCCTCTGGACGACACCGGTGAGCAGGAACGATTGTCCGTACCCGAGCAGGAACGACACCACGTACAGCAGGAGCGCGAAAAGGAGCGTGCGGTGAAGCGCGGCGAAGTCGACCCCGTCGCGCCCGCGACGACGCAGGAGACCGTCGAAGAGGATGTCGGTGGCGTGACCGAGCACCCGCGGCCCGGTGACCACGAGACCGACGCTGACGAGCGCCATGAGACCGATCGCGACCACGAGCCACCGCTCCCCCGACATCCTGCCCGCCAGCCGTCGCGCGGCGGCACCGAAATCCTTCGATGCCACGGTCGGCATTCCGACCGCACTCATCCGGCCCTCCCTCATCGAGGCTCCGAGCCGCGCGGCTGCGTCCCCCGAGGCGGGTGCCTGTGCGCCCTGTGCGCGTGACTGCTCGCTCACGTCGGCACCGCCGCACCGGGCCTCGCGGTCTCGACCATGACCGAGCCCGCGACATCGTGTGCGGTCGCCTGCGATTCGACGATCTCGCGGTAGGTGGCACACCCCGCGAGCAACTCGTCGTGCGTGCCGAGGCCCACGGTGAGGCCATCCTCGAGCACGAGGATCCGGTCGGCCCCACGGATCGTGGAGATGCGCTGTGCCACCACGACCGTGATCGCATCGGCCAGCCACGGAGCGAGCGCGGCCCGCAGACGCGCATCGGTGGCGAGATCGAGCGCCGAGAACGAGTCGTCGAAGAGGTAGATCTCGGGTTTGTGGATCAGGGCTCGCGCGATCGAGAGCCTCTGGCGTTGGCCACCAGAGACGTTCGCGCCGCCCTGCACGATCGTGGCCTCGAGTCCCCCGTCCATCGCGCGCACGAAGTCCTCGGCCTGGGCGACGCGCAGCGCCGCCCACAGCTCGTCGTCGGTGGCATCGGGCTTGCCGAACCGCAGATTCGATGCGACCGTGCCCGCGAACAGGTAGGGCTTCTGGGGCACCAGCCCGATGCGCGACCACAATTGCGACGGGTCGAGGTCGCGGACGTCGACGCCATTGATCGAGACGGCGCCCTCGGTGACGTCGAAGAGCCGCGCGACCAGGTTGCAGACGGTCGTCTTGCCCGACCCGGTGCTCCCGACGATCGCGAGCGTCTCACCAGCCGAGACCGAGACCGTGAGGTCCCGGAGCACCGGCTCCTCGGCACCGGGGTACGAGAACCCCACGCCCCGGAACTCGAGTGCGGCGCGACCCGCGGCCGGACTCACGGGATGCGAAGGCGGTTCCACCGAGGGCGAGGCATCCAGCACCTCCATGATGCGCTCGGCACTGACGGAGGCGCGCGGCAGGAGAGCACCGATGTAGGTGGCGAGCATGACCGACATGAGGATCTGGGTGAGATAGGTGAGGTAGGCCACGAGCGAACCCACCTGCATGTCACCCGACACGATGCGGTTCGCGCCGAACCAGACCACCGCCACGCTCGAGACATTCACGAGCAGGGTCACCGTCGGGAACATGAGGGCCATCAGACGCCCGCCCCGGAGGGCGGTGTCGGTGAGCAGCCGATTGCCCTCGTCGAAGCGCGCCTTCTCCTCGGGTTCCCGGACGAAGGCCCGGACCACGCGAATTCCGGTGAGCTGCTCGCGGAGAACCCCGTTGACGCGGTCGATCCGCTCCTGCATCGCGCGGAACGCGGGGACCATCCGCACGATGATCGACCCGAGACACACCAGCAGCACGGGCACCGCCACGAGGAAGATCCACGAGAGTCCGAGGTCGAGGTGGGCCGCGAGCACGATCCCCCCGACCGCCGTGAACGGTGCGCCGACCAGCAGGGTGCACGCCATCAGCACCAGCATCTGGACCTGCTGCACGTCGTTCGTGATCCGGGTGATGAGCGAGGGTGCCCCGAAGGTCCCGACATCGCTGGCCGAGAACTGGTTCACTCGACGGAACAGGTTGGCCCGCGCGTCCCGTCCAAAGCCCATGGCGGCCCGTGAGCCGAAGTAGACCCCCCCGATCGAGAACGCGACCTGAACGAGCGAGACCACCAGCATCGTCGCGCCCATCCGCACGATGTAGCCCTGGTCGCCGAGGCGCACGCCCTTGTCGATGATGTCGGCGTTCAGGGTGGGCAGGGCAAGCCCGGCAAAGGATTGGATCCCCTGCAGCAGCACCACCAGCCAGAGGACCCTCTTGTAGGGGGCGAGGGTGTGTGTCAGAAGGCGCTTCAACATCCGACCTTCCACGCTAGCGATCCCGGCATCTCCGACACCGGGCAAATCGACGTCCCGATCCGCGCATGGGTCACACGACGAGCAGACCCACCACCCAGATCGCGCCGGGACTGACGAGCGCCGTCCCGTTCTGGCGCCGGAGCACCGCGTGTGCGAGCGGAATGGTGTCGATGACCACCACGACAATCACACCGAGCCGCAGACGATGCGTCCGCAGCCCACGACGGTCAGGGCTGGAGGGCGCAACTCGTGCGGTGGATGGATGCGCGCCGTTGTGCGCGCCGACTCGCCGGGCCCCGGTTGGAGCGGACGACGGGATTCGAACCCGCGACCCTCACCTTGGCAAGGTGATGCTCTACCAACTGAGCCACGTCCGCGAAGAAACTGGATTGTAGCCCCGGGACGCACTCGCGCAACGGGGTCAGTGTTCCTTGCGGATCGGCACCACCGAGGCACTCGAACCAGTCTGGGAGCGCACGAGCAACGCGAGGGACCACATCACCACGGCGCCCCCGGTCAACTGCACGAATGTGAGCGACTCCCCGAGCACCACCCACGCGAGGGCCGTCGAGACCACGGGACTCAACAAACCGAGTATCGAGGCGAGAGTTACGTCGACATGGCTCTGTGACCACGTCATGAGACCGTGACCAACGATGCCCGGACCGAGCGCCATCCCGATCACACAGAGCCAGTCCTTGGAAGTCATCGCGCCGAGGTCGTTCGACGCGAGCCCGCCGAAGGGCAGCACCACGACCGAGGCCCAGAGGAACACCCCGGCGAGGAACGACCACGAATCCACACCATCGACCCGGCGTTGCTTGGCGAGCAGGAAGTACGCCGTCCAGATCACGATGTTGACTGCTGCCATGACATCACCGGTCCACTTGGCGCCGCTCGTGGGGGCGGCCGCGAGCATCACGGTGAGAACCCCGGCCATCGACACTGCACCGAGAATCAACTGATTCTTCCGGAGTCGCTCGCCGAAGAGCCTCGGCGCGACCAGGAGCACGAGGACCGGTTGGAGGTTCGTGACCAGTGTCGCGTTCGCGATCGAGGTCATCTTCACCGCCGCGAACCCGGTGATGAACGACAACGAGAACAACAACCCGGGCAAGGCCGTTATGCGCATGAGCCGCCGGTCGATCCCGGTGCCGAATCGCCAGGCCATGAACACCATCATCGGCACACCCACGACCATCCGGTAGAAGACGATCGCGGGGGTGTCGACCCCCATCGACTTGTTGAGGACCGCTCCCACACCCCACGCCACGACAGCGAGCACCGCGGCGATCAGGTGGACATCGTCGCGCCCGCGCAGGCGCGGACCCACCCCGGATTTCGGGTTCACTTCTCCGCGTTCAGATCGACGCGCAGGACGAGCACCCCGTCCTCGACGGCAGCGACCGCATCGCCGATGATCGCGAAGTCCCTGAAGTCCGTCTCCGCCTGCTTGATGAAGAGCTGACGCTCCTCGCCTGCCACCGGCGGGAGCGGTCGACGCCGCACCGCGGCCGCGCGCTCCTTGAAGCGCTCGATCATCTCGTTCGGGTCGAAGGTGGCCATGGTCTCACTCTCCAGTGCGTGGGTGGTCGGGACGTGTCTCGCTCTCGGATGCACTCTGGCTGAGCAGCGGATCGATGATCGCGGGCACCGGGTCGCCGTGGCGCTCGCGGACGTCGACGGCATCGTCGTCGTGGGGGAACGGATCCCGAGTGGGACGCGCCGGTTCGGAGTCGGGCTCGCGCGCCAACACCGGCGGTGCGGCGTCGTGCACCACGGGCTCTGCGCCCTCCGGCCGCACTTGGTTGAGCAGTGCCGAGCGCGTCGACTCGTCGGCGCGGGCGAATCGACGGTCGGCCATCACCTCGAGCGGAGCGAGCACGACGGGATCCTCCACGGCCGAACGCCAGAAGACCGCCGTGACCGCAAGAAGCACGACCCCGAGCGCCACGAGCCCGCCACCGAGGATGTTCACCGTGGCGTCGGAGGCTGCGACGAGACCCGGATTCACCCGACCAGTGTCGCAGAAGCGACCCCGGTCGGGGTGCTCCAACCCCGCGGTGCCTGCGACAATGGGGTTTGTGCTCAACGCGCTCACGTCGATCGCATTCCTCGCCGTGCTCGTGGTCGCCGTGTCGTGGCTCGGCCCCCGCCAGCCCCAGTGGATGTCGCGTGACGGTTCGCGATTCATCACCTACGCGTGCCGGCCCGACACCGGTGCCACCGCCCGGTGGACGCGCGTGCACGGCCGGCTTCGTGATGGCCGCGTCACACTGCGCCAATCCTTCCTCGCCCGCAGCCAATTGTCGGGACAGTGGTGGGTGGTCGCGGTCGACCGCGACGACACCCATGCGGTGTTCACACTCGGGCCCGACGACATCGTGCTGCTTCGGACACGCCGAGGCTCGGACCTCGACCGTGCGCTCAGCCCGCAGGTCAACGGCTGAGCGGCGACTCATAGCCGTCGCAGGAACCCCTCGATGGCCGATCCGACCGCAACGGTCTCGATGAGGAATCCATCGTGGCCCTCCGCGCTCCCGACCACCACGTGCTCGGTGCGCTGATCACGTCCCGCGACGCTCTGGTGGATGAACTCCTGTTGATAGGCCGGGTACAAGATGTCGGAGTCGATCGAGACGGTCAGCACCGGGCAGGCGATGCGCGCCAGGGCCTGATCGAGCCCGCCACGAGCACGACCCACATCGTGGAGATCCATGGCCTTGCCGATGTAGAGGTAACTGTTCGCATCGAACCGGCGCACGAGCTTGTCGCCGTGGTAGTCGAGATAGCCCTCGACGTCGAAGCACGAGAACAGGTCGATGCCATCCTCGAAGACATTGTCCTCGACGAGTCCACGACCGAATTTCTCGTTGAACTTGGTGTCGCTGCGGAACGTGACCTGGGCGATCTGGCGAGCAACCGCGAGCCCACGCCACGGCCCACCGTCGGGACCGGCTTCGTAGTAGTCGCCCCCGGCGAAGTTCGGATCCATCCACAGCGCGCGCCGACCGATCGCGCCCCATGCGATCTGCTGGGCGCTCGCCTCGGCGTTGGTGGCGATCGCTGCCAGTCCACCGACGCGACGCGGGAACATGATCGCCCACTCGAGCGCCTGCATGCCGCCCATCGACCCCCCGACGACGGCGTGCCAGCGCGCGACACCGAGATGATCGGCGAGCAGGGCCTGGGCGCGCACCATGTCGCGAATCGTCACCACCGGGAACCGGAGCGCGTAGGGCCGACCGTCCACCGGGTGCGGCGAGGCGGGACCCGTCGAGCCCTGACAGCCACCGAGCACGTTCACACACACCACGAAGTGGCGCGACGAGTCGACCGCGTGACCGGGACCCACGACACCCTCCCACCAGCCCGGTGTCGGGTGTCCGCGTCCGGCCGGTCCGGCAGCGTGACTGTCCCCCGTCCACGCGTGGCACACGAGCACCGCATTCGAGGCGTCATCGTTCAGCTCGCCCCACGTCTCGTAGGCCATGGTCACCTCGGACAGGCGCTCGCCGCACTCGAGCGAGAACGGACGATCGACGGCGAAGGTGAAGAACCTGCGGTTGCCGGCGGCGTCGCCGGGCACCCATGCACCCGAGGCGGGATAGGGGCCGTCGCCGTGGAACGGTTCGTACATTGGGCTTCCCTCCTCTCGGCTCGCGGATCGTTGCGCACCGGGCGGGATCATTCGGCCTGTTGCCCCTCGCGGGACCACATCCTCCGCCTCGCGGCGGAGAGGCACCGTGCGGCTGTCACCCCGGTTGCCGGACCAAAAGGTCTCTCCTAATGCGTTGCTTTGAATCTAGCGGTTCTCGGCGTCGCTGGCGAGGTGTTTGGGGAGGCCCACGAGGTCGGTGAACTCGTCGAAACCGGTGATCCGATCCAGCACGGAGCGCATCGTGCCAGCGGTGTGCAGGTGCCGGTACCCCTCGGCGAGGGCGTGCGTCGCCCACAACAGCCCCGAGAGCGGCGAGACCACGAGCCGGAAGCCCAGGCCGGCCAACTCGTCCGGCGCAAGCAACGGAGTCTTGCCCTTCTCGACCATGTTCGCCACGAGCACCGCGTCGGGCAGGGCGGCCGCGATCGCCTCGAGATCCCCCACCGATTGGGGTGCCTCCACGAAGACCGCATCGACTCCGAGATCGCGGGCCATCTTGGCGCGTTCGATCGCATCACCCAACCCGTGCACGGCGCGCGCATCAGTGCGTGCGGTCACGAAGAGGTCGTGTCGCCGCGCGAGTGCCGCGCGCAACTTGTCGAGCCACTCATCGGCTGCGATCACCTGTTTGTCGGCCATGTGACCGCACTTCTTCGGCCACACCTGGTCCTCGAGGAACATCCCGGTCGCGCCGGCTTCCTCCCACAACTCGACCGTGCGCGCAACCTCGCCGGGGCCGCCGTACCCGGTGTCTGCATCCACCACGACCGAGACGTCGGGCACCTGCGCGCACACTCGCCGCGCCGCATCGGCCACCTGGTCGCGGCCGAGGATGCCGATGTCGGGTTCCCCGAGGTGAGTGCCCGCGAGAGCGAACCCCGAGAGGAACACGGTGTCGAACCCGGCGTCGCGCGCGAGGAGCGCCGAGAGCGGATCCCACACACCCGGCATCAGCACGGGCCTGGCTGCGATGCGCGCCCGGAGCGCGTCTGCACGGTTCACTTCACGCCGAGGGTGTCCATCGCGTGCTGCTTGAGCCGCTTGTAATCCACCTTGCCGTTCGGTGCGCGCCCGATCGTGGGAACGATCACGAGGTGTCGGGGCGACTTGTAGGCCGCGAGGTGGCTCTTGACGTGCTCGGAGAGTTCCTCGAGCGTCGGGCTCACCGCGCCCTCGGTCTCCACCACCGCACAGATCGTCTCCACCCAGCGCGGATCGGGAATGCCCACCGCCACCGCGTCACGCACGGCCGGGTGGCGCTTCAGGGTCTCCTCGACCTCCTCGGGGAAGACCTTCTCGCCGCCGGTGTTGATGCACACCGACCCCCGACCGAGCAGGTGCAGGGTGCCGTCTGGATTCACCTCGGCCCAATCCCCGGGCACCGTCCAGCGACGACCCTCGAAGGTGCGGAACGTCGCGGCGGTCTTGGCCTCGTCCTTGTAGTAGCCGAGGGGGATTGCGCCTCCCACCGCGACGAGTCCGCGCTCGCCCGAGCCGGGCTCGACGCGACGGCCGTCCTCGGTGAAGACGACGCAGTTCGGCCCGAGGGCGAACTGGGCGGTCTTGGCCGGCGCACCTTTGGTGGAGACCGATGCGCCCATGCCGACGGCCTCGGAAGACCCGAACGAGTCGGTGATCACCATCTGGGGAATGTGCTCGAGGAGACCCTCCTTGTTCTCCTGGCTCCACATCACCCCCGAGGAACCCATCTGCACCACGCTCGAGAGGTCGTATGCACCGGGGTTGTCGTTCAGGTGGTCGAGCATCGGACCGGTGAAGGCCTGCCCCACGACCACGATCGTGTTCACGCGGCGGTTCTGAGTGGTCGACCAGATCACCCCGGGGTCCAGGTTGCGGTTCGGCAGGGTGATCACGCAACCCGCGTTGGCGAAATTGATGAAGGATGAGAACTGACCGGTGCCGTGCATCAGCGGACAACAGACCAGGCTCCTCGGTCCCTCGCCACCGGTCTCGACGCGCGCGATGATCTCGGCCACGCTCTCTGCCGGGGGGACGCCCATCAGCGGGTTGGCGCCGAACCCGAGCACCGCGGCGAGGTCGTCCAGTCGCCACATCACGCCCTTGGGCATGCCTGTGGTGCCACCGGTGTAGAGGAACAACATGTCGTCACCCGACAACGCCCGCGGGGGCACGATGTCGGCCACGGGCACCGCCACCACCGCCTCGTAGTCCACGGCCCACCCGGGAACCTCGGTCACCTCGTCGGCGACCATGTACCACCGCTTCACCTGCGGGAGACGCCCACGCACACCGTCGATCAACTTGGCGAACACACCGTGGAACACCACCGCCTCGGCATCGGCGTTGTCGAAGAGATAGACGATCTCCTCCGGCCCGTACCGGTAGTTGGTGTTGACGGGCACGAAGCCCGAGAGGAACGAGGCGAAGATCGACTCGCTGTACTCGGGGCAGTTGTAGAGATACTGGGCGACCTTGGAGTCGGGGCCCAGGCCCGCGGCCAGCATGTCGGCGGCGAGCGCGTTCGACCTCGAGTGGAACTCGCCCCACGAGCGGACGAGTTCGCCGTGCATGAGCGCCGGTCGTCCCGGGTCCACCTCGGCGATTCCCTTCCACAGCACGCCGTAGTTCCACGTCATCCCAGGTCCCCTCCCCGATCGATGTCGCCCGACGGTAGCAACCGCGAGCCGTCCCGGACAGGTGCGGACACGCACCGAACCGGGGGTTGCCGTCGCCCCGGGCCATCGCTACGGTGTGTCGGTATCCAGCGGGCGGAGTTGGAGTTGATCATGTCGCGTGTCCCCGAATCTTCCGGCGGGCAGCCAGATTCGGGCAAGCAGCCAGATTCAGTTGGGCAACCAGATTCAGTTGGGCGTTCAGAGGTGGCCCCGCACGGGAGATACCTGACCAAGAAGGACGTCGAGGTGCTCGTGTCGGCCTACGACGACGAACCCGTCCACGCTCTGCTCGCGGCTCTCCTGATTGTCGGAGCACCGGATGCTCTGCGTGTCTGCGTGCCGACGATGACGCAACTCGAACGAGATTGCTTGCTGAAGGACCTGATCGAGTGGCGCGGACTCACCCCGCCCACCGGTTCCCGCATCGACACCTGAGCTGGGCGGTGGTCAGCGGCACAATGCGATCGAGTCGTGGTCGAGGGCCTGGAGCGCGTGGCGCGTCGCCATCGCCGTGAACATCTGGTCACCCCGATCGGTGCGCTGCACGATTTGTGAGGCCACCACGGCCATCACGACCCCCGAGAGGGCCTCGCGCCGGTAGTGCGTACGCACCCAGTCACGGTCGAGCCGGTGACCGTAGGCCTCGACACCATCGATGTAGAGATCGACGAGATCCCACTCGTGGCGCCGGCGCTCCTGCGGCAGGAGACCGGCACCGATGAAGTACGCGAGATCCACGATGCCGTTGCCGTGCCCGGGCGTCTGCCAATCGACCACCGCGCACGGCACGCCACCGGTCCCCGATGCGAACAACATGTTGTCGAGCCGGTAGTCGCCGTGGGTCACCGTGAACGGCTCATCCTTGGCGGCGATGAATCCGTCGAGTGATTGCTCCAACTCGTCGATGAGCGCGGGACCGGCATCGCCGGCCGCCTCGCGCAAGGATGCACCGAAAGTGGCGAGGAACCCCGGCTTGACCATCTGGTAGATGAACTTCAACTGCGCAGCCCCGTCGGTCTCGCTGCGGCGCTGCAACCAGTCCACGTCCCAGAGGGAAGGGTCGTTCCAACGGGGACCGTGGAGTCGTGCGAGTTCGGCGACGGCGATTCGCGCATGATCAATCGAGCAACCGGTGATCTGGTTTCCCTGTTCGGCGGGCGCCATGTCCTCGAGAACGATCACGAAGTCCCCCGCGGCCGCGTGCCGGTCGGCGAAGTGACACCGCGGCGCGCGCACATCGACCGTGCCCGCGATCTCGAGGTAGAACTTCACCTCGCGCTCGTAGTTGCCCAGTGAGATTCCGGTGGAGCGGCTGGTCGCATCCTCCGAGGCGAGTTTCACCACCACACTCCCGGGAACACCCTCCCCCCGGAGTCGGTACCGCAGGTTCATCCCCACGAGGCCGTCCCCGATGCGGGTCGGCTCCCCCGCCGTGACCGGCGTCGCGAAGATCTCGCTCCACCACGCGTCGTCCAGCGATGCGATGTCGTAGACCGCCGCCCCCATGGACGCGACGGTAGTGCCCGAACGACCGCCGGTAGCGTTCGAATCGATGAGGCGCCTCGCCACCCCCCGATGGCTCTTGGTGCATGTTCTCGTGGCGGGGCTCGCGGTGCTGATGGTCAACCTCGGGTTCTGGCAGCTCGACCGGCTCGAGACCAAGCGTGAGGTGAACGCCGCGGTCGCGGCCCGTGGTGCGGCCCCGGTTGCCGATCTCGCCACGGTGCTGGCGCCGGGAGCCGGACCCGACGAGTCGCTCGAGTGGCGGCGCGTCACGGCTGCGGGCACATGGGTTCCCGACGGGGCCGTCACCGTGCTGAACCGGTCGGCCGACGGAGTGGCCGGGACGCACTCGATCGTTCCGGTGCTCCTCGGGGACGATCGCATCCTCCTCGTGAACCGCGGCTTTGTTCCCCTCACAGAGACCGTCTCGACCCCCCGCGGCGCGGTGACCGTCGCGGGCTATCTGCGCCCGTCCGAGCGGCGCGGCCCGCTCGGGGTGGTCGACTCCAGTGACACCACCACGACCGAGTTCCAGAGGCTCGACATCTCCCTCATTGCCCGGCTCCTCGGCGCCGATGCGGTTCCGATGTGGATGCAACTGGCTGATCAGTCACCACGGACGATGAGCGACTGGCCGGCGGCGATCCCGTTGCCCGAACCGGACGAGGGTCCACACCTGTCGTACGCGTTCCAGTGGTTCTTCTTCTCCCTCGTCGCCGTGGCCGGATGGCTGGTCGCGGTCCGGAGGTCGCTCCGCGCGCCGGATGCAACCGGCACGGTCGAGCGCGAGCCGACTGGACCCTCGACCGACTAGCCCGGCGTCTCCATGGCGCGCATGCGTCGGAACTGCTCGACCACATCGGGACTCTTGTGGGCGGGGTCGAGCGTGCGGTACACGGTGTCGACGTTCACCGCGAGTCGGCCGTGCTCTCCCCACTCGGAGAACCCGTCGAGGGCGATGTCGCGCGCGGCATCCCACGCGTCCATCCCACCGTGGAACCGGTCGGTCGCCTCGTGCACCACGAAGGCCAGGTAGTCACGGATCGCCACGACGCCGGCCTTGTCGGTGAGCGGGCCGTGCCCGGGCACGATGTGGTCGACATCGGACGCACAGATAAGGTCGCACGCCGCGATCCAGTTCTCGAGTGGCCCCACCCACACGATGGGTGTGCCACCTATGAAGAGGATGTCGCCGCTGTAGACCACCTTGGCGTCGGGCACGAACACAAGCGTGTCGCCGCGCGTGTGGGCCGGCCCCACCTCGACCAGTTCGACCTGCCGACCACCCACCTCGAACTCGAACCGACCCGTGAATGTGCGGGTCGGGAGCACCGGCTCGATGCCCTCGAAGTCGAACTCGCCGAAGAACCCGCGGAACAGATCACCCACCTCGCCCGGTGCCTTGTTGAGCGCGGCCAGCATCGCCGGGGGCACCTCGGCCATCTCGTGCGCGGTGGCATCGGAGGCGATGATCTCGGCGTCCCGCACGAGTTGGTTGCCGTAGCAGTGGTCCCCGTTGGCGTGCGTGTTGACCACCGTCGAGATCGGCGCGGTTCGGGTGGCACCACCCATCGCATCGAGCATCCGTCGCGTGATCTTGAGGTCGAACAGCGTGTCGACGAGGAGCGATTGACCGTCCCCGACGACGAGCCCCGCGTTCGACCACCCCCATCCACCGTCGGGCTGGAGATATGCGTGGCACCCCTCGGCCAGTTCGTGAAGTCCCAGTGTGTAGGTCATCGCATCTCTTCCCCCATCGCGGTGGCGATCCGCAACGCCTCCATTGTGACAGGCGCCGCCGGGGTCACGGCCGGGACACCGGCCAGCACGGACGCGTCGGCGATCCGGACTCCCCCCACGCCGAGCAACCGGCCCTCGCCATCGACGGACATCGCGCACGACGAGGTCGCGTGCGACACCAGGGCGGGCGCCGGGAGACCGTGGGCGATGAAACCGCACGCGTCGGCGAGCCGGTCGAGCATCGCGCTCATCTCGGTGTGGGCGATGCGATCCCCCGGCGTGGAGAGATCGCCGAAGTGGAACGCGATGCGTCCGTCATCGAGCACCACACGACCACGCGACTCGACCTCCATCAGCGACGACATCATCAAGCCGATGTCGCTGTCGTGGGCCGATGCGCGCTCGTAGACGATGGTCAGCACCGCGCGGCCGTTCGTGGTCCGCGCCTCGTGCACGACCGCCGCATCGAAGCGACCCTCGCCGGCGAGTGCATGGAACACGAGCGCGAGCGTCGGATGGTTCTGGAGCCCCTCGCCGATGTGCGGCACCAGGCGGTCGAGCCCGGACCGCAGGAGCAACACGGGTGTGAGGATCGCTCCGGCACACACCACCACAGACGAGCACTCGATCTCACCGGTCGCGGTGACCACGGCCACGGCCGCGCCGTCGCGGATCACGAGCCTCTCTGCGGTGGTCCGGCGGTGCTCGATGCGCCCCTCCTCCACGAGGTGCGATGCGACCCGTCCCGGATTCCACCGTCCCCCGTTCCACCACAGGCGCACCCTGCGCCCGCCGGCGCCGAGGAGCGCGAGCGACGCGGGTCCCATCTCGTCCTCGTCGGCATCACGCGTGAGTTCTGCCACGTGCAAGGGTGGATCACCCGAGAGCACGAGACCGTTCACCGCGCTCCCACCACCCAGCACGCGGGGTTGGGTGTAGCCCTCGAGAGACCACGTGTCGGTGGCGGCGAGGACGTCGAAGAACCTCGGCTCGTCGTCCATGGGACTGGACGCGCCGGGCTCGACGAGGATGATCTCGCGGTCGGTGGCGTGCGCGAGGTGGGCGACCACCGTCGATCCGGCGGTCCCCCCGCCGACGACCACCACCGGTGGACGCGTGCTGGGTGCGTGCCCGACCACGACGGCTCAGGCCAGCATCTCGACGAAGGCCTCCAGCTGCCGGAGATTGCGGCACTCGAAGACGCCGTCGGTGAAGGTGCCGTACTCGCCCACGATCGAGTCGCCGGTGTTCCAGTACGAACGCGGCTCGGGATTCAACCAGTAGACGTGCCGCGCCTTATGGCTCATCTCCTTGACGACCCACGACTGCGACGCGTGGTAGTTGTTCCGCGCATCGCCCAGGAGGATCACCGTCGACTTCGGGCCGATCTCCTTGCCCCACCGGTCCCAGAACACCTCGAAGGCGTGCCCGTAGTCGCTGTGGCCGTCAACCCACACGACGTCGGCCTCGGTGTTGATGCGGTGGATGGCCTCGGAGATGTCCTCGGTCTTCTTGAAGTAGTCAGTCACCTCGTCGATGCCGTCGATGAACACGAATGCGCGCACCTTCGAGAACTGGTTCGAGATCGCGTACACCAGCATCAGGGTGAACCGCGCGAAGGCAGCGACACTGCCGGAAATGTCGGCCACGACCACGAGCTCGGGCTTGGCGGGCCGCGGATACTTGAACTTCGGCTCGGCCGGCACGCCGCCGTAGGCGAGGCTGTGGCGCACGGTGTTGCGGAAGTCGAGCGGGCCCTTGCGACCGTGGCGGCGCTTGCGCGCGAGACGCGCGGCCAGTTTGCGGGTGAGGGGCTGGAGGGCCTTCTTCAGGTTCTGCATCTCGTCGCGGCTCGCGTGCATGAACTCGACATCCTCTGGGAGCGGCTTGCGGAGTGTCTTTGCCATCGCCTCGGCGCCACGGTCGGCCACGAGGCGCCTTCGGATCTCGGCCTCGACCTCCTGCTTGAACTTCTCTATGCGGTCCTGGTACTCGTCGCGCTCGAGGCGCTCCTCCAGCGAGGTGAGATCGCCCCCCACCTGCTGGCGACTCTGTTCCATCAACTTCTCGAGCATCCCGTCCAGATCGAGGTTTCGCAGCGTCCGGTACAGGTAGTAGGTGCCACCCACCGGCCGGCCGGGCTCCATGCCCGCGAAGCGCTGGACCGCCTGGCGTGCGAGGGCGCGCATCATGGCCTGGTCGCCGTTCATGAGTGCGCTCATCAGGATGCTCATGAGCTCCTCGGCAGTGAGCTGCTCCATCGCACCACCGCTGCCCTCGCCGGGACCCTGGCGCATCTGATCCATCTGTTCCTGCATCTCGCGGAAGAAATCGTCGAGGTCGCTCTCGGTGCCGTCGATCTTGTACTCGGGACCCCGGAGACTGAAGTAGACCTCGAAGACGGTCTCGAAGGAGCGCCAGTGCGCGTTGTTCTTCACCAGCGTCGCGCCGAGGGCGTACTTGAAGGCCTCACGATCCTCGAGCGGGATGTGCTGGATCGCCTCCATGGCGTCGAGGTTCTCGGTGAGGCTCACGGGCAGGCCCGCGTTCCTCAGTTCTGTGATGAACCCGGAGAGAAGATCGAGCACGCGAGCCCCCTCAGTCGACGGCCAGTTCCTTGGCGGCCTTGGTGATGTCGGACTGGTACTTGAGCAGGATGTGGAGTGTCTCCTTGGCCTGCTCCGCTTCGATCGTGTCGAGCCCGAGGAGCACCAGCGTGCGCGCCCAGTCGAGGGTCTCGCTGACCGACGGCGACTTCTTCAGGTCGAGCTGGCGGATGCTGCGAACGATGCGGGCCACCTGGTCGGCGAGCATCTCGGTGATGCCCTCG
This sequence comes from Actinomycetota bacterium, assembly GCA_016870775.1. Lineage (GTDB taxonomy): Bacteria > Actinomycetota > Acidimicrobiia > Acidimicrobiales > Ilumatobacteraceae > UBA2093. Next base: position 50,905 of record VGAK01000007.1, read on the forward strand.
ACCTTGGTCACCACGATCTCCTTCTCGCGCTCCATCTGCGGGTAGTCGACATGGAGGAACAGACAGCGGCGCTTGAGCGCCTCGGACAGCTCGCGCGTGTTGTTCGAGGTGAGGAACACGAGCGGCACCTGCTTGGCGGTGATCGTTCCGAGCTCGGGGATCGAGACCTGGTACTCCGAGAGGATCTCGAGCAGCAGCGCCTCGGTCTCGACCTCGACGCGGTCCACCTCGTCGATCAGCAGCACCACCGGCTCGTCAGCGGTGATCGCCTCCAGGAGCGGTCGTGTCAGCAGGAACTCGTCGCCGAAGATGTCGTCGTTGACCTCGGACCAGGAGCCGGAGTTGCGGTCCGCCTGGATGCGCAGGAGCTGCTTCTTGTAGTTCCACTCGTACAGCGCCTTGGACTCGTCGAGGCCCTCGTAGCACTGCAGACGGATGAGGCGCGCGCCGGTCATCTCGGCCACGCTCTTTGCGAGCTGTGTCTTGCCCGTCCCGGCCGGGCCCTCCACCAACACGGGCTTGCCGAGTCGGTCCGCGAGGAACACCACACCGGCGATTCCGTCGTCGGCGAGATAATTGACATTCCTGAGACCCTCGCGGACCTCCTGCACGGAATCGAAGCGATGCGCCATAAGGCTCTCACGCTACTCCCCGACCGCCCGGCGGACGCACCGGGTGCGTTTGCTCCCGGTCCGCGCGGGTCGTCGGCTCCTAGTGTTGGCCCATGTTCAGGGACACGATCGTTGTTGCGATCGGCACCGCGATGTCCCGCCTCACCGGACTGTTGAGGGTGATGGTGTTCGGCATCATCGTCGGCCAGACCGCCCTCGCCGACGCCTTCGACGGGGCCAACAACAGTCCGAACTCGATCTACGAGCTGCTCGTGGGCGGCCTGCTCGCCGCCAGCCTCGTGCCGATGTTCACGCGCTTCGCCGAGGACGACGACGTGGAGTCGGCCCAGACCGTCGTCTCGAGCTCGCTCTTCATCCTGGTGGTGGCCACGGTGCTCGCAATCGCACTCGCCCCGCTCGTGTTCGGCCTGTACTCGCTCCAGCCGAGCGCGCTGGTTGATGCCGACGAGTTCCGCGCGGCGGGCACGATGATGTCCCGGATCTGCCTGATCCAGATCTTCTTCTACGGCCTGTCCGCGATCGGGTCGGCGCTGCTGAATGCACGGCGCCACTTCTTCGCCGCGGCATGGTCACCTGTGCTCTCGAATGTGATCACGATCACGCTCCTGCTCATCATCCCCTTCACCCGCGACGGCACTCCCGATCTGGCCGACATCTCGTACGGCTCGTCGTTCTTCTGGCTGCTCACCCTGTCTGCGACCGGCGGGGTGACGGCAATGGGTCTGGTGCTCGTTCCCGCGCTGCGTCGGGCGCAGATCCCGTTCAGATTCGGCTTCAAACCGAACTTCGGCCATCCGGCGGTGCGCCAGATGGTGCGGCTGTCGTCGTGGACCTTCGGCTACGTGGTGACCAACCAGGTTGCGCTCGTGGTCATCAAGAACCTCGCCGAACCCGGGAGCGGCAACCAGGACGCCTACTCGAAGGCCTTCATCTTCTTCATGCTCCCCCACGGTCTGCTCGCGATCTCGATCGCGACGACCTTCGTCCCCGAATTGGTGCGCAGGGTGCGGGCCGGCGACGGGGAGGGCTTCGCCAACTGGACCACATCGGGCATCCGATGGATCGCGCTGTTGACCATTCCCTCCTCGGTGGGGATCTGGGTCCTTGCGCGACCGATCATCACCTCGCTCCTCGAGTACGGCAACTTCACCTCGGTCGCCTCCGAGAACACCGCCCGGGCCCTGATGGGGTTCTCCGTGGGGCTCCTCGGATTCTCCCTCTACATCTTCTGCCTTCGCGGCTTCTATGCCCACGAGGACACGCGCACCCCGTTCCTGGTCAATCTCTTCCAGAACGCGGTGAACATCGTGCTGGCCCTCGTGCTCGTGGAACGCCACGGCGTGCTCGGTTTGGGGCTCGCCTTCGGCCTGTCGTACCTGATCGCCTCCATCGTGGTGCTGGCGCTGCTGCACCAGCAGTTCCACGCGGTGCGCTGGCTCGCGATGGTCTCGTCGCTGTGGCGCGTGGTGACCGCCAGTGGTGTCATGGGTCTCGGGCTATGGCGTGTCGAGACTCTCCTCGAGCCACAATCGGGCCTGTCGCGCCTGGCCGAGCTGTTCCTCACCGTCGGTGGTGGTGTGGTCGCCTACACGGTGTTGCTGTTGATCCTGCGGGTTCCCGAGATATCCGATCTCCGCTCGCTGTTGCCGCGACGTGGAACCGACGTCGGCCGCCCCCTCGACTGAACCCGCCCGGTGCGGGGTCGCGTCAGGCTCCGGCGAGCACCACCAGATCGTCGCGGTGCACGACTTCACCGCCGCCAGGGAGATCGTCCGTGCGCCGGCCCATGCTCGATCGCACCACGTCGGCGTCCATCGCGCTCATGCCGCGCGCCACGAGAGCACCGTCGGGTCCGAGGATCTCGATCACCGCACCGACGGCAAAGGTGCCCCCGCATCCGACCACCCCGGCGGGCAGGAGGGAGGTTCCCCGCCCGGTGAGTGCATCCCGGGCGCCGGCGTCCACCGAGATCGTCCCCTCCACGTCGGCCGCAAAGGCGATCCAGAGCTTGCGCGCGGGCAGGTGACGATCGTGGGGCTCGAAGCGCGTGCCCACGCTCTCGCCCGCTATCGCCCCCATCACCGCACCCTCGGAGGAGGCGGCCGCGATCACCGCCACGACTCCCGACCATGACGCGATGCGCGCGGACGCGAGCTTGGACGACATGCCACCGCTGCCGCGATCGGTTCCCGAGCCGGTGGTCGACACCGACAGGAGCGGATCATCGGCGCCCACCCTCTCGATGCGGCGCGCATCGAGATTCGTGCGGGGATCGGCGGTGTGCAGCCCGTCGGTGTCGGTGAGCAGCACCAGCATGTCGGCTCGCACCAGATGGGCGAGGAGGGCCGAGAGATGGTCGTTGTCGCCGTAGCGGATCTCGTTGTTGGCGATCGCATCGTTCTCGTTGATGATCGGGACGCACCCCAACTCGAGCAGGCGCAGGAGCGTGTCACGGGCGTGCAGGTACTGGCGACGGTCCACGAAGTCGTGCGGCACGAGCAGCACCTGGGCCGCGACCACACCGTGGCGCGAGAACGCCGCGTCGTAGGCCGCCATCAAGCGCGGCTGCCCCACCGCCGAGAGCGCCTGCAACGACAGGACATCTGCGGGGCGCGATGCGAGCCCGAGACTCGCGACCCCAGAGGCGACCGCACCCGAGGTGACCAGCAGGACCTCGTGGCCGGCGGCCCTGGCAGCGGCGATCTGGTCGGCCACCGAGCTGATGACGGCGGGCTGGAGGACCCCGGCCTCGTCGGTGAGCGAGGACGTGCCGATCTTGACCACGACCCTCATCGCTGCGCGCTCCGACACTTCCCCATGCCCGAGAGCATCACAGGTCCGGTGCGTACTCGAAAGAGAATTCGGCGATCCACACCACATCGCCCTCCGTGGCGCCGGCCCGGGCGAGCATCCGGGGGACACCCAGCTTGGCGAGCCGCTCGTCGATGTAGGAGAGCGACTCGGGCGAGCTCACATCGTTGAGCGCCACCGCGCGCTCCGCGGCGCGGCCGTGGACGCGGTACTCCCCCTCCCCGATCTGCTCGACCCATGCGTGCTCGGGTTCGGGGCGCACGATGACAGTCGCCTCCTCCAACGGCTCGGTGTCGCGTGCCTGGGCCACGAGCCTGGCGAGCGAGCCAGTCACCGTGCGCACGTTGAGCATCGTCACCGCGCTCATCGACAGGTGGGGCCACGCGGCCACCGCCTCGGCGGTCGCACTGTCGGTCTTGGTGCCCACGACGAGCGTGGGACGCTCGAGGAGCTCGGAGCGGTAGTTGCCCAGTTCGCGCCGCAGGGTGGCGAGCTGGTCGTCGGGCTCGACGCCGTCGAGTGCGGCGAGATCGATGAGGAAGCACAGCACCCGAGCGCGCTCGACATGGCGCAGGAACTGGTGCCCCAGTCCCCGGCCCTCGCTCGCGCCCTCGATCAGACCGGGAATGTCGGCCATGACGAACTCGGTCTCGTCATCGATGCGCACCACACCGAGGTGTGGCTCGAGCGTGGTGAACGGGTAGTTCGCGATCCTGGGTTTGGCGGCCGACACCGCACTGATGAAGGTGCTCTTTCCGACGTTCGGGAAACCCACGAGCGCGACATCGGCCATCAGTTTCAATTCGAGCCTCAGCCACCGCTCGCGTCCCACCTCACCCTGCTCGGCGAAGGAGGGCGCGCGCCGCCGGTTGTTCAGGAACTTGGCGTTGCCGCGGCCGCCGCGGCCGCCCTCGGTGGCGAGCCACTTGTCGCCGTGATTCACGAGATCGGCCAGCACCTCGCCGGTGTACATGTCGCGCGCGAGCGTCCCCTCGGGGACGTACACGATGAGATCCTCGCCCCGACGACCGTGGAGGTCCTTGCCCTTGCCGTGGACACCATCGGCTGCGCGCCGGTGCGGGTGGTCCCGGAAGGCCAGGAGCGAGGCGACGTTGCGGTCCGCCACGATCCAGACATCCCCACCCTTGCCACCGTCGCCGCCGTTTGGCCCGCCGTAGGCGACGGGCCCCTCCCGGCGGAAACTGACGCACCCTGCCCCGCCGTCACCGCCGCGCACGTTGAGCTGTGCTTCGTCGACGAATGCACTCATAGAGAATCTCTCGAAGGCTACCGGCGCACCCCGACCGGCCCGGTGGATCGGAACCGGGCACCCGCGGCACGGATCGCACCGATCGCGTCACATCCCCCACCTATCGTGGATGCGTGGACGACGAACGCACGGAACGCGACGACATCTGGGTGTCGACGATGGGCGGCAATGCCGGAGGTGACGGCATCACCCTGGCGCACGCCGATTCATGGGCCGGCATCGGCACCACCGAGCTCGCCGACCGGCACGATCGCGAGGCTCACCATGTCGTCGAGTTGGCTCCTCTCGCCACGCGTGCGACCGGAGCCGGCATCCGCGCCCTCGCCGAGGAGGCGGACCCGTTCCGCACCTGCTTCGAGCGCGACCGGGACCGCATCCTTCACGCATCGGCGTTCCGGCGTCTCGCGGGCAAGACCCAGGTGTTCGTCTTTCCCGACGACCACCAGCGCACCCGGCTCACGCATGCGCTCGAGGTCGCCCAGGTGGCGGTGTCGGTGGCGCGGGTGCTCCGCCTGAACGTCGCGCTCACCGAGGCGATCGCGCTCGGCCACGACTGCGGGCACGGTCCCGGTGGACACGCGAGCGAGGATGCACTGTCGCCGTATGTCGACGGGGGGTACGACCACGCGGTCTGGGGTGCCGATGCGGTCCTGTCCCCGCTCAATCTGTGCGACGAGACACTCGACGGTATCCGCAACCACTCGTGGTCGCGTCCCGCACCGCGCACACCCGAGGGAGAGATCGTCTCGTGGGCCGATCGGATCGCCTATGTGTGCCACGACTTCGAGGACGCCGTCTATGCGGGCGTGGTCGCCCCGGGGGATCTCCCCGCTCTCGTGCGCGAGCGGTGCGGCACCAGCCGTCGCGAGCAGTTGAGCACCTTCATCAACGGGATGATCGCGGCCACCGCGCGAACCGGTCGCATCGGCATGGTGCCCGACAGCGCCCAGGCTCTCGCGGAGTTCCGGCGATTCAACTACGAGCGCATCTACCAACGGCCCGAGTCACGGGCCCAGGCGACCGCGGTGATCGACATGTTGCGCGCACTCGTCGACCACTACCTGGTGCATCCCGAGGCGATCCCGGCCCACGCGGAGGATCCCTTCGATGCGGGGACAGAGCGCGCGGTGCGCGAGGTGGTCACCTACGTGGGGGGAATGACCGACAGGTACGCCTGCGAGCAGGCCGTGAGATTGATCGGATACCCGGAGAGCCGGTTGCCCCGCGGCATCGACACGATCCCCGGCCCGCGCCACTGACCGGGGCCCGAGCGCCGCCCACAATCCGGGCGCCCGGACGCGTAGTGCGCGATCGGGTGCGTCAGTCGACGGGAAGGACGTCGACGATCTTGCGCCCGTTGCGCTCGCCGAACTTCACCGAGCCATCCACGAGGGCGAACAACGTGTCGTCCTTGCCCTTGCCGACGTTCTTGCCCGGGTGCGTGCGCGTCCCGCGCTGGCGCACGAGGATCGTTCCGGCGGTGATCCTGGTGCCGTCGAACACCTTCACGCCGAGGCGCTGCGCGTTCGAGTCGCGCCCGTTGCGGGTTGACCCGCCACCCTTTGTCTTTGACATGTCAGGTCAGCCTTTCGCGATGGAGACGATCTCGACGACCGAGTACTGCTGGCGGTGGCCGAAGCGCCGACGCTGATTGGTGCGGCGCTTGTAGGTGAAGCCGTCGATCTTGACGCCCTTGGCGGTGCCGATCACGCGGCCCTTCACCGAGGCGCCCTTCAACTGGTCGGGGGTGGACAAGATGGTGGACCCATCGACCACCAGCACCGGGGTCAGCGAGACCTCGGCACCGTCTTCGACGCCGAGCAACTCGACCTGGATGGTCTCGCCCTGGGCGACCTTGGTCTGCTTGCCACCGGAAGCGATCACTGCGTACATAGCGGTCTCAAACACTATCCGTGCCCCCGGCGATCCCCACCGGGATCCGCTCCCGAGGGACACCCACCGCTATCGGGCCTCCACGACGCACACCCCTCGCGCCGAGGGGAACCGCCGGCTCAGTCGAGCAGGCTGAAGTCGACCTTCACGCCGCGTCCGGCGCACTCGGGGCACTCCCCGGAGAAGGCCGTGATGAGTCCCTCGCCGATCCGCTTGCGGGTCATCTCGACGAGCCCGAGCTCTGAGATGTCGAAGACCTGGGTGCGCGTCTTGTCACGCGACAGGGCCTGACGGAACGAGTCGACCACCTTGCGGCGGTTGTCCTTGATCTCCATGTCGATGAAGTCGATCACGATGATTCCACCGATGTCGCGCAGGCGGAGCTGGTGGGCGATCTCCTGGGCGGCCTCGAGGTTGTTCACGAACACCGTCTCCTCGAGATTCGACGACCCGACGTTGCGGCCGGTGTTCACATCGATCACGGTGAGGGCCTCGGTGTGCTCGATGATGATCGAGCCGCCGGAGGGCAGCCAGACCTTGCGGTCGAGTGCCTTGTGGAGTTGCTCGTGGACATGGTTCGTCTCGAACAACGAGAGCGGCTCGGCCTCGCGGTCGAAGTACTCCACACGATCCGCGAGCTCGGGATTGAAGTCCGACACGTACGACTTGATGTCCTCGAAGAGTCTGCGATCGTCGATGACCACTCCGCGGTACTCGGCACTGAACTCCTCGCGGATGACGCGCACGGCGAGTTCGGGTTCGCGGTAGAGCAGGCTGGGACCGTTCGCCTTCTTCGCGGCCTCCTCGATCTCGGCCCACTGCTCGAGCAGGCGTGTCATGTCGGCGGTCAGCTCGTGCTCGGTCGCATCCTCGGCTGCGGTGCGCACGATGACGCCGTGCTCGGAGGGCTTGACGCGGTCGAGGATCGCGCGCAATCTGCGTCGCTCGGAATCGGCGAGGCGCTTGGAGATCCCGTAGGTCTTCGAGTTGGGAATGAGCACCACGAAGCGACCCGGCAGCGAGACCTCCTGCGTCAGGCGGGCACCCTTGGCCCCGATCGGGTTCTTGGTGACTTGGCACAGGATCATCTGGCTGCGTCGCAGGATGTGCTCGATGCGCGCGGTGTCCTTGTGCTCGACATCGGCGGTGTCGAAGGAGACATCGCCCCTGTAGAGAACCGCGTTCTTCGGCGTGGCGATGTCGACGAAGGCCGCCTCCATGCCCGCGAGCACGTTCTGCACCCTGCCCAGGTAGATGTTGCCGTGGATCTGTCCGATGTCGTCGGCGGGGCGGCTCACGTGGTGCTCGATCAGGTTGCGACCCTCCATCACGGCGACCTGAGTGACGCCGTCGCGCACCTGCACGCACATCAGGTAGCGCCCGACGGGCCGACCGTTGCGCTCGCGGCCGCGGCGCCGCTCGATGATCTCTGCGTCGGCATCGGGGCGCGGGGTCTCGCGCGACTGTTGCCCCCCACGGGAACGACCGCGTCCACCACGTCGGCGCTTCTTCTTGCCGTCGCTCTGCTTCTGCTTGCCGGCACCGTCCCCACCGTGACCCTTCGAGGCGGGCACCGGCGGAGCCGGACGGGTGTCACCGATGCGGGGCTTGCGCGCAAATCCGGGGGGCGGGCCCGGCGGTCGCGGCGGAGCCGACATGTCGGACGCCGAGCCGGTTGGTGCCGGGTCGTGTGCTGCCGGGTTGCCAGCGCCCGACGATGGTGCACTGCCGTGGGATGGGGAACTTCCGCCCACCCGGGGTGCGGTGCCGGTCTGGCCGGCGCCATCGGTGGGCTTGCGGCGGTTCTTGCCGCCGCGCGACCCACGCCGACGCTTGCGTGCTTGTCCGTTGCCGTTGGCCGATCCGTTGTCGGACCGGCCCTCACCTGAAGCGGCACCCCCGGAGGGCGCGACACCCGAGTCGTTGGTGTTCATCTGGGTTTTCTCGATTCTCTTCGACGTGTCGCGCACGAGGCGCGCCACGCAGTTCCCGCCGCTGCCGGGTCTGGCGCGGCGGGTCCTGTCGGACGGTTGGCCCAAGGGACCCTGTGGACAAGGGTACCCGCCGCTGTCAGCGAAAACGGCGCATGTGCACGCTCTGGGCCAGCCCGATCATCATGGCGAAGGCCACCGTGTGGGACCCCCCGTAGGACACGAAGGGCAGGGGCACCCCGCTGACCGGGGTGATGCCCATCGTCATTCCGATGTTCTGGAAGGCCTGCCAGAGGATCATCGTGAACACCCCGGTGCAGACCAGGGTGCCGAGGCGGTCCTGGGCGAGGCGGGCGATCCTGAAGATGCGCCACAGCACAACTGCGAACAGAGACAGCACGATCCCGCAGCCCACCATCCCGAACTGCTCCCCCACCGCGGAAAAGACGAAGTCGGTCGACTGCACCGGGATGAACCGGCCGTTGGTGAGCGGCCCGTCGAGATAGCCCTTGCCGAAGAAGCCGCCCGTGGCGACGGCGCGCTTGGCGAAGCGCACCTGGGTGATCAGTTGCTGGAGGCTTGCCGAGTCGGAGTTCTGGTTCAAGAACCCGGTGATGCGCTGCAACTGGTAGTCGCGCACCACTCCCGAGACCACACCGGCCACCACCGACGAGACGCTCAGCGTGGTGATCAAGATGATGTAGCGGGCCCTCGCGCCGGCCACCAACAGCACACCCATCGCCATCGCAACCACGACCGAGGCCGACCCGAGGTCGGGTTCGACCGCGATCAGCACCACCGGCACACCGACGATGAACAGCGACCGGATGAACATCTCGTAGGACACCTCCTCGGTGTCACCGCGCGCGAGGTATCCGGCCAGCAGCAGGAGCGTCGTGACCTTCGAGATCTCGGAGGGCTGCACCGAGATCGGCCCGAGGTCGAAGGACAGGCGCGCACCGCCGATCACCGCACCGGTCACGAGCACGAGCACGAGCAGGAAGAGTGTCCCCGCGTACAACAGGTTCGCGTTCCCGTGCAACTGCACGTAGTCGAGCCACATCACCACCACCATCGCCACCAGCGCCACGATGATGAAGGCCACCTGGCGCTGTGCGAACGAGAACGGGTCCGATCCCCTGCTGATGAGGCGCGGCCGCGTCGCCGAGTAGACGATGAAGACCCCGATCGTGTTGAGCAGACCGACCGCGGTCATGAGGACCCAGTCGATGCTGCGCGTCGGCGCGGTGATCCCCCGCTTGATGTTGCCGAGCCCGGAGTCGGGCCGGCGCGTGGAGAGAATCCCAGCCATCAGTCGCGCACCGACGATCCGGTGCCGACCAGACACAGCGGGTTCGGCAGGTACTGGGGTTGGGCGACCTCGAAACTGTTCACGTCGAGCGGATCCGACGGGAGGGCCTTGCCGACCCGGATCTTGCCCGCGAGCGCGGTGAAGACGCACTTCACCACGGGTGCAGCCGCGCGGGATCCGAAACCGGCTTTCTCGATGAAGGTGCTCGCGGTGTAGGGCTTCGCAGGATCCTTCGAGAACGCCGCGAACGCCGAGGAGTCGTTCCACGGCAGGTTGCCCGCGCCCTGTGCGGTGCCCGTCTTGCCGGCGATCGGCAGTGTCGCCTTCGGGTACGAGCGGAAGAGTTTCTCGCCGGTGGTCGCATGGTAGAAGTCGTACCGCTTGCCCGGTCCGTTGATCACGCGCGTCAATCCGCGCACGATCGGGTCGCGGACGTCCTCGCGAAGACCGATGTCGCGGATCACCTGGGGGGCCGTGAAGTCGCGCAGGATCGTCCCCGCCCGCAGATCGACTGCGCCCGATTTTCCGTCGGGGGTCCCCGGAGTCCAGATCGCACGCACCACGCGGGGTCGCACGACCTTGCCGCCGTTGGCGAGGGTTCCATAGGCGACGGCCAACTGCAGTGGTGTGGCCGAGAGCAGGCCCTGTCCGATCGCGAACTGGACGTTGTCGCCCACGTAATAGCCCTCGCCCTCCTCCCTGGCGATCGCGCCCGACTCGGCGAGTCGCTCCTTGAGGAGCCGGCTCGGGATCGTGCCGGTGAACTCGTACGGCAGGTCGATCTCGGTCGGCGAACCGAACCCGAACAAGCGGACCTGTTCCTCGAGCACCGGCCTGTTGCCGCGCTCGGTGAAGATCTGCTCGCCGATCTTGTAGAAGAACACGTCGGAGGAAACCGCGAGGGAGTCCACGACGTTGACCCGGCCGTACTTGCACGGGGCGCCGTTGCCGCAGTTGGCGTTCTTGAAGATGCACTTGACGTTCAGCTGGCACCGCTCCTCGGGGATGCTCTGGAGCTTGTAGGTGCCCTCGTCCAAGAGCAGGTACGACGTGCCGCCGGGAAGCTGGCCGGTGTTGAGCGCCGCGAAGGCGACGAAGGGCTTGAAGGTCGAACCGAGGTTGTAGCGACCCGAGATCGCCCGGTTCACGAGGATCGACAGGTCGGGGTCGTCGGTGCGCGGGAAGAGCTGCTGGAACTTCTCCGAGGAGATGCCGGCGTTGAACCATCTGTTGTCGAAGTTCGGGTAGGAGGCCATCGCGAGCACCTCGCCGGTCTCGTGGTTCATCACCACGCTCGAGCCTGCCGGCGCCTTGTAGAAGACAGCCTCCGGGTACCTCGGGTCGGGCTCGCCGAAGGCGAGGACGGTGGGAGCCTCGGTGCGACGGCGCGCGCGGATCTCGGTCTGGAGGGCCTGTTCGGTGAACTGTTGCATGTCGAGGTCGATCGAGAGCTGGACGTCGTTGCCGGGTATCGGCTCCCGGCGCTCCAACTGGCGCAGGATCCGACCGCGGGAGTCGACCTCGTACTTCACGTAGCCCGGCGTGCCGCGCAGGACCGACTCGTAGGTCTGCTCGACACCGAACTGACCGACGCGGGCATCGGGGTCGTAGCCGAGATTCCTGTAGTACTCGAGTTCGGACTCGCGGATCGCCCCGAGGAACCCCACCACGTGGCTCGCCACCGGCGCGTACGGGTACTCGCGTCTCCAGTGCTCGCGCACATCGACACCGGGGTAGTCCTCGGATCTCTCGCGCAAGAACACCGCGAGCGACTCGTCGATGTCCTCCCTCAGCGGGGCTGGCTGCAGCTGGTCGTAGCGCTTGGACTTGTAGCGCTCCTCCAACTGCTCGAGGCTCAGCCCGAGCGCCCCCGAGAGCCGGTTCCACATCTGCTGGCGTGCGAGCGGCCGCGCGACCACTTGGCGATCGATCGTCACGGTCAGCACACGCTCGTTGTCAGCAACGATGCGCCCCTCGAGGTCGAAGATCCGGCCGCGCTCGGGGGTCAACTTCACCGTACGGGTGCGCACCTCCCGCACGCGTTCCTCGAGCCCCGGGGCATCGAGGACCTGCAGGAACCACAGACGGACGCACAGGATTCCCCCGAGGATCGCGGCCACCGTGCCGAGCACCGCCGTGCGCGAGACGCGCCGTTCACCGACCACTGCCGGTCACCTCACCCTCGTCCGGTCGCTCAGTGCCCACCTGCACACCCAGTGCGCCGGCGGTGTCGCGAGTGCGTTGAAGACGGCGACGACGAGCGCGATCAGGAACACCTGACCGGTCAGGGCGCCCTCGGTGCCGGTCACCTCGAGGGCGAGCGGCATGAGGAACATCCCGAGCGCACTGGCCGCCGCTGCCATCAACATGCGCGTCCACCAAGTGGGTGCGTGCACGAACGTGTTCGCGAGCCCCGAGGCGTACCCCACCACGGCGAACACCGCCGCGCCGAGACCGAGCGGCGTGGTCAGGACGAGGTCGTAGAGCAGGCCGACCACGAACCCGGCGACCGCCCCGGTCTCGGACCCGCGCGCGAGTCCGCTGGCAGCCGCGAGCAGCACCATCACCTGCAGGCTCACACCGAAGGGCCGCATGTCGTTGAGGATCGTGGTCTGCACACCGAGCAGCACCATGCCCACGAGCACGAGCCGGAACCACCGGTTCTCCGCGATGCGCAGGAGAGCGTCGATCACGGCTCGTCCACCCTCTCGGTGCTCGGCCGGTAGAGGAGCACCCTCACGAAATTGAGATAGTCGAGGTTCGCCGAGAGGTCGACCTCGAGCAGCGGACCGAGCGTGCCCGGCCTGCGCACGACCTTCGACACCGTCCCGACCACTATCCCCGGTGGCGCGAGTGATGTCGCACCACCGGCGGTGACGATCGGCGAGCCAACGGCGACCTCACCGAATCGACTCTGGCTCTCGATGAAGCGCACGAACGGCGAACGCGACAGACCCCTGCCCTCGAGCGCCCCGGTCTCGCGGAGCGGCAGATCGACACCGGCCGGCACCGTGATCGGCGACTTCGTCGCCTGGCCCGGCTGGTTGGGGCTCCCGTCACCGGGGACCGTCGTGGTCGCACCCGGGACCGGGATCGTCGAGGTGGTCGCGACAGTGGCACCCGGTGTGAACCCGGGGATGCCCGTCGTGGTCGTCGTGCGCGGCACCGTGGTCGTCGTCGATGTGGAGGTCGTGGAGGGTGCGGACTCGCCGCCCGGAATCGTCGTGGTGGTTGTGGTGGGGGGGGTGTTCACGACCTTGACGGCGAGCGAGTAGCCGGGATCGGTCACGAGCCTCACGACGGCGCGCTTGTTGAAGACCCCCGTCACCTTGCCGATCAAGCCGGCCGCGTTCAGCACCGGCATGCCAACCTTGATCCCGCACTCGCTCCCACGGTTGATCTCCACGGTTTGGGAGAAGTTCGACGGCGACTGTCCCACCACCTGGGCGGTGCACGAGGAGATTCCCGCGAGTGTCGGCAGCCCGTTCAATGCGAGGAGCTCCTGGGCCTCGCGCACGCTCGCGACGGCTGCGATCGCGGCGCCGTCGTTGTAGGCGATGAGGTCACGCAGCCTCCGGTTCTCGTCCTCGAGGTCGTCGTAGCGCACGATCCCGTTCCACGTGCTCTCGATCGGGTTGGTGACGACGCGCGCCGCGCTCTCGATCGGGCGGAAGACCACGCCGAAGGCCGAGCGCACCCCGTTGACCGCGCCGCTGCCCCGCAGGTCCAGCGTCACGAGGAGCACCGAGGTCAGGGCCAGGAGGAGGATCACCCGGCGCCGAGTGAAGGGTTGGCCCGCCACGGGGGGATCTACTGCTGGTCGAGTCCCGGCGAGGACATCATTCCGCGCATCGCCTCGATGTTCTCGAGCGCGCGGCCCGATCCGATGGCGACCGCGTACAGCGGATCGGGTGCGAGGTAGCAGGGCATCCCGGTCTCGTGTGTGATGCGCTGCGTGACACCGGCTAGGAGCGCCCCCCCACCCGAGACATGGATGCCGCGGTCCATGATGTCGGCGGCGAGTTCCGGTGGCGTGCGATCGAGCGTCGACTTCACGGCGTCAATGATGGCAGTCACCGGCTCGGCGATGGCTTCGCGCACCATCTCGGAGGTGAGCTCGATCGTCCGGGGCAGACCCGACACGGTGTCACGACCCCCCACGTCGGCCGTGAGTTCCTGCGAGAGCGGCCAGGCCGATCCCATCTGGATCTTGATCTCCTCGGCGGTGACGATGCCGACATCGAGCGAGAACTCCTGGCGCACGTATGCCTGGATCGCCTCGTCGAGCTCGTCGCCCGCGACGCGCACGCTCTGGGCCACGACGATTCCCCCGAGCGAGATGACCGCGACCTCCGTGGTGCCGCCGCCGATGTCGACGATCATGTTGCCACTCGGCTCGTGCACCGGGAGATCGGCCCCGATCGCGGCGGCCATGGGCTCCTCGATGATGTGCACGGGGCGGCGGGCGCCGGCATACTCGGCGGCGTCCTGCACGGCCCGCTGCTCGACCCCGGTGATGCCCGATGGCACGCAGATGACCATCCGCGGCTTGCTCCAGCGGCTGGTGGTGATGCGCTGGATGAAGTAGCGGAGCATCTTCTCGCACACATCGAAGTCTGCGATCACGCCGTCCTTCAGGGGACGGATCGCCTCGATGTACTTGGGGGTGCGACCGAGCATCCGCTTGGCCTCCCAGCCCACGGCCACGGGCCGGTTGTCGCGCATGTCGATGGCAACGACCGAGGGCTCGTTCAGCACAACCCCCTGGCCGCGCACGTAGACGAGGGTGTTCGCGGTGCCGAGGTCGATCGCGATGTCGCGACCAATCGACAAGGGGTTGTTGCGGCTCATAGGAAAATCTCCCCCGGTCGCGCGCAGACGCACGCCCCCGCGAGTCTCGATCGTAGTTGTCCCCGGATCAGAGCCCGGGGAAGAAGATGGACAACTCGCGGGCCGCCGATTCGGCCGAATCGCTGCCGTGGACGAGGTTCTCGGTCAGGATGGTCCCGAAGTCGCCCCGGATGGTGCCGGGTGCCGCGGTGCGCGGGTTGGTCGAGCCCATCATGTGGCGCACGATCTCCCAGGTGTCCTCCGGTCCCTCGACCGCCATGGCAACCACCGGGCCACGCGACATGAACTCGACGAGGTCCGCGTAGAAGGACTTCGAGACGTGCTCCTCGTAGTGGCGGGCGAGCGTGCCCGCATCGAGGGTTCGCAACTCCGCCGCGACCAACCGCAGACCCTTCGCCTCGAAACGCGAAACGATGGCTCCGACGAGACCCCGTTCGACGGCGTCGGGCTTGAGCAGGACGAGAGTGCGGTTGGACATGCCCCTCAGGCTACGGGCGCGATCGCGCACCCACCCGTCGCGCCCGGATGATCCCGTCAGGGCAGGCGCGCACGCAGGTGCGGACGCGCCGCACCCACCACGTAGAGCGAACCCGCGACGAGGATCGCGTCGTCGGCACCTGCTCCCTCGAGCGCGGTGTCACAGGCCTGCTCGACAGACTCGGCCACTGCGACGGTGCACCCGATCGACTCTGCGATCGCGGCGATCTCGCGTGCGGCACGCGCGCGGGGCGACGGCGCAGTGCAGCACACCACGAGGTCGAACTCGTCGGCACGCAGCGCTCCCAACGTCTCGGAGACATCGCGAGACGAGAGCGCACCCACCACCAGTATCCGCCTCCCGACCGGGTCGAAGTCGTCGAAGAACACCTGGGCGCACACGTCGGCACCCGCCGGATTGTGCGCACCGTCCACGATCACGAGGGGCTGGTGACCGAGCAACTCGAACCGTCCGGGCATCGTGACGACGGCGAGACCCTCCGCGAGGACGTCGGGATGGACCGGTGCGGCGAAGAACTCCTCGACCGCGGTGATCGCAACGGCGGCGTTGTCGCACTGGTGTGCCCCGTGAAGCGGGACGAACACGTCGGGGTGGTCCGCTCGCGACGTCCGCAGGTGCATCTGGCGCCCGCCGAGCGCGAGCCGGTTCTCGAGCACCTCGAAGTCGCGGCCCCGCTGAACCACGCGCGCATCGGCCTCGGCGGCGAAGATCGCCGCGAGTGAGGGCCGGGTCTCACCAACGATGGCGACGCAACCATCCTTGATGACGCCCGCCTTCTCGCGGGCGATGTGCTCGAGGGTCGGGCCGGCGAACTCGGTGTGGTCGAGCGCGATGTTGGTGATCACCGCGATGTCGGGGCGCACCACGTTCGTGGCGTCCCACCTGCCGAGCATGCCCACCTCAATCACGGCGACGTCGACGGCCTCCTCGGAGAACCACCGGAACGCCGCGGCCGTCATCGCCTCGAAGTACGTCGGGCGCACCCCGCTCAGACCCTCGGCGACAGCGACGCCCGCGATCACGCCGGCGAAGGCCTCCACGCCGATCGACTCGCAGTCGATCTGCATCCGCTCGCGCGGTGACTCGAGGTGGGGACTCGAGTAGGTGCCGGTGCGCAGCCCGTGCGCGGTCAGCAGACGGCTGATGATCTGGGATGTGGAGCCCTTGCCATTCGTACCCGTGACATGGATGACCCGGAAGTCCAGGTGCGGGTCCCCCAGCACGGACAGGATCGACTCGATGTTCCGCGTCGAGGGCTCCTCGATGCGGCCGGTCTTTTCGTACGAGGAACGTTCGTCGAGGTACGCGAGAGCGTCGGCGTGGTTCATGCTTCGTTCCGCGGGCACGGGCGCCCGGTGCGGGTCCCGTCAGGATGCGGCGCGGCGCTGCCTGGGCATCCGCGCGGTGCTCTTCGACACCAATTGGGGGGTCTGTCCGCCCACTACGCACTCCTCGTCGAGGATCACGCGCGCGACGTCGGTGCGGCCCGGCACCTCGTACATCGTGTCGAGCAGGGTCTCCTCCAGAATCGCGCGCAGGCCGCGTGCGCCGGTGCCGCGCTTGAGCGCGAGATCGGCGATCGCCTCGAGGGCACCGCGGGTCACCTCGAGCTCGACACCGTCGAACTCGAAGATCTTGGTGTACTGCTTGACGAGTGCGTTCTTCGGCTCGGTGAGGATCTGGACCAGGGCCTCCTTGTCGAGCGAGTGCACGGCGGCCACCGTCGGCATGCGGCCGATGAACTCCGGGATCATGCCGAACTTCAGCAGATCCTCGGGGAGCACCTGGGCGAAGAGCTCTCCGGGATCCTTGTCGGCCTTGGACCTCACGATCGCGTGGAAACCGACGCCCTTGTGGCCGATGCGCTGCTCAATGATCTGCTCGAGTCCGGCGAACGCACCGCCGCAGATGAAGAGCACGTTGGTGGTGTCGATCTGGATGAACTCCTGGTGCGGATGCTTGCGCCCACCCTGAGGCGGCACCGAGGCGACAGTGCCCTCGAGGATCTTGAGCAGCGCCTGCTGCACACCCTCGCCGGAGACGTCACGGGTGATGCTCGGGTTCTCGGCCTTGCGAGCCACCTTGTCGATCTCGTCGATGTAGACGATCCCCTGCTCGGCCTTCTTGACGTCGAAGTCGGCCGCCTGCAGGAGCTTGAGGAGGATGTTCTCGACATCCTCACCGACGTAGCCGGCCTCGGTGAGCGCCGTGGCGTCGGCGACCGCGAACGGCACGTTCAACATGCGCGCGAGGGTCTGGGCGAGATGGGTCTTGCCGCAACCGGTGGGCCCGAGCATCAAGATGTTGCTCTTCTGCAGTTCCACGTCGTCACGACGGATGCCCTGGCTCTGCTGCTGGTGCTGGAGCCGGCGGTAGTGCTGGAAGACCGCGACCGACAGCACCTTCTTCGCGCGCTCCTGACCCACGACGTACTCGTCGAGGAAGGCGCGCGTCTCGATCGGCGTCGGCAGGGCATCGAGGCGCACCTCGGAGCGGTCACCGACCTCCTCCTCGATGATCTCGTTGCACAGCTCGATGCACTCGTCGCAGATGTACACACCCGGGCCGGCGATGAGCTTCTTCACCTGCTTCTGGGACTTGCCGCAGAAGGAGCACTTCAGCAGTTCACCGGTGTCGCTGAATTTGGCCACGCGGGCTTCTCCCTGGGACGGAGCGTCAGCGGATCGGACCGGAGCGGTCCGGAAGCTGGCGCGATGAAATCACGTCATCGATGATGCCATACGCGAGGGCCTCGTTTGCTTCCATTACGAAGTCGCGGTCGGTGTCGGTGTGGATCCGCTCGATCGGCTGTCCCGTATGGCTGGCAAGGATTTCCTCGAGGAGGTCGCGCATCCGGAGGATCTCGCGGGCGGCAATCTCCAGATCGGTCACCTGGCCGTAGCCCACCTGACCGTAGGGCTGGTGCAACAGCACGCGGCTGTGCGGGAGCGCCAGACGCTTGCCCTTGGTGCCGGCCGCGAGCAGAACTGCCGCGGCGGAGGCGGCCTGCCCGAGACAGATCGTCGCGATGTCGTTCTTGATGAACTGCATCGTGTCGTAGATCGCGAACAGTGCGGTGATGTCGCCGCCGGGGCTGTTGATGTAGATGTTGATGTCGCGATCCGGGTTCTCGCTCTCGAGGTGGATCAACTGTGCGCACACGAGGTTCGCAATCGTGTCGTCGATCGGGGTGCCGAGGAAGATGATGTTCTCCTTCAGCAGTTTCGAGTACAGGTCGTACGCGCGCTCACCGCGGCTGGTCTGCTCGGTGACGGTCGGGACGTAGTAGTTCTGGAAGTTCACTGTGCGTCCTTCGTGGTCTGGTCGTGGAGATTATCTCGGGCTCGGTCGGGGTCGGGCACGTCGTCGGGGCCGACCACGTCGTCGACGTCCATGACCCGGCCAGTCTGGTCCACGTAGGTGACGTTGTGGAGGAGCCAGTCGAGCGCCCGGGACTTGCGCATCTGCCAGACCAGGTCGCCCACTGCGTCGTTCTGCTCGTAGAGCCTGCGCACCTTGGTCGTCTTCTCGCCGACGCGCGTGGCGATCGCGGCGAACTCAGCCTCGAGGTCGGCCCCGGGGACGTCGATCCCGCGCGCCACCGCGACCGCACGCAGTGCGAGATCGACGCGCACGGCCTTCTCGGACTGCTCCCGCAACCCGGCCACGAAAGAGTCGGGGTCCTGCCCGGTGACCTGCAGCCACTGCTCGAGGGGAATCCCCTGTGACTGCATCTGCTGCACGGTGTTCCGGAACCGCGCCTCCAGGTCACGCTGCACCATCGACTCGGGTGGATCTATCCCGACGAGTCGTGCGAGTGAGTCGGTCAATCGATCGACGAGCGTCGAGCGCATCTGATTCGTCCCCATCTCCTCGTAACGGCTGCGGATCATCTCGCGCCACCCGGTGACCGTCTCGGCGTCGGTGATGTTCTCGGCGACCCACGCGTCGTCGACCTCGGGCACGAGGATCTCTTGCACCTTGATCACCTTGACGGTGAAGTCGGCGGCCTCCTCGGACCCGTTGGGCACGAGGGTGAACGACATCTCCTCACCCCGCTCGGCGCCGGTGATCTGGTCGTCGAAACCGGTCGCCACCCAACCCCGACCGATCTCGTAGGACCATTCCTCGACGTTCAGACCCGGCACAGGCTGTCCGTCGCGCGTGCCCTCGAGATCGAGCACGACATGGTCGCCGACCTGTGCCGGACGGTCGACATCGGCGAGAGTTCCGCGGCGGCGCAATTCGGCCTGGACGGCCTCGTCGATCTCGTCGTCTGAGAATTGCGGGTTGACGATCTCGACGCGCAAGCCCTCGTAGCCGGGGAGGGTGATCTCGGGACGCACCTCGCAGGTGGCGTCGAACTTGACTGGACCCGACTCCTGCCCCTCGATGAGTTCGACCTTCGGGGTGTCGATGAGATCGACCTCGTGCTCGCGCACCGCGAGGGTGAGGTACTCCGGGATCGCGTCCTCGAGCGCTTTGGCGCGGGCGGCGCCGACGCCGATCTGGGCCTCCAGCACCTTGCGCGGCGCCTTGCCCGGACGGAAACCGGGGATGCGAACCTGTTCGGCAATCTTCTTGAAGGCCTTGTCGATGTTCCGATCGAACTCGGATTCGTCCACCTCTACGGACAACTTGACCTGGTTGCCCTCGAGGGCTTCGAGCACGCTTTTCACAGGTCGCGGAGTGTATCGGCGACCCGCACCGAGAGCAGTGTCTGGCAGTGTGGCGCCAGCCAGTGTGCCCGGCGCTCACGTCTGCGGATAAGAATGGGACCATGACTCTCTGGAAACCCCACTCCCTCGCGAACCCGCACAAGGGTCAGATCGACCTCAAGGTCGGTGACAAGGTGTCGGCATCGGTCGACCTCGACGGTGTGCCCGCCGGCACCGAGGGCAAGGTCATCCTGGCGAACGGCTTCAACTGGTTGCGCTACCGGGTCCTGTTCGTGAACGGCGAGGAGATCGGCGATCTCGACCATCGCACGCTCGTCCCGATCGGTCGCGCGGCGAAGCGACTCGCACGCGCCGCCAAGCGTGCCGCGAACTCCTGAATCGTCCCGCTCGACAGGGGTAGCGTTCCTGTCGACCGCGGGGAGTGGCGCAGTTGGCAGCGCGCCTGCTTTGGGAGCAGGAGGCCGGGGGTTCAAGTCCCCCCTCCCCGACCACAGACACGATGGCGCAGTGACCGGCCCCGCACCGACCTGACAGGGAGCACCCCAACATGACCTCGACACTCGTGAACGCCCGATACGTCTCGTTCACCACGTACCGCAGGAACGGCACGCCCGTTCCCACCGCGGTGTGGATCGTGCCCTTCGACGGCGGCTGGGCATTCACCTCGGATCTCAAATCGGGCAAGGTCAAGAGGCTGCGCAACGACGCCCGCTGCACCCTGCGGGTGTGCGACGTGCGCGGGCGCGTCGCTGCGGGTGCCGAGGTCTTCGAGGGAGCGGCCGTGGTGCTGCCGACTGCCCAGACCTCGACGGTCGAGGCACTCGTGAAGTCCAAGTACCGGATCGGGTGGGTGTTGCTCCTCGCAGCCACGAGCGCGCGCCGGATCGTCGGCCGCGGCCGCAACGATGACGACACGGGGTGCGCGATCAAGGTGACGCTCCACCCCTGAGTCTCGTGTCCCTGATTCCCGGGTACAGCGTCGGAACTATGGTGCCTCCATGACCGGGGACGTCATCGCCACCGCGAACCTGATCAGCCGGGGGGAGGTCTCGGCACGCGAGGTGGTGCAGGCCGCGCTCGACGCCGCGCGCGCGTCACAGAGCGAACTGAACGCATTCGCGCACCTCGACGAGGCGGGTGCCCTGCGGATGGCCGACGAGGTCGATGCCGCGCGACGCGCGGGCGCGACGCTTCCCCCACTCGCGGGCGTGCCCTTTGGTGTGAAGGATCTGGAGGAGTGCGCCGGGATGCCCACCACCATGGGTTGTCGTTGGTTCGCAGATGGTCCCGCGGCGTCCGCCGACGACATCCACGTCGGTCGCTTCCGCGCGGCGGGGGCCATCCCGATCGGCAAGACCGCGACCCCCGAATTCGGCGCGTGGGGCTACACCGCCAGTCCGTTGCTGGGCGTGACACGCAACCCGTGGGACACCTCGCGCACCCCGGGTGGATCGAGCGGAGGGACAGCGGCGTCGGTGTCGGCGGGGGTGATCCCCTTCGGCACCGCGAGCGATGGCGGTGGCTCGATCCGTGGGCCGGCGAGTTCCTGCAACCTGCCGGGCCTGAAGCCCACGTACGGTCGCGTGCCCACGTTCGGGGTGACGCGGCACGCCCAGAACGCGGTGAACTTCGCCCTCGCGACCACGGTGACCGACACGGCACTGCTGTTCGACATCGCCGTCGGGCCGGACGCCCGCGATCGCACATCGCTGCCCGCGCCGGGACTGTCGTACTCACGCATCATCGAGGAACTCGATGTCGCGGGTCTTCGCGCGGCATGGTCGAGCGATCTCGGATTCGTCACCGTCGATCCCGAGGTCGCCGCGATCTGTGGCACCGCCGCCGATCGGTTGATCGCGGCCGCCGGCATGGAGCGCGTGGACACCGACCTGGGCATCGAGGACTACATCGGCATCTATGTGCTGATGGAGGGCGCCGACAAGTTCGTCTCCGTGCCGGACGGTTGGGAGAGTCGTCTCGACGAACTCGACCCCCGCACCGTGGAGGGATGGCGCCGCACGCGGGAGGTGACCTTGCCCCGGTTCGCCCGGGTCGAGAAGGAACGGCGCCGACTCGAGATGCGCATCGCCGAGATCTTCGACCACGTCGATGTGATCCTCACTCCCACGAATGCCTGTGCACCGTTCGCGGCCGAGGGCCCGATGCCCACTGAGATCGCGGGGCGCCCCTGCCACGGTGGACATGCCGCGTTGTTGACGATGCTCGCCAACATCGCGAACCTTCCCGCGATCAGTCTCCCCGCGGGCCTCACGAGCGAGGGACTCCCCATCGGGTTGATGATCAACGCACCCCGACACAGAGAAGACATCTGCCTGCGACTCGCACGCATCTGGGAGCAGATATCTCCGTGGCCGCGGCACGCTCGCGGTTGGCCCCGTTGACACACTGACCGAGCGGACTGCCATGGATTCGCCATCCGCACGGAACCGATGATTCCCCGATAGCGTGGCGAGGCACCTTCGTGGTGCGTCCATGGGTACGCATCGGTATCTGTGACCGATACAAGGAGACCCCCCATGGGTGCCGATTCCGGCGCGGTCGTGCTCGACCGCGCACTCCGGACCTTCGCCGACCTCGATCTCGCCCCCGAGATCGTCGCCGAACTCGAGCGACAGGGCCTGACCACCTGCTTCCCGATTCAGGATGCGACCTTCGACGACGCCGCCAGCGGGCGCGACGTCCTCGGCAAGGGCCGCACCGGTTCCGGCAAGACGCTCGCATTCGCACTCCCCCTCGTGTCGCGCCTCGCCACTGGGACGTCCAACCGCCCCGGACGCCGCAAAGTGCCCCGCGCCCTGGTGCTCGTGCCGACGCGCGAGCTCGCAAACCAGGTGCGCGAGGTCATCGCTCCGCTCGCCGGTGCCGTCTCGCTGCGCACCACCGTGGTCTACGGCGGAGTCGGATACGGCAAGCAGATCGGCGCCTTCCGGGACGGCGTGGACATCGTGGTGGCCTGCCCCGGGCGCATGCTCGACCATGTGCAGTCGAACAACGTGGATCTCTCGCGCATCGAGGTGTGCGTGCTCGACGAGGCGGACCACATGGCGGAACTCGGATTTCTCGAGGACGTCAAGCGACTCCTCGACGAGACACCCGAGGACGCGCAGCGTCTGCTCTTCTCGGCCACGCTCGACCGCGGTGTCGACAAGATCGTGCGCCGCTACCTCGTCGACCCGGTGGTGCACGAGATCTCGACCGACGACAACGACGGTCCCCCCGCGGTCCACTACTTCTTCAAGGTGTCCCAGGACCGTCGGCTCGACGTGATCGCCGATCTCTGCGCCGCACCGGGCAAGTCGCTCGTGTTCACCCGGACCAAGCACGGCGCCCGCAAACTGGCGGCTGCCTTGGTGAAGGCCGGCGTGCCGAGTCTGGAGCTGCACGGGGACCTCTCCCAGAACATCCGTGCACGCAATCTCGCTGCGTTTGCCGGCCGGGGGGTCGACACACTGGTGGCCACCGACATCGCCGCGCGGGGAATCCATGTCGACGACGTCTCTCTCGTGATCCACGCCGATCCACCCGAGGAGCACAAGGCGTTCCTCCACCGTTCGGGTCGCACCGCACGCGCCGGAGCATCCGGCAACGTGATCACGATCGTGACGGATGCGACCAAGCGCCACGCCCGCCGCCTCGCCAAGGACGCGGGCATCACCCCCGAGCACCACGACGTGGCGCCCGGCGACGAGGTGCTCGCGATGGTGGCACCCGGTGAGCGCGTGAGGCGCGAGATGCCCGATCTCGAGGAGCGCCGCCCAGCCCAACTCCGCGGTCGCGGCGACGGTCTGCGCGGCAAGGGTGGCCGTGGCCGACGCCAAGGGCACAGCCGTGACCGGCGCGAGGACCGTCGGGACGGCGCCCGCGGCGGTGCCCCTCGCCGCCGTGATGACCGGCATTCCAACGAAGACAGGGGCCGTTCGGGCCGCCACAGCGAGCATCCCTCGGTTCGGAGCGGCCCCAAGCGCGCAAACTAGGGTTCGAGTCATCGGCTAGCCGCACTGGGGGGTTCGATGAAGCGACCAGACATCGACGTCGTCGTGGTGGGTGCCGGTTTCGCCGGGCTCTACATGATCCATCGCACCCGCGCCGAGGGTCTCAGCGTGCGTGTCTTCGAGGCCGGCGATGACCTCGGGGGCACCTGGTACTGGAACAGGTACCCCGGTGCGCGCTGCGATGTCGAGAGCGTCGAATACTCGTACTCCTTCGACGACGCGCTCCAACAGGAGTGGAACTGGACGGAGCGTTACGCGTCGCAGCCCGAGATCCTCGACTATGCGCGCCATGTGGCCGACCGGTTCGATCTGCGCCGTGACATCACCTTCTCCACGAGGGTGGTCTCGGCTCACTTCGACGAGGAGTCCTCCACCTGGGGTGTCACCACCGATGGGGGCGAGACGGTCGTGTCCCGTTTCCTCGTCATGGCAACGGGGTGCCTGTCATCGGCGAACATCCCAGCGTTCCCGGGCGCCGAGACCTTCGCGGGGCCGACCTACCACACCGGCAAGTGGCCCCATGAGGGCGTCGACTTCACCGGCAAGCGAGTCGGTCTCATCGGAACGGGTTCCTCGGCGATCCAGAGCATTCCCATCGTCGCCGAGCAGGCCGAGCACCTGACCGTGTTCCAGCGCACTGCCACATACTCGGTGCCGGCCCGGAACGGCACGATCGATACGAGCTACGTCGAGGACGTGAAGGCCCACTACGCCGATTTCCGCGCGGCGAACCGCCTCGAACAGGGCGGGTTCGGCTCGCGCATCGAGCGTGGGGAGACCTCCGCGCTGACGGCCCCCGAGGAGGAGCGCCGTGCGGAGTTCGAGCGCCGCTGGGAAGCCGGCGGATTCGCGTTCATGGCGTCGTTCAACGATTTCCTCCTCGACAAGGGGTCGAACGACCTGCTCGCTGAGTTCGTGCGCGACAAGATCCGAACGATCGTGAAGGATCCGGCCACCGCCGAGCTGCTCATGCCCACCCAGGTGATCGGCTGCAAGAGGCTGTGTCTCGACACCGGCTACTACGACACGTTCAACCGCGAGAACGTGACGCTCGTGGACGTCTCGACGACCCCGATCGACCGCATCACCGAGACGGGCCTCGTGACCGGGGGCGTCGCGCACGAATTCGACGTGCTCGTCTATGCCACCGGGTTCGACGCGATGACCGGATCCATCCTGAAGGTCGACATCCGGGGCCGTGGCGGACAGCGGCTCGCCGATGCGTGGGAGGCCGGCCCCGTCACGTACCTCGGGCTCTCCACAGCCGGGTTCCCCAACATGTTCATGGTCTCGGGCCCCGGGAGTCCCTCGGTGCTCACGAACATGATCGTGTCCATCGAGCAGCATGTTGAATGGATCACCTCGTGCATCGGGCATCTCTCGCGCACAGGATTCGCCTCCATCGAGACGACCGACGACCACCAGCGCGAGTGGGTCGCACACGTGAACATGATCGCCGACTTCACGCTCTTCCCGCGGTGCAACAGTTGGTACCTCGGTGCGAACGTCGAGGGAAAACCGCGCGTCTTCATGCCCCTGCTCGGCTTTCCCGCCTATGCCGAACGGTGCCAGCAGGTCGCCGAGACCGACTACGAAGGGTTCGTGCTCACACCTGCCTGACACACCGCACGGGGCTGACGGCCACCTGCGGGTGTTTGTCCTCTGTGACACCGAGTCGGCTGGAGCAGCACCGCCCAAGGCAGCCGCCCCAGTGACGCACGACTGCGTCGCACGGAGGTCCTTTCCCCTAGCGTCTCGGGTGCGTCCGGCACACCGCTCGGGCGCCGACGATCGGAGCGGGACATGCGGGCATACGACAAGATCTACGTGGGGGGCCAATGGACGGCATCGGAGTCATCGGAAACGATTCAGGTCTTTGATTCGATCACCGAGGACGTGATGGCCACCATCCCCTCCGGAACCGCCGGGGACGTCGCCAAGGCCGCCGCGGCCGCCAAGGGTGCCTTCGAGTCATGGAGCGCACTGCCCGCCGCCGAGCGCGCCAAGTACATGAACCGGATCGGCGATGCCCTCGGTGGACGCATGGACGAGATCGCCTCGGCGATCTCGCGTGAGACCGGGATGGCAAAGACTCTCTCCAACATCATCCAGGTGGGCCTTCCCATCAACTCCTTCAAGCAAGCCGCCGCCGTGGCCGAGTCGTTCGCCTACTCGCGCGAGATTGGCTCCTCACTGGTGGTGCGCGAGCCGATCGGGGTGGTGGGCTGCATCACGCCGTGGAACTACCCGCTGCACCAGATCGCGGCCAAGGTCGCCTTCGCGATGGCGGCCGGGTGCACGGTGGTGCTCAAGCCCAGCGAAGTGGCACCGATCGATGCCTTCATGCTGACCGAGATCATCCACGAGGTGGGTCTGCCCGCGGGCGTGTTCAACATGGTCACCGGCGTCGGTCCGGTCGTGGGCGAAGCAATCGCGGCGAGTCCCGACGTCGACATGGTGTCGTTCACCGGTTCGACGCGCGCCGGGCGTCGCGTCGCACAGGTGGGCGCCGAGACGGTGAAGAAGGTGGCACTCGAGCTCGGCGGAAAGAGCGCCAACATCATCTGCGACGACCTCGACCAGGCCGCATTCGGCAAGGCCGTGATGGCCGGCGTGGGCAAGGCGTTCCTGAACAGTGGCCAGACATGCTCCGCGCTGACCCGCATGCTCGTGCCGAAAGCGCGTCTCGCGGAGGCAGAGACGGCGGCCGCCCTCGTGGCGAATGGCATGAAGGTCGGCGATCCATTCGCCGACGGCACGAACCTCGGTCCACTCGCCAGTGCGGCCCAGCGCGAGCGCGTCCAGGGCTATATCCAGACGGGCATCGACGAGGGCGCGACCCTGGTCGCCGGTGGCCTCGGCGCCCCCGAGGGACTCTCGACCGGTTACTTCGTCAAGCCGACTGTGTTTTCGAATGTGACGCCGGAGATGACGATCGCCCAGGAGGAGATCTTCGGGCCGGTGCTCGCGATCCTGCCCTACGACGACATCGACGATGCAGTCTGGATTGCCAACGGCACCGTCTACGGACTTGCCGGCGCGGTCTCGTCGGCCGACAAGGACACCGCGATCTCGATCGCGCGCCGTCTGCGCACGGGCCAAGTCGAGGTGAACGGTGGGGCCTTCAACCCGAACGCGCCCTTCGGCGGATACAAGCAGTCGGGCGTGGGCCGCGAACTGGGCGAGTACGGCTTCGAGGAGTTCCTGGAGATCAAGAGCCTCCAACTCTGAGCCGCGGCTGATGGGGAGCCCCGGCAGGGGTTGTCCACACAGATCCGGCCAGTGCCCGCCCGCCAGCACGGGTCCGAATCATTCAGGAAAACGGATGGACCGGCCGGGAGTCGTTCCCTATACTCTTTGTCTAGGCGGAGTGCCTAGAGTGCTGCGCCGGACAACACACCACACCACCACCACCACCACATTGACCCAGGTCTCTTGCTCCTTGCGCTCGCGCGCGTCCAGGGCGACATCAATGCTGCTTGCCGCCGCATCGATGTTCGCTCTCGTCGTGTCGTCCCCGTGGGTTGACGCACCGAAGGCGAAGGCACTCGCTTCCGAGACCGTGGACTACGCCGTCACGTTCAACGGGTCGACGCAGAGCGCATTGGTGGCGGACTCCGGAACGGTGTACGACGGCATCAACGGCTTCACGGTGTCCGCATGGATCAGGCCTGCCGCAGCGTGTGCGTCCGGGTTCTGCATGATCGTCAACAAGGAAAGTTCCTGGGGGCTTGCCATCCAGGCCGGTGTTCTCGATTTCGCGATCATGGGCGCCACCCAAAGTTGGCAGTGGCAGTCCATCCGGGCCGGCAGCTCGACGCTCCCGCGTGTTCCCACCGGTCGGTGGACCCACGTCGTGATGGCCGTCGACAGGGCCGGAAACGACCTCTACATGTTCGTGAACGGCCGGCTGGCGTATTCGCTGGTCGACAATGCCACATCCGTGCCGAGCACCGGCAGGGACTCGACCGAGGTCTTCACGATCGGAGGTCGACCCTCCGCAGCATCGTTCAACGGGGCCATCGACGAGTTCCGCCTGTACAACACCGCGCGCATCACCGAGACGCTGGCACAGGCCGACATGGGCACTTGGGGACCTGCAGGCACCACGAATCTGGCCGCGTATTTCGACTTCAACGAGGGAACCGGAACGACCGTTGTCAACAAGTCATCGGCAGCAGGTGCGGGCCCGAACCTCACTCTCGTGGGCAGCCCCACGTGGGGCGACATCAAGACGGTCGACACGACGACCGCCCCGGGTGAGACGATCGTGTCCTTCCCCAGGACCTACCTCACCGAGGTGGGCGGGTACACGCTCCCGTCGGGCCCCACCCGTGCGCGAGTGCTGGTTGTCGGCGGCGGCGGTGGCGGCGGCAGTGACAATGCCGGCGGTGGCGGCGCCGGTGGCGTGTACGACACTGCGTTCTCCGCAACACCGACCGTTGCCGTCAGTGCGGGCGTGTACGCGGTCACGGTCGGCCAGGGTGGTTTCGGGGGGAGGGACATGCTCTCTGCGCCGACCATGAGCCCTGCCACCGACGGCTGGTCCACCACCGCATTCGGTGTGTCGGCGGGATACGGCGGTGCAGGCGGGTCGGGTCACAGCACCGTCGCGTGGAACTACGGAAACGCGGGCGGACCCGGCACTGCGGGCGGTTCCGGAGGTGGCAGTGCGAACGAGGTCTATGCCGGCGCCGGCGGAGCGGCCGGCACCGGCACTGCATTCAACGGCTTTGCCGGTGGTGCAGGCGGCAGTTCCGACTCCGTCGGTGGTGGTGGCGGCGGCGCCTCCGCAGCCGGCGCAGCCTCTGGCACCGGAACTGGTGGCGCGGGCAAGTCCTCGAGCATCTCCGGCACTGCCACGACCTACGGCGGTGGCGGAGGTGCAGGCCGCTACAACGGACAATCTGCGACGGCCGCAGGAGGATCTGGCGGCGGCGGTGCCGGAACTCTCACGCAGGGTGGCGACGGTTCGGCCAACACAGGCGGCGGAGGCGGAGGGGCCACCTGGAGCTCCACGGTGTCGCGCGGAGGATTCGGGGGCACGGGTCTTGTCATCATCAGGTGGGCACTCCCCCAGGCCTTCGCCACCACCCAGTACGCCCTGTCCACCGACGCGTCCACCACCGCGATCGCACAGATCACCGACACCACCAACAGCCCGCTCGACATCACCAATGACTTCACGTTCGAGGCGTGGATCAAGCCGAACGTCAAGAACTCGTACCCACGAACGCTCCTTGCAAAGGAAGCGTCCTACCTGGTGGCCCTCTACGCAAGTAACGATGCCACATACCCGAACAACGTCTGCTTTGCCATGCACGGCACCAGCTGGCAGTGGCAGTGCACAGCGACCCGGATAGCCAGCGCCGATTGGACGCACCTCGCGTTCGTGCGCAGCGGTGGGTACCTGTACGTGTACCTGAACGGGGTGTTCAGCAGTTCCACTGCCCCGTCCGGCAGCAACACCGGCGGCGCGCTCGCCACCAACAATAACCCCGTGGGTTTCGGCGGGCGCCCGGCTGCCCCCGTCGACAACTACTCCGGTCTCATGGACGAGGTGAGACTGTGGGACTACGCCCGCAGCGCATCTGACATCTCAACCTTCTACCAACGCAGGATTGCCGGGAACATTCTCTACATGCCGTTCGACGACGTGGACATGTCACACACTGCGGCACGAAACGACGGCGTGCGCTACGTCGTCAACCGTGCGGCAAGGGTCGGCACCGGGTTCAATGCTGTGCTCGGGACGAACGCCACGCTCAACACCTCCACCATCGCATCGGTCGACCCGAATCTCACGGGGTCAGGTTTCCAGGGCTACCTGCCCGGCGTCGACCTGACGAACAACGGGACGGCGGTCACGTTCGCGGTGTCCTCGCAACCCACCAAGGGGGCCGTGACAATCAACCGCACGACGGGGTACTTCAATTACGTGGGTGGTGCGAACAACTTCGGCGCGGACTCTTTCACGTACTCCGTGACAGGCGCGAACGGTACGACCACGGGCACGTACAACCTCACGCTGAACGACTACGCCATCGCCTCGTCGAGCTCGTTCAGCCAGTCTGCTGACATCACCGCAACTGTCGGCAGTCCGACGTCCCTCGGCTACAGCAACCCGTCCACCCAGTACACGAACGGCGAGGCCGTGCGTGCGGTGCTCTCCTCCACGTCCGGCACGCTTGCGGCAACCCTGAACGGCTCCACTCTCGCCGCCGGTGCCCAGAACAGCACATCGCTGACTCTCGAAGGCACGCAGGCCCAGATCAACGCCGCACTGAACTCTGCGACCATCACTTCTTCTGCCACCAATCCCACGCGCGTCACCCTGACCCTCTCGATGAAGCCGGTGGACCAGACTGTGGGCGGGCGCACCTGGGTGTACAACACGAACGGGCACTTCTACTCGCGATACGACGCGGGTGCAGTGAACCTCACCCAGGCCCAGGCCACCACGGCAGCGAACGCCATCACCCTGGGCGGGCGGCGCGCGTATCTGGCGACCATCCAGCACTCCGGGGAGAACGCCACGGTGAAGACGGCCATCGGTTCGGTGACGGCGTACCTTGGCGGCAACGATGTCGCGGTCGAGGGGACCTTCCGCTGGTACGGAAACGACTCGAATGCCGTGTTCCGCACTGCCGGCGCCGCCTACCGCAGCAGGTACAACAACTGGGACTCGGGCGAGCCGAACGACTGGGGCGGCAACGAGGACTGGGTGGAGATGAACGGGTCCTCGGGCGGGTGGAACGACTGCGGCTCGGGGTGCATCGGATCCCGCCAGTACGCAGCGATCGAGGTGGACCCCGTGTCCACGCGCACCGTCACGAATGTCGACTTCTCCAGAGCCCTGACGGCCACGGCATCGGCCGCACGGAACCTGGGTCTCGGCGCGACGTTCCTCAGCACGTCGTTGTGGGGAACCTCAGAGACAGTGTCTGCGACGATCACCGCGAGCGCGGGAACGGTCACACTCACCCAGGGGGGCACGACGGTGACCGCGGGTTCGCTCGGGTCGTCCACCTTCACGGTGGAGGCGACACGGGACACC
This sequence comes from Actinomycetota bacterium, assembly GCA_016870775.1. Classification (GTDB taxonomy): domain Bacteria; phylum Actinomycetota; class Acidimicrobiia; order Acidimicrobiales; family Ilumatobacteraceae; genus UBA2093. The sequence goes on from VGAK01000007.1 coordinate 81,853, forward strand.
CTCAACACGGCCCTGAACACCGCGACCGTGACTCCCCCCGCGTCGGGCAGCAGTTCGGTGACTGTCTCCTACGGTGTGAAACGCCAGACCACAGGTTCGTACCATTACAGCAGCACAACCGACCACTTTTACTTCCGCAACACGACGGCTGCCGCGCAGGCAACGCATGCGACCACGGCGGGAACGACGGCGTTCGGCGGAACGTACGGCTACCTGGCAACGGTGACGAGTGGCGAGGAGTACACCACCGTCCGGGCAATCTCGGGAGCAGAGTCATGGTCCGGCGGCTCCGACAGCGTGTCCGAGGGTCAGTGGACATGGGACTCGCCAGATGCGTACCAGATCTACTCGGACTTCGACCAGTCGATCGGCGGCAGTTACCAGCAGTGGGACCCGGCGGGACAACCCGACAACTCGGGACAGGGCATGGTCATGGGGTACGGGTCATCCAACTCACTGTGGGACGACCAACCCACCACCACCGCAAAGGCGGCTGTCTACGAATGGGCCCCGATCGACACCTCGCTCACACTGAACGTGACCGCCTCGGGCGCACTCGCGATCACCACACCGTCAGCCGGTCTCACCGCGACACTCGGCACTGCGTACTCGGTGTCGACCGGTGCGTCCGGCGGTCTCACCCCCTACACGTACTCGCTCGGCGGGTCACTGCCGTCCGGGCTCTCCCTGAACGCGTCGACTGGCGTCATCAGCGGCACCACCACGGTTGCCGGCGGGACTTATGCCGTGACGGTCACCGCAACTGACGCGAACGGCGCCACTGCCGCCACATCCTCGTTCTCCATCAGGGCCGCAGCCGCGGCGTGCTCCCCCACCTCCACGATTGTCGGCACACAGACAGTTCTCCAGTTCAGCAGTACCGGGTACTGCGACTGGACGGTCCCCAGCGGGGTCACCTCCGTCGACGCGTTCGTGGTGGGCGCAGGCGGCGGCGGTGGCTCCGATGGCGGGGTCGGCGGTGGAGGCGGTTCGGCCACGCGACTTGACGGTGTCGTCGCCACTCCGGGCTCGACAATGACCCTGCAGGTTGGCGCGGGCGGCACACCGGGGGCATGGGGCGGCACGGCGGCAACTGCCGGCGGACAGTCCTCTCTTCTCACCACAGGTGGCACCACGTACACCGTGAACGGCGGCTCGGCAGGAGCAGTCGGTCCATCCACCACCGGTGGCGCGGGCGGAACATCAACCACGGGATTCGCAGGTGGCGCCGGCGGGACCTCGGCCACGATTGACGGCACCGGTGGCGGCAACGGCAAGACCGGCACTGTCAATTACTTCACCGGCTCCGGCGTCGAGTACGGCGGCGGCGGCGGCGGCGGCATCTATAACGACGGCTCGCACACGATCGCCGCACGTGCCGGTGCCTCCGGCGGTGGCAACGGTTGTGCCGCAAACGGCGGCACCAACACTGCCGGATCAGCCGGTGTCCGCGGAGGTGGCGGTGGCTCCGGTTGTGCCGGCCATGCAGGTCGAACCGTGGGCGGTGCCGGCGGAACCGGCATCGTCATCATCCGGTACGCAACCGATTCCTCGGATGCATTCCCCGCCTCCGTCGGTACCCCGGCGTACCGCTATGTGGGCGACAACTTCCAGAACCTCGACACCGCGCGCTCCACGTGGATCGACACCTCGGGCAACGGTCGCCACTCGGCCTCTGTCGTGGGTGCACCGATCGTCACCACCGTGACGGGCAACGGTTCGGCCGCGACCATCCGCACCGTCAGCGGAGGCAGCAACGACGGCTTCCGCTTCGCGACGTTCTCACCCACCACGACGAACAGATACACGCTGTTCCAGGTGACACGGCTGTCGGGGTCGAACCGACAGCGAATCCTCGACGGCGTGAACCGGAACTGGCTGTCCGGCTACTGGTCTGGGAGTGCCGGCGTGGCGTACCACGACAACTGGCTGACTGCGTATTCGAACAACGGCACAACAATGACGAACTGGCAGTTGATGACTGACCAGAACCAGATGCTCCGCCAGTTCGGCGCGAACAGGACGACAGCCACCAACCTCACCCAGACCTTCGACACTCAGTTGGCGATCAACGCGGGCAGATTCTCGGGGGCAGGGGAACGGTCCGACTTCAACGCCGCCGAGATCATCCTTTTCGATGGAGAGTTGTCGGCGACCCAGATTCGACTCGTCGAGAACTACCTCGCCCGCACCTACAGCATCCGAGGCTTCGATTTCTCGAACACGGCGACCGGTGCAGGCGGAGTCGGATCGCTCGCCTTGTCGAAGGTCGGCACCGTGAGCACCGGTCAGGCCGACCGCCTGACGGCCACCTGGACACTGCCGAACGACACTGCCGGCCTCACCGGGTTCACCGTGGAGTACAAGACGTCGGCCGCATCCACATGGACGACATGGGCCACCACGTCGTCGACGGCGACATCGTCGACGATCACGGGACTCGCACCGGGGACGAACTACGACGTGCGCGTCACACCCGTCGACTCTGATGCCGCGAATCGCCCTTCCAGCACATCCACCGGTGTCGCCCCGTGGATCTCATCGTCGATCACCCTCGGCACCATGCCCACCAATCCGAGGGCCGGCACGACCTACACCCTCACGGCCACGGTGACCTCGGGCGCCACCGGAACCGTGAACTTCAAGATGGGTGGCACATCCATCTCCGGTTGCTCCGCGTCAGTCGTGTCCTCCACCACAGCGACATGCTCCTGGACAACTGCAACGAACGGCAGCGCCAGCATCACGGCCGACTACTCGGGCGATTCATCGTACCTCGCCTCCTCGACCGTCTCTGCGTCGAGCGTCAACGTGAACTACGCCCTCTGCGCGCCCGCATCGGGCAGCACGGGCAGGTGGAGGCTGCACACGATCACCGCCACGGGCCCCTGCGAGTACGACGCACTGCCCACCGGTGTCGAGTCGGTCGACGTCCTCGTGGTCGGCGGCGGCGGCGGCGCCGGCACGAACGTCGGGTCGGGCGGTTCCGGTGGCGGCGGGTACTACCGGGAGAACCTGCCTGCCACGCGCTCCACAGCGATCATCGCGACCGTGGGGGCGGGCGGGGCCGGCGGCCAGCCCGCAGCGGACATCTCGACTGTGAGTGCGTTGCTCGACGGCGGGAACGGCGGCAACTCGACGATAGACGTGGCAGGCACCGTTCTCACCGGGACAGGCGGCACCGGCGGCCAGACGTACTGGTCGGACAACCGCTGCAACGGGAACACCACCAGGAACACGACTCCCATCACGGGGGTGTCGGGCTCTGGTTCCGGGGGCACGTCGCTCACCTCCGGTGCAGGTGGCCTGGGTAGTGCCTCATCAGGCGCAGCGCCGACCGCGGGCGGCAGCGGCTTCACCAACTCGATCACCGGGTCCACCACGTCCTACGGCGACGGCGGCGGCGGCGGCGGATGGGGAATCGCAGGCGGTGCGGGAGGCGCAGGAGGCGGCGGGGCAGGAAACCAGACATGGTCAGGCCAGACCCCCGGCAACCCCGGCACGAACAACCTCGGCGGTGGCGGTGGCGGCGGCAGTGCGTCGTGCGGTGCCGGCGGCAATGGCGGTTCCGGGGTCGTCATCATCCGGTATGCCGCGGTGCCGACAATCTCTGCCCAGCCGGCGAACACCTCGCGCACGGTGGGCCAGACCCTGTCTCTGTCTGTCACGGCGACAGCGACAGGAGCACTCGCGTCCGATCTGTCGTACCAGTGGCGCAAGGGCGGGGTGAACATCACTGGCGCGACCTCGTCGTCGCTGTCGGTGCCGAACTTGGTCATGGCAGATGCAGGCTCCTACGACGTCGTCGTCAAGAACAGCGGCTCCTCCGGTGCCGTCTCATCACTCACGTCGACGGCCGCGTCGGTCACCGTGGCTCAGGCAGCCCAGACGATCACGTTCGGGGCGCTCACCGGCCGCACCTACGGTGACTCCCCGTTCACCGTCTCGGCAACCTCGTCATCGGGGCTGACGATCTCGTTTGCGACCACCACCCCGGTGGTCTGCACGGTCAGCACGACGACCGTGTCGATCGTCAACATCGGCACATGCACGATCACTGCGAGCCAGGCCGGCAACACCGACTTCCTCGCCGCGACCGATGCGCAGCAGTCCTTCACGGTCGCCGGGAAGGCCCTCACTGTCACGGGCGTCACGGCACAGAACAAGGTCTACGACAGGACCACGACCGCCACGTTGAACACCGGGGCGGCCGCACTGTCGGGCAACATCGCGGGCGACGACGTGACCCTGAACGTGTCAAGTGCGGCCGGCACGTTCTCCTCCAAGAACGTCGCAACCGGCAAGACCGTCACCGCGTCCGGGTTCGCCCTCGGCGGGACCCACGCCGGTCGCTACACCATCACCCAACCCACCACCACCGCCGACATCACCGCCAAAGC
>VGAK01000008.1 GCA_016870775.1 Actinomycetota bacterium
ACACCGCATATCGCGTTCTCGGCTGAAAGATTATCCGCCGTCAGCCAACGCCGGAAGATGAGAAGTGAGTCCCTCGAGGAGTCAGTTCTTCAGGCTCGACGTCAGCGCCACGGCCGACGAATCTCGCGTTCGTCAAGTGGGCGAACGAGCGGGGCACGCCCGGGTGGTCCCCGTTCACCGAAGAGGCGCGGCGTTTCTCCCACTGGTTCGGCAGTGCCCCTTGGAGTCGTGGGCTGATCGGTCGGTCCCTGTGGTTCCGTGCCGCGTGTTGACCGAAGGAGTTGGGGGGACCATGCACTCGCGTCTCTGCGGACGCGGGCCTTAGTTGTGCGGAAAGAGGCGACCAGCATCCCACCAGAAACACACCAGTTGTGCGAGGATTCGGGGGGGCGATGAGTCCCCGCGCACCTTGATCAAATCGGAGAAATCATGCTCAGGAAACTCAAATCACTCGGCTACAGCGCCAATCTCTCGTACGCACTCGGATTTTTGTCCGTCATTGCGAGCATCGTCATCTGGTTCACGCAGGGTGGAGCGGGTTCTGGCGAGGACCAGGCAGCGGCGGAGCGATTCGGAATTTTCGTCGGCCTCTGGGCGCCGACATTCATGGCGATCGGCAACGGCATCGACAATTTGCCCGACGAGAAGAAGTAACAGCTCCCCAATCAAAGCCGGGCTGCGCTGGCTATGAAGACGGCCAGCGTCACGGCGATGACGACGACGGGTGCGACGAGCTTCTTGGCTTGTTCCACGAGCAAAAGTTAGCCCTTTTGCGTGCATCAAATGCCCCACTCGTGATGACCGCCCTCGAGCACTGGGCCGATGCACTCCCCCGCTGGGGCATCCCCGACCACATCCTGCGCGCGGCACCCGAATCACCCTGGATCCATCCGGTTGCGAGCTTCACCCCGGGCGCCGACATCCATGTCGACACACCATCTCGCTCCCGCGCACTGGAAGCCCTGCCCGCGGGAGGTTCGGTGCTCGATGTCGGGTGCGGTGGCGGGCGCGCGGCGTTTGGCCTGGTGCCACCAGCAACGACGGTCGTGGGCGTCGACCACCGACCGGAAATGCTCGATGTCTTCGCCGCACAGGCGACAGCCCGCGGTGTCAAGGCACGCACCATCCTCGGTGACTGGCCCGCGGTCGCCGATGCGACACCAGCCTGCGATGTGGTGGTCTGCCACCACGTGTTCTACAACGTCGCCGATCTCGGCCCGTTCGTGCGGGCTCTCACCTCGCACGCCCGGGGGCGTGTCGTGGTCGAGTTGCCGCAACACCACCCCCTGTCGTCGTTGACCCCGCTCTGGCGCCATTTCTGGGATCTCGAGCGCCCCGAAGCACCGACGCACCACGACGCGCTCGCTGCCGTGCGCGAGACCGGAGTCGACGCGCACATGGACGAGTCCACACAACCACTCCCGGGTGGTGCGATCACCCACGACCGCATCGCCCACACCAGGGTGCGACTGTGTCTCACCCCCGACCGGGACCCCGAGGTGCATGCCGCCATGGAGGCACACCGGGGCACGGAACGCTTCCTCGCCACCATCTGGTGGGACACAGATTCTCGGGTCACCTAGAACTCCGCTGGGTCTCCCGTTCCCCACGATCGCACTCGGGGACGACGGGTCGACATTGACTAGCGTGACCAACATCGCGGGGCGCCCGGCGCACCGTGCATGGGGGAATCGACATGGCCTACGGGAGCGAGCGCGCCGAGATGCCGCCGGTCACCGACTGGGTGAACGACTGGGACTGGCTCGACGACCAGTGGGGTGAGAACGCGATCGAGATCTGGAACTCGGTGCGCGAAGTGTGCCCGGTGGCGAGCACCGAGCGTTACGGGCGAGCGTTCATGCCCGTCACGATGGATGCGATCTACCAGGTCGCGCACGACACCGAGAACTATTCCTCAGTGTGGGTGAACGTTTCACGACCAGATGCCCCGCGGTCGGCGGCACCACCAATCACGTCCGATCCGCCCGACCACCACGGCCATCGTCGGTTGATCCTGCCGACTTTCAGCCCGAAGAAGGTCGCACCCATCGAGGACGACCTGCGCGCGTTCTGCCGTCGACTGATCGCAGACCTCGACGGCCAGAGCGCGACCGATGCGGCGGTCAACTACACCCAGCACATCCCCGTTCACGGCATCTGCATCCTGACCGGTCTCCCCGAGGAGGACGCCGACCTCTTCCGCGACTGGATCTACAAGAACTTCCAGCTCGCACCGCGCGACAACACGATCCGACTGCAGGTGATGACGGAAATGAGCCAGTACATCAGCGCGCTCCTGGAGGACAGGCTCAAGAACCCGCGCGACGACATGCTGACGATGATCGCCCACGCCGAGATCGATGGCCAGCCCGTCTCGTGGGACCTGAAGGTCGGCTACATCCGTCTGCAGATCGTGGCAGGCATCGACACGACCTGGAGTGCCATCGGCTCGGGTCTGTGGCACTTCGCCCAGAACCACGACCACATCGCGCGACTCGTGGCCGCACCGAACGATGACCCGCTGTGGCAGATGGCCAACGAGGAGGTGCTGCGCTATTACGCGCCCGTCACCATGGCGCGCAAGGTGCTGGCCGACACCGAGGTCTCCGGATGCCCGGTGCACGCCGGCGACCAGATGCTGCTCCCGTTCCCGGCCGCGAACCACGATCCCGCCGCCTTCGAGGACGCGCATGAGTTCCGGCTCGACCGCGCGAACAATCGCCACGTCGCCTTCGGACTGGGCATCCATCGGTGCGCGGGATCGAACCTCGCGCGCCTCGAGATGCTGGTCGCATTCCAAGAGTGGTTGCGTGCCTTCCCGCGCTACACCCTCGATCGGTCACGCAGGGTCACCTGGGCGAACGGCCAGGTGCGCGGGCCGCGGGAGATTCCCGTCCTGCTGAACCGCTGACCCGCCAGGGGGCCGGGCCGATCGGCCCGGTCGGCCCCGTCGAATAACCGGGGCCACGGTCCGGGTTCAGCGGCGGGTGATCCGGTCCAGTGCCGGTTCGACGGCGACGTTGTAGAAGTCGCATCGCGCCGGGTCCGCGAACACCGCGCACGCAGGATCGGCATCGATCGCGGCACGGGCGCGGCGCCACGACTCGAGATCCGGATACCGGTCGAAGGTGACGATCCCGAATGCGCGGCCGTCGCCCATGATCGTGCCCTCGCAGTCGAACCATTGCCCTGTCGATGCCCCGTGCGTTGCGGCGTGTGCACGCGCGGACTCGAGCGCGGCCACGATGGCACCCAACGACGAGCCGTCCGGCGACCGGTGCGCTCCGACGGCCACGACGCCGCGACCCTTGTCGTCGCTGCGGTAATCGCCCGGCTCGACCCCGGCGCGTGGCTGGCACCCGATCACGAACGTGCGGTCCATGCCGGCGGCTTTGTGGACGTGCTTTTCCTTGAAATCGTCGCGGCGCTCCATCTCCACGAACGACCTGTGCGTCGCATAGCGCACCACCCCGATGCGATCCCACCGGGTGTCGGTGTTGCCGCGCTGGTCGAGGACGTCACCGTGGAACACCACCTGGGCGCCGATCCTGGCGAGGACATCCACCGGGGCGTAGCGGTCGTCGGCCTCGCGACCCGAGACCTTCTCGTCGGAGTCGGCGCCGTAGTCGGCGACCTCCTTGTACTTCATGTAGTTGACCATGAACACGGGGCCGTCGTCCTCGGGCGCCATTGTGAACATGCGCATGCCGTACTCGCGGTCGAGTTTTCCGTAGGTGTGGGCCACGCCCCTGCCCGATGCTGCGTCATTCGTCATCCGGTCTCCCGTTCCACTCGTGTCACTGGCGACCCATCTCGCTCCTGGCCTCGGCGGCAACGGCGTCACCGCTGCGCTGACCGGCCTCGATCACCACGGTCTCGAGCATCCCGGTGTAGTGGTACGGCGCCTCGTAGCGCGTCGAGACCGGTGAGCCATGGTCGTAGCCCACGCTCGGCCCCACCGACGACATCATCCTCATGTAGAGCGCCAGGTCCGCCGAGCCCGCGCGCGCACCGTCGATCAACAATTCGACCGAGCCGGCCATCCCCTCGCCGCGGCACAGCCGCACGGCGAGCTCGCAGCGACCGCTGGGCACCGGCACCGCCGACTCGAGCACCGTGTGGTCGCCGAAGGCGTTGTAGTCGACGATGAATCGGCCACCCTGCACGAACATCGAGAACCCCGAGTTCTGCGTGCCGGTCGCATACAGCACGCCCTCGTCCGATTCACCGTGCACGACGGTCGCGGTGAGGACCACATTGCGCCCACCAAGTCCCGCCGAGGCCTGGCCGGGCATCGGCGACATCGGCGGCCGGTACACATAGCGCCGGCTCTCCGGGTGCGGCGAGTTGCGGCGGAATCGCGCGCCGAACAGCGCGACGCCGCGGTCATCGAGGGGCAGCACCCCGTGGCGCTCTGCCTCGTCCCACCAGTGGGCGATCATGTCGGCGAGCTTGTCGGGGTTCGCACCGGCGAGGTCCACGCACTCGGACTTGTCGTGGGCGAGGTGGTAGAGCTCCCACTTCTCGCGCGCGTCGTCGTAGTCGCGGCCGGGAGTGTGCTTGAGCACCGCCTTCCACTCGTCGACCACGATGGCGAGGGATCCACCATTCTCCATGTACTGGATCCGGTTCGTCGCCGGCGCGGTGGGGTCGGCGATCACGGATCGGAACGAGATTCCAGTCACCGGCAGCTGCTCGAATCCGCGGCGCTCCCGGGGCGGCTCGATCCCGACGATGTCATAGACGGTCGGCACGACGTCGGAGACGAAGACGAACTGGTCGCGCTTGGTGCCGCGCTGGTCGGCGGGGATCCCGTCGGGCCAGTGCATCACCATCGGCACGTGCACACCACCCTCGTGGGTGTTCTGCTTGTACCACTTGAAGGGTGTGTTGCCGCACTGTGCCCAGCCCCACGGGTAGTTGGAGTGGCTGTTGGGCCCGCCGATGTCGTCGATGCGTGCGATCGCCTCGTCGGGTCGCTCGATGATGCCGTTGAAGAACTTCATCTCGTGCATGACACCGAACGGCCCGCCCTCCTGGGAGGCGCCGTTGTCGGCGTGGAGCACGATCACCGTGTTGTCGAGTTGTCCGAGGCGACGCAGCCCCTCCACGAGACGGCCGATCTGGGCGTCGGTGTGGTCGAGGAACGCGGCGAACGCCTCCTGCAGTCGCGACGCGAGGCGCTTCTCGGTCTCGTCAAGTTCGTCCCAGGGCTTCACCCCGGGGTTGCGCGGGGCCAGGGGCGTGCCCGCGGGAATCACGCCGGTGGCGAGTTGCTTTTCGTACCAGCGCTCGCGCACCACGTCCCAGCCCTCGTCGAAGCGACCGCGGTACTTGGCCATGTGCTCGGCGGGAGCCTGGTGCGGGGCATGCGTGGCACCGAATGCGACATACCCCATGAACGGGCGATCGGGGCGAACACCCTTGTAGTCGGTGATGATCCGCAGGGCCTGGTCGACGAGGTCCTCCGAGAGGTGGTATCCCTCGTCGGGCCCGGAGGGTGGTTCGATCGGGTGGTTGTCGGCCACGAGTTCGGGATGGAACTGGTCGGTCTCACCGTCGAGGAATCCGTAGAAGCGCTGGAAGCCGCGGGCGACGGGCCACTGGTCGAAGGGACCCGCGGCCGAGCACTGCTCCATCGGCGCGAGGTGCCATTTGCCCACACAGAACGTGCCGTACCCGGCGTCGCCGAGCACCTCGCCCACCGTCGCGGCATGGTTCGAGATGTGGCCGAGTTGGTTCGGAAAGCCCGTGACGAAGTTCGAGACACTGCGCATTCCCACCGCATGCGGCGCGCGACCGGTCACGAGCGCGGCCCGCGTGGGCGAGCACAGCGGGGTGACGTGGAAGTTCGTGAACTGCAGACCGTTCGCCGCGAGCGCGTCGATGTTCGGGGTCTCGATGTCGGAACCGAAGCATCCGAACTGTGCGAAGCCCGTGTCGTCGAGGAGGATCAGCAGCACGTTCGGTGCACCCTCGCGCGGATGGGGCGACTCGGCGAACCACGGCTCGGATTCAGCGACGGTGCGACCGATGCGCCCCTTGAACTCTGCCCGCTCGGCCATGACACCTCCCGACTCGGCGCGGATGCGCCAATCTTCCCCCATCCGTGCGACCCGCGACGCACCGAACCGAGAATGGAGGGTGTTCCCCCGCCCTGCGGACCGGGTCCGGGGGCGACTTACTATGTCGCCGTGCACCTCGAGATCGACCGCGCCGACATCCGTTCCCGCCGTATCGCCGACACCACGGCGCCGGTCGATGCAGCGCCGGGGACGGTGGTCATGCGGCTCGAGGAGTTCGCTCTCACCGCGAACAACGTGAGCTATGCCTTCTCGGGCGAGATGCTCGACTACTGGGGCTTCTTCCCCACCGAACCTGGCTGGGGCCGCCTCCCGGTGATGGGTTTCGGCGTGGTCACCTCCTCGGCTGTCGAGGGCATCGAGCCCGGCGGCCGGTACTTCGGCTTCTACCCCGCCGCCGACCACCATGTCGTCACGGCGACCCCGACCCGCGCGGGCTTCGTCGATGCGGGTGCGCACCGCGAGAAGCACGCAATGGCCTACCGCTCGTTCGATCGCGCCGATCCCGCCGCCACCGCCGATGACGAGTCGTACTACCTGTTGCTGCGCGGGCTGTTCGTCACGTCGCACCTGTGCGAGGACTTCCTCGCCGACAATGCCATGTTCGGCGCCGGCCAGGTCGTGGTGACGAGCGCATCGTCGAAGACGTCGTTGGCCCTGGCCCACGAGGTCGGCCGGCGCGGCGAGGCACGGTGCATCGGTCTGACATCGGCGGCGAACCTCGAATTCACCCGCGCGACGGGCCTCTACGACGAGGTGTTCACCTACGACGACATCGAGTCCCTCGACACCGCGATCCCAGCCGTCGTCGTGGACATGGCTGGCAACGCCGGCATCCTCGGTCGGATCCACCGTCGTTTCGGTGAGTCGCTCGGCCACTCGTGCAGGGTGGGTGCCACGCACTGGGAGGAGACGGGATCGCTGTCGGGTCTGCCGGGTCCGAAACCAGAGTTCTTCTTCGCGCCGTCACAGTTGGCCAAGCGGGGCAAGGAGTGGGGCCGCGTCGAACTGGAGTCGCGCATGGGATCGGCTCTCGCGCTGTTCCTCGCCGATGCGCGCAGATGGCTGCGACTCGAGCGAGTCGCCGGCGCCGGGTCGCTCCTTGGCACCTGGGATGACCTCGTGGGTGGCACGGTGGATCCCGCGGCGGGCCACGTGCTCTCGTTGTGAGGCGACGGTGACCTCGATCGTGCGCACGCCGGTCGATGCGGCCGCCGACCTGCGGGACTTCCCGTGGGAGGTGCGCGAGGTGCCCGTCCCCTTCGAGGGCGACACCGTGCGTGTCCGCCATGTCGACGAGGGCCCGCGCAACGCCCCGGTGGTCGTCTTCCTGCACGGGAATCCCTCGTGGATGTACATCTGGCGCGAGAGCATCCGCGCAACGAGCGCGGCCGGATACCGCGCGATCGCGATCGACTTGGTCGGCATGGGACTGTCGGACCGGCCCGCGTCGATGGACGACTACACCGTCGAGCGCCACATCGGCTGGACGCGAGAGGCACTCGATGCGATCGGGGTCCGCCGATGCGTGCTCGTGCTGCACGACTGGGGCGGCATCATCGGCATGCGTCTCGCCGCCGACGACCCCGACCGCTTCACCGGACTGTGCATCTCGAACACGGGTCTTCCCTCGCGCGATCCCGGGCTCGCCTTCTCCGAGGACGCCGACGTGCCCAAGGGCAGCTTCGCGGGGTTCCAGAGGTTCGCCCGCACCGCGCCGGCGTGGGAGCCGTGGACGATGCTCGAGGGGATGATGGTGACGCCGGTGCGCGACGAGGTGCGCCGCGGCTACCACGCCCCCTATCCCGATCAGTCGCACACGGTCGGCTCGCGTGCCTTCACCCAGTTGCTCCCCACCACCGAGACGAACCCGATGCTGGTGCCGAATTGGCATGCCTGGATGCGCCTGGAGTCCTACACCCACCCGGTGCTCACCCTCTACAGCGACCGCGACATCGTGGCCCCAAAGGGTTGGAAGGAGATCGTCGCGCGCATCCCGGGCGCCGCGGGTCAACCGCACCGCATCCTCGCCGGCGGCGGGCACTTCCTGCAGGAGGACATCCCCGCCGACTACAACGCCGCACTCGTGGCATGGCTCGACTCGTTCCATCCACCAGCACACCACTGACCCGCACCGGTCGCACCACACAGGAGACACACCCATGGCACAGGCATCGACCCGACGCGTCGCGATCATCGGCGAGGCGAACTCGTACTCGGGGCCGGCTCTGGCGCGGGTGATGGCCGAGCGCGGACACGACCTCGTGCTCGGCGACGCCTCACCCGGTCTCGTCGAGGAGATCACCGCGATGGGAGTGGCGGCCGTGGACGTGCGCGGCACGGACCACCTGCTCGAGGCCCAGGGATCGGCGCGTCTCGTCGAGGCCGCGCTCTCCGAGTTCGGCCGCCTCGACGCCGCCACCACCGCCACCGGCGTGATCGTGACGGGCCGCTTCCTGAACTCATCGATCGACGACTTCCACAAAGCCGTGAAGGGATGCCTCGAGGTGCCCTACCACTTCCTGCGCGCGGTGGTGCCGGCGATGGTCGAGCGCGGCTCGGGTCAGGTTCTCCTGCAGACGAGCGCAACCGGTGCGCGTCCCACGCCCGGTGCGCCGCTCTATTCCACCGCGCGCGCCGGGGCAAACATGCTCGTGCGCAACGTGGCGAGCGAGGTCGCCGCGAGCGGAGTGCAGGTGAACGCCGTCGGCACCAACTTCATGGACTTCCCCGGGTTCCTCGCCGCGAACGGGGTGAAGAGCAAAGAGGACCGGGCGCGGGTGGAGGCGGCCGTGCCCATGCGCAAGCTCGGCGACATCACCGAGTTCGCGCGGTTCTGTGCGGCCTTCATCGATGGATCATCGACGTTCATGACGGGCCAGTACGTGGCGTATGCCGGCGGCTGGGCCTGAGCCGAAGTCCTGATCCGGGGTCCGGGTGAGGTCTCTCAGGTGCCGAGTCGGCGCCAGAACCCGTCGGGGGCGACCACATCGTCGCGCGTGAGATCGGCGATAGAGGCCTTGCCGATCCCGGTCATGGTGGCATCGATCCCCGAGCGGAGCAGGTCGAGCACGTTCTCCACGCCGGCCTGGCCGTTCGCGGCGAGTCCCCACAGATAGGCGCGCCCGATCATCACCGCGCGCGCACCGAGTGCGAGCGCCTTCACCACGTCGCTGCCGCGACGCACGCCGCCGTCGAGCAGCACCTCGATGTCGTTGCCCACGGCATCGACGATCGCGGGGAGCATGCGGATCGGCGCCGGGGTGCCGTCGAGGTTGTTTCCGCCGTGGTTCGACACCGACAGCGCCGTCGCACCGAGGTCGACCACGCGCTTGGCATCGTCGATGCGCCCGACACCCTTGACCATGAACGGGCCGTCCCACTGGCTGCGCAACCACGCGACCTCGTCCCAGGTTGGAAAAGGTGTCTGCATCCACTCGTAGTAGGCACCGAAGAATGTGGGTGCGGGTTGGCCGGGCTTTGCCATGTTCGGTGCGGCGAGATCGGGGATGCGACCGGTGCGGACGAACGACCACAACCACCGCGGCTTGGCCAGCACCTCTGGTGCGAGCTTGAACGCGGCTTTGAGATCGATCTTCTCCGGGATCCATGGGCTTCCCCAGTCGCGGCCGTTCGAGAACGACCAGTCGAGGGTGACGATGACACCCTTGGCGCCGGCCGCACGTGCGCGCTCGAGGCGCTGCACGAGCGTGTCCTTGTCGCCGCACCAGTAGGTCTGGAAGAAGGTCTGCGGATTGGCCGCCACGACATCCTCGACGGACTTGGACGCGAAACTCGACAGTCCCATCGCAACCCCACGGTTCGCCGCGGCACGCGCGATCGCCACCTCACCCTGGGGGTGGACGGCCTGGACGCCGGTGGGCGAGATGAGCACGGGCATCGACACGTGCTGGCCCATCACGGTCGTTGCCATCTGGCGCGTGTGCGGGAGACCCGCCACATGGGGCGACAACCCGAGTTGATCGAAGGCGGTGAGATTGTCCTGCACCGAGAGTCCCTTTTCGGCTCCCGCGACGAGGGCCCCGTAGACCGACGCCGGCAGGCGACGCTTGGCGCGGCGCTGGGCTTCTGCGACTGTCTCAAACCACGCGTTCGCCATGGAATTCCCCTGATGCTGGACAATTGCGAAGTGTACCGAGGCGCCGTCACGGGAACGATTCCCATTTCCGGTATTCTCGGTGCGTGGCACGTGTGCGTTCGTTCGGACCCAGGAGAGTCGTCGCGTGCATCGCACTGCTGGGTGGTGCGTCCCTCGTGTCCGCGTGCGGGAGTGACGTGGACCCGCGTGGTGCCGACACGTCGGACCCTGCGACCCAGACAGACGCGGGTGCGACCGCAGCCGTCCTCACGGCGGCGGTGTCGTTCTATCCCGTGGAAGAGATCGTCTCGCGTGTCGGCGGCGACCGCGTCACGATCGTGCGACTCGTGGAACCGGGCGTCAACGCCCACGAGGCAACACTGACCGCCAAGACCGTCGAGCGACTCGGCGAATCCTCCACCGTGTTCTATCTCAGCGGAGGATTCCAGCCGGCAGTCGAGAAGGTTGTCGACGCACTCCCCTCCTCGGTGCGTGCAGTCGACCTGTTCGAGTCGGAAGGGATCGATCACATCTCCGTCGAGGGCATCAAGGAGAAGAAGGACAAAGACGGGCACGACCACGAAGACGAGGACGGGCACGACCACGAAGACGAGGACGGGCACGACCACGAAGACAAAGACGGGCACGACCACGCGCACGGCGGCGACGATCCGCACGTCTGGCTGGACCCCGCCAACATGGCAGCGATGACACGCGTCGTGGCAACGGTCCTGACCGAGCTCGATCCCGGGGGGTCGGGCGTCTATGCGTCCAACGCCAGCACCTACATCGCCGAACTCGACGCACTCGGCGGCGAGATCGATGCGGGACTTGCAACCTGTGCGACCCGGACCCTGGTGACCGCCCACGACGCATTCGGGTACCTCGCGCGCAGGGCGTCACTGGAGACGATGTCGGTGGCGGGCCTCAACCCCGAGGACGAGCCGTCAGCACGCCAACTGAAGGGAATCGCCGAGGCCGCCAAGGTGGCCTCGGTTCGGACGGTGTTCTTTGAGGTGGGCCTCCCCGAGGATCTTGCGCGCACGGTCGCAGACTCGATCGGAGCCGGGGTGGACACCCTCGATGCGCTCGAGGGTGTGACCCGTGAGACACTCTCTGCTGGCGGCACGTACTCCACGATCATGCGCGGCAATCTCTCGAGGATCTCAAAAGCGCTGGGGTGCTCATAAAGGCGCTCGAGTCAATCGACGTGTCCGTGTCGTACGGAGCAGCAGAACCGGTTCTCACCGGGGCTTCCTTCGTATTGAAGCGGGGTGAGTTGGCCGCAGTCGTCGGGCCGAATGGCGCCGGGAAGTCGACATTGTTCAGGGCGCTCGCCGGGTTTGTCGATCACGAGGGAGACGTGGTGGTGAACGGCGAGAAGTGCCACCACCTCGAGCGAGAGTCGATCGCCTACATCCCCCAACAAAACGAGATTGATCTTCGATTCCCGATCACCGTGGAAGAGGTCGTCATGGCCGGTCGGCGGCGGTTCCACCGAGTTCGCATGCGGCCCACTGCCGAGGACCACGTCAAGGTGCGAGCCTGTCTGGCCGAGATGGATCTCGCCGATCAGTCCGAGCGGCCCCTGGCGATGCTCTCGGGCGGACAGCTCCAGCGCGTGCTGATCGCACGGGCCCTCGCCCAGGAGGCCAGCGTGCTGTTACTGGATGAGGCGATGTCGGGGGTGGACTCGTCGCACGTGTCGGAGTTGATGCGGCTGTTCGGCGACTTGTGCGCCCACGGCACAGCGATCCTGGTCTCGACCCACGACCTGGGACTGGTGCGACAGCAGTTCCCGAGGTGCATTGCAGTCAACGGCTCGGTGCTGGGTGATGGCGATCCGACCGTCCAACTGTCGGGCGAGCTCCTCGAGAGGCTCTTCTCCCGCGCGCGCGGGGCGGAGGGCCCGTGAGCTGGCTCCTCGACCCGTTCCAGTCCGATTTCTCGCAGCGCGCGGGGCTGGTGTGTGTGATGGTCGGGATCCTCGCACCGGTCGTGGGCACGTGGGTGTCACTGCGTCGACTCGCCTACCTGGGCGACTCGATGTCGCACTCGGTGCTCGGGGGCGTCGCGCTCGGCTTCGCATGGTTCGGCTCTGCGGCCGTCCTCCCGGGTGCACTCGTGGCCGGGATCGTGATGGCCCTCATCATCAACTGGCTGTCCCAGAACCGCCGCGTGGCCGCCGATTCGGTGATCGCCGTCGTCGGAAGTGCGATGTTCGCCCTCGGCATCCTGGGGCTCAGCGAGATCGACTCGAACGCATCGATCAGCCACTACCTGTTCGGCCAGTTGCTCACCGTCAGCACCACCGACATGTGGGTCACGCTCGTGCTCTCAGTGGCCGGAGTGGCGTGGGTGTGGTGGCGCTTCGAGGACCTGAAACTGTCCACGTTCGACCGCGACCACGCGATGCAGGTGGGAGTGCGCATCCAGCGACTCGACGCCTCGATGCTGATCCTGCTGGCCACCTGCGTGGTGGTGTGCCTGAACACGGTGGGGATAGCACTCACCGTGTCGCTCCTCATCACCCCGTCGGCGACGGCCCGCCTACTCGCCGACAAGACCTCCGTGATGACCGGCTCTGCGGTGGCGATCGGATTGTCGTACGTGGTGACGGGGTTCATCGTGGCGTACCACGCCGATCTGGCTCCCGGACCGGTGATCACCGTGCTCGGCACCGCCGTGTTCGTGGCGTGCTACGCGGTGCGCAACCGTGGTGCCGAGCGCGCCCATGTGCACTCTGCTCTCCACCACGACGGTCACAACCGCTGATCCGTCGCGTGGAGGTCAGTCGACGCGTGCAGCGCCGAGCGCGCTCTCGAACATCGCCCTCAGCAACTTGAGGTGCTCGTCGTCGGTCATCTTCTCTGGGTCCTCGAGGAGATCGTTGAATGCCATTCCCAGACTCAGCGCCTGGACCGCGTGCGCGAGGGCGCGCGGGGGTACCACCAGCCGTCCCCAGATGCGCTCCTGAGCCAGTGCCATGAATCTGGCCGACCTGTCGTTGATGTGACCCTGCACCACACTGAGGCGCTCGCGCAGGGCGGGGATCTCCATCGATGCGGCCATGATCTGGATGCGCAGCCACCGGCGCGGCTTGCGCAACTCGTCGCTCGGTCGAGCGAAAACCGCGATCAGATCATCGAGCGTCGGTGACTCCAGGTGGGCGAACAACTGCTCGGAGGCGTCCACGTACTCGAGCACGATTTCTTCGAACAGGAGACCGAGCACCTCGGCGAGCAATCCGTCGCGATCATCGAAGTACTTGTAGATGAGGGGCACCGAGACATTGGCCTTTGCGGCGACATCTTGGACACGCAGCCCCAGGATGCCCTTGACCTGCACCTCGTGACGGGCGGCCTCGACGATCCGCGCGCGCGAGGAGAGGACCCGACCGGACACCTCGGGGAGAGGATCTGTCTCCATGGGGGAAAACTACCGCTGTTCAGCGCACCCGTACCGTGAGAGTTCGCAGGATCGAGCGACCCCGAACGGGTCTGAGCAGCACCGCGACGGTGCAGCTGCCCCGGCGGGCCCCCCGGATCGACGACCCTTCGAAAACGCAGGTGCGACGGCCCGTGGAGATGCTGATCCGCATGGTCCCCTGGCTGCGGCGCGGGATGGCCATCCCGACCGCCCCGGCCAGTCTTGCGGCAGTGAGGGATCGCCCGAGGCGCACCGTGAGGATGCCTTTCTCCGTCGCCGTGGACGCGGGCGAGCCGGACACGACCGCCACGGTGGAGGTGGTTCCCCCGCCGGCGCGCGCCACGGTGGAGCTCGATGTTGACGATGTCGTTGTCGACTCGGGTGCGCCCGCGGGGGAACGGATCGTTGTTGTTGTTGTTGTCGTTGTGCTGGGGTTGACGGCGAGTCCACCCACCGCCACCGCCACCATGCTCGTGTCCGAGGTGTTGGCGCCGAGTTGGCCAGTTGCGTTGTAGCCCCAACACCACACCGAGCCGGTGTCTGTCACCGCGCACGCGTGCGCGGAGCCCGCCACCACGTCGACCACCGTGCCCGTGATGCCCGACACCGCGCGCGGCGTGGCTCCCGAGGAATCCCCCGCACCGTCTCCCAACTGACCGGTGTTGTCGAGCCCGAAACACCGGGCTGCTCCTGCGGTGGTCGCGACGCACGTGAACTTGGCACCCCCGGCCGCACGCACCGCGGCGAGGCCCGCCACTGCCGTGGGTGCGCCACTGTCGGGCACCGCGACGGGGTCGCGCCCGATCTGGCCGCGATCGTTGCGTCCCCAGCACGCAAGGGCCCCGCCCGACATCACCGCGCACGAATGCTCGTGTCCGGATGCGACCTGAACGGCAGTGCCCGCCCCGAGTGCGGCGGTGCCCCGCGGGGTGAGCGCGTTTGAAACCGATGACGATCCGAGCCGGCCGTTGGTCGCCTGACCCCAGCACCACACGGTGCCCGCGGCCGCGGTGGCACACACATGGATGAGCCCCGCGGAGAATCCGGCCGCGGAGAATTCACCAGCGCCTGGAGTCGCCCTCACCCCGGTGACTGTCCCGTGCGAGCCGGGAGCAGCGACACCAGAGGTGGTGCCATCACCCCATTGGCCGGCGGTGTTTGACCCCCAGCAGCGTGCGGTGCCGTCGGCGAGTTCGGCACATGTGGTGTTGCCACCTGCACCGAGTGTGAGAACGCCCTGCCCGAGCACAACCTGTGTTGGCGTCGATGCAGACGCCGCAGCGATTCCGAGTTGACCTAAAGCGTTCTCCCCCCAGCACCACACAGTCCCGTCATTGGCCAGCACACACGTGTGGTTGCGTCCTGCCGCGATCGTGTTGGCCACCCGTCCACCGGGAAGAGCAGCCGACAGACGCGGCACAAGCGAGTCCACCCCTGCAAACCCGGGGTCGCCCAACTTGCCCGCGTCGTTGTCACCCCAGCACCAGATACGACCGGTGGTGGCGATTGCGCACGTGTGGGCATCGCCGGCGGCGATCCGCCCCGTGGGGTCGGCACCGGCCACCGAGACCGCGAGCGAACCGGCCCCAGTCCCCGCCCCCGCGGAGTGCGCCGAGAGAGCGAACCCTCCCACGACGAGGCACACCGTCAGAGCGAGAGCGGCGATCCGGTGCCCAGACCGCGCGACTGCCTCGTTCCCCAAAGACCGCCCAGCCCCCACAGCGCGGGATGGTACCGAGGGTCAGTCGCCAGAGCCAGCCGTGTTGGCCCGCTCGTCCTCTGCGATGTCGCGGCGCACCTCGTCCATGTCGAGGGCACGCACCGCACCGATCACCTGCTCGAGTTGGTGCGCGGGCATCGCGCCGGGCTCGCTGTAGAGCAGGATCCCATCGCGGAACACCATGACCGTGGGGATGGACATGATCTGGAGCTGACCAGCGAGTTGCTGTTCGGCCTCGGTGTCGACCTTGGCGAAGGTGATGTCACCGTGCGTCTCGGAGGCCTGCTCGAAGACCGGTGCAAACGCTCTGCATGGCCCGCACCACTCGGCCCAGAAATCGACGATCGTGATGCCGCCCGAGAGGACGGTGGGCTCGAACGTGTCGAGCGTGAGGGGGGTGGTGGCCATGCGTGGTGTCCTTTCGAGGCTTTCTTCCTACCGACTCGTTGCCCCGACTCAACCGACCCCACCGAACGACTGGGTCACAGCACGCCCTGCATCGCGGCGGCGTCCAGCGTGTTCGACATCAGGCACGCCACCGTCATCAGACCCGTGCCACCGGGCATCGGGGTCACGGCCGAGGCCACCCCGGCGATGGCCGCGAGATCGACGTCACCCACGATGCCCCGCTCCGTGCGCGAGATGCCCACGTCGATCACCACCGCACCCGGTTTCACATGCGCCACACCGATCGAGTGCGCCACTCCCGTCGCCGACACGATGATGTCGGCACTGCGGCACACCTCGACCAGGTTCTGGCTGCGAGAGTGGGCGAGGGTCGCTGTCGCATCGATCCCCTTGCGCGCGAGCAACACCGACAGCGGCAGCCCCACCAGCAGTGACCGGCCCACCACCACCGCATGCCGACCGGCGGTCGCGATGCCGTAGTGCGCCAGCAACTCGATGACCCCCAGTGGCGTGCACCCGACATGGCCGGGTACGCCCCGCATCAGCCGACCGAGCGAGGCCTCCGTGAGCCCGTCCACATCCTTTGCCGCCGGGATCAGTGCGAGCACCCGCTCGGCATCGAGATGCGCGGGCAGGGGCATCTGCACGAGGATCCCGTGCACCGACTCATCGGTGGCGAGGCGCGCGACTCGATCCTCGAGTGCGGCCTGCGTGGTGTCGGCGGGCAACTCCACCTGGAGCGACCCGATCCCCACCTCGCCGGCGACGGCGTGCTTGCTCGCCACGTACCGTCGACTCGGGGCGTCGTTGCCCACCAACACGGTGGCGAGACGCACCACGGGTGAGCCGGCAGCCGCGAGACGACCTGCCACCCGGGCAAGAACCGCGTCACGGGCGGGGGCTCCCTCGAGGATGCGAGCGGTGGTCTCGTTCACCGGCGCAAGGGTAATGAGATGCCCCTCGGACGGCCGGTTCCCGTTGACCGATAAATCCCGACTCAGACGGTCGGATTTCGCCGCACTGCCCGTATCCTGACGGTCCCATGTCCGTGCGATGCACGGACCCGGACGAAAGAGACAGGAACCATGGCTGTTCGACTCGGCGACATCGCACCCGACTTCACCGCCCCCACCACGCAGGGCACCATCAATTTTCATGAGTGGCTCGGCGAGTCGTGGGGGATTCTCTTTAGCCACCCGAAGGACTTCACCCCCGTGTGCACCACCGAACTCGGTTACGTGGCGCGCATCAAGCCCGAATTCGACAGGCGCAACGTGAAGGTGATCGGCCTGTCGGTCGACCCCGTCGACTCGCACGCCAAGTGGGAGTCCGACATCGCCGAGACCCAGGGCACCCCGGTCAACTTCCCGATGATCGGTGACCCCGAGCGCAAGGTCGCCGACCTCTACGACATGGTGCACCCCAATGCGAGCGACACCCTCACGGTGCGATCGGTGTTCGTCATCGGACCCGACAAGAAGGTGAAGTTGACCATCACCTATCCGGCCTCGACGGGCCGCAACTTCGACGAACTGATACGCGTCATCGACTCGCTGCAGCTCACCGCCAAGTTCAAGGTGGCCACGCCGGCCAACTGGACCAACGGCGAGGACGTGATCATCGGCTCGGCGGTCAGCGACGACGAGGCCAAGCAGTTGTTCCCGCAGGGATGGAAGACCGTCAAGCCGTACCTGAGGGTGCTCCCCCAGCCCAAGTGAACGAGGTTCGGGTGCGACCCGCCCCGCGGGGTTGGCGAGCACCCGGTCGGACATCGGTCATTCATTGGTCTTGGCATGGTTGGGCACCGCATAGCCGCACGACAGACTGGTGACATGACCCCCCGAACCACCTCCACCGTCGCTGGGCGCACACGCGGCGCCACCAAGATCTTCGGCCAGCGCGACGCCGTGGTCCGTGCCCTCGACGACGTCAGTGTCGAGTTCCGCGCCGGCGAATTCACCGCGATCATGGGCCCGAGCGGGTCGGGCAAGTCGACCCTCATGCACTGCATCGCCGGTCTCGACGACCTCACCTCCGGCACTGCCGAGATCGATGGAATCGATCTCTCGGGCCTGAAGGACAAGGACCTCACCGAGTTGCGCAGGGGGAAGATCGGCTTCATCTTCCAGTCGTTCAACCTGGTGCCCACGCTCACGGCCGAGGAGAACATCCGGTTGCCACTCCTGCTCGGCAACGAGGACGGCGACGAGGCCTGGATCCAAAGGGTCATCGACACGGTGAACCTGCGCAACCGCCTCACGCACAGGCCGAGCGAGCTCTCCGGTGGCCAGCAGCAACGCGTCGCCATCGGCCGTGCGCTTGCCTCGCGTCCGCACATCATCTTCGCCGACGAGCCCACGGGCAACCTCGACTCGACAACCGGCACCGAGATCCTCAAGTTCATGCGCCGTGCCGTCGACGAACTGGGGCAGACAATCGTGATGGTGACCCACGATCCGGTCGCGGCCAGCTACGCCGATCGGATCATCTTCCTCGCCGACGGCAAGGTCGCCGGCGAGATGGTCGAGCCCGACCCGGGCAAGGTGCTCGACCGGATGAAGACACTGGGCGACTGAGCCGATGTTCCGCATCGCGCTGAAGAACATCCTCGGGCACAAGGCACGGCTCGTGCTCACCTCGCTCGCCGTGATCCTGGGCACCGCGTTCCTCGCGGGCACCTCGGTGTTCTCCGCGACGCTGGACCGCACCTTCGACAACCTGTTCCAGGACGTCTTCAAGAACATCGACGGCTATGTCCGCTCCGCCGAGGTGGTCGAGGGCGACTTCGGTCTGCAGGAGCGCACGCGCATCCCGATCGAGTACGTGGACAAGGTGCGCGCGGTGCCGGGCGTTGCCGACGTGTCCCCCGACATCCAGGCCTTCGCACGGATCATCGCCAAGGACGGCAAGCCCCTCGGCTCCGAGGGCAACGGACCGCCCACCTTCGGATCGGTCGCCGAGGAGTTCAAGGGCGCGCTGTGGACGATCGTCGACGGTGCGTTCCCGAAGGGTGCGAACCAGGTCGCACTCGACGAGGCGTCGGCGCAGAACGGCGGCTACGTCGTGGGTGACACCGTCAAAGTGGTGGCCCAGGCGGGCAGCCGCGACTTCACCCTCGTGGGCATCGCCTCATACGGCGATGTGCGCTCCCCCGGCGGAGCCACGTTCGCGCTCTTCGACGCCGACACCGCCGCCGAGTTCCTCGGCAAGCCTGGTTTCATCGACGCGATCCTGGTGGTCGGCGACGGCACCCGTTCCGACACAGAACTCGCCGGGGACATCGACGCGATCTTCGATCCCACCGCCAGGGTGGAGACGCTCACCGGTGCCGAGATCACCAAGGAGACCCAGGATGACATCGGCCAGGCGCTGTCGTTCTTCGATCTGCTGCTCAACACGTTCTCGGCGATCGCGCTCGGTGTCGGTTCGTTCGTGATCTACAACGTGTTTTCGATCAGCGCCGCCCAGCGTCAGCGCGAGAACGCACTCCTCCGCGCGATCGGTGCGAGCCGGAAGCAGATCTCGCGCTCGATGCTGATCGAGTCGGTCGTGGTGGGCGTGGTGGGATCCCTCGCCGGCCTGATCGGGGGCGTCGGCATCTCGGTGGGACTCACGGGTCTGCTGGAGGCCCTCGGCATCGACACACCGAACTCGGGTCTGGTGGTGCCGTCCTCGACCGTGGTCACCACCCTCGTGGTCGGTGTGCTCGTCACGGTGGCATCGGCCTTCCTGCCCGCACGCCGCGCCGGCAGGGTTCCTCCACTCGCGGCGATGCGAGCCACCGCACTCGAGACGACCGGGCCGGGTCGAGTGCGGACACGCTCGGGTTTGGGTCTCATCGGGGTCGGCCTTGCGGTCGTGGGGGCCGTCATCGCCGGCGCGTCGAACTCTTGGCTGGGAGTGGGGATCCTCGGCGTGTTCGCCGGCACGATCGTGCTCGGTCCGGTGCTCGCACGTCCCATGGCCCTGTTCCTCGGTCGGCCGGCGGCAGCGATGCGCGGTGTCACCGGCACGATGGCGCGACAGAACGCGGCGCGCAACCCCAAGCGCACCGCGCGCACGGCGAGCCCCGTGTTGATCGGGGTGGCCCTCGTGACAGCCGTGTCGGCACTTGCCACCAGCATCAAGGGCCAGATCAACGAACTCTTCACGGATCAATTCAAGGGCGACTACGCGATCTCGACCACGATCTTGGGCTTCGGCGGACTGAGCCCGTCGCTCGCCGACGACATCAACACCATCGACGGCGTCTCGTCGGCCACCGGCATCGGCACGATTTTGGTCAAGATCGGGGACAAGGGGCGCAACCTCACGGTGATCTCGCCCTCGACCTTCGACGCGAACTACGACATCGGACTCGTCGGGATCGATGCGAAGACCTTGGATTCGAACGGGATCCTCCTGTCGGAGAAGTGGTCGAGGAACAACGACAAGCCGGTCGGCTCGACGGTCACGGTGACCTTGGCCGATGGGACCGAGCGCACCCTCACCGTGCGCGGCCTTTACACCAAGGACGACGCTGCTGTGCGCGGGTGGCGCGGGGTGGGCTCGCGCGTGGTGAGCCGCGAGATGTTCGCCGGCGCGAACCTGCAGTCCTTCGACTTCGGGATCTACGTCTCGGTCAGCGAGGGGGCGGATCGGGCCAAGGTGCGCGCAGCCCTGCAGGCGGTCCTCGACGACCAGGGACAGGGCAAGTTGTTGTCCAAGACCGAGTACATCGACGAACAAGCCGGCGAGGTGAACCAGTTGCTGGGTCTCATCTACGGGTTGTTGTCCCTGTCGGTGATCATCGCGGTCGTGGGCATCATCATCACGCTCTTGCTCTCGGTGTTCGAGCGCCAGCGCGAGATCGGCCTGCTGCGCGCAGTCGGCATGACCAAGTCACAGGTGCGCACCACGGTGCGCTGGGAGAGCGTCATCACCTCGCTCCTGGGTGCGGTGACGGGCATCATTCTGGGCATCGGGCTCGGGTGGACGATCGTTTTCGCGTTGCGCGACCAGGGGCTCACCTCGTTTCAGTTGCCCGCGGGGGCGACCGTGCTCATCATGGTGATGTCGTTCGTGGTCGGTGTGGCGGCCGCGGTCTACCCGGGCTGGCGAGCGACCAGGGTCGACGTGCTGGATGCACTCGTCATCACCTGAGGCTCACCGATGGCGCTCGATCCCACCACACTGTCGGCCGAGGTGCTCGCCTTCCTCGTCGAGCGTCACCTGGCCTCGTTGACCACGTTGCGCGCCGATGGCTCGCCCCACGTGGTGCCCGTCGGGTTCTCGTTCGATCCCGTCTCGCGCACCGTGAGGATCATCACCTTCCCCTCGTCGGTGAAGTACCGCAACGCACTGCGCGGCGGACGCGCCGCGGTCTCACAGGTGGACGGTGGACGTTGGCTCACACTCGAGGGTGCCGTGTCGGGCACCGACGATCCGGCGCGCGTCGCCCTCGCCGTCGAGGGCTACACCGCCCGGTACCAACTGCCCGGTGAACGACCCGACCGTGTGGCGATCGAGATCGCGGTCGACAAAGTGCTCGGCCGCGCCTGAACACGGCCGGGGCGGGCGTGGTCAGGACGCGTCGCGATTGCGCAGCACGTCACCGACCCACCGCGAGCCCGCCGGGTGCGGATCGATCGTCCGCGCCAGCGGATCGGTGACGTCGCGCACCGGGTAGGGCTCACAGCCCGTCTGGCAGCCGGGACACCAGTACAGCAGCCGCGCCATCTCGCCCATCTTGGCGAGTTTGACCACGTCGCCACAGCGTGCGCACTTCTGCCCGTTGCGCCCGTAGACCGCGAGACCCCCCGGCACCTCTGGGGCGGTCACTCGTGCCGTCGAACCGAGGTTCGCGCGCAGCATGTTCGCAGCCGTCACCACCAGGTCGAGGCACGCGCTCTGTGGCACGTTCCCAACCGGTGCCCACGGATGGATCCCGCAGGCCCACAGCACCTCGCACCGGTACACGTTGCCCACGCCACTCATCACGCGTTGGTCGAGCAGTGCCTCGGCGATGGTCGTCTCGCCCCTGTCGTAGTGGAACAGCCGCGCGGCGCACTCGTGCAGATCAGACGCCGGGTCGCACAGGTCGGGCCCCAATCGGCCCGAGCGCGGATGACGGTTCTGGTCGAACTCGCGCCAGGTCTCCACGATCGGGGCGTTGAACGCGACCGCGATCCACTCGGCTGTCTCGATGATCGCGCGCGCCTGGTGGCGGCGCTTGCGCCACTTCTCTCCCGGCCGGTACAGGTGCCACGAACCGGTCATGCGCATGTGCGTGTGGAGGATGATCCCGTCGTCGAAGGCGATCTCGAGGTGCTTGCCGTGCGCGGAGACGCGCTCGACTGCGGCTCCGATCCGCGGCGAGGGACCGACCAGGCGCGCCGCCTCGAAGCGGGTGACCGTCCGACCGACGAGTGCGGTTCTCATTGCGGCGGCGGCCCTGTGGATTGTGTCGCCCTCTGGCACGAAAAAATGTTAGATCAGGGGAGTTGGCCGACCGAGGCAAGAGCGAGCCGGACCAACCGATCATGGCCCTGGGCCATCTCTCCGACGATGTCGCGACTCACCGCCTGGGCGGGGGTGAACCACGCAAGGTCGAGTGCCTCCTGTGTGGGAGAGCACTCACCGGTCACCGGCACGACGAAGGCGAGCGACACGGCGTGGTGGCGGGGGTCATAGAAGCCCGAGATCGAGGGGTCGGTGAAGTACTCCACGACCGTGAAGGGGGCCGGCTCGGGCGGAACCCGGGGCAGGGCCATCGGCCCGAGGTCCTTCTCGAGGTGGCGCATCAGAGCGTCCCGAACCCTCTCGTTCAGCATCACCCGGCCCGACACCACCATGCGGCTGAGGGTGCCGTCGGCGGCCTGGCGCAGGAGCATCCCCACGTGGGTCACGGTGCCGTCGTGGTCGGTGCGCACGGGGACCGCATCCACGTAGACGAGGGGAACCTGATGGCGCACCATCGCCAGTTCCTCGGGCGAGAGCCACGCGTTCTGGGTGTCGGTGGCCTCGCTCACGCGGTGATCGTACTACGGGGCGCACAGGCCGTGCGGGGCTGGACACTCGCCCACCGACGAGTGGTACCGTGCGCTGACGCACACACAACGAGCCGGGGAGGTTCACCATGGGC
Organism: Actinomycetota bacterium; assembly: GCA_016870775.1. Taxonomy (GTDB): domain Bacteria; phylum Actinomycetota; class Acidimicrobiia; order Acidimicrobiales; family Ilumatobacteraceae; genus UBA2093. The sequence continues at coordinate 22,863 of VGAK01000008.1, forward strand.
ATCAAGCTCGCCAAGTTCAGGGACGTGTCGAACGGACTCCAAGCGGGCCAATTCGCGGTGGGTGACCGGGACCAGGTCAGCTCCCTCGACGACCTCGACCCCAAGTACAAGATGCTCCTCGACAAGCCCTATGCCTGCACGATGGCCGTCATCGGCGGGGACGGCCGGCCGAATCTCACCACCATGTGGTTCGACTACGAGGGTGACAAGGTGCTGATCAACGTGGCATCGCACCGCAAGAAGACCTCTTGGATCCGCAAGCGCCCGCAGGTGACGCTGCTCATCATGAACCCGGAGAACATGTACCACTGGATCAGCATGAAGGTGTCCGTCGAGCGCGAGATCTCCGAGGACGATCCGAAAGAGGGCCCGGGGGTAACCGAGCAACTGAACAAGATCTGGCGCAAGTACATCGGTCAGGGCGACACCTACGGACTCCGTGATCCCTCGATCGAGGAGCGGCGCGTGCTGTTCGTCTGCAAGGTCGACTCGATCGCCACCTTCGGTCAGCCGTAGGGAACACCGATGAAGGTCGCCGTCATCGGCGGCTCGATAGGCGGGTTGACCGCCGCGCTCACGCTCGGCGAACTCGCCGACCTCGGTGTCGAGGTGAGCGTCCACGAGAGGTCGGCGCACGAGTTGTCCCAGCGCGGCGCCGGGATCGGCCTGATGCCCGAGACGTCGCGGTACCTCGTCGAGATCGCCGGGGTCCCCCTCGATGACATCTCGACGCGAACCTCGTCGATCCGGTACCTCGACCGCCACGGTGCGGTTCAGCACGAGTCGGATCACGCGTACAGGTTCTCCAGTTGGAACACGGTGTACCGGCAACTGCTGGCGTGCACGAAACCCGGCATCCTCCATCTCTCCCACGAGATGACCACCTGGCACGACGATGGGAGCGTGGTCACGGTCGAGTTCGCCGGCGGCCGCACCGAGAGCGCCGACCTCGTCGTGTTTGCCGACGGCGTGAACTCCCTGGCGCGCGAGAGACTGCTGCCGGGGGTCACCCCGAAGTACTCGGGATACGTCGCCTGGCGCGGCATGGTCGCAGAGCGCGACTTGCCGGAGGCGGTTCGCACCGCCCTCGACGATGCGATCACCTACCACGTGTATGCGAACAGCCACATCCTCGTGTACCCGATTCCGGGCCCGGATGGGTCCACCGAGCCGGGGACGCGGCTGTTCAACTTCGTCTGGTACCGCAACTATGCCGACGGCGGCGACCTCACCGATCTCATGACCGATGTCGATGGAACCGCGCGCGAGGTGTCGCTCCCACCCGGATCGGTGTCGGCCCGTCATGTGGCCGAGATGCGAGCCCATGCGACGGCCCGGCTTCCCGGTCCGATCGCCGAGTTCGTGGTGCGCGCCGAGCAGCCCTTCGTGCAGGTCGTGTTCGACCTCGACATCGACCAGATGTCGTTCGGTCGCACGTGTCTCCTCGGCGACGCCGCGTTCCTGGCCCGACCTCATGCGGCTGCCGGCACCGCCAAGGCCGCCGACGATGCATGGGCTCTCGCGGCTGCTCTCCGGGAGGCACTGCAAGAGGGTCGTGGAGTCTCCGATGCTCTCCGCACCTACGAGGCCAGCCAGATCCCGGTGGGCAAACAATTGATCGACCGGACGAAACGGATCGGTCGGCGCTCCCAGTTCGACGGCACATGGGTTCCCGGCGACCCGGACCTCATCTTCGGCCTGAGAGGACCCGGCCTGTGAGCGCTCCGGGTGTCGCATGGATGGCAGGGATCGCGGGCGAGTTGCTCGCGACCCTCGACGCGAGCCAACTGGCCGCGGCGCAGTGGCCGTTCCCTTCCGACGACGAACGTCGTCGCTGGTTCTACACACCCACCGACCATGGAGGACTGACCCTCCACGGACTCGCTCCGGCCCAACAACGACTGGTCATGCAGTTGATCGACTCTGCCCTGTCTCGTCCCGGCTACATCACGGTGTCGACCGTGATGGGACTGGAGAACACTCTCGACCAATTGGAGGGGTGGGGTGCCTTCTGGAACTTCCCGCGCGGGCGCGACCCCTTGCGATATTTCCTGCGCATCTTCGGCACACCCGGCGACGCCGACTGGGGATGGCGCATCGGCGGACACCATGTGTCGCTGCACATCACCGTGCGCGACGGCGGGATCGTCTCGTCGACACCGTGCTTCCTCGGGGCCGACCCGGCAGCGTCTCCCCTGCTCGGAGGCGCACTGTTGCGTCCGCTGGCCGGGTGCGAGGACCTCGCACGCGATCTCCTCGCCTCTCTCGACGACGCCCAGCGCACGCTCGCCATCGTGTCGTCCGTGCCGCCGGTGGATCTGGTGACGGCGAACAGGGCGGAGATCTCGGCGGGTGACCGACCACTCCCTCTCGCACAGGTGTGGCGCGACGAGTTCAGCGGAGAACTGCGCGACCTCGTCGAGGCGATCCAGTCGGCCGAGGAGGACAAACTCGGCCTCACCGAGTCGCACCTCGGGGTGCTCGCGTGGACGACGACCCCGAAGGGACTCCCGGCTTCGCGCATGTCGCCGGCGCAGCGCGAGATCCTCGCTGCACTGCTGGACACCTATGTGGGGCGTGTCCGGCTTGAGTTCACCGAGCGTGAGCGAGCGCGGGTTGCCGAGCACTTCGATGACCTGCACTTCGCCTGGGCGGGACCCGATGAACGGGGCCGACCCCACTACTACCGGGTGCAAGGGCCGCGCATTCTCGCCGAGTACGACAACACGACCCGCGACGGGAACCATGTCCACACCGTGTGGCGCGATCCCGTGAACGATTTCGGCGTCGACGAACTCGGCACACACCGTCGCTCCGCGCACTGAACCACGAACCAGACAGACCCGGCGTGCCCCGGGATGCGAACAGGGACCCGGGTCACCCCGGATCCCTGCCGCATTGGGGATTCAGTTGTCGAGGATGATCAGCCTGCGCCGATCTTTGCCACCTGGGCGAGTGCCTTGGTCAGGATCTCGCCGGTCAGGGCTGTGTAGCCCGTCGGGGCAGCCTGGGTCGGTGCGCACTTGTTCAGGAAGTACGTGAAGTACGACTTCACGGCCGTCGCCTTTGCCGATGCTGCGGTGCTCGCGAGCCCGTACGAGATGGCGTTGATCGGGTACGACGCGGCGTCGGTCGCCTTGTAGTTGAGTGTCGTCACACCGTCGGTTGCCACGTCGGCCGCCGCGAGATTCTTCGCCGAGGACTCCGGGCTCGGAGCGACGTACTTACCCACCGCATTCGACACCTTCGCGTACGAGATGTTGCGCTCGGTGAGGAACGAGAGCTCGGCATAGGTCACCGTGCCGTTGTTGTCGCGCACCTGGTTCGAGACACCGTCGTTGCCCTGTGCGGCCTGGAAGGTGCCGTCCGTGGGCATCGTGCCGGGGAACGCGGTCGTGAAGGCATCGCTCGTGGCCTTGGTCCAGATCGTCGGGAACTCCTTGTTGAGGTAGTTCGCGAAGTTGTTGGTGGTGCCCGAGTTGCCCTGACGGTATGCCACCTTGATCTGCAGGCTCGGGAAGGTCACGTTCACGCCCAGGGTGTAGGCCTTCGGCACCAGGGTGCCGATCACTCGGGTGCCCGCCTTGACCTCGTACGAGGTTTTCTCGGCGAGGATCACGAGCTTGGTCACGCTCTTGCGGGCACCGGCGTCCATGACCGGCGTGCCGGCGGTCCCGTCGGTGACCGGGGTGACGGTGATCTTCTTGCCCTTGAAGCGCTTCAACGCGGCCGGCGTCATCGTGGCGGTGAAGGTCACGTTGGTGCCCCTCACGGTTGACTTCACGGTCACGCCGTTCGCGGCGACCGAGGCCTTGAGCGCGACGGCGGTCGCCTTGTTGACCGCGGCGATTGCCGGGTCGTTCCAGTTCGTGATCTGGGCGGCGAAGATCTTCGCGACCAGCTCGCCCGTCAGCTTGATCTGTGCTCCCGCCGGCGCGGTCCCGTCGATGCGGTAGCCGATCGCGATCGGGCCGCCGACGAGGGGCACGTAGACGAAGTTGCTGGGCTTGGTCTCGGTCGCGCCGTAGGCCGATTCGGTTCCACCGAAGTCGTAGGTGCCGGTGCGGAACCCGCTCTTGCCCGACCCGGATCCGACGGACGCGTAGGTGACGACATCCTTGCCGGGGTTCGAGGCAGTGTTCGAGTTGTACAGAGCACGGCAGACGTCCATCATGTTCGCGAGGAATGTGGCGCCACCTCCTCCGACATTGACGGGACTCGGCGTTGCGCCCACCGGCGCCACCGAGGTGACTCCGGCCGCGAGTGCGGCTGCGAGTCCCGCGACGATTCGACGTCGTCTTGCCATGGTTGTTGTCTCCTTGGGTTTCGGTGCCGACATGAGAGGTTCGGTCACGTTCCAGAAGGTACAAAGGGCACTTTTCGCCAATCTCTCCGCGCCACCAACCCCGGACGACGGGTCGGTGAACAATGGGTGAACCGCCCCGGCTCAGCCGAAGCGACCCTGCACGTAGTTCGCGGTGCGCTCGTCGGAGGGGTTCGAGAACATGTTCGAGGTGAGATCGGCCTCGATCAGTCGTCCCGGTCCACCATCGGAGAGGAAGAAGGCGCAGTAATCCGACACGCGCGCGGCCTGCTGCATGTTGTGCGTCACGATCACGATCGTCATCGTCTCGGAGAGCTGCACGATGGTCTCCTCGACACGCAGGGTCGACCCCGGATCGAGTGCCGAACAGGGCTCATCGAGCAGGAGCACATCGGGACGCAGCGCGAGCGACCGCGCGATACAGAGCCGCTGCTGCTGACCACCAGACAGTGAACCTGCCGGGGCGTCGAGCCGATCCTTCACTTCCTTCCACAGGCCGGCTCGCACCAGGCACTCCTCGACGAGGGCATCGCGGTCCTCGACGCGCAGTCGAGCAAGTTTCGGGCCCGCAACCACGTTCTCGCCGATGTTCATCGCGGGGAACGGATTCGGCTTCTGGAACACCATCCCGATGCGGCGGCGGATCTCGGTGGGGCTGACGCCGGGTCCATAGATGTCGCGCCCCTCGAAGAGAACCTCCCCGGCCATCGCAGATCGCGGGATGAACTCGTGCATCCGGTTGAGGAGCCGCAGGAACGTGGACTTGCCGCACCCGGAGGGACCGATGAGTCCCGTGACGGTGTTCTCCGGGAAGTGAAGCGAGACATCTGCGAGTGCGTGGTGGTTGCCGAACCATGCGTGCACACCCACGGCCTCGAGACCCTTGGCGCTGCCCACCTCGAGGTTGCGTGCCCGGCGACGGGTCCGGTCCTCGACCGGTGCGGCCGGAGCGTCGATGACGGGCTTGACCACTTCCCCGGTGTCGACATTGGTCGGTTCGTTGCTCGTTGGCTGGTCCATGGAATGGCTCACTTTCGGGAGAGTCGGTTGCTGGCGATGCGGGCGATGAGGAACAGGATCAACACGGCGGCGAGGAGCACGAGGGATCCACCCCAGGCCCGCGCGATGGAGTTCTCGGTGCCGATCCCGAGGCTCGAGAAGATGTAGATCGGCATCGTGGCGATCGGCTCGTTCAGATTGGTGCTGGTCTTGACGAAGTACGACGTGGTGAGCAGCAACGGTGCGGTCTCACCGGCGACGCGTGCCACTCCGAGCACGGCCGCGGTGATCAGACCGGAGAACACGGTCGGCAACACGACCGAGAATGTCGTGCGGGCCTGGGTCGCGCCGAGTGCGTAGCTTGCGGCGCGCAGATCGTCCGAGACGAGCTTGAGCACCTCCTCGGAGGTGCGCGCCACGGTCGGCAGCATCAGGACAACCAGTGCCGAGGCGCCGGCCCATGCGCTGAACCCACCGAAGAAGATCACGATCGTGGCGTACACGAACAGGCCCGCAACGATCGAGGGCACACCGCTCATGGCCTGCGTGAGGAACCGCACGAATCCGGCGAATCGACCCTTCACCTCGACGATGTAGATGGCCGCGACGATGCCGAGCGGCACCGCGATGAATGATGCGATCAAGACGACAAGGACAGATCCCACGAGTGCGTGCGCCAGACCACCGGTGTTCAACGGATCATCCACGCCGGTGATCAGCATGTCGGTGGTCAGGTAGCCCGAGTAGAAGGCCCTCGAGCCGTTGCGCACCACGGTCGAGATGACCGAGATCCACGGGATGCAGACCACGCCGAAAGCCACCACCAGAACCGAGGTTGCGAACCGGTCGATGGTGGCATTGCGACCCTTGCGGACAACCGACACGATCGCGAGCACCGGCAGAGCGACCGCGAAGCCGACATAGAGACCGAGGACCCCTGCCAGTCCCGTCGCGGCCTCGAGGAAGCGCGCGAACACCACCGAGGCAACGACCAGGATCGTGGTCTCGAGCGCCACCTTGCGCGGCTGGCGCCACGGCCGCCGCGGCGCGGGCGTCACCGACTCGATCACTGCGGTGCTCACACTGCGACCTTTGCCCTCTTCACGACTGCCGTCGCGGCCGCGTTCACCAACAACGTCACCAGGAACAGCACGAGTCCGGCGGCCATGAGTCCCTTCAGTTCATACGGCGAGGCCTCACCGAATCTCGATGCGATCAGCGACGCGACGTTGCCGCCGGCCGAGGCGAGGATCTTGAAATTGACATCGAAGACGAGATTGAGGACGAGGAACACGGCCACCGTCTCACCGAGTGCTCGACCGAGTCCGAGCATCGCCCCACCGACGAGTCCGCTGCGACCGAACGGAATGACCACCGTGCGGAGCGCACCCCACCGGGTGCCTCCGAGTGCGTACGCCGCGTCGACATGGTCGCGGGGTGCCTGGCCATAGACCTCGCGCGCAACCGAGGTGACGATCGGCAGGATCATCATCGCGAGCAGCAGACCGGCGATGAACGGTGAACGACCGAAGATCGGTGCGGGCACGTCGAACAAGGGGAACCATCCCAGCCACGAATGAAGAGTCTTGGCCCAGCCCTCGGCATCCGGCATCAACACCGAGTAGCCCCAGATGCCCCAGATCACCGAGGGAACGGCCGCGATGAGATCGAGCACCGAGGTGAGCACCGTCCGCACCGCGCGTGGCGCGTAGTACTCGATGAAGAGTGCAGCCGACATCGCGAAGGGAACAGCGACCACGACCGCGATCGTGGCGATGAGGACCGAGCCGACGAGCATGGCAGCGATCCCGAACCTGGCGGTCGTCGGATCATTGACGTCTCCCGAGTCCCAGGTCGACGACGTGAGGAACCCGAGGCCGAAGTCGGCAAAGATCTGGAAACCGCGGAAGAGAAGGAACCCCGCGATGAGGGCGAGGATCACGAGCGAAGCAAGCGCACCAACCGTCATCGCCCCACGAAAGAGCATGTCGGTGCGCTTGCGCACTCCGCTGATGAGTCGGATCTCAGGGACATCCGTCTCTGTGCTCACCCGGCGATCCTCGCATCGGCCGATGATCGCAACCGCACTGCTTGGTGAACCCGAGGTGAACGACGGGGAAAATTCTCTCGTCAGCCGGCTGACCCGAGGTCGACCACGACATCGGTGAGGTCGGAGATGTCGGCTCGATCATGCGACACGATCACCGAGCAGATTCCCGAACCCACCACGAGCGACCGCAGGAGTGCCCGGAGCGCAGGTCTCGAGTCCGCATCGACCGAGGCGAATGGTTCGTCGAGGAGAAGGACCCGCGGCGACGGTGCCAGTGCTCGTGCGAGCGCCACACGTTGGGCCTCTCCCCCGCTCAAGGTCGCCGGCCGACGATCCGCGACGTGGTCGGCGCCGACCGATGTGAGCAGACGTCGAGCCTGCCCGCGCGCGTCGTGGCGCGACGCACCCGCGCAGCGGAGTCCGAATGCGACGTTGTCGAGGGCGGTCAGATGGGGAAAGAGCCGCATGGTCTGGAACACGACTCCGACACCCCGCAACTCCGCCGGCACGAACGCGTCCGCACCGTCGAGTACGGAGCCATCCAAAGAGATGGTCCCCGATGCGAGACGATCGAGACCGGCGATCGCCCGGAGCGTGGTGCTCTTGCCCGATCCGTTCGGGCCCACGAGCCCGACCGGGCGACCCGGCTCGATCGAGATCGACACGACCCGCGAGAACGCACCCCGGGCGACCACACCGTCGACGACGAGACTCATCGCGAGAATCCACCGATCCATCGGTCCCGCAGCAGTGCCAGCACCGTGACCGAGACCACGATCAGCAGCAGCGACAGCACCAGAGACTGCCGGTAGTCGAGTGCCGCGGACTCATAGACAACCATCGGGAGGGTCTGCGTGCGACCCTGCAGACTGCCCGCGAATGTGATCGTGGCGCCGAATTCACCGAGCGACCGCGCCCACGCCAGCACTGCCCCCGCCGCGATCCCTGCCCCGGCCGACGGAACTGCCACCTGCCAGAACACGCGGACCGGCCCGGCACCGAGGGTGCGGGCTGCCTCCTCGAGATCGCTGCCCGCCTGACGAAACGCTGCCTCGACCGAGAGCACGAGGAACGGCATCGCCACGAACACCTGGGCCATCACCACCGCGGCGCGCGTGAAGGGGATCGTCACCCCGAACCACTCTTCGAGCGGGGCTCCGAGCACACCACGACGGCCGAACGCCGCCAGGAGCGCGATGCCGCCGACCACGGGGGGCAGCACCATTGGTGCGATGCAGAGCGTGCGCACGACAGAGGCACCCCGTGCGGTCGTGCGCGCGAGCCACCAGGCCAGGGGCACCCCGAGCACGCAACTCAGGATGGCGGCAATGACCGAGGTCTGCGCCGAGACGACCAGCGCGTCACGCGAGGCCGATCCCGACAGGATCGACCATGCATCACCGAGAGGTGCGCGCCACACCACGCTCGCAAGCGGGACCACCACGAACATCGCCGCCACAGCGGCGGCTGCGGTCAACGAACGCGCGGAACGCACGGGGGCACTCACGACGGGCTCACGGTGCGAGGAATCCGAAATCATCGACGAGTCGCCGTTGGAAGGAGGCGCTGGTCATCAGCGCGAGCCACCGTGTCACCGGGGGCGACTCGGTGAGCGCCACCGCGAAGTACTCGGTGGTCGAGTTCTGGTCCGACGGGATGGCCACGCACCGCACCGACTCTCGTGCCGTCACACAATCACTCCCGTAGACGATCCCGGCGTCCAACTCACCCACCTCGATCTTGGTCACGAGATCCTCCACCGAGGCGGCCTCGGTGTCGACGACCTCCGCGCGATCCATGCCGGCCCTCGCAAGGACCGCATCGGCGAGCTTCCCGCACGGCGCCGTCGCGACGCACAACCCGGTGGTCAGCGCGCTGCCGGCGAGATCACCCAGTGTCGAGATCGGCCCTGTCGTGCGTGTCGACACCATGATCGCAGCGACATTGCGCGCGAACAGCACGGGCTCGCCGACGGTGAGTCCCGCAACGACGACAGTGTCCATGGTCGCGCCGCTCGCCGAGATGAACACATCGGCGGGGACCCCGTTCACCACCTGGCCGGCGAGCGTCGCCGAGGAACCGAAGCTGAACCGGACATCATCCACGCACGGGTCGTTCTCGATGAACCCCTCCCTGGAGGCACCGAGCAGGCCCGAGACCGAACTCGCCGCGAGAATCGTGATCGCACGCCCCGACACCCCGACGCACTCGCCATCGAGTCCCCCGGCAGGACCGGGGCTGGGCGACCCACACCCAGCAACGAGCACGGCGATGGGGACGACGCGGAGGGGGAGCCGCGGTGCACGCACACCACGAGGGTAGTCAGACGTTGACTACTTCGGCAACACCGTTAGTCTCGGTCCATGGCGAGATCCGATCCGATCCTCGCACGCGAGGTGGTGCTCGCCCTCGTGGTTGCCGAATCACGGCACGGTTGGGCCCTCCAACGGGAACTCTCGCCCGAGGGCGGGATCGGGCGTGCTTGGTCGCTATCGCGCCAGCTCACCTACCGGGCCATCGATGCACTCGTCGACGACGATCTCGCCCGGCGTGGCACGCCCCGCGACGGCGGCGGTGCCGACAAGATGGTGGTGACAGCAACCGCGCGCGGCAAGAAACACTCCCTCGCGTGGCTCGACACCCCCGTCGAGCACCTCCGCGATGTGCGCACCGAACTGTTGGTGAAGCTCATGCTGCGCGAGCAACTGGGCCTCGAGACCGCACACTTCCTCGACCGACAGCGCCGGGTGTTCGCGCCGCTCATCGAGCACCTGCTCGCGACCCGGGACCCCGGGGTGGTGGCCACGTGGCGCCGGGAGAACGCGATGGCCGTGAGGCGATTCCTCCAGTCGCTGAGTGACCAGCCGGGCCGGTGATCAGCCGGGCCGGTGCTCTGGTGCCCCGGCAGGCGACGACCCGAGCGCGGCGCCACTTCCCACCACGATGAGAGCACCCACCACGATCGCCGCCCCGAGCCAGCTCACCACCCCGATCTGCTCTCCCAGAACGAGCGCGCCGAGCGACGTGGCCGTCACCGGCTCCACGAGGGTGAGCGTCACGACCGTCGATCCACTCAGGCGCGAGAGCGACCGCGCGTACAACAAGTACGCGACCGAGATCGTGACGAGACCGAGATAGGCCACGGTCACCGGACCACTCGGCGTGCCGAGCCACTCCGTCGACGATGGCACGACCAGCACCACCGAGCTCACCGCGCTCACCGTGAAAGTCCACGCCATGGTCCACGTGCCGCTCCACCCGGATTCGAGCAGCCGCTTGCACAGCATCGTGTAGACCGCATAACAGGCACCGGCTGCGAACCCGGATGCGGTCCCCCGCACCGAGAACCCGCCATCTGCATCGGCAGGGGTGCCGAACACGAGCATCACCAGTCCCGCGAGGGCTGCGAATAGCGCGCCCGCGACCCGTGCCGAGGGGCGACGACCAGTCACGGCATCCAGTGCCGCGGCGATGACGGGGCCGCTGCCGATTGTGACCATCGTGCCGACCGCGACGCCGGAGTGCTCCATGGAGCTGAAGAAACAGACCTGGAAGAGCATCATCGCGAGCCCCGCCGCGACCGCATCGACGCGCAACCGGGGCCGTCCCGCTCGGTCGGTCACCATCCCGTACGCGAGGAGGGGGATCGCTCCCACCATCAACCTGACCCCCGCGATCGAGAGCGACGACGCAGTCTCGGGCGCGAACGACCGAGCCGTGCCCGAGGTGCCGAAGAGAACCGAGGCAATCACCACCCCGACGCTGGGATGAGTCGTCCCGATGTGTCTGCCCGACATCATCGGGACTCCAACGGCCTCATCGGCGGGCGGATCGCGGCACTAGTGTGATCTGGACCATTGGGCACCTGTGTCTAGCAGGGAGCCCACGGGTGCGAAGGCTTCATGGGTCCACGAGACGAACACACGGTGACACAGAGACGTCGGATCGGGCTGTGGACCCTGTTGGTGATGGTGGCGTTCTCCTTCGTCGCACCGATGTTCGGCGCCCGGGCCACTGCGGCCGAGACCCCACCGTCCGTGGGCCGTGCGAGTGGTGGCACGGCAACCGGAGTTCGGGAACCAGGAGTTCAGGCCACCGACGACGAGGCCGACATCGTGGTCAGTGTTGTCGAGCAGCAAAGGACCGACGACGTGACGGTCAACAAACCCCTCCCGGGTGTCAAGATCACCGCGACTGGCGCCGCCGGCCCGGTCACCGGAACCACGGACGCGACCGGCAAGGTCACCCTCACGGTCCCCAAGCAGGGTGACTACGAGGTCGTGCTGGACACGGCCAGCCTGCCCACGGAAGTCGAGGCGGGCCCCGACTCCCCGACCACCTTCACCGTGAGTTTCTCCTCCGGAGTCACGATCGGCTCGGGCGCCAAGACCGTCAACTTCTTCGTCGGCGACACCGAACGGGCAGCCATCAACCGGTGGGAACTTCTCCCCCAGACGCTCGTCAACGGCGTCAAGTTCAGCCTGGTCATCGCGATGTGCGCGATCGGACTCTCACTCATCTACGGAACGACAGGACTCACCAACTTCGCCCACGGTGAGATCGTCACGATCGGAGCCCTCGTCACCTTCTGGCTCAACCAGGGCGGTCCAGAGTTGCACCTCCTCGTGGCAACACCCTTCGGTGTCGCCGCCTCGGCGCTCATGGCCGGTGGGTTCGAGAGCCGGATCTGGCGCCCCCTCCGCCGGCGGGGCATCAGCCTCACCTCGATGATGATCGTGTCGATCGGCCTCGCGATCGGTATCCGCTACGTGTACCTCTTCTTCTTCGGCGGCCGCAACCGCCGCTTCCGCCAGTACGTGGGTGATCCCGAGATCGACTTCGGTCCGTTCGGCGTGACCCCGCGCGACCTGGGAATCATGGCCGTCTCCAGTGTCGTGGTCGTGGGTGTCTCGTTGTTCCTCCTGCGCGCCAGACTCGGCAAGGCGATCCGGGCGGTCTCGGACAACCCCGATCTGGCATCGGCCACCGGCATCAACACCAACCGCATCATCTTGACGGTGTGGTTGATCGGCGGCGCGCTCGCGGGTCTCGGTGGCGTGATGCTCGGAGCCGCCACCGGCACCCAATGGGACATGGGCAACATCATCCTCCTGCTGATGTTCGCCGCGATCACCGTGGGCGGTCTCGGCAACCCGTTCGGAGCGCTGGTCGGCGCCTTCGTGATCGGGATGTTCACCGAGTTGTGGACCTGGGTGTTCCCGAACGTGGTGGAGCTAAAGACCCTCGGTGCGTTGATCTCGCTCGTGGTGATCCTGCTCGTGCGTCCGCAGGGGTTTCTCGGGAGGAAGGAGCGCATCGGATGAAGTGGGACCTGATCCTGTCGAACTCCTTCTACACCGCGATCAGTGCGAACGCGGTGGCCTACATCCTCGTGGCCTCGGGGTTGAACGTGCACTTCGGGTACACCGGTCTCCTCAACTTCGGTCAGGCCGGTTTCGCCGCGATCGGTGCCTACTCTCTGTCGATCCCCATCAACCGCTTCGACTGGCCGTGGCCGCTCTCGATGCTGCTGGTGGTGGTGATGGCCGTGCTGCTCGCCCTCCTGCTCGGCATTCCGACCCTGCGATTACGGGCCGATTACCTCGCGATCGTGACGATCGCGGTCGCCGAGATCATCCGGTTGTTCCTCAACTCGGTGCGGTTCACATGGCTCACCGGCGGCAACGACGGTCTACAGGGGTTCACGAGGTTCATGGAGAACATCAACCCGTTGCCCGCCGACGGGATCACCCTGTGGGCCCAGAAGGTCGACGGCTATCGCCTGTGGTTGCTGATGATCGGCTGGCTGCTCGTGGCTGTCATCTCGACCGGCATCTGGGCGCTCATGCGCAGTCCGTGGGGTCGCGTGCTCAAGAGCATTCGTGAGGACGAGGATGCCGCGCGCAGCCTCGGCAAGAACGTCTTCGCCCACAAGATGCAGAGTCTGATCATCGGTGGGTTCATCGGGGCGCTCGGCGGCATGTGGCTGGTGCTCGACAAGCAGTCGTCACAGCCGCAGGACTTCTCGACCACCCTCACCTTCTTCTGCTACACGATCATCATCCTCGGCGGTGTCGCCAGCGCCAAGGGCCCGATCGTGGGGACGATGATCTTCCTCTTCGTGATCCAGTTCGTCGACATCACCCTCCAGCAGGCGACACGCACGACGCCCCAGGACCCGACGCCCCTGATCCCGACGTGGATCGTCGACCAGAACAACTTCTCCCAGATCCGCTACATCGTCGCTGGGTTCGCACTCGCAACGCTGGTGATCGTGCGGCCACAGGGCATCTTCGGCGACAAGAGAGAGCAGGCCTTCGATGTCCGCTGACCAACCGGTCTGGCAACCGGTGCCCGGCTCGCGCAAGGACGACGCGATCCTGGTCGTCGACGGGATCCGTCGGGCTTTCGGCGGTCTCTTGGCGGTGAACGTCGCCCACATCGAGGTCCCTCGCAACAGGATCACCGCGCTGATCGGCCCCAACGGCGCCGGCAAGACGACGTTCTTCAACCTCCTCACCGGCTTCGACACCCCGGACGAGGGCACCTCGACCTTCAACGGACAGCACCTCGTGGGCATCGCGGCCCACAAGGTGGCGCGCATGGGAATGGTGCGCACGTTCCAGTTGACCAAGGCCCTGTCGCGAATGACGGTGATCGAGAACATGCGCCTCGGCGCAACCGACCAGCGCGGCGAGAACCTCTTCCGCGGTCTGTTCGCGCCGCTGTGGCGCGGGCAGGAGGCCCAGATCACCGCGCGCGCCGAGGAACTCCTGGCGCGCTTCAACCTGGCCCACATGCGCGACGAACTGGCGGGTGGGCTCTCCGGCGGCCAGCGCAAGTTGCTCGAAATGGCGCGGGCCCTGATGGTGGAGCCCGAGATGGTGATGCTGGACGAGCCCATGGCGGGCGTGAACCCGGCCCTCAAGCAGAACCTGCTGGAGCACATCAAGGGACTTCGCGCCGAGGGACGCACCGTTCTCTTCGTCGAGCACGACATGGACATGGTGCGCGAGATCAGCGACTGGATCATCGTGATGGCCGAGGGTGCCGTCATCGCCGAGGGGACCGCCGACGACATCGGCGCCAACCAGGCGGTCATCGACGCCTATCTCGGTGCGCACCACGACTCGGACCTGGGGGATGGCTGATGGCGGGCAACATGATCGACCTCAGGGAGGTGACCGCGGGCTACGTGCCCGAGGTGGACATCCTGAACGGATGCGACCTCACGGTCGCCGAGGGTGAGTTCGTCGGGATCATCGGCCCGAACGGTGCCGGGAAGTCGACGCTGCTGAAGGCGGTGCTCGGCCTCGTCAACATCCGCAGCGGGCGCGTCCACCTCAAGGGTGAGGAGATCACGGGCATGAAGCCCTACGAACTCGTGGCCCGCGGGGTGGCATTCGTGCCCCAGACCCGCAACGTGTTCCCCTCGCTGACGGTGCGCGAGAACCTCGAGATGGGGTGCTTCCTGCGGCCCGACCTGTTGGACGAGCGACTCGACTACTCGGTGACGATGTTCCCGCGCCTCGGCGAGCGTCTCGACCAACGCGCGGGCTCGCTCTCGGGTGGCGAGCGCCAAATGGTGGCGATGGGGCGCGCACTGATGCTCGAGCCCACGGTGCTGCTCCTCGACGAACCCTCGGCTGGTCTCGCACCGGCGCTCCAGGACCAGGTGTTCATCCAGTGCAAGCAGATCAACGAGTCCGGTGTGGCAATCCTGATGGTCGAGCAGAACGCGAGCCGTTGCCTCCAGGTGGTCGACCGCGGCTACGTGCTCGACCAGGGCCGAAACGCCTACACGGGCGCGGGTCGCGACCTGCTGAAGGACCCCAAGGTCATCGAGCTCTACCTGGGCACCCTCGCCAAGAGCACCCGCCGGTAGCCGGCGCACCCGCCGACAGCCGGACCCTCCGCGGGCACGCGCCGTCACCGCGGGCACCCGTGGCAGTCGATCGGAACGGAGGCGCCGATCCGTTGGTGCAACGAGAGAAAGAGAAAGGCCCGGGCTTTCGCCCGGGCCTTTCCGCGTTCGAATCGAGTTCGATCAGCAGGCAATCACTTGCCGGCGTCGAAGTTCTCCCCGAGGGCGTTGCCCATGTTGCCGTCGCACCCGTAGACCTTGATGGCCTTCGGACCGACGCCCTTCTCCACCATGGTGGCGAGGATCTTGGAGGTCTCATCGAAACCGATGATGGCCACGGCGTCCGGACCGGCCGCCTTGATCTCGTCGACCTCGGCGTCGAAGGCGGTCGCCTTCTCGTCGTAGATCTTGGTCACGACGACCTCGAGACCACCGGCCTCGAGGTTCTTGGCGAGGTCCTCCGCGAGGCCCGTGCCGTAGGAGTCGTTGCGCGCGATGATCGCGACCTTCGACGCACCGTCACCCTTGATGACCTCTGCGAGCACCGCACCCTGGACGATGTCCGAGGGGGCGCTGCGGAAGTAGAGACCCTTGTCGGCATAGCCCGAGAGCGCCTTCGAGGTGTTGGCGGGCGAGAACTGCACCACGCCGGCGGCCGTGATCTTGTCGATCACCGTGAGGCTCACGCCCGACGAAGCGGCACCGACGATGGCGTCCACGTTCTGCGAGAGCTGAGCATCGACGGTCTTGGAGGCGGTGTCGGTGGTTGCATCACCCGAGTCACCCTTGATCGCCACGACGTCCTTGCCGAGCACGCCGCCAGCGGCATTCACGTCCTTCACGGCGAGGTCGAATCCGGCGAACATCGGCGCACCGAGGAACGACAGCGAACCGGTCTGGGGCAGGATCGAGCCGAGCGTCAGCACGCCGTCGCCCTTGCGATCACCCTCGACGGGGACAGCAGCAACGTCGGCATCTGCCGGGGCGGCTGCCTCGATGTAGGTGGTGAGATCGTCGGCGAGACGGTTGTCCGCACCGAACTGGAGGACGCCGTAGGAGGCCTTCAGCGGCTCACCGTTGCCGGCGAACTCGAGCGGGCCCGAGACACCGTCATAGTCGATGTCCTTGCCGCCCTGGAGGAGCTCGCGGCACGACGCGTAGTCGGTGCACTTCTCGCCGTCACGGGTGACGCCGTTGATCTCCGAGGCATACGCGATGCCGTCGTCCCCGGCCTTCTCGACCGCGAGGGCGATGATCACGACCGAGTCGTAGGTCTCGGCAGCGTAGGAGTAGTCCTTCAGAGCGGGGTCCACCTCGAGGAGGCGGTCCTTGAACTCCTGGGAGAGCTCGACGAGCGGCGTGGTGCCCTTCATCCCGGTGAGGTCTCCACCCTCGGACGGCGCCGCGGCAGTGGTGTCGCTGGCGGAATCGTCACTGCCACCGCAGGCAACGCCCACGAGCGACAGACCGATGAGCAACGCAGTCGCGCGCATCACACGGCTCTTCTTCATGTTTTTCTCCCTAGGGACTCGGGCGACGAGTGCCACCCTGGATAACTGTCAGAGGTAGAAACTATCCCGGGGTCTGGGGAAAACTCAATTGGCAATCAGGTTTTCAGCCGCCTGAACGACCCCACATGGCCCATATGGGGGTTTCACCGCCGACTCTGAGCAGGTCCGGGGGTCAAAAACCGGCCCAAACCCCCGCTCTGCGGGCCCTCCCGCAGCGAAAATCGATGGTCGCGGGGCTCGCACCCCAGATGGCATCTCACACAGGGACGAGGGGAACCCGAAGGCACCGCCGTGCCCGAGGTGGGACTCACCGATCGGTCGCGCTCAACGGACCGGAACGGTGCCAGCGATCGTGGTGCGGTGCAGTTCGCGCCGGAACCCGGCGTAGTCGTTCAGGGCGTAATGCTGGGTGGAACGGTTGTCCCAGATCGCCACGTCACCGGCCGTCCACCGGTGGCGCAGCGTGAACCGGGCATCGGTCGTGTGGGCGTGCAGCCATTCGAGCAGGCGGGCCTTCGCATCGGGGTCGTCGAAGCCGACGAGGTCGCGCACATAGCCGCGGTTGAAGAACAGAACCTGCTTGCCGGTCTCGGGGTGCGTGGTGACGAGTGGATGGACGCGGGTGTCATTCGCCGATTCGTCGCACACGATGGTCATCGACGACAGTCCCGAATGGATCGCCTGCATCCTCGGCGAGTAGGCGTCGCGCGCCGTGTGGACCGCGAAGATGCGGCTCAACTCCTCCTGCTTCTCCGGGGACAAGACCCGCCACGCCGCCGTCATCGAGGACCAGAGCGTGTCGCCCCCGTAGGGAGGGATGTCGATCGCGTGGAGGACGGTGAACGAAGGCGGCGCGGCCTGAAAAGAGAAGTCGCTGTGCCACGCGCCGCCGAAGTTGAACGCTCCGCCGTCACGAACCTCCTTGAGGACCTTGATGACCTCGGGGTGGTCGGGGCTCGGTTCGATGAACGGGGAGTCGGCCGGCGGCCCGAGACGGTGCGAGAACTCCACCTGCTCGAGCGCGGTGAGCGACTGGTTCGGCACGACGACGAACTCGTGCTCGCACACGAGTGCACGCAGTTCGGCGAGCCCGCCATCGTCGAGGGCCCCGAGGTCACCGACGATCACCTCGGCTCCGAACACTCCCGTGATGCGGTTCACCTGCACGTCGCCACCGTAGTCCCGCCGAACGGACCCCCTCCCCGCGCGGCGGCGTGTGCCAACATCGGTTGTGTGGGCGTGCGGGACGGTGACGGCTGGGTCAGGTGCCAGTGCGGCCAGGTGCACTGGGGTCTCCACGGTGCGGCCGGCCTGTTGCTGGTGCGCACGGACCTCGATCCGGCCGCGGTCCTCCTGCAGTTGCGCGCGTCGTGGACCCACGGTGGGGGCACATGGGCACTGCCCGGCGGCGCGCTCGACTCGCACGAGGACTCGATGACGGCCGCGGCCCGGGAGGCCTGGGAAGAGGCCGGAATAGACCCCTCTGTGCTCGCGTTCAAGGCGATCTTCTCCGACGACCACGGCAACTGGCGCTACGACACCGTGATCGCCCACGCCCGGACCGACCCCGGCGCACACGAGGCGAACGCGGAGTCCGAGGACATGCGGTGGGTCCCTATCGACGAGGTCGAGCGGTACGAACTGCACCCGGGCCTGCGCCGCTCGTGGGTCGAGTTGATCGACCACGTGAAGTCGACGCTGTCCGGCACGAACTGAGACCCCGTGCGCCGTCGCACCGTCTATCTCATGCTGGCTGCGTGCGGGCTCGGCGCGATGGGCTACGGGACAATGTTCACGGTCGTCGATGATTTCCGCGACAATTTCGGGATCCCCGAGTCGCACCTCGGTCTGATCCTCGGCGTCGGGTTCATCGCCGGCTTCGTCTCCCAGATCTTCCTCGCGCCCCTCGCCGACAAGGGCCATGCCAAGGCGATGATCCTGGTCGGGGTCGCAGTGCAGATCGTCGGCAACCTGATGATGGGGTTCGGCCAGTCGTTCCTGATCCTGTTCCTCGCGCGCTTCATCATGGGCGTGGGCGGGGGAATGGTCACACCCGCGGCGCGCCGGGTGATCATCGTCTCGGACCCACGGAACATGGGCACGAACCTCGGGCTCTTCGTCAGCTTCGACGTGGGCGGCTTTGCGATCGGACCGGTCGTCTCGGCTCTCACCGTCGACACCCTCGGGCTTGCGGTGCCGTTCGTGTCGGTGGCGGTGCTGATGATCCTCGTCTGGGTCGGGCTCGCCGTGTCGCACATCGACGAGGCGGCTGCCGAGGACGCACCGAGCCAGCGACTCGCCTTCGACCTGCTGAGGATCACCCCCTATGCGGGTGCGGTGGTGATCGGGTTGTCGCTGTACCTGATGATCGGCACCTTCGACACCTTGTGGTCGGTGATGATGGCCGACATCAGCGCCGAGACGTGGATCGCGAACCTCGGCATCACCTTGTTCGCCCTGCCGATGCTCTTCCTCGGCCCGATCGGGGGTCGGCTCACGCAGAGGATCGGTCCGTTCGTGGCGGCGATCTGCGGCCTCACGACGGGATCGCTGTTCATGTCGCTCTACGGGGTGCTCGGATCGCCCCAGGCAATGCTCGGCGTGGGCGTGATGCACGGAATCGTCGACGGACTCACGATCACCGCGGGTTCGGCCGCGGTCGCGATGACCGTGCCACAGGAGCGTCTCGCCGCGGCACAGGGCCTCTACGGCGGCATGCAGACGGTCATGGGAGGCCTCGCGTCGGTGATCGCGGGCTGGTCCTACGGGGCCGTCGGTCGCACCGGGTCGTTCGTCGGCACGATGGTCGGCATGCTCGCGCTCATCGCCGGCGGTTCGTTCCTCGCCCGGGCGCACCTTCGCGACACACCCACCGGCTGAGCACGTCTCAGGTCGCGGTGCGGATCGCCTCCCACACCCGTCGACTGGTGCAGGGCATGTCGACGTGGGTGACACCGAGGTGCGAGAGCGCGTCGACCACCGCGTTCTGCACGGCCGGCGTCGCACCGATCGTGCCGGCCTCGCCGATTCCCTTCGCTCCCAGTGGGTTGCGCGGTGTCGGGGTCTCCATCGGGACGCGCTCCACGAACGGCACCTCGACGGCACTGATGAACCCGTAGTCGGCGAGGTTGGCCGTGGTGGGGTTGCCGTCGGAGTCGTAGAGCACCTCCTCGAGGAGTGCCTGGGCGATCCCCTGGGCGACACCACCGTGCACCTGGCCGTCGACGATCAGGGGGTTGATGATCGTGCCGGCATCGTCGCAGGCGATGTGGCGGCGAACCGCGACCGCGCCCGTCTCGGCGTCGACCTCGACGACGCAGACGTGCGACCCGAACGGAAACGTCGCTCCCTCTGGCTTGAAGTCGGCCTCCCCCGACAGTGGCGATGACGTCGCCGCGACGACCTCGGTCCACGATCTGGTCGGCTGGGGCGAGCCCTGCACGTGGAAGACACCGCGTGCGGTGTCGATGACGACGTCCTCTGGTGCGGCCTCGAGGAGGTTCGCGGCGATCTTGCGGGCCTTGTCGACGACGGTCTCAGCCGCCATCCTCGCGGCAGTGCCGCCCACCTGGAGACTGCGCGATCCGCCCGTTCCCCCGCCCCGGGCGACGTCGGCGGTGTCGCCGAAGCGGAACTCGATCTTGTCCATGGGGATACCGGTGGTGTGCGAGACGATCATCGCCCACGAGGTGTGGTGACCCTGTCCGTGGGGCGAGGCGCCGGTGCGCACGATGGCCCCACCTTCGGGGGTGATCTCGACCGCTCCGTACTCGCCCGATCCCATCGGGTTCGTCGTCTCCACGTAGGTGCTGATCCCGATGCCGAGCTGCACCGGGTCACCGGCGGCGCGCCGCCGCGCCTGCTCTGCGCGCAGATCGGCGTACCCCGCGACCGCGAGTGCGGCCTCGAGCGACTTCTCGTACTCACCGCTGTCGTACTTGGCACCCATCGCCGTCGTGAGGGGGAACTGCTCCGGGCGCAGGTAGTTGCGCCGCCGCACGTCGGCGGGATCGAGACCACAGGCGCGCGCGAACTCATCGACGGTGCGCTCGATGGCGGCCGTCGCCTCGGGGCGTCCCGCGCCGCGGTAGGCCACGACGGGGGACGTGTTCGTCACGACACTGTGCGACTCGAACTGCACGCGCGCGATGTCGTACACACCGCTCGCCATCATCCGGGTCATGAACGGCAGCACCGCCCCACCCTTCGGGTAGGCACCCGCGTCCTGCACCACATCGAGCCGGTACGCCATGATGCGCCCGTCGCGAGTCCCTCCCATCCTCGTGCGCTGCTTCTGGGCGCGCGCGTGCCCCATCGCGAGCATGTTCTCGGTGCGTGTCTCGGTCCACCGTGCGGGCCGCCCGAGGCGTCGCGCCACCCAACCCACGAGGATCTCCTCGGGATACACGCCCGACTTGGCACCGAAGCCACCGCCGACATCGGGGGTGATGACGCGGACCTGCGTCGGGTCGATCGCGAGGGCCTTGGCGAGTCCGTCACGGGCGCCGTGGGCGCCCTGGCTGCACGCCCACTGGGTCAGCTGTCCCGAGTCCGCGTCCCAGCGCGCCACGCACGAACGCACCTCGAGCGGCGCCGTCGCCACCTTCTGGTTCTCGATCTCGAGACCGACCACGACCTCGCAGCCCTCGAAGATGTCGCCCTCGTCCTTGGCGGCAAAGGTGAGTGCGACGTTGGTTCCGGCCGCGGGATGCAGGAGGACCGCACCCTCGAGTGACTCGCGTGAGTCGACCACGGTGGGCAGCGGGTCGTAGTCCACGATCACCTGCTCGGCGGCGTCGGCCCCCTGCTCGGGTGTCTCGGTCACGACGACCGCAACGACCTCACCCACGAAGCGCACCGTGTCGCGCGCGACGAACGGGTACTCGATGTCCTGGTTGATCATCCGCAGGTCGGCCTTGGCGGGCAGGAGCTCGACATCGGCGCCGGTGTAGATCGCCACCACCCCGGGCATCCCGGCGACTCCCGAGACATCCACCGAGACGAGGCGCGCGTGCGCCACCGACGATCGCACGAAGGTGAGGTGCACCGCCCCGGGCAGTGGGAGGTTCGCGATGTAGGTTCCCTCGCCGCGGAGGAACCTCGGGTCCTCCACGCGCACCACGCGTGTTCCGAGGATGCTCATGCCGACCACCCCCCGTCGACGATGAACTCCGACCCTGTCGAGTAACTCGAGTCGTCGCTCGCCAGGTACAGCGCGAGACGCGCCACGTGCACCGGCTCGGCCTCGTAGCCCACCGGGATGCGCTGGCGCACCAACTCGCGCACACCGGCGTCGTCGAAGGCGGCCAGCATCGGTGTGTCGATGATGCCGGGATGAATCGAGTTCACCCGCACGCCGTATGGTGCGAGTTCCCGGGCCACGCCCTTGGTCATCCCGCGAACGGCCCACTTGCTCGCGCCGTAGGCGAGGAAGCCCGGCGTGCCCGCCATGCCGGCCACCGAGGAGATGTTGACGATGCTCCCCGACTTCTGGGCGACCATGAGCGGTGCCACCGACTTCATGCCCAGGAACACCCCGACCTGGTTGATGTCGATCGTGCGCCTGTACGCCTCGAGCGTGGTGTCGAGCACCGTGCCACCCTCGAAGATGCCCGCATTGTTGACGAGGATGTCGATGCGACCGAAGGTGTCGAGGACGAACGCGACAGTGGCCACCCAGTCGTCCTCGCTGGTGACGTCGTGGCGCACGAAGCGGCACACGGACCCGTCCGGCGAGACGCGACGGGCCGTCTCCTCACCGGCGTCGACGCGCAGGTCGCTGACCACGACGCTCGCCCCCTCGTCGGCGAAGAGTGCGGCCTCGGAGGCCCCCATTCCGCGCGCGCCACCCGTGATCAGGGCGACCTTGCCCTCGAGTCGTGATTTGCCCATGACCTGCGTTCTACTCCGTGGTGCTCCCGGCCGACGAGTCGCCGCGCGTCGACAACTCCCCGGCGCGCGTCTCTGCGCGCACGTCGCGCACGAGACGTGCCGCGACCAAGAGCAACAGGCACGCAAAGAGCACGTTCGACAACGCGTCGTCCATTCTCACCGAGACCCATCCCCCGGCGACCGCCGAGATGATCCCACCGGCACCGACGATGCCGGCGGCGCGCAGATCGGCGTTCGCCTTCTTGCGGTTCCGTATCGTGCCCATGATCGAGGTGGGGATGATCACCGCCACCGAGGTTCCCTTCGCGATGACACCCGGCAGGGACAACGCGAGCATCAGCGCGGGCACCATCACCACGCCCCCACCCACACCGAGCAGACCAGCGAGGATCCCGGTGGCGAGCCCGATCAGCACGAGGGCGACCGCGATCCCGGCATCGACCGTCCCGCGCCCCTGACCCGTGCCCTGGAAGAAGAGCCGCGCCGCGGTCGCCACGAGCAGCCCGGCGAACGACAGCGCCAGCGTCTTGAGGGGCAGGATGTTCAACAACTTCGTGCCGAGCACGGTGCCCGCGACGGCACCGACCGCGAGCCATATCGCCACCGGCCAATCGATCAGGTCGTTCGAGAAGTAGGTGAGGAACGACGAGACCGCGATCGGCAGGACGGCCGCGAGCGAGGTGCCGTGCGCGGTGCGCTGGTCCATCTTGGCAACGAGCACGAGACCGGGGACGATGAGGATCCCGCCCCCCACACCGAACATGCCCGACAGCAACCCGGCCGCGAGCCCCACGAGGGCGATGCGACGAACGGAGGGCTCGGCGGTGCCGCTCGTGGTGGTCATCGGTGCCTCCCTCGTCCCCTCGTCGGCGTGGCAGTTGATTTTCCCACACGGACCGGGCCGGACTTACCCTTTCGCACCGACAGGATTACCTTTCCGCCATGATTCGTCGACGCAGGTGGACCGGTGCGGGGGCCCGCGTCGCGAAACTCGCGACATCGGTCCTCGTCGCGACCGCCTGCACGGGCTCGGGCACGACCAATTCCGACACCGCCGCTCTCGTGGCACTCGTGGACTCCCACTGCACCGATCTCGCGACTCCCGGACTCGGCGAGGGAACCCTGTGCGTGGACAACGGGTTCCGACCCGACACCGACGACTTCTCGTTCGCGAACTGGGGTCGCTCCACCGAGGCCGACGGGAATATCAGCATCCAGATCCTCGTCGATCTGTTCGGTCGCGCGGCGGTGTGCGCTCCGGGACCCGAGACCGAGTGCATCCTGCGTCCCGCGACGGTGCAACGCCTCGAGGAGTGGAACAACGGGCTCACGGGCGGACGGTGCGAGGGCTTCGCGGTCCTCAGCACGCGATTCTTCCTCGGCATGGAGGATCCGTCGCACTACCGCAGTGGGGCCACGAGGGTCGCAGACCTCCGTCGGGGTGATGGAGATCTCGACCGCGCCCTCGCCTACTGGTGGACCACCCAGTTCCTCCCCGAAGTGGTCGACCGTGCGGCGCAATCGCGCACCAAGTCACCCGTCGCACTCGTCGACGAGATCATCGTCGGGCTCGCCGGCGGGCTCGGCCTGACTCTGGGTCTCTACGACAACGGTGCGGGGCATGCCGTCACTCCGTTCGCCGTGACCAGGCGCGCGGGCGACTTCATCGTGCACGTCTACGACAACAACCATCCCGGGGAACGCCGCGAGATCGTCGTCGATCCCAGCACCGAGACCTGGACGTACGCACGCGCCGTGCTCGGTGCCGACTCATCGTGGTCCGACTGGTCCGGCGGAACGGGGAGGTTCGAGGTGACCCCGATGTCGACGCGCCGGGGACCGTTCCGCTGCGACTTCTGCACGTCGCTCGCCCACGATGCGGGCACCGTCGTGTCGGTGGCCTCGCGCGAACCCACCTCGGCGGGTCTCCTGCGCATCGTCTCGCGAACCGGGACTTTCGCGGTCACCCCAGAGGGAATCGAGAACTCGATCGAGGGCGCGCAGTGGCGCTCCACCAAGGGTGGCAGTGCGAACCTCACGGTCACCATCCCCTCCTCCGCGGGGGATCTCGACGTGAGCATCCTGCGCGAGAACGACTCCCTGCCCGCCGGCGACGTTGTTGTGGGTGTGCGTCGACCGGACAATCCCGACCTTCAGATCCAGGGCGACCTGGCGGGCACCACGGGCACCGCTTCGCCGGTGCTGCTGGTGCGCACCGACGGCACCACGGTGCGCGCACCGAGCGGTGCGGCGGCACGCGTGAGCATCGCGTCGGGGTCGGGGCTGTCGCGCACGACCGTCGCGGCCGGTGAAGAGTTGACCGTGCGCAAGATCGCTGCCGACGAGATCGAGGTCGCACTGAAGGGATCCGGCGCGGCGCGCATCGTCGACGAGGGTCGCTGGCTCGCGCGGACCATCTCGGCACGCAACGGTGGCCTCGCCGTCGAGACATCGTCGGTCGCGGCGGTTCCGATCAGGCCGGCTGCCCGGCCGGGCTTCTCGCGCACTCAGACCACCGTGCCACCGTCGGCTCCGGTTCCCCCGTCGCGAGTGACCACCACCACGACCGACCCCGACGAGGGACCGCCGCCGAGCATCGTGGTCACATTGCCCGACTGAGGATCGGGTCGGTGCTCAGCGCACCAGAGAGGCCGCGTTTCCCCAGATGTCGGCGTAGGCGTCGATGCGCTGGGCTGGGTCGGCACCGAGCGTGAAGTCCGGAACGCAGACCTCATCGAAGCCCGCATCGCGATACGCAGCGAAGGCCTCGGCGATCTGTCCGGTCGAGCCCACGACGGACCTGTCGGCCGGAACCTTGTCGCGCAAGCGTGCCGCCGAGCCCTCGTCGGGCACGACGAAGAACAGTGCCTGCACCGACTTGCGCAGTGTCGCTGGGTCGCGTCCCTCCCTCTCGCACGCCTCGCGCAGCCGCGCCATCACCACCGCCGCACTCTCGGGCGTGCCCCACGTGTTCCACTCCTGGGCGAACCGGGCGGTCAGGCGCAGCATGCGCGCACCACCGGTGCCGACCAGCAGAGGGAGCGGGGACTGCACGGGCTTGGGCTCACACGGGGCGTTCGTGACCGTGAAATGCCGCCCTGCGAACGTGGTGCGCTCCTCGGAGAGCATGCGCGCGACGATCTCGATGGCCTCGGCGAATCGGTCCACCCGATCCTTCGCGCCGAACAACTCGATGCCGAACGCGGTGTGCTCGTTCACCTGCCATCCCGCACCCATGCCGATCACGAACCGACCATTCGAGATGCGGTCGATCGTGGCGGCGCGGTTCGCGATGAGAGCGGGATGGTTGACGGTCGTCGGTGTCACGAGCGATCCGAGCCGGATGCGGGTGGTCACCGCGGCGAGCGCCGAGAGAATCGCGAAGCACTCGTGGAAATCACCGTTCGCCGGCTCACCGTCCGCGGTGTTGGGCATGTAGTGGTCGGCGTACCAGAGGCCGTTCCAGCCCATGTCCTCGATCGCGTGCGCGAGTTCGAGCACGACCGACCAGGGTCGCTCGCTGTTCGGCCAGATGGAGTACTCCACGGGATCAGGCGCCCCGTCGGATCAGGAGGGACCGCTGAACATGCCCCGGTAGACCCGCGGCTTGGGCGGGGTCGACTCGCCCTCGTAGCGGTTGATCTCGGCGCGCGCCACGACACCCCAGTGCACCTCGTCGGGGCCGTCGGCGAGACGCAGCGTCCGCTGGCTCGCGTACATCCGCGCCAGGGGCGTCCACTGCGACACACCGGTGGCACCGTGCATCTGGATCGCCTCGTCGATGATGTGGCACACGCGGATCGGCACCATCGCCTTGATCGCACTCACCCACACCCGCGCCTCGGCGTTGCCCATCGTGTCCATCGCCTTGGCGGCACGCAGCACCATCAGCCGGCACGCCTCGATCTCGATGCGGGCCTTGGCGATGACCTCGGGGTTCTTGCCCAGGCGCACGATCGGGCGACCGAACGCCTCGCGCGTGAGTCCACGACGGATCATCAACTCGAGCGCGCGCTCGGCGGCACCGATCGAGCGCATGCAATGGTGGATGCGACCCGGTCCCAGGCGCACCTGGGAGATCTCGAAGCCACGGCCCTCGCCGAGGAGGATGTTGTCCTTCGGCACGCGCACGTTGTTGAACCGGATGTGCATGTGGCCATGCGGCGCGTCGTCCTCACCGAAGACTTCCATCGGACCCACGATCTGCACGCCGGGGGTGTCCTTCGGGACCAGGATCTGGGAGTGCTTCCGGCTCGGCGGCCCGTCGGGGCTGGTGAGCAGCATCACGATCATGATCTTGCAGCGCGGATCGCCGGCACCCGATGCGTAGTACTTGTCGCCGTTGATGACCCACTCATCACCGTCGAGGTACGCGCGGCACTGCAGGTTCTTGGCGTCCGACGAGGCCACGTCGGGCTCGGTCATGACATAGGCGGAGCGGATCTCGCCGTTCATGAGAGGTGTCAACCACTTCTCCTTCTGCTCCCTCGTGCCGACGCGCTCGAGAACCTCCATGTTCCCGGTGTCGGGTGCAGAGCAGTTGAGGCTCTCCGAGGCGAGCGGGCTCTTGCCGAGCTCCACGGCGATGTAGGCGTAGTCGAGGTTCGTGAGCCCCTCGCCCGTCTCGGCGTTCGGGAGGAAGAAGTTCCAGAGACCCTGCGCCTTGGCCTTCGACTTGACGCTCTCGAGCAACTCGAGCTGACCGGGCGCATAGTCCCAGCGGTCGGCACGGTTCTCGCCGAGTTCGTAGAACTTCGCCGCCATTGGCTCGACTTCCTCGGCGATGAACTTCTTGACCGCTTCGAAGAGTGGTTTGGCCTTCTCCGACATCGCGAGATTGAGGCCGTCGTCGGTCTCGACCCCGGAGTGCATCCCTGGCTTGGGCATCGCTGTCCCCTTCGTTCAGTGGGTTCATCGTGTGAGCCGGCCGGCTCACCTAGGACACTACTGGGGCGGGTTCGGCGGTGGCGAGAGCGAGACCGGTCGAGCGCGCGTGTCTAATGTCGCGTCGTCGCACAGCCAGCGAGGGAGGGCGAGAAATGCCCGATGTGACCCGCCACAAACCGGCCACCGCCCACACCGCGGCCCGCAACGCCGCCGCAACGGCCCCCGAGGACCCCGGCGACTTCGAGCGGGCACGACGGGGCTTCATCGCCGCCCATCCCACGGGCCGCATCGAGGCCGACGGGCGCACCGTGATCGATGCCACTGCCTACGGGTTCCTCGATGGCCACGCTCCCCCGACGGTGCACCCGAGCCTGTGGCGTCACGCACAACTGAACAACCACCGCGGTCTGTTCGAGGTGCGGCCCGGCATCTGGCAGGTGCGCGGCTACGACATCTCGAACATCACCTACATCGAGGGCCGCACCGGTTGGATCGTGATCGATCCGCTGACGGTCGAGGCCACCGCGCGGGACTCGCACGCCCTGGTCACCGAGCACCTCGGTGAGCGTCCGGTCGGGGCCGTCATCTACACGCACTCTCACACCGATCACTTCGGCGGGGTCCTCGGTGTGACCACCGAGGCCGATGTCGAGGCGGGACGGTGCATCGTCGTGGCACCCGAGGGATTCCTCCTCGAGACGATCGGCGAGAACGTGATCGCGGGACCCGCCATGGGTCGGCGTGCGATGTTCCAGTTCGGCCAGACACTGCCCCCGGCACCGACGGGTCACCTCGACTGCGGACTCGGCAACGGGATCCCCCGCTCGGGCGGGCCGGGGTTGATCGCACCGACGCACGACATCGTGCGCACCGGCGAGGAGATGATGATCGACGGTGTGAGGGTGGTGTTCCAGCTGACACCCGAGACCGAGGCTCCCGCGGAGATGAACTTTTTCTTCCCCGATCTCGGCGCGCTCTGCATGGCGGAGAACTGCTCGCACACCATGCACAACCTGGTCCCGATCCGTGGCGCGCAGGTGCGGAACTCGTTGATGTGGTCCAAGTACATCAACGAGGCGCTGGAGCTCTTCGGCGACTCGGCCGAACTGTTGTTCACGTCGCACAATTGGCCGCGTTGGGGGCGCGACGACGTTCGCTCGTTCCTCACCAACCAGCGCGACCTCTACAAGTGGATGCACGACCAGTCGATGCGCCATGCCAACCAGGGAGCCGTGCCGACCGAGATCGCCGAGACGCTGAGCCTGCCGGCCGAGTTCCTCGCCAACGACCACACCCGGGGCTACTACGGCGACCTCGTGCACAACTCCAAGGCCGTCTACCAGCGCTACCTCTCGTGGTACGACGGCAACCCGTCGAACCTGCACCGTCTGCCGCCCGTCGAGGCGGGTCGGCGCTACGTGGAGTTGGCCGGTGGTCCCGACGCACTGCTGGCCCACGCGGGGGTCAAATTCGATGCGGGCGACTACCGGTGGGTGGCCGAGGTGTGCAACCACCTCGTGTTCGCCGACCCTGCGAACGGAGCGGCCCGGGAGTTGCTCGCCGACACGTACGAACAACTCGGCTACCAGGCGGAGTCCTCGACCTTCCGCAATGCGTATCTGACCGGCGCACAGGAACTGCGCGAGGGGCCACCCAAGTTGGTGGGCCAGCCCGGGGTGCGCGGACGGGGCCTCCTGCGCGCGATGACGATCGAGCAGGTGTTCGATTCACTCTCGGTGCGCCTCAAACAAGAGGAGATGGGTGGCGTCTCGACCGCCATCAACTGGACCTTCGACGACATCGGTGAGTCGTGGGTGCTCGGGGTGTCGAACCGGACCCTGTGGTACGTGCGCGGCCGCCACGACCCGGGAGCCGCAGTGACCGTCCGGACGACGAGGCGCACCTTCATCGACGTCATCACCCAAGCGACCACGTTCATGGACCAGATCGAGGCCGGTGGGATCGGACTCGAGGGTGACCCGGCGGCGTTTTTGACCGTGTTCGGGAACCTCGACCAGTTCGGTGCGTGGTTCCCCATCGTCGAGCCATGAAACCCGCCCCGCAGGGGCCCTTCGGGGCGGGGGCAGCCGAAATCCCCCACCGTCACCCCGGGTTCGGATAAACCAAGGGCGGGCGGGGATCCACCGACTCTGATCGGAGTTCAGCATGAAGACCGCCCGTACCTTTGCTGCCGAGGCATTCGGCACCTTCCTCTTGCTCCTCGGCGGGCCGGGCACCGCGGTGCTCGTTCCCGGGTTCGAGGGCAAGGCGTTCATGGTGTCCCTCGCTTTCGGCTTCGCCCTGTTGGTCGCGGCCTACACGGTCGGGCCCGTCTCGGGATGCCACATCAACCCCGCGGTGACCATCGGTCTCGCCGTCGCCAAGAAGATCGACCAGAAGCTCGTCCCCGTCTACATCGCCGCACAACTCGCCGGTGCCGCGCTCGGTGGTCTCGTCATCATGCTGGTGGCGAACGGCATCAAGGGCGGTTTCGATCCCGGAGTCGGGAACTTCGCGGTCAACGGCTGGGATGCACTGTCGCCGGGCGGGTATGGCTTCGCGTCGATGGCGATCATCGAGATCGTGCTCACCGCGGTGCTCGTGTACGTCGTGCTGTCGACCGGGCGGTCGAACTTCGCCCCGGGATTCGGTGGGCTGGTCGCCGGCGTGACCCTCGCGCTCATCCACATGATCTCGATCCCGGTCGACAACACCTCCGTGAACCCGGCACGGTCGTTCGGGATGGCGATCTTCGCCGGCGGCGACTCGCTCACCCAGCTCTGGGCCTTCTTCGTCTTCCCGATCCTGGGCGGTGCGGTCGGCACCCTGGTGCACCGCTACATCAACGACTGACCCCGTCGGAAGACACCTCGTTCCTCCTGTGGAGCGCCCGCCCCGCACGCCGGGGCGGGCGCTTCTGCATCACGGGCATTCTTGATTTATTGTCGGCCCGATGAAGGCATCCGATCTCCCGCGCGTGAACACTCCCGAGGGTGGCTGGAAGGGCGAGATGCCCGGTCCGTTCCTCGTCGCATGCGACGAACCGATCACCGAGGGATTCCCCGATCTGCGTGGCACGTGGAAGCCCGTCGAGCTGGTGGTGAACGGCGAACCAGCACCGGCCGATGTCCCGCTGTGGCAGCACGTCGAGCGGATCGAGCAGGCGGGCTCGCGCGTGACGATCACCTCCGGTGGCGTGATCCACGACTTCCCCTCCGTGGACGGCACGTTCGAGAACGGATGCCACGATGTGGCGGCGATGGACTTCACCACCCCGATCATCGTCGCCGCCTCGTTCGAGGACGGGGTGTTGGTGCTTCGACCCCGGGGCCTGGAGGGCGTCGAAGTGCGCAGGTGGCGCGACGGTGAGCATCTCACGTGGGACTACCACGGTGCGTTCACGATGCGTCTCGCGCGCATCGACTCCGAGAATTGAACCGCGTCAGTTCCTGACGACACCACCGTCACGGATCGAGACCGAGTCGCCGAGATACTCCTCGAGGGCCCCGACCCTCGATTCGGCGGTGTGGATGTTCAACTCCACCGATTCCTCCGTCGCCCCATCGTGACGCACCGACAACACGAGTGAGCCGTCCCTCATCGACGACCCCACCTCGTGGATCGACTGATCGTGCGACCGGTCGAGACCGGTGGCGATGCGCAGAATCGCGGCCATCAACTGGACGTCGTGGCGACGATCCCGATCGAGCCGCGCGAGGTCCTCGTTGCTCTCCCTCGGCGGCGACTTGCGGTGGTACCGGGCCACGAGCGCGATGACCTCGATCTCCTCGTCGTCGAAGCCCACGAGATCGGCGTTGCGGATGATGTAGTACGAGTGGAGGTGGTGGCGCGAGTACGAGACCGCGTTCCCCGTGTTCGCGAGGAGCGCAGCCGCTGTCAGCAACCGCTCGAGACCCGCCTCGACCTCGTAGTGGCGCCCCACTGCGCGAAGGATCCGCACCGCCAGGTGCGCGACGTGCTCGGAGTGCTCCATGTCGACCGAGCATCTCTGGGCGAGTCGACGCACGCTCTCGAAACCCGCATCGACGGGTTCCGCAGCGAGGACACCGAGCCGCTGGGCGGTGTCGACGAGGACGCCCTCGCGCAACGCGTAGTCGCTGTAGGCGAGCCTCTGTGCGCGCACCGCGCGCAGGATCTCGTCGAGGATCACCACACCAGCGACGATGATGTCGGCCCGCTTCGACTCGAGTCCGGGCATCCCGATGCGATCACCCGTCTCGCCGGTCGCGAGTATCTCCTCGCACACCGCCCGCACCTCGCGCGCCTCGAAGTCGAATCCGTTGAAGGTCAACGGCAGGTCGGCGTCCCGACGAACCGCGACCATCCGCGCGAGGGTCTCTGTGGTGCCCGACGACACGACCACCTGGTCGAAACCGATCCGATGGATGTCGTGCACGAGCGGTGCGATCGTCGAGCGGATCTTGTCGCGCATCCTTCGCAATCCCGCCTCGGTCACGGTTCCACCCGGAACGAATTCCCCGGTCATCCGGACCGCACCGATCTTGAGGCTCTGAGAGATCCTGAGCTTGCCGTTCACCGCCACGCAGAACTCCGTGGATCCTCCCCCGATGTCGATGGTGAGGACCGACCCGCGACGCAGGTCCAGTGACCGGCTGACCCCGAGGTGGATGAGTCGCGCCTCCTCCGAGCCGCTGATCACCTCGACCTCGATGCCGGTCTCGGCGCGGGCGACGGCGAGGAACTCGTCCCGGTTGACCGCCTCGCGCACCGCGCTCGTGGCGACGGCACGCACACGCGCCCCGTGCGCCTCGGCGATCAGGCGCATCCGCCTCAGAGCAGCCACCCCTCTCTCGATCGCGGGCCCGGTGATCGTGTCGTTCTCGGAACCCTCGCCGAGTCGGACGACCTCCTTCTCCGTCGCCAGGACGGTGAATCCGGCCGTGTCGACGTTGGCCACGACCATGTGCACGCTGTTGGTGCCCACGTCGATCGCCGCGATCGGTGTCGGTGCGCTCATCCGCGCGTGTCCCCGGGTCGTGAACAGTGGCGGAACTCGCGGTGAACAGCGCGGGTCCCCCGTGCCCTGATGCCGTTCCGACTCGTTACCTTGGTCGGCGTGGGGTCGGCGTTCATCAACAGAGAACTTAGTTGGATCGATTTCGACGAACGTGTTCTCCGGCTCGCCGAGGAGACTTCCATACCCGTCCTCGAACGGTTGAAGTTCGTCGCGATCTTCTCGTCGAACCTCGACGAGTTCTTCCAGGTCAGGGTGGGGGCCCTCCATGACATGCAGGAGGCGGATCCCTCGCTGCGCAGTTTCGACGGAATGACCGCGCCGGAGATCCTGACGAGAATCAAACAAAAAGTGGAGATGCTGTGTTCGCGGCGCGACACGGTGCTCGACTCCCTGCTCGCCGAACTCGACCGGCGGGGCGTGCGGCTCTGCCGACCGGCCGACCTCTCCACATCCGAGACCACCTTCCTCGACGGGTGGTTCGACACGCGCGTGATGCCGGTCCTCACCCCGTTGGCCGTCGACCCGGCGCATCCCTTCCCCTACATCTCCAACCTCGCGCTCAGCCTCGGCGTGAACGTCACCGACTCCGAGACCGGCGAGAGCCGATTCGCGCGCGTGAAGGTGCCCGCCGTGGATCGGTTCGTGCCCCTCGGGAACAACCGGTGGATCGCGATCGAGGATGTCATCGCCGACAGGATCGGGTGGCTCTTCCCGGGCATGAGTGTCTCGCGCGCGCATGTCTTTCGTGTGACCCGCAACACCGACTTGTCGATCGACGCCGACGAGGCCGAGGATCTGCTCGAGACCGTCGAGATGGAGTTGCGCCGCCGACGCTTCGGGAACGCCGTGCGACTCGAGGTCGAGCGGAGCATCGACGCCGGAATGCTCGAGATGCTGCTCGTCGAGCTCGGCCTCGAGACGATCGACGTCTACCGTCACGAGCGCCTGTTGGCCGCGAACGACCTGTGGGACCTGCACGGGATCGACCGGGCGGACCTGAAGGACGAGCCGTGGCGGTCCGTCACGGCCGGTCGACTGTGGGCTGCGGACGCAAAGGGCGAGTCGTTCTTCGACGTGATCGCCCACCGCGACCTCATGGTCCACCACCCCTATGAATCGTTCGCGACCTCGACCGAGGAGTTCATCCGCCAGGCAGTCGAGGATCCGCGCGTGCGCGCGATCAAGGCGACCCTCTACCGAACCTCGTCGGACAGCCCACTCGCCCGCCACCTCGTTCTCGCGGCCGAACGCGGCATCCAGGTCGCAGTGCTCGTCGAGCTCACCGCACGCTTCGACGAGCAGACCAACGTGAAATGGGCCCGCGAACTCGAGCGCGCCGGCGCCCATGTCGTCTATGGATTGGTCGGCCTGAAGACGCACGCCAAGTGCCTCCTCGTCGTGCGCGACGAGGAGGACGGCCTCCGCTCGTACGCCCACATCGGGACGGGCAACTACAACTCGAACACCGCGCACATCTACGAGGACATCGGGATCTTCACCTGGGACCCGGTCATCACGAACGATGTCGCCAATCTCTTCAACCACCTCACGGGGTTCAGCAAGTCACCGGAGTTCCGTGAGCTCGTCACCGCGCCGCGGCATCTGCGACCCACCATCGTCGACCTGATCCGCAACGAACGCAGGCACGGAACCGGCGGCAGAATCTCGATGAAGATGAACTCGCTCGTCGACGAGGGGATCATCACCGAGCTCGTCGCGGCCGCGCATGACGGTGTGTCGATCGACCTGTGCGTGCGCAGCATCGTCTCGATGAGGATCGGTGATCTCGACGGCGCGCGTGTGAGGGTTCGGTCGGTGCTCGGACGCTTCCTCGAGCACTCCCGCATCTACCGCTTCGCCCATGGCGACGACGGGAGACCCGCCTACTTCATCGGGTCGGCCGACATGATGACGAGGAATCTGGACCTGCGGGTCGAGGTGCTGGTGCCGGTGAAGCACGACAAGCACCGCGCGTGGCTCGACAAGGTGCTCGGGATCCTGTGGTCCGACGACATCGTGCGCTTCGAACTCGACCCCGACGACACCTGGGTGAGACGCGGGCCCGAGACGTTCACATTCGAGCACGATGCACAGGGCCGCATCATGCACTGGGCCACCGAGCTGCAACTGAGCCAGGGGGCGCCGAGCCCCTACGACGTCGACGAAGAGACCGACCCCTCCAGCCTCCTGCGTCCGATCAAGGACACGCTCGCACGCATCTTCGGCCAGGGCCCCGACGCCTGAATCACTGCACCGAGCGACGACATCCCACCCCGGACGGGAGACCGGCCCATCGTCCCGCCGAGTTCATCGACGTGTCAGCCAATCTTCACCGGCTGTGAACTTGCGTTTGTCATGATTCGACCGTGGAGAAAACCATGGAACGAACCCGCACACGCTCGATCGGTTCCGTCATCGGTGCGACGGTGCAGTACGTGCTCGCCGTTGTCATCGGCTTCTACCTCTCGGCTGGTGCAGAGTCCGCGGTTGTGATCAGCTTCGTGCTCTTGTCCGTGGGCCTGACGGCGCGTGCGCGAACCTCGACGCATCACTCGAGGGTCCGCACCCCGGCCGTGAGGCCCTCACCGAACCACCCGAGCCTTCACGTTGTGCTCCCGCTCGCGGCGTCGGGCCACGCCGTGACATCGGGGCCGGGGACTGATCCGGGGCCAGCCCGGGAACTCGTGCCCGCGTCGCAGGCATCTTGAACCACTGACCGGCTCCCACGGGGCTCGTGGGACTGGTGTCGTAATCTCTCCCCGGTCCAACGGATCGGAGGAACATGGCGCACGCAGTCACAGCACCTGCGATGCAGAGGGCTCAGCGCCTGCTCGACCAGCGCGTCGCGCCCGCCGTTCTCACCGGCCGGGTCCCGTTCGCGGTCGAGTCCACGGCCGAGACATTCGACCCGGTCGCCTTCGATGTCGCGCGTTCTGCTCCACGGACCGCGTTCGAGGTCGGCAACAAGTGGGGACACCCGTGGCACTCGCGCTGGTTCTGTCTGGTGGCGACCGTGCCCGCACACCTCGGTGGCCGTGCGTTGGTGGCCCAAGTCGACCTCGGTTTCGTCGGGCGCGGCGACGGTTTCCAGGTGGAGGGACTCGCGTGGGTCGACGGTCGCATCGTCACCGCCATCCAACCCGATCGGCGCTCGGTGCCACTCGGGATTCGCGCCGCCGGTGACACAGTCGAGGTGTGGATCGAGGCCGCGGCGACACCAATCATCGCCGGGAAGGCGCACCGCTACGGACCCACGCCGTTGGGTGATCCGGCGACCGCGTCCGCCCGTGCGCTCTACACGCTGCGCACCGCCGACCTCGCCGCCATCGACGAGGGTGTGGCAGACCTCGCGCTCGCTCTGCACACCGTCATCGACCTCGCCCTCGATCTGCCCGAGTCGTCACAGCGCGCCCGTTGCTTCGCTGCGCTCGAGAAGTGCGGTGCGGCCTTCGACGTGGGCGACCCCTCGGGATCGGCCCGGGCCGCGCGCACCGAACTCGACGCCGTCCTGACCGTGGGCAACGGCCCGGGGGCGCACCGCATCGTGGCGGCGGGCCACGCGCATCTCGACACCGCGTGGTTGTGGCCGATCCGCGAGACTCGACGCAAGGCCGTGCGCACGTTCGCCAACGCCGTGCATCTGCTCCGCGCGAACCCCGACATGGTGTACTGCCACAGCCAGGCCCAGCACTACGCCTGGGTGGCCGAGGACGCACCGGATCTCTTCGCCGAGGTGGGGCGACTCGTGGCCGATGGGCGGTGGGAACCGGTGGGCGGGATGTGGGTCGAGACCGACCTCAACCTGCCGAGCGGCGAGAGTCTCCTGCGTCAGATGGTGCAGGGACAGCGCGCGTTCGGCGAGTGGTTCGACCTGCGGTGCGACGGCGCGTTCCTCCCCGACGACTTCGGCTACCCGGGTGGACTTCCCCAGATCGTGGCCCACGGTGGCGCGCGGTGGTTCTTCACCCAGAAGCTCAGCTGGAACGAGACGAACCCGATGCCCCACCACAGTTTCTGGTGGGAGGGGATCGACGGCACGCGCGTGTTCACGCACTTCTCCCCCGTCGACACCTACAACGCTCTCAACACCCCGTCGCAACTGCGCTTCGCCGACCGCAACTTCCGCGACCACGCGGGTGCGGGATCGTCGCTCGTGCTCTACGGTCACGGCGACGGCGGAGGCGGACCGACCCAGGAGATGGTCGACCGGGTCCGGCTGGCGCACGATCTCGAGGGCGTCCCGCGCACCTCGTTCGGTCGGGTCGGCGACTTCCACCGCGATGCAGAACGCGAGTACGGCGCCTCGGCGCCGGTGTGGACGGGCGAGATGTATTTCGAGAAGCATCGCGGCACCTACTCGACCCAGGTCGGCACCAAACAGGGCAACCGCGCCGCCGAACGCGCTCTGCACGAACTCGAATTGTGGTCTGCGGCGGCCGGCACCCGCTCCGCGGGCATCGACGCACTGTGGCGCGGCGTGCTCACGCAGCAGTTCCACGACATCATCCCGGGGTCCTCGATCGCCTGGGTGCACCGCGACGCAGAGACCGAGTTCGCACGCGTCGTCACCGAAATCGAGAGTCGGCTCGGCGGGTTGCTCGACACATCCGGGGTCGACCCGCACGTGATGAACCCCGCACCGGTCCCCCTCCGCGGCGTCGTCGACATCGACGGAGAGCCCCGGTGGGTCGATGTCGCACCGTTCTCGTGGGCAGCACCGACGACGCGTCCAGCCGCCATCTCGCCCGTGACCGTCGACCAGAATGCGGCAGTCATCACGGTGTCGAACGGCATCATCCATTTCTCCATCGGCGTGGATGGCACCCTCCTGGGTATAGAAAACGGCTCACGCAACCTCCTCGGGGGTGGAAGGGCACGCTTCGTCCTGCGCAACGACACGCCAGCCGAATACGACGCGTGGGACATCGACCGCGCCGATGCCGATGGACCCGAGATTTGCCCCGACACCTCGACTGCAGGAATCGCCGAGTCATCGGATCTGCGCGGGGCTGTCGAGTGCAGGCACACATTCGGTGCCTCCACCATCACCGTCACCTACACGCTCACCGCGGGCTCGCGATCGGTCGCGATCGCCCTCGACGCCGACTGGCAGGCCGAGGAGCGGCGCCTGCAGTGGGTGCTGCCGACGGCACTGCGGTCGCCATTGGCGACCTCGGGCACCCAATTCGGCCACGTCGTGCGCGCCCGCCATGCCAACACCTCGTGGGACGCGGCACGCTTCGAGGTCTGCGGACACCGGTGGACCGGTGTTGGCGAACCCGGGTTCGGTGCCGCGATTCTGGCCGACGGGCCGCGCGGCTACGACGTGCGGGGCAACGAACTGCGACTCACCGTGCTGCGTTCACCGGGATTCCCCGACCCACGCGCGGATCGCGGACATCAGCGCATCGAGTGGGCCGTCGCACTCACCGACGGGGATCCGTTGCTCGACGGCATCGAACACGATGCGGCGTTGATGGCCCACCCGCCGCGCATCGTGCGCGGTGTTCCGGGTGTCGGTGCACCAGATGCCGTGCTGGAGGTGCCCGGCGCCCTGATCAGCTGTGTGAAGCCTGCCGACGACGGCAGCGGTGATCTCATCGTGCGTCTGTGGGAGACCCGCGGCGCTTCCACAGACGGCGTGCTGCGCACCCGGAGGGCATCGGCGACCGACTGCAACGCACTCGAAGAGCCGGTCGCCGAGCCGATCACACGCACCGATGAGGGGATCGCGATCACTCTTCGCCCGTTCCAGATCCGCACGCTGCGTCTGCCGCGGTCCTGACCGCTGCGATCACGCCGGGGATCACTTGGCGATGCGGAGACACTCCAACCTGCGGAACGGATCCACCGACAGCACGGTGTTGTGACGCGAGTCCGCCCAACACCCCGACGCCGAGACCTCGATACTGGACGACTTCAGCGACCCCGAGGTGCGGTCGAGGGGCCAGTCGCCACCCAGATCGCCCGATGTCAGTCGTCGCGAGAGTTGGGAGGGGTTCACCACGCCGGTGTAGGAGCCATCGTCGGCGAGTCGTGCGGTGCGCCGCTCGAGAGTCGAGACGGTGCCACCGAGCACGGTCGCCCGCGCGATCGCATCAGCCGCGTCGGACCTGGCCTGCTCGATGTCGGTGGAGGCCTCCTCGAGTCGTCGTAGTCCCTCGGCCCACCGTTTGTCGACGGCATCGAAGTCCACCTCGACCTCGGTGACGCGTTGTTCGACTTTCTCGATGCGCGCGGTCTGGGCAGCGACGGCGTCCGACAACGCCCCGACTTGGGTCGACAGCGCCCCGACCAGACGAGTGAGTTCGTCGATGCGCTGATCGGGGGTGCCCGGGTCACCGGGGTCGACCGGGGGCAGGTCACCGTCGGGTTCGTCTCCGGGGATGGAGTCCACGGTCGCTGCACCACCCGACGAGCCGGTGCCGGATCCGTCGCGCAGTGCAGAACTGCTCGCCCACACCACCCCCACGGTGAGCACCGAGCCCGCAAGGGCCAGGAGGGAGATGCCGAGAATGTCGGATGGATGTCGTTTCATGCGATCCACCCTAAGCACGGGGTGTCGCGCGGTCCAGGGCCGGTGAGCCGCACGGCGTTCGCCACTACTGTCGCTTGCAGGTTGTTCGGCGCAACCCGTGTCGGGACGATCGGCACGCCGGGGACTCTGGGGGGACGCGATGGGCGAGAGATTCGAGGATGGATTCGGCGGATCGGTGGCGGTCGTGACCGGAGGGGGCTCTGGCATGGGCCGCGAACTCGTCCGTCAACTCACCGCCCAGGGATGCGACGTGGCCGCCTGCGATGTGCTCGCCGACAACCTCGTCGAGACCGCGGCGATGTGCGCCGACGACGGTGCGACCGGCGCGGTGCTCAGCCACGTGGCCGATGTGTCGGATGAATCGCAGGTGCTCGCCTTCCGCGATGCGGTCGCTGCGTGGCGTCCGCACGTGAATGTTCTGTTCAACAATGCCGGGATCGGCGGTGGCGGGAGCATGGTCGAGAACACGCGCGAGGAGTGGGAGCGCACATTCGGCATCTGCTGGGGCGGGGTGTACCTCAACACGCGCGCGTTCCTGCCGCTTCTGCTGGCGGCTCCCTTCGGACATGTCGTCAACACCAGTTCGGTGAACGGCTTCTGGGCCTCGCTCGGGCCGAACACCGCCCACACCGCCTACAGCGCGGCCAAGTTCGCCGTGAAGGGATTCACCGAGGCGTTGATCACCGACTTCCGAATGAACGCACCGACCCTGCGCGCATCGGTGGTGATGCCGGGCCACATCGGCACCTCGATTGCGATCAACTCCGGCAAGCTCCACGGCAACGACCCCAAGGAGATGTCGGCCGACCAGATCGAGCGGGTGCGCACTCGCATGACGCGCAACGGCTTCGATGTCTCTTCGGCGAGCGACGAGGATGTGCGCGTCCTGCTCCAGGCCGGCGCCGAGGCGTTCCGCGACAACGCACCGATGACGGCCGAGGAGGCCGCCACGGTGATTCTCGATGGGGTCCGGCGCGGCGAGTGGCGGATCCTCGTCGGTGAAGACGCCAAGGTGCTCGATCAGATGGTGCGCGAGCACCCCGAGGACGCATACCTCCCGGGCTTCATGGACCGGGTGCACGCCCGCGGGGCACTCAACTCGATCACCCGCTGATCGGGCCCGGGCCGCGGCTCTCGCGGCAACCCGGGCCCGATTCGGTCGGGACTCGATCACGGAGCTGACGCCCCGCCGGTTCAGCCCTCGGCGAACGCGTAGGCGTGGAGGATGGTGCCGGCCTCGTCGGCGAGCCCGTGTGCCACGAACTCGGGGGTGGCGACATGGAACTCGGTTCCGATGCCGTTGCCCTCGGCCTCGACGGCGTCGGCCCCGGCGACGCGGGCGAGGAACGCCTCGATGTCGGCGACCGTGGCCTCACCCTCGGCGGCGGCGAGCTCGTCGTCGTCGAGATCCAGGGTGATCGCCGAGATGATCGCGTGCCAGTTGGCGGTCAGATCCTCGGTGGTGGCGAAGGTCTCGACTCCGAGCACCTTTCCGCCGATCGCCACTGCGATCCCGGTCTGACCCTCGATGGGACGCGAGTTCACGACCTCGCCGTGGATGCGCTCGGTCTCGGAGTTGCGACGGCGCTCGTAGACCTCGTCGAAGCGGCTGGTGTCGCTCGAGATGCGGCGCAAGTGCAGCTCGGAGTGGATCGCATCCCACACCGCGCCTTGGTTCGACTGCTTGGAGGCGCGCAAGTCGCCATTCGTCTCGCGGGCACGGTCGATGTTGTGCTTGACCCCGCGCTCCTTGGCGATGCGGGCGCGGCGCGAGAGGTTGACGTTCGATGCACGGAAGGACCGACCCCCGCTCCAGCGACCTGCCTCGACGCACGAGACCGGGATCACCATCGTGGCGCCGGCCGGCACGAGGATCGAGACGTTGACGGTGCGGGTCTGGCGCCCACCCTGGAGCACGCGGCCCGCCGGGATGAGCACCGGGGTCTTGCCCGGGTTGTGCACCTGCAACTGGGGCACCGAGGCGCTGTCGAGCTCGGAGACTTCGAGGGTCTCGTCGGCGATGCGGACGTCGGGTCGGCCCACCCCCCCGAGAGTGACCGGGAAGATGAGGAGGTTGCCGTGCTTGGACGGCGCCCCGATCTTTGCCTTGCTGAGTTCTTTGACTGTCATGTGTTTTCCTTTCCTTTCTTGACATTCCGGGTCGCCGAACCGGGGGTCATTGCTGACGATCCGGGTTCTGCGGCCCACCAGTGAGAATACGAAGAGCCTGTAACAAGGTACTTGTATCCTGAACCAAAAATGAAGGTACCGGCGCCACAGCCGGATCGCAACCCGTTCCCCAAAGAATTCGCGGACACCACCGCCCGGGCTCGGTCTTTGCACTGGTGGACAGGGTCGGGTGATGACCCACATCGAGACACGCCTGTGGGAGACTCATCGCGTGCTGGTCGTTCCCGACACCCTCTCCCCCTCCTCGATCCGCACGTTCAGCGACTGCCCGCAGAAGTGGAAACTCGCCTATGTCGACAAGATCAAGGAGCCGCCCAAGTGGCACCTGCACCTCGGCAACTTCGTTCACGAGGTGCTCGAGCACCTCTACAAGCTGCCCGCCGACCAACGCACCGTGGAGACCGTGCGCACCGTCGCCAAGGAGCGCTGGGAGGCGAACGGCTGGGAGACCAAGGTCGGCGGCCTGGCCGAGATGAAGGGGCCGATCTCGCAGTTCAAGCACGAGGCCTTCGACGCGATCACGAACCTCTGGGCGATCGAGAACCCGACCGAGACCACCATCGACGACATGGAGAGGCGCGTCAAGGTCGCCGTCGATGGGGTCGCGATGTCGGGCATCATCGACCGCCTCCAGATCGAGTCGGGCACGGCCGTCATCTCCGACTACAAGACGGGCAAGATCCCGGATCCGAAGTTCCCGGAGAACAGCGAGGCGAACAAATTCTTCCAGTTGCTCGCCTACGCACTGATGCTCGAGTCGCTCGACGGCACCGAGACCTCGCGCGTGGAATTGCTGTACCTCAACCACAAGGCACGGCACCCACTGGATGTGACGCCGGCCCGCCTCGCGGTGGCGCGAGGCAAGATCGTCGAGACGCGCGAGGCGATCGACTCCTCGGCCGCGGTCGAAGACTTCCACTGCAACGTGACGAAGCTCTGCGACTGGTGCCACTACAAGGGCACCGGCGACTGCCCCGCGTTCGCCCGCTGACCCCACCGGCCCACCGCGCGGCGCGACCACCGCCCCCGTGGCTGGTGTAGCGTCGCGCCATGTCGACCGTCGCGTCCAACCCGTTCCTCGAGGGAAACCTCGCACCCGTGCACTCCGAGGTGACCGTCACCGATCTGCATGTCACGGGTCACCTCCCCGAAGAACTCGTCGGTCGCTACCTCCGCAACGGGCCGAACCCGGTCAAGCCCGTCGACCCCGCCAGGTACCACTGGTTCTCGGGAACAGGCATGGTGCACGGCGTCCGACTCGACGGAGGTCGGGCCGAGTGGTACCGCAACCGCTGGGTGCGGACCCGCGAGGTCACGGACCATCTCGGTGAGCCGCAGGTCCCGAGCGACTGGCCCGACGACCATCCGAACTTCCCCGCCAACACCAATGTGGTCGCCCACGCCGGCAAGACCTGGGCGATCGTCGAGGCGGGGAGTCCGCCGGTCGAGTTGTCCTACGACCTCGACACGGTGCGGGTCTCGAACCTCGGTGGCACCCTCCCGATGGCGTTCTCCGCGCATCCGAAGCGCGACCCGATCACCGGCGAGTTGCACGTGATGACGTACTGGTGGGGCTGGGGCAACCAGGTGCAATACCTCGTCGTCGGCACGGACGGCAAGGTGCGACGCACGGTCGACATTGCCCTGCCCGGTTCACCGATGATCCACGACCTCTCGATCACCCAGAAGTGGGTCCTGATCCTGGATCTTCCCTGTGTGTTCAACCTCGAGGCAGCGACGAGGGGTGCGGGTCTGCCCTACTTCTGGGATCACTCGTACGAGGCACGCATCGGCCTGCTCCCGCGCGAGGGGAACGCCGACGAGATCGTGTGGTGTCCGATCGACCCGTGCTACATCTTCCACCCGTTGAACTCCTACGACGATGGGGACACAGTCGTGCTGGACGCGGCGCGCCACCCGAAGATGTTCGACCGTGAGCGCCGGGGCCCCGCCGAGGGCCCACCGACACTCGAGCGGTGGATTCTCGACACGCGGACGGGCTCGGTCAGCCAGCAGCGCATCGATGGACGCAGCCTCGAGTTCCCGCGTGTGGACGAGCGCCGGGTGGGACTTCGCCATCGGTACGGATACCTCGCCGGGGTCGCAGCCGGGTTCCGTCAGGATGCCCTGGTGAAGGTCGACTTCGACACGGGCGAGGTCACCGCGCGGAACGACAACGCGCGCTACGGCTACGGCGAGCCGGTGTTCATCCCGCGGCACGATGCCGCCGAGGAGGATGACGGCTGGGTGATGGCGCTGAGACACGACACCGAACATGACACGAGCGATCTCGCCGTCTTCGATGCCCGGGACTTCGCCGGCGACCCCGTCGCGGCGGTGCACCTGCCCGTCCGGGTGCCGAATGGCTTCCACGGCAACTGGATCCCCGACTGATCCGGCCACTGGTCCCTATCGCCCCGTGTGCGGGGGCGTTCAGGGCCGCAAGATGATCAGGAGTACGCCAGGCAACCGTCGTCGAGGTCGGCCTCGGGCAGCTCCCTCTTCTCCACCCAGTAGTCCTGCGTGTGCTGCCACTCGGGCTTGGTCCCGGACCGGGGCATCAGGTGCTGGCTGCGCAACAGGTAGTTGGGATTGAAGTTCTCCGGGTCGATCCACTCGCGGATCGTCATGTCGGCATCCTCGGGGCGCAGTTGGGGCACCACGGTGCGCGCGTTCTTGTCGTCCATGTGGGCGAGGAGCCGGCAGATGAAATCACCCATCAAGTCGACCCTGAGGGTCCAACTGGCGCGGAAGTAGCCGAACACCCACGCCAGGTTCGGCACACCGGTGAACATCATCCCCCGGTAGGTGACAGTGGAGGCCCAATCGAGGGGCTCGCCGTCGAGATCGAAGGGGATGTCCCCGAGGATGCTCAGGTGGAAGCCCGTCGCGGTGATCACGATGTCTGCATCGATCACGGTGCCGCCCTTGGTGACGACCCCGGTCTCGGTGAACGACTCGATCTCGTCGGTGACCATCTCGGCCTTGCCGGACTTGATTCCCTCGAAGAGATCACCGTCGGGCACGAAGGCGATCCGCTGCTGCCACGGCCTGTAGGAGGGGGTGAAGTGCGGATCGATCGGGTAGCCCTCGGGCAGGTGCGCCTTGATCCCCTCGAAGAGCTGCTCCTTCACGAGGTCGGGATGCGTGACGCACATGTCGGTGATCATCTTCTGGTCGAAGAGGATCTTGCGGCG
This sequence comes from Actinomycetota bacterium, assembly GCA_016870775.1. Lineage (GTDB taxonomy): Bacteria > Actinomycetota > Acidimicrobiia > Acidimicrobiales > Ilumatobacteraceae > UBA2093. The sequence continues at coordinate 67,314 of VGAK01000008.1, forward strand.
CACGATCTCGTGGATCCATGTCTCGTCTATCTCGAGCAGGCGCAGCATGTCCGCCACGTCGTTCACGTTGCGGCCGACCGCGAAGTAGGTCGGCGAGCGCTGGAGCACCGTGATGTGCTCGCAGTCTGGAGCCATCGCCGGAACCAGGGTCGCCGACGTGGCTCCCGAACCGATCACCAGCACGCGCTTGCCGTGGTAGTCGAGATCCTCGGGCCAGGTCTGCGGGTGCACCACGGTGCCCCGATAGGAGTCCATGCCCGGCCACTCGGGCGTGAAGCCCCGGGAATGCTTGTAGTACCCCTGGCACATCCAGAGGAACCCGGCGGTCACTTCGAACGTGGTGTCGGCTGCGAGATCGCGCACTGTGACGGTCCAGCGTGCGGCAGCCGTCGACCAGCTCGCCCCCTCCACCCGGTGGCGGTAGCGGATGTGGCGGGCGAGGTCGTTCTCCTCGATCACCGCCTCCATGTACTTGCGGATCTCGGCGGCGGTCGCGATCGGTGTGCCCGTCCACGGCTTGAATCGGTAACCGAAGGTGTACAGATCGCTGTCGGACCGCACGCCCGGGTACCGGTGCATGTGCCACGTACCGCCGAAGGTCTCGTACGACTCGAAGATCGCAAAGGTCGCACCGGGCCGCTGGTTGAGGAGGTGGTACGCCGAGCCGACTCCCGAGATTCCGGCTCCCACGATCAGGACGTCGAAATGCTCACTCGCCACGTGGGTAACCATATGTCCGCGCGCCCACGGCGCGCGAAGTGGTGCGTCCGCGCGCCCACGGCGCGCGAAGTGGTGCGTCCGCGCGCCTGCGCCGACTCAGCCCCGCCAGCCGTCGGCGATGCCGGTGAGACCTGTCGGTGCGTGATCACCGAGAACGAGCTGCTCGAGCACACCGATCCCCTCACCGATGTTGGAATGCACGCGGGACAGTGTCTGGATGTGCACCATCGAGGGATCCTCGGGGTTCACCGTGGAGAGATCCAGCGTCTCACCGTTCACTGCCAGTTCACCGTGGGCATGCCCGTGCCCGAACCGGGGATGGATGTAGCCGATGCCCCGCATCCGGAACGTCACCATCGGCTCGAGCTCCAGTCTGATCGCCTCGCCCGAGAGCCGATTGGTGGTCATCACGGCACGTGCGATCTCGCGCGTCCCGGGTTTCCAGTCGATGTCGTAGTCCCACCAGTTCAGGTTCTCGCTGGTGTCGACACCCCATGTGGGCGACTCGGGTCGCTCGAGATGCGGCACCCAGCGCGCAGCCGACATCCAACGGTGACCATTCGCGTGCTCGAACGCCGCGAGATGCGTGCAGAAGTTGTCGAAGTGCACGGGTGCCCACAGCCAGAAGATCTGCGGCGCCCGTGCGGGCAGGTTCGTCGGCGTCGGTGCGCCCACGCCGCGCACGCCCCACGACCGGTCGCGGGTCCCGTGGGCACGATCGAGCGAGACCGCTTCGCCGTCGATCGTCACCGTGCCGGTCCAGCGGCCCCACTGCGTGAGGCGTGTCGAGTCCATCTGCGCACGACTGTCCACCGTCATGGTTTGGCGCGGTTCCTCGACCGCAGCCGTCACCGCCGTGAAGACCAGGTCCGCGGTCATGCCGTGCTCGTTCTCACCCAGTGAAAGCCGGATCGTGCGCAATGGCTCCAGCACCTCGACCACCCACGGACCGATGCGCGTCGACCTGTCGAGGGGCATCCGGCCCGACACGAAGACCGAGCGCTGCACACCACCACGCACCACGCTGAAGGCGCCGTCGATCACGCCGCGATTCGGGTAGTGACCCAGCGCGGCCGCAAAGAAGAGCGAGCCGTCAGTGGTGTAGCCGTTGAACCAGTAGCGGTCGTAGTGGTTCGGATCGCTCGAGACCGTGTGGGCCACCGGCAGTGGCGTCTGGTGGATCGGGTAATCGTCGTGCGGGGTGAGCATCGCTCCGGCACCGTAGCCGAGGCCCAACCCGCTGTCCCCCGGACCAGAACCGACCCGTCGGCGGCAACTAGAATCACACGTGGGACGAACCGAATGGGGGCACTCGTGTACGACATCATCATCCGGGGTGGAACCATCGTCGATGGAACCGGCGCGCCGCAGCGCACCGCGGACGTCGCCGTGAAGGATGGGCTCATTGTCGAGGTCGGCACGGTGGTCGGCGAGGCCCGGGAGGAGATCGACGCGGCGGGCCTGCTCGTGACACCGGGATTCGTCGACATCCACACCCACTACGACGGTCAGGTCTCGTGGGATTCGCTGCTCGAGCCCTCGTCGGCGCACGGGGTGACCACCGTGGTGGTCGGCAACTGCGGCGTCGGGTTCGCCCCGGTGCGCCCCGGTCAGGAGAAATGGCTCGTGCAGTTGATGGAGGGCGTGGAGGACATCCCGGGCACGGCACTCCACGAGGGCATCGAATGGAAGTGGGAGACCTTCCCCGAGTACCTGGACGCGATCGACTCGCGCGACTACGCCGTCGACGTGGCGGCCTACGTGCCCCACGGCGCGGTGCGCGGCTATGTCATGGGTGAGCGCGGAGCACGCAACGAACCCGCGACCGCCGACGACGTCGCCGAGATGGCGAGCATCGTGGCCGAGGCCCGACGCGCGGGCGCGGTGGGGTTCTCCACCTCGCGCACCATGGGGCATCGTGCCCGTGATGGAGAGCCGGTGCCCGGCACCTTCGCCGACATGGACGAGCTGCGTGCGATCGCAGACGCACTCGTGGCCGCGGGTGGCGGCATCTTCGAGGTCGCACCCGAGGTCCTCCCGAGCGGTGGCGAGCAACCGACGATGGGACTCATGGAGGAACTCGAGTGGATGGGTCGTCTCGCGCTCGAGACCGACCTGCGCGTCACCTACTTGCTCCTCCAGTACGCCACGATGCCCGACACCTGGCGCGAGGCGCTCGACTATTCGGCCAGGATCCTCGCCGAGGGAGGGTGGCTGCGACCCCAGGTCGCCGCGCGACCGTTCGGCATGATGATCGGGTGGGCCGGGTACCACTTCTTCATGAAGCGGCCGACCTACCAAGCGCTCGCGGCGCACCTGCCGTTCGAGGAACTGAAGCGCGAGCTCGCCAAACCCGAGGTGAAGGCCGCGATCCTTGCCGAGGCCGATCTGGCCTCGGATGACCGCATCCAGTTCGACGGGCTCGGCCCCCGCCTCGCGATGATCCTCGACCACATCTACGTGATGGGCGATGACGTCGACTACGAGCCCACGAGGGAGATGACGGTGGCAGCAGTCGCCGCCGCGGCCGGCAGGGAGCCGCTGGAGATGGCCTATGACCTGTTGAACGGCAACGACGGGAATGCGTGCCTGATGTTCCCGACGCTCAACTACGTTCACGGCAACCACGATGTGATCCACGAGATGCTCACCCATCCCGCCGCCATCAACGGGCTCTCCGACGGTGGGGCGCACGTGCGGATGATCTGTGACGCGTCGATCCCCACCTATCTGCTCACGCACTGGGCGCGCGACCGGGTGCGCGGACCGCGGATCAGCGTCGAGGAGGCGGTGCGCCTGCAGACCTCTGCGACCGCCGAGGTGATCGGGCTCGCGGACCGCGGCGTGATCGCCCCGGGTCGCCGCGCCGACATCAACGTGATCGACTTCGAGAACCTGAGGATCGACTTCCCCACTGCCGTGGCCGACCTCCCCGCGGGCGGCACGCGCCTCCTCCAGTCGGCAAGGGGCTACATCGCCACGATCGTGAACGGTCGCATCACGAGGCGCCACGGTGTCGACACCGGCGAGCGCCCCGGCCGGCTCGTGCGCGCCTAGGCGACTCAGCCGGGGTAACCGGCGAACGAGGCCTTGAAGACACCCTGGTTGAGGAGCACCTCGCACACCGTGCGCCCGTCGGTGGGATCGGTGATCGTGGTCCGCGTCCAGTAGTGCTCGACGCGTCGGGTCTGGCCCACGGCGACGATCTCGTTCACCAGTTCGTACTCCTGCCCCACCATGACAGGCCCCTCCAGCATGCGGATCTCGAGGTCCATGAAGAGCCCGACCGCGGGACCGCGCACCTCGCCCGGCCTCGGGCACTTCGCGGCGAGCACGCTCACCATCTCGATCGGCACGATCGCACCGCCCCAGGGGGTGGAGTCGTCGGCTCCGGGCACGTACCACGGCGAGGTCTCGGTGATCGACCCGATCTTGTCCTCGAGCGAGAACGGATAGAGGTTCCCGTTCGACTCGCTCCATGTCATGGTCGCGCGCACCGCGCGTGAGCGCGCGCCGATCATCAACTGGTCGATGATGTGGAGATCGCCGGGATCCCTCGCACCGGCGAGTCTGCGATCGAGTTCGGTCTCGGCGTGGTCGGGGCCGAGCGTGACCGTGCCGGTGAGCACGTTGGTGCCGTCCTTCTTGTGGGCCACGATTCGGGCCGACTCGCCACCGGAGTGCACCATCGTCGCGCGCACCTCGTCACCCTCGACGACCATGTTCTCGAAGTGGCTCGAGATGCAGCCGTACTCGAACCAGGCGTCGCCCCACACCGCGGTGGCGAGCGGGTCGAATTGACTGAAGTGTGTGGGACCCTCGATCGGGGCGCCGGCGAGACCGAGTTTGTCGGCGACCGCCTCGTCGTGGACGCTCGCGTGCCCGTCGTACTCCTGGTCGGCCAGCATCTGGCGCGGTTCACGCCACGGACCGATCAACGTGATCTCGGTGTCGAAGCCCCCCATGGCCAACGACCCGCGCTCAGCGACCCTTCCACTCGGGTGCGCGCTTCTGGGCGAAGGCGATCGCGCCCTCCCTCGCGTCCTCGCTGGAGAACACCGTGCGCTGGAGATCCCCCATCAGGGCAGCGTTCCCGTCACCGATCTCAGAGAGCATCAATTGCTTCGTGGCCTGCACGGCGAGCGGGCCGTTGGTGGTCACCCGTGCCGCCATTGCCCGGGCGGCCGCCATGAGATCAGCGGCCGACACGACCTGGTTGATGAGGCCGAGCGTGGCCGCGCGGTGGGCATCGATCGGGTCGCCGGTGAGCCCCATCTCGAGTGCCACCGCGAGCGGAACGCGCGCCGGCAGTCGCACACCGCCACCAGCCGCGAAGAGTCCGCGCTTCACCTCGGGGATGCCGAACCGGGCCGTGTCGACCGAGACGATCAGGTCGCAGCCCATCACCACCTCGAATCCACCGGCGAGCGCGTGCCCGTTGACCGCGGCGATGATCGGCTTCTTGCACTCGCGCAGCGCGGTGAACCCGAGACCGATCCTGGCGAGGTCCTCTCCCGCGGCGAACGCCTTCAGGTCCATGCCCGCGCAGAACACCTTCTCCCCCGCGCCGGTGAGGATGATCGCGCGCACCTCGGCGTTGTCTCCGGCCTCGGTGAGTGCGGCGTGAAGTGCCGAACTCAATGCACCGTTCAGGGAGTTTCCCGCCTCGGGTCGGTTCAACGTGACGACCAGGACGTTGTCGGCGAACTCGGTGAGAACTTCCATGGGACCCTCCACTGTGCGGGCGAAATCGGACCTTGAGCCTCGCACACCCGCGCGCAGGCTCTCCAGTCCGGGTCGACCCCGACACCGGACGTGCAGTCGAACTGGCGCACCCGACGCCGATGCGCGCATGCGAGACTCTTGAGCGATGCGCACCATCGACATTGCCTCGCCGGACTCGCCACTCGAATGGACCGGGATCGCCGACATCGAGCAGACCCGAACCGGCCACCGGCTGAGCCGCCTGCCGGCGTGGGCCCGCGCCCAGACGGACTCGATTCCGCTGCCGGTGGTGGCGAGCATGCCGAGCGGCTGCCGGCTGCGATTCACCTCCGACACCCGCACGATCGTGCTCGAGGCCCAATTGATCGCGAACCGGATCGGCGATCAGCCCATGCTTCCCGTGGTCTTCGAGCTGGTCGTCGACGGAGAGATCGTCGCCTCCCACGCCGCGACGAATTACCACGTGATACACGTCCCCGACCCCACCAAGCCCGATGTCGTCGTCATCCCGGGGGCACCGGAGACGATCGTGTTCGACTCGCTCCCGGCCGGTTCGAAGTCGATCGAGTTGTGGTTCGCCCCGAACGCGGGGATCGAGGTGCGGGGACTCTCGATCGACGACGGCGCCACCTTGGCGTCTGCCCCGGTGGACCCGCGCCCGAGGTGGATCCACTACGGCAGCAGCATCAGCCACTGCCTCGAGGCCGAGCACCCGCACGGTGTGTGGCCGGTGGTGGCCGCATCGCTCGCGGGGGTGAACGTGCGCAACCTCGGTCTCGGCGGCCAGTGCCATCTCGATCAGTTCCTCGCACGCATCATCCGCGACAGTGACGCCGACATGGTGAGCATGAAGGTCGGCATCAACGTGGTGAACCTCGACAGCATGCGTGACCGGGCATTCCTGCCCGCACTGCACGGATTCCTCGACACCGTGCGCGAGGGCAAGCCGGAGGTGCCGATCGTGGTCGTCTCACCGATCTTTTGTCCCGCCCACGAGGACGTGCCCGGGCCCTCGTTGCGCGGTGCCGACGGCTTCCACTCGCGCGAGCGTCCGGCATTCCTGTCGTCCGGGGCACTCACACTCGTGCGGATCCGCGAACTGATCTCGGGCGCGGTCGCGCAGCGTCGCGCCTCGGGTGATGCGAACCTGCACTATCTGGATGGTCTCGAGCTGTTCGGTGCGGGTGACGTGGCCGACATGCCCGATCTCCTCCATCCGAACCGTGCCGGCTACCGACGGATGGGAGAGAGATTCCACCGCTCGGTGTTCATCGACGGTCCGTTCGCGCGGGTCGTGCCGCGATGATCCGACTCCGCCAGATCTGCCTCGTCGGCCGCGACCGTGACGCGATCGTGGCCGACCTCGAGGCGGTGTTCTCCCTGAGGGTCGGCTACGTCGATCCCGGCGTCGGGGTGTTCGGTCTGCACAACGCGGTGATGCCGGTGGGTGACCAGTTCCTCGAGGTCGTCGCTCCCGTGCGGGAGAACACCACCGCCGGTCGCTATCTGGAGCGGCGCGGCGGCGACGGCGGCTACATGCTGATCTTCCAGGCCGACGACCAACCGGCGCACAGGGCGCGCGTGGAGGCAGCGGGGATGAGAATCGTCACCGACTTCCGCGCGCACGGCTACACCTGCATGCAGGTGCACCCCGCCGACAGTGGCGGCACGTTCCTCGAGATCGACTCGATGGATCCGGCCAACGACTGGCACCCGGCCGGACCCGCGTGGCGCGACGCGGTCGATGTCAGCACTGTCACCGGTTTCGTTCGGGCCGATGTGGGGTGCGCCGATCCCGCCGGGGTCGCGCACCGGTGGGGCTCGGTCATGGATCTTGCCGTCACGATCGGGCACACCTGGGGCATGCACGAGGTGCGTCCCGACGGTTTCTGCGTCCGATTCACCCCGTCGGGTCCGCGGGGCGAGGGGCTCGATGTGATCGAGATCGCCGCGCACGACGCGACCGAGGTGCTCGAGCGGGCTCGGTTGCGCGGTCTCCCGGTGGATGCCGACTCAGTGACGATCTGTGGCACGCGGTTCGTGCCGCGCCCCGCAGAGGACTGACCCGGGCAGCACCGCCTCAGGCCGTGAATTCGAGGCCGGCGAATTCGCCGGTTGAGCGCCACGACTCGAGGTGCTCGAAGAACGCGATGGGGCCTGCGGGGTGCCCACTGCCGTTCAACAGTTCGCGCCGCCCCATGGGCCGGCCCTCGTTGTTGTAGTAGCCGGGCGTGCAGTCGGGATTCGCGCGCAGTCCGCGCTGGGTCGAGGTGATGAAGTCGACCCAGGCGTCCTCGGCCTCGAGTGTCGGCTCGACGCGTGCGGCTCCGGTCCGCTCGGCGTGGGCGACGACACCGGCGATCGCGAGTCCGTTCTCCACGTAGTTCTGCGGCACGTTCGCGATCTGGTTCGCGCCCTGGGCGATCCCGACGATGAGAAGATTCGGGAAACCGTGCACGTGGATGCCGTGGAGGCTGCGCATGCCCTCCTCCCACTTGTCCGAGAGCGCCCGACCGCCCGCGCCTGTCACGTCGTAGCCGCTGCGGCGCGAGTAACTGGTGCCCACCTCGAAGCCCGATGCGATGACGAGGCAGTCGAGTTCATGGTGCACTCCCCCGACCCAGACCCCGGTCGCATCGATCCTCTCCACGCCCTGGCCGTCCGTGTCGACGAGGCGCGTGTTCGGGTTGTTGAACGACTGCAGGTACTCGTCGTGGAAGCAGGGCCGCTTGCACAACTGGCGGTACCAGGGCTTGAGCGCCTCGGCGGTGCGCGCGTCTCCCACGAGCGCGTCCACGCGTGCGCGGATCTCGCTCATCTTCTCGTCGTCGGACTCCTCGTAGGCGCGCAGGAGCGTCTCGGGCCCGGCGGTGCCACCGGCCCCGATGAGCTCGATCATCCGATCGCGGATGCGCTGGGAGATGTCGGTCCACCCGTCCTTGACGAGGTCCTCCTCGGCGAAGCCCATCATCTGGAGTGTCGCGAAGTTCATCATCCACTTGCGCTGCCAACCCGACTCGAGCGCGGCGAACCACTCACGGTCGATCGGGTGGTTGTTGCGCTCGTCGATCGCCGAGGGCGTGCGCTGGAACACGAGCAGCTCCTTCGCCGAGCGCGACAGGTGCGGGATGCACTGGACGGCTGTGGCACCCGTGCCGATGATGCCGACTCGCTTGTCGGCCAGGCCCGTCATCGGCGCACCGGTCGGGTCACCACCGGTGTAGGCCCAGTCCCAACGGCTGGTGTGGAAGGCGTGCCCAGCGAAGTCGTGGATGCCGGGGACACCCGGCAGTTTCGGGCGGTGCAGTGGTCCCGTTCCCATGCAGACGAACTTGGCTCGCAGCACATCCCCGCGGTCGGTCCGCACGACATAGCGCGAGATCGCGTCGTCCCAGATGATCGACTCGATCCCCGTCGACAACAGGGCACCGTCATAGAGCCCGAAGGTGTCGGCGATGCGCCGCGCATGCGCGTGGATCTCAGGGGCCGCCACGTACTTGGCGCTCGGCACCGTCCCGACCTCTTCCATGAGCGGCAGGTAGACCATCGCGGCGGTGTCGCACATCGCCCCCGGGTACCTGTTCCAGTACCAGACGCCACCCACGTCGCCCGCCTTGTCGACGAGTCGCACGTCCTCGATCCCTGCCTGCTTGAGACGCGCGCCGATCACGAGACCCGCGAATCCGGCGCCCACCACGAGCACCGTCACATCGGTGTCGATCGCATCACGCTCGAACGGGGCGGTGTAGGTGTCGTCGAGGAGGTTCGCGAAGCGCCCGCTCGGCTCGAGGTATTGCTCGTTCCCGTCGGGGCGGAGCCGCTTGTCACGCTCGGCCCGGTAGCGCGCGCGCAGGGCGCTGCGATTGGTCTCGGTGAGTTCGATTGCCATGGGTGAACTGTACGGCCCACTGCTCCGACCCCTCGGATCGGCTGGGTACGTTGTGGTCACATCCAAAGAGCGCCCAGCATCACCGTCAGGCGCTCTGGAACCCCTCGGCGCGGTGACCGCGGGCCGTTCGGTGTCGACATGGGCGATCGCGATCCCAGTGACCCTCGCGGTCCTCATCGGACTCCTCATTCCGACCGCGTGGCGGAGCCGCCGGAGGGACACCGGCGACCTCGCCACATGATCCCGTCTGGCGACCGCTGACTACTGTCGGTCGGTGCCCCCGTTGACGCGTTCCACGGCCTCGGTCGCCGTGCTCTTCTTCGTGAACGGGGCCGCCCTTGCGAACTGGATGCCGCGCCTGTCCGAAGTCCGCGACCGAATGGATGTGAGCAACTCGGAGCTCGGAGGTGCCCTGCTCGGCGGCGGCCTCGGCGGGTTCGTCGGGTCCCTGCTCGTGGCGCATCTCGTGCGGGCTTCGCGCACCAAGACCATCGTCATCGGTGGATCGGTCGGGATGGCCGCCCTGGTGCCGCTCATCGCCGTCGTGCCGAACCCGCCGCTCTTGCTGGTGGTCCTGCTGGCGCTCGGATTCACCAATGTGCAGGTGGACGTGGGTGTGAATGCCCAGGGCATCATGGTCCAGACCCGCTCCTCGCGACCGATCATGCAGCGCCTCCACGGTGCCTGGAGTCTCGGAATGGTGACCGGTGGGGGCATCGGTTGGATGCTCTCTGCCTCGGGCGTGCCGCTCGGCGCGCACCTGATCGGCGCATCGGCGGTGATGGTGCTGGCCACGGTGTGGGCCTCGGCCGGCTTGCTCGACGAGGACGACCCCACCGAAGCGGTGTCACCATCGCATGTCGAAGCCGACGATGGTTTGCGGGGAGGTGTGACCGGTCGTCTCCTCTCGTCGACGGTCCTGATCGGTGTCCTCGGATTCGCAGTCGCAGTCGTCGAGTCGGCCGACGAGTGGAGCTCGGTGGTGATGAACGACGTCTTCGACGCCGGCCCGTGGAAGGGTGCAGCCACGTCGTTCTTCGGGGCCTTCATGTTGATCGGCCGACTGGGTGGCGACCACGCGGTGGTGGCGTTCGGACGTGAGCGCATGTTCTCGTTCGGCATGGGTCTGTGCGCGGGCGGCGCGGCTTTGCTCGCCGTCGCCCCCGGCACCGCGGTGGCCCTCGCGGCGTACTCGGTGTGGGGCCTCGGGGTCAGCGTGCTCTTCCCACAGCTCTACGAACTCGCCGCCCGGCTCCCGGGGATCACCGCGGCCCGGGGAATGGGCGCGATGACCCTTGGTCAGCAACTCGGATTCTCCTTCGCCACCGGGTCTCTCGGCGCGCTCGCTGATCTCACCAACTTCCGCGTTGCGATCGTGCTCGTCATCGGGCTCGGGATCTCGGTCATCGTCGTCGCCCGACGCGCGCTGTGATGCTGGCCCGACCCAGCGTCGTGGGAGCCGCGAGTTCTGTCATCTTCGGCCGAGTCGCTCGGGAACCTCAGCATGGAGGACGACTACTCGACTCGTCGTGCTGGAATGGCGCGGGCGATCGCCAGCTGCTGGATCTTCGAAGTTCCCTCGAAGATCGTGTGTAACTCAGTGCGCGAAGAGCAGGGCAACCTTGCCGCGGGCACGATGAGTACCGAGGTACTCCACTGCGCGCGCAATCTCTGTTGCATCGCCGCTCGGCCCCACGTTGAAGCTCTGATCAATGATGGTGCGCATTGACCCCGCTTCGATCAATGCCGTCAAGTCATCAAGTTCTTCACTCCCCTTAGCGAGAAATACCATCCAACGTCGACCGTGGGCGCGTCGGCGCACCGCAAGACCTAATGTTCGCGCCAGCGGCCCAAACGTCCGCTGCGCACGCACGCTGAGATCTATCGCCGCGCCGACCGCGAGATAAGCACCGCCGGGCACGATGATCCTGCTCAATTCCTTGATCGGGCGATCACCTACCGCGTCAAACACGACATCGAACTGTCGACCCATTGCCGTGTAGTCAGACTTCTGGTAGTCGATCACATCATCAGCGCCGAGTGATCGGACCAACTCAACATTGCGCCCACTGCACACTCCCGTGACTTGTGCACCCATCACCCTCGCGAGCTGTATCGCGAATGTACCGACTCCACCTGATGCGCCAATCACCAACACGCGCTGCCCTTGCGCGATGCTCACCTTCGCCAGCGCCTGAATAGCGGTCAGACCTGCAAGGGGCACGCAGGCGGCCTCTGCAAAGGTCATGTTGTGTGGCATACGGTGCACCTGCTTGGGCTTGACCTTGATGAACTGTGACCAGGTTCCTTTCGACAAGCCAAAGA
>VGAK01000009.1 GCA_016870775.1 Actinomycetota bacterium
CCTCCCCCGACCCGTGAGGGTGTCAACCCGTCGGACATTGTCGTGTTCGGCCCGGCGGGACAGTGGCGGCGTGACCCGAGCCGGAGCGACGACTCCGTTCTCGTCGACGTGGTCGTGCGGTCGGGTCGGCTCAGAGGATCCGCGACGTGCGACCCGCCCAGTAGCGCTCGCGGAGCGACTTCTTGTAGAGCTTCCCCGTCGGGAGGCGCGGCAACTCGGCCTCGAAGTCGATCGAGCGCGGCACCTTCTGGCGCGACAGGTTCGCCGCACAGAACTCGATCAGTTCCCGCTCGGTCTCGGGACTCGCATCGATGCCCGGCATCAATTGCACCACCGCCTTGACCTCCTCGCCGAGGTCCTCGTTCGGCACCCCGAACACCGCCGCATCGGCGACTTTGGGATGGGTGATGAGGAGGTTCTCGCACTCCTGGGGGTAGATGTTGACGCCCCCGGAGATGATCATGAATGTCGCCCGGTCGGTGAGGTAGAGGAACCCGTCGTCGTCGACGTATCCCACATCGCCGACGGTGGTCATCGTCCCGTCGGGCGACGATGACTCCCTCGTCTTCTCGGCGTCGTTGAAGTACGTGAACGCACCGCCAGAGGAGAACCACAGCGTCCCGGATTGACCCTTCGGTGTCGGCTTCATCTCATCGTCGAGGACGTGGAGATCCCCCAGCACGATCCGACCGACGGTCCCCTTGTGCGCGAGCCACTCCGCGGTGTTGCAGGCCGCGAATCCGAGACCCTCGGTCGCCCCGTAGTACTCCTCGATGATCGGGCCCCACCACGCGATCATCTGCTCCTTCACCGGGACGGGGCACGGGGCCGCTGCGTGCACCGCGATCTCGAGCGACGAGAGATCGTGGCGGGTCCGCACCTCCTCGGGGAGCTTCAGCATGCGGCTGAACATGGTGGGGACGAGTTGGCTGTGGCTCACCTTGTGGTGCTCGACCAGTCGCAGGTACTCCTCCGGGTCGAAGTGCTCCATCACGACCACCGTTCCCCCGCGGCGGATCGTCAGACCGACGGCGGCCTGCGGGGCCGAGTGGTAGAGCGGAGCCGGCGAGAGATAGATCATTCCCTCGCGGTACTTCCAGAGATTGTCGAGGAATCCCCACAACGGGAGCGGCTGGTCGGGCGGCGAGTCCGGCATCGGGCGCAGGATCCCCTTCGGGCGACCCGTGGTCCCCGAGGAGTACAGCATCGCAATACCGAGGTTCTCGTCGGCGATCGGTGTCACGGGGAACCCCGATGTCTCCGTGGCGTAATCCCGGAACGGGCCGTCATCGCCGGTCCCGTCCACGATGAGGAACAGCTCGACGTTCGGACACATCGGTGCGACCTCGAGTGCGACTTCGCGGCGTGCTCGCGAGGTGATGAGCACGCGCGACTCGCTGTTGTTCACGATGAAGGCGAGCTCGTCGGCTTTCAGGTACGAGTTCGTCGGTGTGTAGTAGAGACCCGCCCTCTCGGCCGCGCTGCAGACCTCAAGGAAGCGCCCGTTGTTCTCCATGAACAGTGCGATGTGGTCGCCCTTGTTCAGGCCGGCCGACCGAAGAAGGTGCGCGAGTTGGTTCGCACGTTCCTCGAGCTGGCGGTGCGTGACAGTCGCACCGGTCGACGCCATCACATAGGCGGCACTGTCCGGTGCCGCGTGCGCATATTTACGTGAGAACACGGTCATCCCCCCTCAGTTGGGACGAGAACCTAGTCGTCACGGCGCACCCGGTCCGACGGAGTGCCTCGCGGTGCGTCCGCCAGTCCCGGTCCCTTTCCCGCCCCCCGGCGACAGGTCGTACTCTGCTCCCATGGACCGAGCGCACGACCAGCCGACGACCAGCCGAATCCTCGTCACCGGGGCATCCTCTGGGATCGGCGAGGCATTCGCCCTCCATCACGCCACGGTGGGCGTGTGTCTGGTTCTGGTGGGACGGGACCGACAGGCACTCGACCGGGTCTCGCGGCTCGCAGAAGAACGAGGCGCGGACACCGAGATCATCATCGCCGACCTGTCGACCCCGCAGGGCGTCGATCTCGCGTGCGAGGCCGCCGACAACCCGGACATCGTGATCGCAAACGCCGGAATCACGCACGCAGCGACGACCGGGACCTCAGATCCGGACGTGCTCGACCGTCTGGCGTACCTCATGTCCACGGGCGTGGTGCGGATGTGCGAACAATTGGTGCCTCCGATGGTGGCGCGGGGGACGGGCACCGTCGTGATCGTCTCGAGCATCGCCGCCCGCACTCCCATGCGCAAGGCTGCTCCGTACGCGGCGGCCAAGTCGCACGCGACTGCGTATGCCCAGAGCCTCGCCCTGGAAATCGAACCCAAGGGTGTGCGCGTTCTCGCGGTGTGTCCCGGCTACGTGCACACCGACCTCCACCGCCGCGCCGGACTCGACCATCTCAACCGCTCCATCCCGGGCTGGATGTGGCTGGACCCCGAGGACGTGGTTCGCGCCACTGTGCGGGCCCTCCGGGGCCGACGAAACGCGGTGGTGCCGGGGCTGGTCTACAAACTCGTGCTCCCATTCCTCGCGTCACGCACGGCCCAGGGCATCTGGAGGCGACTCACGCGGCGACACTGACGCGCCGTGAACGGCGCGCGCGGCCCGGGAGAAAAGACAACGGCGGCCCGGGACCGTGTGGTCCCGAGCCGCCGAGTCTGAGGTCGTTGCCGACTAGTGCTGGTCGCCCGAGCGAGCCCGAGCGATGCCCAGGATCATGAGGCCGTACAGCGCCTTCGAGGTGATGTCGGCGACGGTGTAGCCGACCTGCCGTGCCACCTCGAGTCCCTCGGAGATTCCTGTCGCGGAGTTGTCGAACACCGGGAACAGGTACGAGATCGGGTAGAAGAGCCACGTCACGAGGAGGATTCCGGTCGCGTTCTTGATTGCTCCCGCGACAGCGCCCGTCTCACGCTTCGATGCTTCCTGCAGCTGCCCGTAGAGGGTGCCGAGGATGTAGAGGAACGGGATCATCGCGAGGACCCACCACGTCCACTTGGTGCCGTTGTCGGAGGAGATCTCACCCGGGTAACCGAAGGCGATCATGATCGCCGATGCGGGAACCAGTCGCCACATCAGTTTGCGACGAAGATCACCCGCGACTCCGAGCACGATCAACAGCTCGACGATGAGCAGAGGAACCGTGATGAGCCAGTCGGCGTAGCGGTAACCCTCGTTCATCTTCATGTCGCCGAAGTCCGACCAGATCCGGTAGTAGTGGTAGCCGGCGATGCCGACGACCACCGCCGACACTGCGATGCCCGACCGATACGCCTTCGCGACCGACCCAACCTGGGTGAGGAAATACACGAAAGCACCCAGCATGACCGCGGTGCCGAACGAGAGCGCGTTGTAGACCAGCGTGTAGTTGTCGCCGGTCAACAAAACTTTGTCCATTGTTGTCTTCCTTTCAAGAAGAAGTGATCTGACGGTTGTCAGCCCCCGCACAATTTTTACCACCTCCGCCATGGCAGGTCATTCCAATCCGCGGGGTGTCCGCAAACCCTTGCCGCACAAGGGTTTTGTCGGATTCAGGGGCGTCGACCCCGGGGCTTGGCCGCCTCGATCGCCACGATCAACTCGCCCTCGCGGTCACCGTCGGTGGCGAGAACGATCCCGCTGCAACGTGCCATGTCGGCCCGGAGTTCTGCGATCCGCTCGGCACCGCGCTCGGTGAACTCGTAGGTGACGGCGAAGTTGTCCTCGACATCGACCGCCCTCGCCGAGTCGGGGATGTCGGCGATGTGGCCGCCGGTGGCCCGCACGATCCATCCGTCACCGAGGAAGCCGGTGATGGTGCGTGCCTTGACCGGCGACTCGACGACGAGCAGGACGGGTGAGGAGGGACTGGGTTGGAATGGCGTGTCTGTGTTCATGGGGTGAGACATCTACGGCAAGGGGTGTGTCAGAGAGGTCCGCAGACACCGTTCGAACCCCGGCGGGGAAAGGAGAACGGCAAAGACTTGACAGCTCTGGCGCGCGCGGGCGCGACTTGCGCGCATCATGCACGTGCGCGCGCACGCACGCGAGGGAGGGCGTCTGCGACCATCTCCACTCACGACCACCGCACGGCGCGCGGAAGGCCGATCCGCACCGAGACTCCATCGGAGAAGCGCACGTGCGGATCACCCGAGACAGCGGGGAGTCCCGCCGCCCTGATCATGGCGTCGTCCCATTCGTGGGCGACCGCGGAACGGAGCGGCCACGGCTCGTGGTCGACAGGTGCATACCTCAGACCCGACCGTGTGCGGGAGTAGAGACCCCACCGTGCGGTCAGGAACACATCCAGATCATCGGCCTCGATCGCTTCCCCCGCCTCGACGGTGATCCGCGAGGTCCCGACATGGTCGGGCCACCTGCGATGCACGGAGGTCGTCACGGTGTCCGCGTCGCGCGAATGGGATGTCGCCCCCCAGCAATACGGAAGTCGGTACGTCGCACGCGCCACGAGAGCCGGGGCGAGCCGGTCGACATCTAGCGAGAAGAACCACACACCCGGGATCGACCCCGCCCGCACATAGGTGCGCACATTGACCTCGCTGAAGGATCCGAAGTACGGCACGGCCGGTCCGCGCGCGAGTCCGATGCCGCGCATCGAGAACGGGATCAGCCCCACCCACGCCGCACCGTCGAAGGTGTCGACCTCGAGACCGGCGGGGAGGAGCCGTTGGACCGACCCGGGTTCGACGCGCCAATGCAGGTACGCGAGATCGAGCCAGTCCTGTCGCATCACCGCGCGGCGCACGGGATCCGGGCACGAGATCGACCGTCGCGGGCTGTCCACCGCGACAGGGTACGCCCGCGGGTCGTGCGCGAGCGCCGGTGAGCCCGCCACGAGTCGAGCCCCCGATGAATGAAGAATGAATATGGTGTGGAGATGCCGGGGGGTAGCGAGGGTCACGACTTCGAGACGCTCGATCCTGCCTGGTTGCGATCCAAGACCGGCAACAAGTGGCGCAAGCACGCACCGGCACTTCCCGCGTGGGTCGCCGACATGGACTTTCGACCCGCGCCCGCCATCACTTCTCACCTGACCGGACTCCTGGACGGGGGTGATCTCGGGTACCCGCGCCGGGACGACAACAACCGGATGCGCGCCGTGGAGGCGTTCGCCACCCACATGGCCCGCCGGCACCAGTGGTCGATCGACCCCGACCGGGTGCGCGAATGGAACGACGTCGTCCAGGCGGTGCAGGCGATCCTCCACGTGGCGACCCAACCGGGTGATGGGGTCGTCGTGCACACCCCGGCCTATCCCCCGTTCTTCTCCGCGATCGAGCAGACCGGGTGCCGTCTCGTCGCCGTGCCCGCACGAATCGCCGATGGCCGCGTCTCGTTCGACCACGACGAGCTCGATGCGCGCCTGGAGCGCGAGCCGGCGAGGGTGCTGATCCTGTGCAATCCACAGAATCCGACGGGCCATGTGTTCGGCACCGACGAGCTCGCGAGGATCCTCGAGATCGCGGCGCGTCACGACCTGCTGATCGTGAGCGATGAGATCCATGCCGATCTCGTGTTCGATCGTCGCACGCACGTGCCGATCGCATCACTCGCCGGCGCCGAGGGGCGCACCGTCACGGTCACCTCGGCCTCGAAGTCGTTCAATCTGGCGGGCCTGCGCTATGCCGTGAGCGTCTGCGATGCGCCACATGTTGCCGGGAGATGGTCGCTGCTACCCGACCATCTCTTCGGCGCCACCAACATCATGGGGGCAGAGGCCGCATGGGCCGCATGGACGCATGCGGGCGAGTGGCTCGACGCGGTCGTCGCCCACCTCGCACGGATGCGCGATCTCACCCTTCATCTCGTCGGCGAACACCTGCCGGGCGTCACGGTCCACCGACCCGATGCCACGTATCTGGCGTGGCTCGACTGTCGCGCCACGCCGGTCTCGGAGAACCCGCACGCCGCGTTCCGGGCCTCCGGTGTGGAGACGAGCGACGGGGCGACATTTGGCCCGGGCGGGCAGGGACACGTGCGGCTGAACTATGCGACCTCTTCGGCCACGCTCGGCCAGATCGTCGCGACGATGGGCTCGGCGCTGCGCCCGTGATCAGAACGGGTCGATGACCCCGGCGAGCACGAGCACAACCAACCCCCACAACACGGTGCCACCCCATCGCTTCACCCGTGAATCGGGCCATGGTTCACCGGAGCGACCGAAGTACTCCGTGATCCCGAAGAGGGCCGAGGGCAGGAACAACCACGGCGTCATCGCCCGCACCGTGTCGGCAGTGGGAGAATCACCGAGCAGCGCGACGCCCAACCATCCACCGAGGACGACGAGAATGGCGAACCTCAGGAATCCGCGTGGCAACCACTTCCACAAAACCGCATTGTTCGGAAGATCGTCCTCCCACGGCTTTATCGCGAACGGGATGGTGAGGAGGATCGCCGAGAACACCGTTGCCCACCCGAGACCGAAGAACGGCTCCGCGACGAAGAGATAGAGCGCGAACCGCAGCGCCGCACCGAACATGCCCCAGAACTTTGTCTGGCGGGGCAGGCGCGGCGGTTGCACGGCCCGTGAGCGTTCGGGAAAGAGGTGGACTGCCAGGTCCTCGAGTGCGAGACGCGCGATCATCGCGATCCAGACGGTCCACTTCACGAGGGTCAGGTCGGATCCATCCGCGATCACCGTCCCCGACAACCCGTTCAGGGCTTCTGTCATCGCCTCGATCGCGAACGCGACGCCGACAGGGGCCATGACGTAGTCGAAGATCCGCTCGCGTAGCCCAGCCTCGACATCGTGTTGCACGCGCCTCAATGGCCGGATCACATTGCTGACGAGGGCTGGTGAGAGCAGGAGAATCCATGTGCCGAGCAACGTGCGGACATCGCTCCACTCGGTGACGGCCCCGGACGAGAAAGCGACGACTGTGAGGGCGAGCGAGACAATTCCACCAGCCAACGAATCGAGCACACCGAGCACGAGCGCGAGCACGAGGAGCCACCCGGCCGGGAGCCCAACGGAGTCACCCACGTCCAGGCCCCACAAGACTCCGACCACCGCAGCAATCGGCCACAGGAGTGTCGACATCGAGCCGGTCATGGCCCGCGCCCACGAACCATCGATGAGCACACGGGCCACCACCGTGGAATACGGTGAGACCCGCGCGGGAACCCGGGAGAACGCCGCGTCCACGCGGCCAGTACCGGGGCGACGCCATAGCGACCCGGCATCGCCGATCCCTTTGCGGGCCGTGGCCCTCGGCTTCAGCCTTTTGGTTGCGAGGGTGGAGAGGCGACCACCGGATGCACCGCCTGTCGCCGGGCCGGACGTCGACGTCGCGGCCCCTGCAGCGAGCAGTGTGCCGAACGCGGCCAATGTCACGGTGAGATCGCGTGTGGTCTCGGGATCATCGGCGGGTGAGTAATCACTCCCCTTCCCCGGTGACGGTGCCTTCTCAGCGACTTTGGTGCCCTCATCAGGGATTGCCACGGTGTCGTCGGTGGTCGCCACCGTGTCAGTCGGGGCGCTGGTCGAATCAGTCGGGGCGCTGGTCGAATCAGTCGGGGCGCTGGTCGAATCAGTCGGGGCGCTGGTCGAATCAGTCGGGGCGCTGGTCAAATCAGGGCCCGACTGCGTCGAGGAGCCATCGGTGGACGATGGCGCGGTCTGACCAATGGATGTGCTGACTTTGGCACCCGGGGTTGCCGAACCCGATGTTTCCGCCGCCGTGGTCGTTGTGACGGCGGGCCGCGGGTTCGTTGTAGTGGTCGACGCCGCCTGTTGCTCGAAATCACCACCAGTGGCATTGGTTGTCGTCGCTGAGACGACCGCACTCTCGGTTGTCTGGGGTGAGTCATCAATCGGTGTCGAGGAGCTCGAGGCACCGGGAGCAGACGTTGCGCTCGACTCACTTGCGGAGTCCTCGGCGCTCTCAACCGCGATCGTCATCACCAGATTGCGACCGGTTCCGGTGGGGAGCCACGAGGCGACCTCACCCGGCAGCGTCTGGAACGACTCGAACTCCGGGTTCGGCACCACGTTCGACCACGGGACGTTGACAGCCGATAGCAACGTGAGGGGACCGGATCCCGCGCCGGCTGAGACAACGATGAAGTATTCGCGTGATGCTGCGAGAATCGGTGACGAAGCCACCGACAACGAGCGATTCCCGTCGTATCCGGGGGCAACCGCGAGTGAGCCGAGTTGGGCGATCAACGGCCCGGGGATGCCACTGACGGCGGAATGCAGGGACACGACGGCTTCTCGTGGAGTGGTTTGGTCGGCACCACGCGACAGCCGCAACAGCACCAGGGCGATGCGCGTCGATCTGTTGTTGGACGTGAACCTCTGTGCCACGACGTCCGTGGTGACGTCGAGATCGACGAGATCCGGTCCGGACAGAAGCTCGTAGGGATGGTCTATCGAGACCGCGAAGTCCCCCCCACTGCGCGCAGCATTCCGCGAGTCGCTGTCCTCAGAGCCGCATCCGGCGAACATGAGAGGGGCCATCGCAATCAATGCCGGTGAGGCGATGCGGAGGAGACTCTTCCTCGAGACAAACCGATCCATTGGACCGACGCTAACCAACTCCGCGGGTCTCGATCAGAGCGGGGGTGCGGTCGGACCGGGGAGGGGCCGGGGTGCCCCGTGCCTCGCGCGGGCCGTCCTCCCCGGGGCGGGACGCGACCTCGAGCGGACCCACGTCGAGGTTGCACCGGGCGACACCGACGGACGGTGTGCCCGATGGCCCCCTTCGCCTGACCTCCCCGCACCTGTACCGTTCCCCAAATGCGCCAGTTGTCCGGTCTCGACGCGACCTTCCTCCACATGGAATCACCGACCACATTCGGCCATGTCTCCGGGCTCGGTCTCTACAGCCGGCCCTCCCCGGACTTCGATCCCTACCAGACGGTGTACCGGCGTTTCGGCGCACTGGCTGCGGCCGTCGAACCGCTTCACCAGAAGCTCCGCGGTGTTCCCCTCGGGCTCGACCACCCGTACTGGATCGTCGATGACAATTTCGATCTCGACTACCACGTTCGCCACCTCGGTCTCGCCCCACCCGGCGACATGTCACAGTTGTCGGAACAAGTCGCTCGCATCTTCGGTCGCGCGCTCGACCGCTCCCGACCACTCTGGGAGGTCTATGTCATCGAGGGTCTCGCCGACGGGCGATGGGCGCTCATGACCAAGTTCCACCACTCCTCGATCGACGGCGGGGCGGGAGTGGTGCTCCTGAACATGATCACCGACTCCTCCCCCGACGCCGCTCCCGATCCCGAACCCAGCCCGGTGGAGCCCGAGGAGGCGCCGAACGATGCCGTGTTGCTCCAACGCGCACTCGCCAAACTCGCGGTGAATCCCGTGCGTGCGATGCGTCTGCAGTTGCGGGTGACGCAGGGGCTGGTCGACTCGTTCGGGATCGCGCCGGCGAGTCAGATCACCCGTGCCGCGCGCAGGACCCTGCGCACCATCACCCGCCGTCCCGACTCGGACCACCCGACCGCCGTCGATCGGGTGCGACTGCCCCTCACGCCCGCTCCCGCGACCCCGTGGAACCGCACGATCACCGCGCACCGTCGGTTCGCGATGCGCTCGGCCTCCCTCGACACCCTGAAGGCACTGAAGACAGCCTCGGGCGGAACGGTGAACGACATCGTCATGGCCATCTGTACAGGGGCGCTGCGTTCGTACCTCATCGGACACGGTGCGCTGCCCTCATCGCCACTGCGCGCGATGGTGCCCGTCTCGTTCCGCACGGGGGAGGAGGAAGTGCCGTGGACGAACCTGGTGTCGGGGATCGTCGCCGACCTGCCGACCAACTGCCCCGATCCGGCGCAGCGCGTGGATCTCTGCCATGAGGCAATGGGGGCGGCCAAGCGTCAGTTCGAGTTGATCCCCGCCGACGCGATCGCCCAGGGCGCCCAAGCCACCTCACCGATCATCGCGACGGCCGCCAGTCGTCTCGCCTCTCGGCTGCGTTGGGCCGACAGAGCGAACCTCCTGCCCACGAACGTGGTGATCTCGAACGTGCCCGGTCCGCGCACGCCGGTCTGGCTGGGTGGCGCCCAGTTGGAGAACTACGTGCCACTGTCGATCGTGACGGACGGCATGGGGCTCAACATCACGGTGCACAGTTATCTCGACCGGCTCGACTTCGGTCTGATCGCGTGCCGCGAGCTCGTGCCCGATCTGGAGCACCTGCTCGATCTCCACTTCACCGAGATCGACGCTCTCTGCGACGCCTACGGCGTCGCTCGCTGACCCCGACCCGGGTTCAGCCGTGCCCGGGGATGGTCTTCCAGGGACCGGCGTCGGAGCGCGGCTCCTTCGGGAGACCGAGCACCTGCTCACCGACGATGTTGCGCTGCACCTGGCTGGTGCCGGCATAGATCGTCCCGGCGCGAGCGTTCAGGAACACACCCACCCAGTTCGCAGAATCATTCGGTGACCCGGGCG
The DNA here is from genome assembly GCA_016870775.1 of Actinomycetota bacterium. Taxonomy (GTDB): domain Bacteria; phylum Actinomycetota; class Acidimicrobiia; order Acidimicrobiales; family Ilumatobacteraceae; genus UBA2093. Next base: position 10,426 of record VGAK01000009.1, read on the forward strand.
CATCGGTGGTGAAGGCGGTCTGGGGCGTCTGACCCACCGGCACGAGGGCATCGGCACCGAGGATGTCGATCGCGAGCTCGGTGACTTCCTTGTGGTACTCGCTCCACCAGAGCTTGCCGATCGAGGCGTCCGCCCCGGGCTTGGCTCCGTTCATGAACGACGTCAACACCCGGTACCCGAGGAACCGCATGATCTCCACCTTGGTGTGGGCGCGCATCAGGCGCTGGCGGATGTTCGGGACCGAGGTGAGGCCCTTCTGCTTGGCGAGACTGGTCAACTTGTCGAGCTCAGCGCGGAATGAGATCGAGTTCACCGCCGCTCCCCCACCGCGCTCGTTGCCGAGCAACGTCATCGCGACCATCCAGCCGCCGTTCACCTCGCCGACGAGGTTGCCCTTCGGGCAGCGCGCGTCGGTGAAGTAGACCTCGTTGAACTCCGAGTCGCCCGACATCATCCTGATCGGACGCACCTCGACCCCGGGCTGGCGCATGTCGACGAGAAGGAACGTGATGCCCTTGTGCTTCACCTCGTCGACGTTGGTGCGCGCGAGCACGAAGATGTGGTTCGCGAGGTGACCAGCAGAGGTCCAGATCTTCTGGCCGTTGATGATCCACTCGTCGCCGTCGAGAACGGCGCGGCACCCGAGGTTGCCGAGGTCGCTCCCCGACGACGGCTCGGAGTAACCCTGGCACCAGCGGTCCTCGCCGGTGAGCACGCGCGGCAGGTAGTGCTTCTTCTGCTCCTCGGTGCCGATGGCGAGCAGGGTGTTGCCGAGCATGCCGATGCCGAAACCGTCGTTCGGTCCGCCACTGGGGACACCGGCATGCGCGAACTCCTCGGCTTGCACGAGGGCCTGGATGTGGCCGAGCCCCTGACCGCCGTACTCCCTCGGCCACGTGATGGCGAGCATGCCGTTGTCATAGAGCTTCTTGCGCCACTCCTCGGTGAAGGTGGCGGCATCGGCGTGGCTCAGCGAGCCGACGCCCTTCCAACCCTTCGGCAGGTTCGCATCGAGGAATGTGCGGACCTTCGTGCGGTAGGAGTCGGCTTCGGGCGGGTATGCGAAATCCATGGCGTCAGATTAGGTGGCGACCGCGCCCCATCCCCCGCCAGCCGCACGGGCGACCCGGGCAACGATTGCTACTTGGCGCGGGGAAAGATGCGCAGGAAGTTGCCGGAGTTGAACTTGTCGATCGCCTCGCGGGAGCAATCCATCATGCAGGACTCGAACCGGGCGATCGGGTCCCTGCCGCCCTCGGTGTGCGGGTAGTCGCTCGAGAACAGGTACAGGTCCTCGTTGGACTGCTCCATCAACCGGGCCGGGTCCTCGAACACGAACGGCGTGAACGCCATCTGGTCGGTGATCTGCTCACTCGGCCTGCGGCTGAAGTTCTTCAGGCGCTCGTCCACCTTCGAGTACGCCTTGTGGATCTGGTCGAGTCGCACGAGCATCTCGGGCACCCAGCCCGCTCCGAGCTCGACCGAGGCCATCTTGAGCCGCGGGAACTCCTCGAGCACACCGTCGAGCACCATCATCGACACGAACGTCTCGATGCCCTGGTGGAGCACCGCGGCATCGCGTGCGCGCACGTTCTCACCGCCACCCATCCAGTCGCGGGTCGCAACGCGACCATTGTTGCTCCACTCGGGCTTGAGTTGCAGCGGGTTGCCACCGACGTGGAACACCACCGGCACCTGTGCCTCTTGGAGGAGCGACCAGATCGGGTTGTAGTCGACGTGCGTCGGCGAACGATCGCCGGCGAGACGGTGCGGCATCCAGATCGCCTCGATCCCGTTCTCGAGGCACCACTGCACCTCGGTGAGGGCAAGCTCGGGATTCTCGAACGGCACCGCACCCACGCCCATGAGGCGCGAGTCGACCGAGCAGAAGTCGGACATGTGGCGGTTGTGGGCCCGCGCACCGCCGTAGCGGAGACGGTCCTCGATCTTGTGCGAGGGCGAGAAGACCATGTGCAGGCTGTGCGTGGCGAACACCAGCTGCTTGACGAACCCGAGCATGTCGCTGGCGATCACGCGGTCGTGCTTGTCGAACGAGCCGAGAGCCTGGATCTCCTTGACTTCGGTGATCATGCGGTCACCGAGGGCGATCAGGCCGGCGCGGTGCTCGTCGCTGTGGCGCGAGCCCTGCGACATGATCACCTCGACCTCCTCGTCGGTCACGATCGAGCGGCCGTAATCGACGAGCGGGAGCTCGTCGCGGATGTCGGCGTCGGCGAACTTCCGCAGGAAGTCCGGCAGTTCCATGATGTGGGTGTCGGCGTCGTAGAGGACCCTGTCGCCTGCGTACGTCATGTTGGCCGTCCTTTTCGGGATTGATTCGCGCGAAATTACCACCGGTTTCACCCGCCGTACACCCCTGGATGTGCACCGCCGTGTAGACCTTTTGCATGCGGATATTGGTGACCAACGACGACGGCATCGATTCGGTGGGGCTGCACGTGCTCGCACGGGCGATGCGCCCCTACGGCGAGGTCGTGGTGGCCGCTCCCGACCGGGAGTACTCAGGGGCATCGGCCGCGATCGGTGCGCTCCACATCATGCAGCCCGAGGTGCACCGCCGGCACATCGACGGCCTCGACCAGGTGTGGGCCGTGAGTGGTCCGCCGGCGTTGTGCGTGTTCCTCGCGCGCTTCGGTCTCTACGGGGATCCCTTCGATCTAGTGGTGTCGGGCATCAACCCGGGCGTCAACGTCGGGCGCAGCGTGTACCACTCGGGCACCGTGGGAGCCGCAATCACCGCGCGCAACGGGGGCATCAGCGGCATCGCGGTCAGCCAAGCAGTGACGGGATTCGGTGTCGAGGGTCAGGGTTGGGACGATGCGGTGCGTGGCCAGCGCTGGGACGACGCGGCCACCGTCGCACAGGCCGTCGTCGAGGGGTGGATCGCCAACCCCACCGACGAGCCCGTCGTGATCAACGTGAACGTGCCGAACCTCCCGGTTGCCGAGATGCGCGGCTGGCGCCGCACCGGTGTCGGCCAACTCGTACCGCGTGCGGTGGTCACCGCCGAGATGGAGCCCAAGGAGGGCCACCTGCACTCCTTCACCGTGAAGATGTCGTACGGCGATCCCGTCCCGCTCCCCGCCCACACCGACGGCGGTGCAATCGAGAACGACGAGGTGTCCATCACCTACGTCGGTCGTCTCGACGATGTCCCCCACCTCGGCACCGACGAGATCCACGGTGGTCTCACGCGCCTCGTGGGTGACTCGAGGACGCTCCACTCCTGATCCCCGGCCGCCCGCACGCGTCGACGCTGAGTACACATCAATGCTCATTCGGGGAACAAATTCGCCGTGACCAGGTGTTGACCATCGCATGCCCCGTTACGTCGTGACCGTCCCCTCCTCGAAGAGCGCCCCCGAGGCGTTCGCCTACATGTCGGACATGCGCCTCTACCCCGAATGGGACAGGGGAATCAGCAAGGTGGACCTCGTCGCTGGTTCTGCACCCGGTCTCGGTGCGGCCTATGCGGTCACCGTCAAGGGCATCGGTGGTCGCGACACCGTGTTCCGCTACGACACCACCGAGTGGAGCGATGGAACGTCACTGCTGCTCGTCGGAAAGGGTGGGCCCTTCAAGTCCGTGGATCGCATCACCGTCGCGCCGACTGCCACCGGATGTGACGTCACCTACGACGCCACGCTCACCTTCAACGGACTGCTCGCACCCTTCAACCTCGCACTCGGCCTCGTCTTCAACAAGGTCGGCGACCGCGCAGCACGCGGTCTGCGCCGGGTGCTCGCCTAGGCGCAACGCGCGGCGGTCACGGGCAGCCGAGCCCGTGGAGAGTCGCGCACTCACGGCACAACCACGCGGTGCCCTCGGGTGTGCTCCATGCGGTCGCATACGGTGCACCGCACGACATGCACTCGCGATCGTCCTTCTTCGGCGTCGCGCCGGCCGACGGAGCACCGACCTGCTCGTTCACAGCATCACCGCCTCGAGTGAGGCCAGAGCGTCGTTCAGTTCCTGTTCGTCTGCCGCCACGGCGGCCACGTAGCGGTCGGGCCGCACCACCACGGCGAACGAACCACCGGTCGCCTCGGGATCGACCACGTTCACGAGGGGAATCCCGTGCGCACTTCCGGAGAGATCGACCGGGCCGTTCGTGACGACGACGAACGTCGTGCAGTCCGTGCGAAGTGCCGCCGACACTTCGGGGCGCCACCAGAATTGGTGCCCGACCCGCGGATCACCGGGAACCACCACTCCGGCCTCCAGGAACGGCGCCGGTCGCTTGCCGCCGTACCCGCTCTCGATGTCGACCCCGTGGCTCGCCCGGCCCGCGAGCTGGTCGATGAGGCGGCCGAGGTCGACCGCGTGGGCGACGGTGCTCGTGACATGCGGGATGCGCTCGGCGCCGTAGGTGTCGAAGATCGCGTCGCCCGCGAGGCCGCGCGCGACGAACGACATCTTCCAGGAGAGGTTCACCGCATCCCTCATGCCCGAGTTCAGGCCCTGCCCGGCGAACGGTGGCATCTGGTGCGCGGAGTCACCAGCGAGGAACACGTTGCCACGGCGCATCTCCGGAGCGACGACGGCATGGAAGCGGTACACCGCCGAGCGGACCAACCGGCCGTCCTGCGGAGTCATCCACTGCTCGAGAAGCGACCAGATCCCCCGGGGAGTGTTCAGCGCGGCGGAGTCCTCGTCGGGTTGCACCTGGAACTCCCACCGTCGGTGGCGGTCGTGACACTTCACGTATGTCACGGGCCGGTCCGCGTGGCAGTACTGCCTCACCCCGAGTGGCAGGTCGACGGTGCTGCCCTCGTTCACCTCCACGTCGACCACCAGCCACTCCTGGTCGAATCGGAGATCATCGAGGGTGATGCCCACCTGCCTGCGGGTCCAACTCGATGCACCATCACAGCCGACGAACCACCGACTGGTCAGTGTGGTTCCATCATCGAGCAACGTCTCCACGCGGTCGCCACGGTCGCCCATGTCGACCGCGGTCCGACCCCAGAACGTGCATGACCCACCGCTGCGCGCACGGGCGCGCAGCATCGCATCGAGATCCGGCTGGAAATGGCACACCACGGGCGGCACCCCCTGGAGACCGAGCGGGGGCATGTCGGTGCCGATCAGCACCGCACCACTCTGGTCGACGAAGTCGGCGCGCTCGAGAGCGGTGGTGTTCCCAGCCAGCCAGTCCCCGAAACCGTGGTCATGGAAGACCCGCTGGATCTCGTCGTCCATCACTGCCGCCCGCGGAAGTCCGTAGGGCTCCAGGTCACGGTCGATCACCGCGTTGCTCACGCCCATGTCGTTCAGCAGGAACGCGAGGGTGCAACCCACCGGTCCGCCGCCCAGAATCACCGTGTCGACGTCCACCGTCGCGCTCACGATCTGGTCGCCCCGCGCGCACCGAGCCCGAGCCTCAGGTTCCCGACACGACGGCGCAGTTCGTCGGCCTCCTCGGCCGGCGTGCCGGTGATCGCGAGGATGAACGGCTCGAGCGCGGCCCACCCCATCTCGAGCGCCATTGCGGCGGCGACCACGGCTCGGGTCTCGGAGTCGGGTTCGTCGAGTCCGGCGCGCGCGACGACAGCCTCCATCGCCGAACGCGGAACCGACACACCCTCGGTGAGTTCGGTGAGCGCGAGATCCGACTCACCATCGAGGACGCAACGCACCACTGCGCGCAGGTACCGCTGGTCCCCGCCGAGTGCCATCGGCACGGGGATCGGTCTGCCCTCGTTCTGGGCCTTGACCCACTCGAGGTGCTCGGTGACGAGTCGCCTCATGCCCGCTCGGGCGAGGCCGTCCTTGCCGCCGAAGTAGTGGTGCACGAGACCGTGGTTCACACCGGCGCGCTCGGCGACCTGACGCACGCTCATCGCGCGCGGGCCGACCTCGCCGAGCAACTCGCCGGCGGCGGCGATGAGACGCTCCTCGACATCCACGCGCCCACGGCGCGGCGCGGCACTCACCGGGCGCGGCTCACTGACCGGCGGTCGCATAGTCGACGAGCGTGCCGACACCCTCGCCGGCACGGCGACGCGCGAGGAGGGCCTCGAAGTCGACGTTGATGCCGATTGGGTTCGCGGCGAACAACGGCCCGGCCATGAATGCACCGGCCTCGTCCATCGTCATCGAGTCGAACTGGGTCTCGACCTGGTTGCCGTCGGGGTCGCGGTAGTAGGCCGACAGGGTCATCCCATGGTTGATCGTCCAGTACGGCGAGACACCGCAGGCCAACATGCGCTCGTACTGCCCGAACAGATCATCGAGCGAGCCATAGGTGAAGGCCACGTGCTCGAGCCCGACGCACGAGTTGTCGCGCTCACCGAGGTGCGGCACGTTCACGATCGCGACACGATGGTGCTCGTCGTCATACGCGAGGAACGCGATGAAGTCGTTCTCGTGGCGTGCGGTCGCTCCGAGGAAGTTCTTCCACCACGCCACCATCTCGGTGAAGTTGGCGGTCTTGAGAACCATGTGGGCGAACTTGACCGGTGATGTCATGACGGGCTCCTGCTCTCGCGCCCGGGTGGCTCCACCCGGGTTTAGTCAACTGTCTAACCTTGACTATACTCGGCCGCCATGGCCTTGCGTTTCGCCTCCAAGAACGGCCGCGCGCACCTCGTGGTGGGCGACGACAGCCGTCTCGTCGATCTCGCCGAGGTGAGTGACGGGAAGTTCTCCCCCGACCCGATCGACACCTTCCGGCGCTGGAACGAGGTGCGCGACTTCGCCGCCACGGTGACGACCGGTGGCGCACCGTGCGCACAGGCCGACCTCGATGCACCCTCGCCATGGCCGCTGCAGGTGTTCGGGATCGGACTCAACTACCGGTCGCACGCCGAGGAGAGCGGCATGGCGATCCCCACGGAGCCGCTCACCTTCACCAAGTTCTCCTCGTCGATCGCCGGACCCGATGCCGACATCCCGATCCCGACACCCACGTGCGACTGGGAGGCCGAACTCGTGGTGGTGATCGCCGATGGTGGTCGTGACATTCCCAGAGAGAGAGCATGGGACGCAGTCGCGGGAATCGCCGTCGGACAGGACATCTCGGACCGGGCACTGCAGTTCGTGACCCAGCCTCCCCAGTTCAACCTCGGCAAGAGCCGGCGCAACTTCTCACCATTCGGGCCCTGGCTCGTGGATGCGCGTGATGTCGCGAACCGCGACGCGATGCGCCTGTCGTGCACCTTGAACGGCGAGGAGGTGCAGTCGACGGTCACCGACGACCTCATCTTCTCGGTGGGCGACATCGTGTCGTACCTGTCCGGAATCGTGCAGTTGCTGCCCGGTGACGTGATCTTCACCGGCACACCGGCCGGCGTGGGCGGGTCGCGCAAGCCACCGGTGTTCCTGAAGCCGGGCGACGTGCTCGAGACCACGCTCGGGGGAATCGGAACGACCGTCAACCGCTGCGTCGCAGGTTGAGATCGGGGCGCCCGACGGGTGCCGCACACAGCACAACACACAGGGGGACGCCATGAACGCTGATCCGCGCATCAAGCGGACGATGTCGGAGTCAGAGCCGTGGTGGGACGCCGAGCCCACCGCACCTGCCGGCGCACCCAACATCGTGTTCTGTGTCTTCGACGACGTCGGATACTCCGACTTCGGCTGTTACGGCAGTGAGATCGCCACGCCGGCGATCGACTCGCTCGCCGCGGCCGGTGTGCGCTTCACCAACTTCCACACCACGTCCCTGTGCTCGCCGACTCGTGCCTCGCTCCTCACGGGGCGCAACCACCACGCCGTCGGCATGGGACAACTCGCGAACTGGGACATGGGCTGGCCGGGGTACCGCGGCCGCATCACGAAGGACGCGGCGCTGCTGCCCGAGATCCTGCGCGCCCACGGCTACAACTCCTTCGCCGTCGGCAAGTGGCACCTCACGCCGATGCACGAGACCGGACCCGCGGGCCCGTTCGATCAGTGGCCCCTCGCACGCGGCTTCGACCGGTTCTACGGGTTCATGGACGGAGCGATGAACCACTGGGAGCCGTTCCTCACCGAGGACAACCACCACATCGGGGCTCCCGACGAGCCCGACTACCACCTCACCACCGACATCGTCTCGCGCGCGATCTCGATGGTGACGTCGCAGAAATCGCTCGCTCCCGAGAAGCCGTTCTTCCTCTACATGGCCTTCGGTGCGGGACACTCGCCGCACCACGTGCCCAGGGAGATGATCGACGCCCACGTCCCCGTCTTCGAGAAGGGATGGGACGCCACCCGCGAGCACCGCATGGCTCGACAAAAGGAGATGGGCCTGATCCCGGCGGACACCGTGCTGCCCCCGCGCAACCCGGGCGTGCGCGCATGGGACGAGATCGACCCGGCCGAGCGCGCTCTCTACGTGCGGTTCCAGGCCGCGTTCGCCGCGATGCTCACCCACACCGACCGCGAGATCGGCCGCTTCCGCGACACCCTCGCCAGGATCGGGCAGTTGGAGAACACCGTGTTCATCGTGATGAGCGACAACGGGGCCTCCCAGGAGGGCAGCCACTTCGGCACGATGCACCAGGGCCGCTACTTCGAGCGCGCACCGATCACCCTGGAGCAGTCGATCGGGTTGATGGGCGAGATCGGTGAGACCCAGTGGTTCAACAACTACCCGCTCGGATGGGCGATGGCGGGCAACACCCCGTGCAAGTTCTACAAGCAGAACACCCACGGCGGCGGCGTGCGTGACGCGTTCATCGTCCACTGGCCGGTGGGATTGCCACGGGATTCGGCGGGCACGCTGCGCCACCAGTTCCACCACGTGAGCGACGTTGCACCCACGATGCTGGACGTGATCGGGGTCGACCTCCCGTCGACGGTGAACGGGGTCCCCCAAATGCCCCTCCACGGCACCTCGATGAAGGGCGCACTGACCGATGCGTCGTCGCCCACGCAGAAGAAGATCCAGCACTTCGAGATGCTCGGCCACCGGGGAATCGTCGCGGGCGGATGGAAGGCGGTCACGATCCACGACCCGCGCATCCCGGTCGACGACGACACGTGGGAGTTGTACGAACTCGACCGCGACTTCTCCGAGTCGAACGACCTCGCCGCCTCCAACCCTGCCAAGCTCGCCGAGCTCGAGTCGCTGTGGTGGGAGGAGGCCGCCAAGTACAAGGTGCTCCCGATCGACGACCGCAGCGGCGGCGGCGCGAGGCGCCGTCGGCCCGTGCGCACGCACCATGTGCTGTGGCCGGGGCTCGAGCGCGTGCCCTCGGATGCCTCGCCGCGTCTCACCAACACCAGTCACCGCATCGCGGCGCACTTCACCGTGCCGGCCGGCGGATGCGAGGGGGTGCTCGTCTCCGAGGGCGACCGATGGGGGGGTTGGTCGATGTTCGTGCAGGACAGCGTGCCGTGCTTCCACTACCACTTCCCGCTCGAGCGCCACGAGGTGCGCGGTGCGACCCCGCTCGCACCCGGTGACCACGTGTTGACATGGACCCTCACCAAGACCGGGCGCAAGGAGGGCACCGGCGTGCTCGATCTGGACGGTGTCGAGGTGGGCCGTGTCGAGATCCCGCGCATCATCCGCGGATGGATGCCCTTCGACGGACTCGATGTGGGATGCAACAACGTCGGCCCGGTCGCGACCAGTTATGAGTCCCCGTTCCGGTTCACCGGCTCGATCGATCGAGTCGTCGTGGATCTCCTCGACGGCGCACCCGGGCCGGACGCCGCCGTCGAGATGCGCACGGAGATGGGCAAGCAGTGACGCTCAGCCGCGACGGGCGGCGATCGCCGCCTCGCACCACGACCACACCGAATCGCGGCGTGCCGCGCTGTCGCTGCGTCGCGTGCCGGGGATCCTGTGCTCGGGCACCGTCTCGCGATCGCACCAGAACTTGCCCGAGGGCACCTTCTCATCGGTCACGACGAGCCAGGCGATCGTGTCCGCACCCTGGCGGGGTGTGCGCAGGATCAGCGACGTCACCGCACGGAACGCGGGGATCGACCCCTGCACCCCGGGGGTGTCGGCCCACCCGGGATGCATCACGGCGAAGGTGACCCCGCTCTCGCGGCGCGCCCACTCGGCGTTCATCACGATCTGCACACGCTTTGCGATCGCGTACTGACGCGTGCCGTTCCATCTGTCGGCAGCCATCTCGGGGGTGCCGGCCCCGGTGCAGTCGGGAACCGGGACCGCGTACATCCCACCCGACGACACGGTGACCACGCGCCCCGCCCCCGCGCGCAGTGCGGGAATCAACAGGGTCGTCATCAGGTGCGGCCCGAGCACGTGGCAGGCAACCGTCGTCTCGAACCCCTGCGGTGACGACTCTCGCCGCGCGAGCAGGGCGCCCGCGTTGTGCACGAGCGCATGGACCGCACCGTGCCGAGCGAGGATCTCGCGACTCGCGCGAGCCACACCATCGAGATCAGCCATGTCGGCAGTGACGACCTCGGTGGTGACACCGGGCCGGATCGACTCGAGCTCGGCGACGACCCCCGCGCACTTGGCCGCATCGCGCGCCACGAGCACGAGATGCGCGCCGGTGGTCGCCAGCATCCGCACCACCTCGAGACCCAGACCAGACGTCGGCCCCGTCACCACGACCACACGACCCTCCAGATCGGCGCGTGAAGGGTCCGACCACTCGCCGGTGCGCGACCGCACCGCGTACCCGATCCGCGAGAACCCGGGAATGACCGCGGCATCCATCGCCTTGCTGAGGAAGTCGCGCGCGCCAGTCACGACCCGGCCCTCCCCCCGGCCCACTGCACCGCGATGGCGACGACCACGGCGCCGCGCAGGCTCCATGCGATCGTTCGTGGCCAGTTCGTGAGCACCAACTCGCGACCGACTCCAGGATCGGGATTCACCGCCATGCGCGTGTGGCGCGGCACCGAGACCAGGATCGTCGATCCGAGCGCCACGGTCAGCAGTGCACCGCCGATCCACGGCAACCACCACGACACCGCCGCCGGACGATCGAAGAACACCGCGAGCGTGGTGAGTCCCTCCACGAGCATCGCCGGTCCCACCACCCAGGCCGTGCGGCGCTGGTGTTCGAGCGCCGTCGACGAGGCGGACGCGACGGGCACCACCGCGAGCAACGGGTAGTGCACCAGTTGCACGAACCAGATCACCCCGCACATGAACACCGTTGCTGCGAGATGAGCGAGCACCACCGTCGTTTCCATCGGGAAAGCACCGTACCCTTGGCACCCATGGCCCGCACCGCCCGCACGAAGAACGGACATGTGCCACACATCTGCGCCGGATGCGGGCGCCCCTTCGAGTGGCGGCGCAAATGGGCCCGCGTGTGGGACGAGGTGAAGTGGTGCTCCGAGAAGTGCCGCCGGGCGGGTGCGCCGGGAGCCTGAACCCCGGTGCGGGTCGGGTCAGCCGAGACCGAACTCGCTGAGCAACACGGGCCGCTGCTCGTCGATCGAACGATGCGCGGCCGCACCGACCGCGACCGACCACAGTCCCTCGTCGACGCCCACCTCGGGCGCGCCACCGGAGGCGACCGCCGCGCAGAACTTCTTCACCTCGAGGTACGACGCCCCGAAGTGGGCGCCGGTGTGGCTGACCGACGGGTCGACCGGGACGGCGATCTCGCGCACCCCGCGTGTCGCGCGAACACCCACGGTGATGGTGCCGGGCCCCGGAACCTGGGCCTCGATCTTGCCCATCTCACCGACGATCGTGAGTTCCTGCTCGTGGCGCCCGGCCTCGGCGAACATCGACAGATCCAGCATTCCCCGCGTGCCGTCGGAGTACTCCACGATCACGTAGGCGTTGTCGAGGATGTCGCTTCGCTCGCCGTCGTAGATCTCGTCGAGGTGGTTCACGTCCTGTCCGCCGCTCGCGAGCACCCGCACGGGTCGCGGCGCGCCATCGCCGCGTCGTGCCGCGTCGGTGCGCACCGCGAGATTCATGAGGTCGAAGAAGTGGCAGCACTTCTCCACGAGGGTTCCCCCGGTGTTGCGCGAGAAGCGGTTCCAGTTGTCCACCTTCACGAGGAACGGGAACCGGTGCTCGCGGATCGCGACCATGCGCACGCGGCCCACCGAACCGGCGGAGATCTCGGCGAGCAGACCCGCGATAGGGGCCATGTACCGATACTCGAGCCCCACCCAGGTCATCGCCGCCCGGGTCGACTGCGCCCCGACCACCGCGAGGCAGTCTCCGACAGTCGTGCACATGGGTTTCTCGACCATGACGGGAAGATCGGTCACCAGGATGTCGTCGAGGATCGCGCGGTGCGTGTGGTTGGGTGACGCCACGATCACCGCATCCACCGTGCCCGATGCCAACAGGTCGCGATGATCGGCGAACTCAGCGATGGTCGCGGGGCAACCACCGGCATCCAGGGTTGCGCGCGCCCATCCCCGCGGCGTCTCGTTCGGGTCGCAGTAGGCCGTCACCTCGGCATCGGGGTTCCCGATCACGTTGCGGATGTGCTCGCACCCCATCATCCCCGTGCCGATGATCCCGACGCGCACGCTCACGCGTCGGAGGCTATTGGGCGACCACGTGCAGCTCCCCATTTTCCGGCCCCCGACCGTGTGGCTAGTGTTCGCTCCCTCACCCGCGGAGGGTGCGGCAGCAAGGGGGAAGTCATGCCGATTGTCGATCTCATCGGTTCCGGGCTCGGACTCATCCGCAGCGAATCCGACATCACCACGACCTGGGTCGAGGGGGTCCTGCGAGGCACGGGGGCACTGGAGTCGAACGTCTCGGTCGCCTCGATTGCGACCGAGCGCATCGGCGAGGGAGTCGGCATCCTCAGCGTGATCCAGCGCGTCACACCCACCTACTCGGGCGCCACCTCCGCACCGGCGACACTCGTGGTGAAGTACCCCACCGAGGACCCGGGTCAGCGATTCACCGCCGATGCACTCACGTTGTATGCGCGTGAGATCGTCTTCTACCGCGACATCGCACCGACGGTCCCGTTCAAGACCGCGCAGTGCTACGCCGCCTCGATCGAGACCGAGAACACCGACTTCACCGTCGTCATGGAGGACATCGGCCATTTCCGCGCCCTCAACCAGCTGGAGGGCGTGAGCCTCGAGGACGCCGGGGTGCTCCTCGACGTGCTCGCCGACTTCCACGCTCAGTGGTGGGGGAACGAGCGACTGCCCCAGATGACCGCGACCTTCCCGCCACTTTCGAATCCGGTGTACCACGCGGTGTTGCCAAGTTTCTGGGACGCCGGTTGGCCCGCGGTGCTCGAACACACCCCGGCCTCGGTCCCGGCCGGGACCGAGGCGATCGGTGCGGTCTGGTCGGGCAAGTGCAAGTGGATGCTCGACAACCTCCTCGAGCCCTCCACGCTCTGCCACGGCGACTACCGCGCCGACAACCAGATGTTCGCCGGACCCGATCCGGTGATCATCGACTTCCAGATCGTGGGCGCGGGATCGGGGATGTACGACGTCGGCTATTTCATCAGCCAGTCGATCCTGCCCGAGGTGCGCGCGGGTCACGACCGCGAGCTCGTGGACCGCTACCTCGCGCGTCTCGCCACGCACGGCATCCGGGTCGACCGCGACGAGGCATGGCGCCAGTACCAGATCGTCGTGTGCTTCTGCGTCATCTACTCGGTCACCAACTACCCGCGGTACCAGAACATGAACGATCGTGGCCAGAGCCTCCTGCGCGACATGCTCTACCGCGCGTTGCGGGCCGTGTCCGACAACGACGCACTCGCCGCGATTGCATGAGTGCCGACCACGTGCACGGTCATGGCCGCGAGGTCCTCGGCGAGCTCGCACCGATCGGGCGTGAACTTCGCGCGCTGATCCCCGGCGTCTACGAGGGATTCAACGGCCTGCACTCGGCCGCCTTCGCCGACGGCGCCCTCGACCGCAAGTCGAAGGAGTTGATCGCACTCGCGATCGCCATCTCGTTGCGCTGCGACGGTTGCATCGCCTCCCATGCGCGCGCCGCCTCGCAGCACGGTGCGACCGAGGCCGAGGTGGCCGAGGCGATCGGGGTTGCGATCTCGATGAACGGCGGCCCCGGGACGGTCTACGGGCCGAGGGCGCTGGCCGCGTTCCGCGAGTTCGCCGACTGAGGACTCAGCGCTCGACGGAGCGCACGATCCGAACCGGGATGTTGCGCGGACCGCGCACCTGACCACCGGCCCAGGTCACCTCGCCCGCGGGATCGAGCTCGAACTCGGGCACCCGTGCGAGGAACTCCTCGATCGCCACCCTCATCTCCATGCGCGCCAGGTTCGAGCCGGCGCAGCGGTGGATGCCGGCGCCGAAGGCGACATGGCGGTTGTGCTCGCGGTCGATGATGAACTTGTCGGCATCATCGAAGGCCTCGGGGTCGCGGTTCGCGGCGGGGAACGCCATCAGCACCCGGTCGCCCTCGTGCATCGGGCACCCGCGGTACTCGTGGTCCTTGGTGACGATGCGCGCCATGGTCACCGGCGAGTAGAACCTGAGGAACTCCTCGACCGCGGTCGGCAGCAACTCGGGCTCGTCCAGCAGACGCTGGCGATCCTCGGGGTGCGTGGCCAGGTGCCACAGCGCCGACCCGATGCCGCTCCAGGTGGTGTCGACTCCCGCGATGAGGAGCAACGCGCACATCCCCAGGATCAGGTTCTCGGGGTAGGGCTCGCCGTCGTGCTCCTGGCGGAGCAGGTCGCTGATCATGTCGTCACCGAGTCCGTTCGTGCGACGGGCGTGCACCTGCTCGCCGAAGAACTGCACCAACTCGAGCGCCGCGTTCTTCCGGCCCTCCGGGTCGGCCGCGGCGTTCTCGAGGATGGCGCGCACCCACCCGGTGAAGCGGTCCTTCATGTTGGTGGGAACGCCGAGCATCGTCGCGATGACCTGTGCCGGGATCTGCTGGGAGTACTCGACGGCGATGTCGGCAGTGTCACGACCGGCGATCCGGTCCATCAACTCGCGGCACCACGCGCGAGTGAACACCTCGAGTTCGTCGACCGCGCGCGGGGAGAACGAGGGCAGGAGGGCCCGGCGGGTGTAGGTGTGCACGGGCGGGTCGACCCCGATCGGGGCCGGCAGGAGGATCCCGGCGCCGCCGTTCCCGACGAGGGGGGGCACGACGCTGACCGAACGCGACGAGTAGTGCTCGATGTCGCGGGCCATCTCGGTGACGGTCTCGTAGGTGGTGGGCAGCCACGAACCCCGGTACTTGTCGGTGTGGGCGATCGGACAGGTGCCCCGCAACTGGTCCCAGATGGTGAAGGGGTCGGCGATGTAGCGGGGGTCGAAGATGTCGTACTCGCTCGACCAGTCGATGTATCCGGACGCTGGCTCCTGTTGCACAGTCATGGCCCCGAGTGTAGGAGTCCGGTGATCACGGCGGACGAGCCGGGTCGTACCATTCGGACATGGCACTTCCCCTCCCCACCGTGGACCCGCGCGAGGTCGGCATGGATGCCGACCGTCTCGCCCGCATCGACCGGCACTTCGGCCGCTACGTCGAGGAACAAAAACTCCCCGGCTACCACGTCGTGGTGACCCGTGGCGGCAAGGTTGCTTGGAGCGCCAAGGGCGGACATGCCGATGTCGAGGGCTGCCGACCGATCGCCGACGACACGATCTACCGCATCTACTCGATGACCAAGCCCATCTGCGCGGTCGCCGCGCTCATCCTGTGGGAGGAGGGCCGCTTCGAGATGAACGATCGGGTGAAGTGGCACATCCCCTCGTTCGGCAGCCAGAAGGTGTTCCGCTCGGGCACGCTCACCGCCCCCGAACTCACCCCCGTCACCGAGCCGATGCGCATGTGGCACCTCTTCTCGCACACCGCCGGTCTCACCTACGGGTTCGTCTACTCGAACCCGGTCGACATGATGTACCGGCAGGCCGGTTTCGAGTGGGGCGTGCCACGCGACAAGTCGCTCGCCGAGATCTGCGACATGCTGGCCGCACTCCCACTCCTGTTCCAACCCGGCACCGAGTGGGCCTACTCGATGTCGATCGACGTGCTCGGTCGCATCGTCGAGGTGCTCTCGGGAATGAGTCTCGGTGAGTTCATGCGCACCCGCATCTTCGAGCCCCTCGGCATGCGCGACACCGGATTCCACTGCCCCTCCTCCGAAACCGAGCGGTTGGCCGCCCTGTACGTGCCGAACCCCGCCGACAAGAGGATCCTGCGCAATGACGCCGGGGGCGCCGCGGCACTCACCGAGCCGGTCGCGCACCTCGGTGGCGGTGGGCTCGTGTCGACGATGGGTGACTACCTCAGGTTCACCCAGATGCTCGCCAACGGCGGCGAACTCGACGGTGCGCGCATCCTGTCGCCGCGCACGGTGGAGTACATGGCAACGAACCACCTTCCGGGAAACGCCGACCTCACCGAGTTCGGCAGACCGTTGTTCTCCGAGACCACCTTCGATGGCGTCGGTTTCGGTCTCGGTGTGAGCGTGACGCTGGACCCGGTGAAAGCCAGGGTCCCGGGCAGCGTCGGCGACTACGGCTGGGGCGGTGCGGCGAGCACGAACTTCAACATCGACCCCGTCGAGGACACCACCTGCATCATCATGACGCAGTTGATGCCCTCGTCGACTTGGCCGATCAGGTCACAGCTCAAACAGCTGGTGCACCAGGCCTTGGTCGACTGAAACCCCTGCGCATCTGCCACCGGATGGCCACGAGCATCACCAAACCGGTCGCCACGATCACCAGCCCCCTCGCGAGATCACCCTCGATCCACGCGCTCACCGTCATCACGACACCCGTCACCACGCACACTGCTCCGGCGATCAGCATCTCTGGCGCCAGGATCGTCGTGGCCGCCGAGAACAACAGCGCCCCGGTCACGATCGGAATCAGGTGCGCCGGGCTGTCGAGACCCGAGCCGAGAGCGGCCGAACCGGCGATGACATAGACGGACCCGATCGCGCGCGCGACGAACGAGGAACCGATCGGCAAATTGCCCGCGGCGAGGAGCACACCGGCCGCCACCAACATCGTGACACCTCTCAACCAGTCGCTGTCGTCGTCGATCAACACTGCCAACACGATCGCGAACGCCGGCAGCGCCACCGACATCACCACCGTGCCGATGAATCGCGAACGCGCCGTGCGCGCGAGTCCCCACGCACCCGCCGCCCCGCTCAGGACCAGACCGATCCACTCCCCGCGCATCTCCACATGATCGAGGACGATGCCGGTCGCACCGATCGCCGACCCGATCGCGGCGGCCTCCAACACCTCGGCGAGACGTTCTTGCCACGACCCGCGCGAGTGCAACTGCACCCCGACGAGTCCGGCGACGACCGTGATCGCATACAGCGCGGTCACCACCGCCCACTTCGAGGCGTCCGCGAACACCACTCCCACGACCAGCAGGACACCCGTGGCGATGATGAGCCCGGCCAGGTACCCCACCAGCTCCCGGACCGAGAACGTCCACGGGGGCGCGCCGGAGATGCCGCGTGCCTCGTCGGCACTGAGCCGACCGGTGCCGACGAGCTCGTCGAGGAGTTCGCGCTGTGTCTTGCGTTGTTCCATGTGGGAACTATGCCACTCCCCGTCGGCATCACCGGGACTGGGCGTGCCAATCCACGAAGTCGGCGACCACCGCATCCACCAGCGGCGCGATGAAGGATGCATAGGTGACGGTGATGTGGTTGTTGTCGCGGTACATCAGGATGTTGCCCGCGATGTTCGGGCAGACCGTGGCGGTGCAGAACCACTGGCGCACCCACAGCACGTTCGCCCCGGCCGCCTGGAAATCAGCGCGCACCTCGCGCATGTCATCGCGGTAGGCCTGCGACACAGGCTGCGAGCAGTCGTCCACCGACGCAAAATTGCGCGACAGGCACGTCGGCACGTCCTGACCGGGCCATGGGGTGTCCTCCATGAGAACGGGCACGATGCCCCGCGACTCCAGTTCGTCCAGTGTCGCCTGCAGGCCGGCGCGCCACTCCTTCTGCCAGGGCGGAGTCTTCGTGGTGGCCGACAACAAACGGTCGAAATGCGCGACGAAGACCACCTTCACCCCGTCACTCTCCATGCGCCGGAGAACGTTCTCGCGCCACGGACCGCACTCCCGATACACCTTGCCGAGGACGGAGCTGTAGACCTCGATCCGGGCAGGTGGACAGCCGCGTTTCGTGTAGTAGATCAACCTCCACTTGCGCTTGATGGCGATCTTCTCGAACATCGGGAACCACTGCGCGGCGTGCGAGTCGCCGTAGACGCCCACGACGACGTCGGAGTTCTCGTCACCGACCACGCACCTCTTCGGCACGGTCGCACCGAACCAGACGTGGCAGCCGTTCGAATAGATGCGCGGCATGTCGTTGCGGACGTTGTTGAGGTTCGGCTCGAGGTTCGAGGGGAGGCCGGTCGTCGAGGCCGCGGCAACCACGGCCCCGATCGGGGCCGACGGTCCCGGCAGAGTCGGCGGAGTCGGCACTGTCGAGGTCGTCGCCATCGGCGAGGGCACGGACGGGATCGAATCGGAGATCGATGAACCGGGCACCGTCGCGCTGGTCGGTGTCCCGGCGAGGACAGGGGCGTCGGCCTCGCCGGCGGTGGGGACCGTGGGTGGGTTGTTGCGCACCAGCACGCCCGCACCGGCAACGAGGCTGACGAGGGCGGCGGCGAACATCGCCGCGCGCACACCTCGCAGCACCGTGGCACGCCGGACCGTCTCCTCGGGCCATCGCCACGACAACTCCGACAGCACGAGTGCCCCCGCAGTGAACGTCAGTCCCTCCGTGATGGTCGGATCGCGACCGAGCGCGGCGGCACCGACAACCAGCACCGGCCAGTGCCACATGTAGGCCGAGTACGACCGTGAACCGAGCCATTGCAGCGGTGCGGCACGAAGGATCACCACGGGCGACCATCGCATCGCCTCCCCACCCCGCAACAGCAGTGCGGTCGCCACGACCGGCACGATCGCCCACGGGCCGGGGAACCGGGTCGTCTCATCGAACAGCACGGCGCTCGCCACCACCACGGCGAGCCCGGCCCACGCGACCACCGCCGACACCATCCGATCCCGCGCGCCCGCGACCGACGGGACCGCCGCCACGAGGGCACCGAGTGACAACTCGAAGGCGCGGGTGTGCGGCGCGAAGAATGCCCACGGCTGCGACGACTCCATCAGCACCATGCAGGCGGCAAACGATGCAGCGGTCACCGTTGCCGCGAGCAGGCCGATCCTCCGACGCACCGCCGACGCACCGGTCGCCCCGAGGCACACGAGCACCACCAGCAGCGGCCAGACGAGGTAGAACTGCTCCTCGACCGCGAGGCTCCAGTAGTGCTGGAAGGGCGAGGGCGGCAGTTCGGACTGCAGGTAGTCGGCGCCCCGATCGGCAAGGACGAGGTTCGCCGAGAAGGTGGCCACACCGATCGCGTCAGTGGCAGCGTCGCGGACCCGGGTGGGTTCGAGCCAGATCCACGAGGCCACGAGTGTCGCCACCGCCACCAGGGCCGACATCGGCAGGATCCGCCGGGCCCGGCGGGACCAGAACCCGGCCAGCGAGATCCCACCCGACTCCGACCGCTCCCGAAGCAGGATCCCCGTGATCAGATACCCCGAGACCACGAAGAAGACGTCGACTCCGACGTATCCCCCCTCGAACCAGGGAACCCCCGCGTGGAACAAGAGCACGGCAAGAACCGCCACGGCCCGCAAGCCCTCGATGTCGGCGCGCCTGTGCACAGCCCCCGAGTATTGCCGGTGGCCACACTCGCGGACACCCACCCGATTGGTCCGTGGGACCGGTTCGGCTGCTCGTCTATGGTCACGCGGACACTCGCAGTTGCCGGCTCTCCTCGACACTGCGGGTCGCACCACACAGACGACAAGAGATCGAGACGAGTGACAGGGAGACACCATGTCCCGCAGGAGCACCGCACACCGGACCGGCCGAAGTCTCGCGATCCTCGTCGCCTCGATGCTCGCACTCGCCGCCTGCGGCGGCGGGGGTGAGGTGGACTACGACGACAGCGACAGTGGCCCCGCCGAGACCACGCCGATCGATCTGGTCGATCTCACGTTCCAGCCGATCACGGCGGGCAAGCTCACGGTGTGCGCCTCACCAGCGGCGAACACCGGGGATCCGTTCCGGTTCAAGGATCCAGCGGGCAAGTGGGGCGGTCTCGAGATCGACCTCGCGATCGCGATCGCAATTCGCTACGGGCTCGTGGTCGAGGTGACCGAGCGATCCGCGGACGACATCGGCGTTGCTCCGGGAGCCGGCACGTGCGACATCGCGGCCGCGTCGCTCACGATCGATCCCGAGGCCGGTGGGGACGTCGTGTTCAGCGACAAGTACTTCGACGTGTACCAGTCGCTCCTGGTGCGCGAGGCCGATGCCGAGACCCTCACCACCCTCGAGTCGCTCGCGGGCAAGAAAGTCGGCGTGTTGAGGGGGGCCGGAGAGGAGTTCATCGCCGACAATGCGCCCGATCTCGCCGTCGAGGCGTTCGCCGACATCGTGGCGCTCCATGCCGCGCTCGACTCGGGTCGGATCGACGCCGTTGTCGCCGAATTCTCCGCCAACGCGTTCCGTGCGAAGTCCAAGGGGGGCACCGTCGTCTCGCTCACCTTCGAGGACCGCGGCAGCACGGAGTACGCCTTCGCCCTCGCACCCGAGAGCCGAGAGCTGCTCCTCGCGGTCAACGAGAGCCTGAACGAGTTCAACTCGACCGGCGTGTACCAAGAGATCTACGACAAGTACTTCACGATCACGACCGGGGAGTGACCGGCGCCGATCCCGGACACTCCCCGGGCCTAGGGTCGAGTCCCGATGTCGGACCAACGCACCAGGGTGAGGGCGCTGCTCGCGGTAGCCCTGCACCCGAACACACCGCCAGCCGAGGCCGAGAACGCGCTCGCCCTCGCCTCGAAGTTGATGCTCAAGCACGGCCTCTCCGACGACGACATCGCCGAGCCCGCCGGATTCGGCGACGACCACGACGTCGTCCTCGAGACCGTGACCATCACCGGTCCCTACCGCGTGCGCAGGATCGGAATCCTCTACACGATCGCGGTCGCGCACTCGTGCAGTGCGTTCCGTGACTTCGACAGCGCCGACGGGTGCATCATGCGCATCTTCGGTCGATCCTGCGACATCTTCGCGGCGCGGACCCTCTTCGCAGCCGCCGAGGTCCTCTCGGCGAGACTCCTCCCGGTGGGTGGCCGTTCGGCGCGCACATCGTGGTTCCGCGGGTTCGAGTCGGGTCTGCAGGAGTCGCTCGGCGGTGCGCGCACCCAGTTCGTCGCCGAGACACCCGGTGCTGGACTCGTTCTCGCCGACCGCGCCGACCGCGCCGCACGCGAACGTCGCCTCTACCTCCGCACCCAGGGCATCCACATCTCGGGCGGCACCAGTTGGGTCGACACATCCTCGGGTGACTTCGGGGCCGGTGCGAGCGCGGGGCGCTCGTTCGGTGGCTCCGGCCGGTCGTTCGGCAGTGGTGTCCGGGGTGAACTCGGATGAATCGCGCCGGGCTCGTCGCGGCTGTTCGCGACAGGGAGCAGCACCACGCCGACTGCCCCCTCGAACAACGGCTCATCTATGCATGCGAGGACGTGTGTGATGCCGAGATGCCGAGTCGGCGACTCGATGCCGACGAGGCGCGCGCCATCGTGAACTCCATCGCACACACCGAGGACATCGACCCACCGGTCGTGCTGGTCTCGCGGCGACTGCGTCGCACGCTCGGGGCCGCCGACATCGAGAACCGCACCCTGCACCTGGCGGGTCCCCCGGTGTCGCTCCTGGTCCTCGTGCACGAGATGGCGCACTTCACGTCGTCGTCACCCGGTCACGGACCCGATTTCCTCCACGAGATGCTCGTCCTCACGCGCACCCACATCGGTGTCCAGCACGCTGCGTTCCTCCATTTTCTCCACGGGTGCGCCGGCCTCACGGTGCCCCCGTGGCCCGCGATCGTGCGCCGCTGACCAGCGTCACCACCGCGTGTGCACCACCGCGGTCATCGTGGGAGACTCGCCACATGACCGACCCACGCACCGAGGTCTTCCGCGAGATCCTCTCCACCACGCGCTCGATCAGGCGAATCGCCCCCGACGAGGTGCCCGACGACGTGCTCGACCGTGTCCTCGAGGCATCCACATGGGCGCCGAGCGGCGGCAATCGCCAACCGTGGCGCCTGATCGTGGTCCGCGATCGCGCGACGAAGCAGGCGATCTCGGACCTCTACGCCGAGGAGTGGAAGAAGTACGTCGACTTCAACATCGCGCGACTGCCCGAGCGCACACCCGCCACCGAGCAGCGCGTGCGCGACGCGATGACGATCGGTGGCGATCTGGCATCCGGACTCGCCGATGTGCCGGTGCTCGCGGTGTTCCTGCACGACCCCTCAATGCTCTACGTCACCGACGCCGGTTGGGGTCGCCACCCCGTCGTGGGCGGTGCATCGCTCTATCCGGCGGTGCAGAACCTGCTGGTGGCCGCGCGGGCCGAGGGACTGGGCGGGGTGCTGACCACGATCGTGTGCGCACGCGAGCCCGACATGCGCGCAATCCTCGGATTTCCCGAGTCGTGGGGCGTGCATGCGCTCGTGCCTCTCGGATGGCCGAAGGGTCGGCACGGTCCGCTGCGTCGCGCTCCGCTCACCGAGATGGTGATGCGCGAGCGCTGGCGGGACTGATCCGGGTCCGGCCGTCTCAGACGGCGCGCCACGCCACGCCGTCGGGCCACCGACCGGTGCCGCCCCGCTCGGCCAGGAACCCGGTGTGGGTGCGATCGGTGTGCTCCATCCGCCACTGCAGCATGGCGCGCGCCCGCGCGGCCACGACCGCGTCGTCGTCGGTGGTCGTGCGCCACGTCGGATCGGTCGCCAGGTCGAAGCAGAGCCAGTCGCCGTCACCGAACTGGACATAGGCGTGGTCGCGGGTGCGGTGCACCGCCAGTGACGACCTCTCGGGTCTGCGCCTGCGCGGCCACGTGTAGCGATCGGTGCCGATCCAAGAGAACCGCCAGTCGTACTCCCAGTGCGCGGCATCGCGCCACCAGTCCGGCTCGCGCCCGCCGAGGAACTCGGTCAACGGCAGGCCATCGCACTGGGCCGGCACCGGGACGCCGAGCATCTCGCACAGCGTCGGCATGATGTCGATGTTCTCGGTGAACTCACCGACCACGGTTCCGTGCGCGGCCGGACGATCGGGGTCGCGCACGATGCCCACGATGTGGTGGCTCTCCTCCCAGTACCCGAGCTTCTCGCGCAGGCCATGGTCGCCCAACTGCTCGCCGTGGTCGGCGGTCACGATGATGCAGGTGTCGTCCCACATCCCGCGCGCACGGAGATGCGCCCAGATGCGGCCCAGTTGGGCGTCGACCTCGCTCACCATGCCGAAGTACTGCGCGCGCATCCGCGCGAGATCGTCGGGATCGGCCGGTGCGCTGCAGGCATCGAGCGACATCATCAGTGCGTGGAACGGATGCGGATCCGACACCGGCGCGATCGGAGCACCGACCGTGGAGGGGTCGTACATCGTCGAGTACTCCCCCGCCGCCGAATAGGGCGGGTGCGGGCGGAGGAAGCTCGCATGGGCGAACCACGGACCCTCGCGGTCGTCGATCCACCCGAGCAACCGGTCGCACAGGAACGTCGACACGCTCGAGTCGGCCGGGCGCTCGTGCTCGGTGGCGAGCAGTGCGAGGTGACCCGCCGACACGTCGTGGCCCTTCGCCGCCAACCACCCGAGCCACGGGGAGTAGTCACCGGTCAGGTCGAGCACCGCCTCGAAGCCGGGCAGGACGCCCTCGTAGGAGGACAGGCGCGGGTCCTGCGGACCGTCGGTGACACGCGGATCGATCGACTGATCGGTGTATCCGAACAGCGCCGGTGACAGTCCCGCGCGCACCGCGACCCGCGCGATGTTGTCGAATCTGTCGTCGAGCGGGGTGCCGTTGGCGACCACGCGGTGGTTCATCTGGTAGGTGCCGGTGTAGAGCGAGGCACGCCCGGGCGCGCACGGCGAAGCCTGGCTGTAATGGCGCGAGAGGCGCACGCCGTTGGCGCAGAGGTCGTCGAGGTGCGGCGTGCGCACCACCGGATGCCCGGCCACCGACAGACAGTCGCCCCTGAACTGGTCGAGGGTGATCAGCAGGTAATTGCGGGCCACGCCGAGACCATAGTGTTGCCGCGTGCAGTCTTTGGCGGGGTACTCATTCGACCGGTTCCTGCATCACGACGAGATGACGCGATGGTTGTCGACGACCGTGGCGGCGCACCCCCACCTGGCAACTCTCGAGCAGTACGGGACCTCGCACGAGGGGCGCGCGTTGTGGCTCGTCACGATCACCGATTCGAGCACCGGTCCCGCCACCGACAAACCCGCGCACTGGGTGGACGCCAACATCCACTCCGTCGAGGTCACCGGCGGCGTGGCGGCCTTGCACCTCGTCGCGCACCTCCTCGACGGACACGACCGCGGGGACCAGACGGTGCGCGAGGCACTCGCGACGCGCACCTTCTATGTCGCGCCGCGCGTCAACCCCGACGGCGTCGAGGCCGCTCTCGCCGATGTGCCGCGTCAGCGCCGCTCGAGCATGCGGATGTGGCCGTGGCGGGATGGGCACCGCTGGCCGGGGCTGGAGACCTCCGACATCGACGGTGACGGACGCATCCTGCTCATGCGCATCGAGGACCCGAACGGCTCGCACGTCGAGCACCCGCGGGAGCCACGGGTGATGATCCCCCGCGAACACAAGGACGCACCCGCGGATGCCACCAGGTGGCGCATCGTCCCCGAGGGGATCGTGAACGACTGGGACGGATTCACCGTGCCGACCCCCCGGGCCCCGCAGGGTCTGGACATGAACCGCAACTTCCCCGCCGGATGGGACACCTCGGTGACGGGGTCGGGTGATCACCCGATGTCGGAGCCCGAGATCGACGCGCTGGTGCGGGCGATCACCGCACGACCCAACATCTGCGGGTACCACGCGTACCACACCTCGGGCGGGTTCCTCCTGCGACCCTCCAGCACCAAGGGCGACTCCAAGCTCCCACCCGAGGATCTCTGGGTGTTCAAGCAGATCGCCGCGCGCGGCACCGAGCTGACCTCCTATCCCGCGCACTCGGTCTATGAAGACCTCACCTGGGACAAGAGCGAGACGATGAGTGGTGCGGCCGACGACTGGGCCTACGAGCACCTCGGTGTCTACAGCTGGACGACCGAGTTCTGGGACGCGATCGCGGTGGCCACCGACGGGCGCGAACGCAGCTCGACCGAGATCTGGTACGTGGGTCCCACCGTCGAACAGGAACTGGCGGTGTGCGCGTGGAGTGACATCCATGCACCCGGCTCGTATCTCCCGTGGCGTCCCCACGACCATCCCCAGCTCGGGCGCGTCGAGTTGGGTGGGCCCGACGACTTCAGGATCTGGACGAACGCACCAACCTCGGTTCTGCGCAACGAGGTCGAGCCGCACTCAGAGTGGGTGGTGCACCAGGCGATGCTGTCGCCGCGGCTCGAGATCCTCCTGCTGCGCGCCGAGCAACTGGGCACCGACACCTGGCGCGTCGAGGCCGGCATCGCCAACACCGGGTTCCTCCCCACGCAGGTGAGCCACTGGGCACGCAAGCACGACCTCGTCCTGCCGATCACCGCAGAGGTCTCCGGTGCGGAGTGCATCGGGCCGTCGCGCGTCAAGGCGGGCCAGTTGGCCGGCCGGGCGCACTTCGCCCTGAACGGACCGGGTGGCACGCCCGATCGCACGCTCGTGTCATGGGTGGTGCGCGCCGGCCCCGGCACCGAGGTGACGGTGCGCGCCGAGCACCCGCGTGCCGGCCGGCGCACGGCGAGCCTGCGACTCAACTGACCCGAGTGGGGCGCACTCCCGACAGGAGGAACTCGACGGCGTCCCGCATCGCGCGATGGTCCTGCAGGCTGAAGGCGTGGCCGCCCTCGTAGACGGCGAGCGATGCATCGGCCAGGCGGGACACGATCGCGGCGCCGTTGGTGACCGGTGCGATGCCGTCGAAGCGGCCGGCTGACACCAACACCGGTGAGGTGATCCGCCCGAGCCGGTCGGCGACGTCGTGGCCGATACGCGCGGCCAGTTGCATGCGCTCACCGCGGACCTGCTCGGGCGACTTGGGAGCCGCGGCTCTCTCGTTCTGGACCCGCACGATCGCGGCATCATCGGGATGGTCCGCGAGCCATCCGGACGTGAACCGTGTGTCGATGAGGAGGGCCCCGCGACGGGCCCTCTCGGCTGGCTCCAACCGGGCGAGCTCGTGCAGGGGGTACGACGAACCCGCGGCACCACCACCCGAGGTGCAAAAAAGGACCATCTTTTCCACGCGGTCGGGCTGGGTCACCGCGAACTCCTGGGCGACCATCCCGCCAAAGGAGATCCCGAACACCGCGCACGTGTGCCAGCCGACGTGGTCCAGCAGAGCGGCTGCATCGGAGGCGTAGTCGGCCATCGAGTACGGCCCCGGTGGCACCGAGGTGCGGCCGAGCCCGCGTTGATCGTGCGCAAGCACCGTGCACGACCGCGCGAGATAACCGATCATCGGTGCCGCCGACTCGAGCGTGGCACCCGAACCGTTGAGGAAGAGCACGCGCGGTCGTTCGCCGTCGGCGTCGCCGAACATCTCGTGGTGGATGAGCACTCCATCGCGATCGAACACCGGCATGCCGGCAGTTTCCCACAGGTTCGAGGTTCGTCCTCAGGGAGTCGTCGTCGGCCGCACCCCGCGGCTGTCACAACGGCGAGCATCCACCAATTCGCCAGGATCAGGCACCAACATCTTCTGCTGTGCTCTCGTTGATGGACAGCGTGAAGAAGTCGTTGCGAGAGAGCACTTCCCCCCTCCCGTGGCGTCAAGTCACGATGCCTGGTCTCACCGTGCCGTGGGTGGGCATGAGCGTGCGGGAGATCGACACGGGCGGACGGCCCTGGGTGTGGGAGGTGGTCACGCCGGGGCAGTGGAGCGAGTCGTCCCGCATGCGGGACGATCCGATGGTGCTCCCGCTCACCCAGGATGCGGTGCTCGCCGAGATCACCCATGCGGACCACAGCGGTCCCATCGTGCGCATGCAGGTCGCTGTGCGCGAGACACCGGACGCGGTCACGCTCCCGCGCGGGCTCAACCCGGAGGGACCGTGGGGCGTCAGGCTGCGCACGGGCTGGACCGTCCAGGCGATCGGCGACGCCGCGCAGTGCTGGATCGATCGTGAGAGCCCCGGGGGGGCGCGCCTCGAGACGCACGAACCCTCGCTGGAGGGCCGCCGGGTCTACCAGATCCACCCGTCCATCGATATCGAGGAAGGCGCCTTCGACCGCCTGCTTACACTCGAACCCGATGAAACGGCGGTCGTCACCTCGATCCTCTCGATGGTCCACGAGGCGCTCGACCCCTGGCGCTGAACGGGTCAGATCGCGCGCCCACCAGGGCCGGAGCGCGGGGAGAACCCGATGATCACCACGTACGCGGTGTCGTTCACGACACCGGGACGCACCGAGGCGGACCGCATCGCGGTCGTCGACCTGGTGACCGACTGGCAACTGCAGCACCACCCCTTCCTGCCCGACGAGGAGGGCCGGCCAGGTGCCTCGTTGCGCCTGCGCGAGGCCGACGGCGATCCGGTCTTTCGTCTCGCCATCACCGAGACCGCACCGCGTGGCACGCATGTCGAGACCACGACGGCGACGGTGAGCCTCGTCGGGGGTGACCTCACCTTCGATCTTCGGATCTTCACCAGCCCGCGCACCACCCGCATCGCTCCCTACAAGCCACCACTCCCTCCACCGCACGTGGCGCACCTGGTGGGGTCGGTCCTCGGGGCATTCCCCACTTGGGACGCCGACTACCAGGTGATCGCGGGCGTGCGCTCCGCATCGACGCAGTTGCAGGGTCAGGAGATCGCGGCCTTCCTCCAGGCACCCGGCCGCAGGTTGCCGGTGATCATCGAGATCGACGACTTCGAGCGGAACACGCAACCCCTCGTGGTGGTGCGCCCCGAACCCTTCGCCGGACTCGCCCACATCTGGCACGTGACCACGGCCGAGGCCCTGCGTGGTTTCGTGGAGATGTCGGGTCAGCGACTGGTGTCGCAGGGAACGATCGTGGTCGCCTGGGATCCGACCTCGGATGTCGACATCACGCGCCGGCGTGAGATCGCACCGCGGATGGAGACGCGCACCTGGGCACGACTCATCGAGTTGATCACCACCACCGCCGCGCGCTCGATCGCCCAGCCCCGCGTTCCTCCCCCGCCCCGCCTCGAGATCGAGCCCGACAACGGCGACACGCCGGGGGAGAGCCAGACCCACGACGGACATGGCGGGCGCGACCTTGACGAACGAGTCGACGACTCGCAGGCCGAGCATGTCGCACAACTCGAGGCCACGATCGAGGAGCAGCAGGCAGCCCTCGCCGATGCCGACCGCATCATCGCCGACCAACGCGCCCGACTCGAGCGCAAGGACTCACAACTCGACGAGCTGGTGCTGCGCACGGTCAGTCTCGAGACACAAGCCGGCATCGTGCCCCAGTCGGTCGCGGTGGCCTCGATGAGGGAGGCGCTGCGACTCGCACAGAAGCACTGCCCGTTCCTCGTGTTCCACGAGCGCGCACTCGAGTCGGGTTCCGAACTCGAGGGCCCCGACCCCGGTCGCGTTCTCGCCGATCTGGTGCGGTTGAACGAGGTGGCGCGCGCCTGGATGTCGAGCGAGATCAGTGGTGGCTCCATCAAACTCGCGTGCCGCCAATTGGGACTCGACTTCGCGCCCGACATCTCGACGACGGCGCGCCAGAAGTACGTCGAGGACTACGTCATCATGTGGCGTGGACGCGCGGTCGTGGCGGCCGCCCACCTTCGTCGGGGGCGCAGGAACCAGTTGGTGCGCATCCACGTGTATTTCGATGACGAGACCCACGAAGTCGTCGTCGCCTACATCGGCAGGCACCTGCGCGACAAGGCCTCCGCCTCCTGAGCCTCGTAGTCTGACGCCATGACGTCGCCCGTTTTCTCCCTCGCCGACCGCTACATCGACGAGATCGCCGTGCTCAACCCGTGCACCGCCACGTACCTGGGCATCGCGGGTCACGACCACGAGATGACCGACTTCTCCCCAGCCGGGCACGCCGCGATGGAGAACCACGCTCGCCGCACGCTCGCCGAGCTCGCCACGCTGCCGGCCGACTCCGACGACGATCGCCTCGCGGCCGGGGTGATGCGTGAGTCGCTCGAGAGCGAGATCATGTCCTACGACGGTGGCGAGATGCTGCGGGGTATCCGACCCATCGCCGGAGACGTCGACGGTGCACGGTCGGTGTTCGACCTCATGCCGACGGCGACGGTGGCCGACTGGGAGACCATCGCGGCGCGCCTCGGCGAGGTGCCACGCGCCTTCGCCGGGATGCGGGAGTCCTGGGCGCTCGGCATCGAGCGCGGTCTCCTGACCTCCCGCCGCCAGGTTCTGGCACAGGTGGCCCAGCTCCGGGAGTGGGCCGGCGAGGGCCACCCCGGCTTCTTCCAGTCCTTCGTCGAGCAGGCGGGCGCGGTTCGTGGTGCACCGATCGATGCCCTGCGTGAACGCGCACGCGACGCCAGCGAGGCCCTCGCCGAGACCGCCGCGTGGCTCGACAGCACCTACCTGCCGCATGCCACCGTGGCCGACGGGGTCGGGCCCGAGCGTCACGCGATCGCGCGCCGTCAGTTCCTCGGGATGCAGGTCGACCCGGTCGAGGCCTACGAGTGGGGTTGGGAGGAGACGATGCGACTCGACGCCGAGATCCGTCGCGTCGGTGGGCAGATCCTGCCCGGAGGCGCACCGGCCGAGGTGCGTCATCTCCTCGACACCGATCCCGCGCGCGCCGTCCACGGCGAGGGCGCACTGCGCGACTGGTTGCAAGGGTTGATGGACGAGGCGATGTCGTTCCTGATCGACGGCGCGCACTTCGTCATCGACCCGCGCATCCGCACCGTCGAGGCGATGATCTCCCCGCCGGGTGGGGCGGCTGCGATGTACTACACCGGGCCGAGCGAGGATCTCTCGCGCCCCGGACGCACGTGGTACCCCGCGAACGGCCGCACGATGTTCCCGAAGTGGGGTGAACCCACCACCGCCTACCACGAGGGGGTGCCCGGTCATCATCTCCAGGTCGCCACCGCCACCGTGAACAAGGACCGTCTCTCCCGCGTGCAGCGCAACACCTTCGTGTCCGGTCACGGCGAGGGGTGGGCCCTCTATGCGGAGCGCCTCATGGACGAGTTCGGATTCCTCGAGAATCCCGAGTACCGACTCGGGTATCTCTACGCGCAGGCCTTCCGCGCGGCGCGCGTCGTGGTCGACATCGGAGCGCACTGCGGCTACACGATCCCCTCCTCGTCGTCGTGGCGACCGGGTGAGGCATGGACCGCCGGGGCGATGCTCGAGTTCATGAGCGAGAGATCCTCGTCCGATGACGCGTTCAACCGCTCCGAGATCGACCGGTACCTCGGCTGGCCGGGTCAGGCGATCTCGTACAAGTTGGGCGAGCGCGTCTGGCTCGATGCGCGCGAGGCCGCCAAGACCGCGCGAGGCTCCGCATTCGACCTCAGGGCGTGGCACGCCGAGGCACTCGCACTCGGCAACCTGGGGCTCGACCTCTTCGTGTCGGAGATGGCGCGCCGCTGACACCCCCAGCGACTATCGACCACAGCCGATGAACAGACGCCGATTCCTGCGCTGGACCGCCATCGCAACCGCTCTGTTCTCGGTCGTGACCGGGGGCTCGCTCGTGCGGTACGTGCTCGCCCACCCCAATGAGCCGCTCCAACAGAACCTCGCCTCGTGGGCGCGCGAGCAGGGTCTCGGCGGAATCGTCGACCAATTGGAGGTGTGGCTCCACGACGAACCCCCGTCGGCCGCACCGGCCAACTCGCTCACGCTCGCCGTCGACGAGGAGATCGACGACGGAACGGATTCGATGTATCCGCCGACAACGGTTGCGCCGGTGCCGACCACCGTCGCTTCTGCGGCGCCGGGTCCCGCCTCTCCCACCACGATCGAGGCCCCCACACCGGCGGTCACGAATCCGAACGCCGAGCCCGTGAGGCTCACCGCATGCGGAACACCCGCGACGACGACCACGACGCTGCCCGGTCAGTCGACCACGACACGTCCATCAACCACCTCGACCAGCACGACATCCACGACCAGCACGACATCCACGACCAGCACGTCGACAACAACCACGACCACGGTGCCACCACCCACCATCCCGGGTGAGACGACCACCACCAGCACGTCCACGACCACCACGACCACGATCCCGGCCCGGCCGGCCGACATCGACACCCCGATCAGCCCAGCCCTGCGCGGCGAGGGTCGGTGGCGGTCGGCGATCAGGGTGCGAAAGTCGCCCATCGTCCATGTCTCGTCGATCCGCCCGATTGCGCGGTGCGGTTCGGTGGTGGCCACGATGGCCGCGTTCAACCCGAACCTCGTGCGCGCCGCACTGCACAACGGCCAGGAGACACCCGGGGGCGGACCCTGGCGCAACAAGGACCGTGTCTCCGAGCGCGCGCGACCGTCGCTGATCGCCTCGTTCAACGGCGGGTTCCGCTTCGATCACAAGCCGGGTGGCTATGTCACCGAGGGCAAGGTCGTGCGCAAATTGCGCGAGGGCTACGCGACCTTCGGGATCCGCGCCGACGGCACGAGCACCGTCGGCGTGTGGGGCGAGGACATGATCGACGACGGATCGTGGGTCTCGTTGCGCCAGAACCTGCCGCCGCTCGTGCGAGGGGGTGAGATCGTCTTCCACACCTACGACAAGGTGGACTGGGGGAAGGACTACGACGACAAGCTGTTCAACTTCCGTTCCGCGGTGTGCCGCCGCACCGACGGCCTGATGATGTTCGTCGCCGTGGGTGACGTGAGCATCTCGATGCTCGCCGAGACGATGGTCCTGCTCTCGTGCGACACCGCGATGGAGATGGACATCAACGGCACCTGGCCCTACTTCGCGGTCTACGAGAACTTCGGCAAGGCCGACCGGCGCGGCCGGGTGATCGACACGCGGATGGGTGATCCGAACCGCCACCTCAACAAGTCGACCAAGGACTTCATCGCCCTCTTCGACCCCGCGACCCTCCCCACCGGCGCCGTGCGCTGAATCGACATCGGCCGGGGGACCCGTGCGGCCGACCTACGATCGTTCCATGAGCGACGACCGCGACGACCGCCGGGGCGAGGACGGGCAGGACCGCGACGGAACGCCCGGGGACCGGCGCGAACCGCGACGGAACCCGCTCGAGGGATTCGGCAACATCCTCGCCCTCGTCGGTGTGGGCTACCTGTTGCTGTTGGTGCTCATGAACACCGACCGCATCGACGTGAACGTGGTGTTCTACACCTTCCAGGACACACCGGTCTGGTGGTTCACCGTCCTCGTCGTCGCGCTCACACTCCTGGTGGACCGGCTCGTGCGATTCGTCGTTCGCCGGGCTCGGCGTCGTCGCGGCGACTGACGTCGAGCGACCGGGTCAGCGGGTGATCCGGTACTCGCCGAGCAACCGGGGAGCCCCGCCGTCGGCGGTCGCCACGACACCGTCGTCGCAGAGCTTGCGCAGGTGCGACCACACGCTGCGCCTCGCGGGGCGGTGCAACCGCTTGTCCACCCCGGCATAGACAACCCTCACGATCCCGGGGATCGTGGTGTTGCCCGCGGCGATCTCGGCCACGATCTGGCGCTCGCGCTCGAGACGGTGCCCGAGGTACGCGGCGAGGAACGGTTGCGGATCGGTGACGGGTCCGCCGTGGGTCGGCCACAGGATCGAATCGTTCCGGGCGATCACCTTGTGCATCGAGTCGATGTAGGCGCGCATGTCGCCGTCGGGGGGTGACACCACCGTCGTGCTCCATCCCATGACATGGTCCCCCGTGAACAGCGTCCCCTCCTCGGGCATCGCCACGCACATGTGGTTCGACGTGTGACCGGGTGTGGCGACGGCGGCCATCGAGAACTCGCGCGTCGACAGGAACGTCTCCCCGTCGCGCACCGCGACATCGGGTGCGAACCCGAGATCGATCGTCTCTTTCTCCTCGTCGTCCACCCCGACCTTCTCGGTGTCGTCCTCCTCGTCGGGGAACCGGTCGTCCTCGTCCACCCAACCCTGGTACTGGCGGTGCGGTCCGATTGCGAACCGCGGCGCACCGGTCGTCTCGTGCAGCCACGCCGCGAGCGGCGAATGGTCCCCGTGACAATGTGTGACCACGATCCCCACCACGGTGCGGCCCTCGAGCGCGGCCGCGAGTGCGAGCCGGTGCGACTCGAGTCGCGGCCCGGGATCGATCACGGCGCACTCGCGGCCGCCCACGATGTAGGTGCCGGTGCCGTGGTACGTGAACTTCGACGGGTTGTCGGCGATCACACGCTCGATGAGCGGGGTGACGCGCTGTGGTTTCGCGCGCGGTGCGTCGTCGATGCGCGGCACGAACGGGATCGCCATCGACCCTGCCTAGCCGAAGCCCAGCGCGCGCACCGAACCCACCGGCGAGCCGTGCCCGAGGGTCCGCTCGGCGAGGTCCCCCGCGCAGCCGGCGACATCGAAGCCCAGGTGCGCCAGAGCCGCCAGGAACACCGTTCGGTGCGCGCGCGGTCCGCCATCGGAGACCTTCACGGCGACAGCCCGGCCGTCGCGCGAGGCCCCCACAAAGACGGCCTCGGCTCCGTCCTTGGCGAAGAAGCCGGGGATCGCCGACACGATCCGCGTCACGTCGCGATCGGTGCCGCCGACCATGTGCGGATGACCCGACATGGCCGCAAAGATCCGGTCGCCCGGCTCGCCGGCGGCACCTGTGGCGATCGCGCGCGCCGCGCGGGCGAGCGACTCGAGCCGCACCACGTGCGCGGGTGCACCGCACCCGTCGGTGCCGATCGCGAGGGGTTCGCCGCACAACTCGCGCACGGTGTCGGTGATCGCTCGTTGCAGCGGATGGTCGGGCTCGAGATAGGTGTCGATGGGCCAGCCGTTCGCCACGCACGTGGCCACCATGCCCGAGTGCTTCCCGCTGCATCCCATCTGCAGGGCCGACTTTGCGATCCCGGCGCGGATCGCCTCGCGCGCCGACGGCGCGTGCATCGGATGGTCGGCCGTGTTGCGCAGGGCGGATTCGTCCAGACCGCAGCCAGCCAGGATCTCGCGCGCGGTCTGCTGATGGACCGTCTCACCGTTGTGGCTCGAGCACACCAGTGCCAGTTTCTCGGGCGGCAGGTCGAGGCCGGCACGCACCATCGCGAGCGCCTGGAGGGGCTTGGTGGCCGAGCGCGGGTAGATCCACACCGAGGGATCGCCGACCGTGTGCACGACATGGCCGCCGGTGCCGATGCACACCGCCGCACCGAAATGGATGCTCTCGTCGACCCCGCTGCGCGACACGACCGCCACCGGAGCGAACTGGTCGGGAAGTGCCCCGCTCACCCTCTCCTCTTCCGGGGCGCGCGCCGCTTCTTCTTCTCCTGCTCGGTGAGCGGTCCCTCGACCACGGCGTAGCGGGTGCCCCACGACGACGCGAGCGCCTGGATCATCGCGACGGCAGGGAGCGCGAGCACCGCACCCACCGGTCCCAGCACCGAGGCCCCGGCGATCGCACCACCGAAGGCGAGCGCCGGGTGCAGATCGAGGGTGCGCTCGGTGATCTTGGGGGCGAACAGGTAGTTCTCCACCTGCTGGTACACGAGCACCACCCCGATCACCACGAGAGCATCGATCGGGGACTCGAGGAAGGCGAGCAGCATCGGCAGCACCCCGGCCAGGTACGTGCCGATGACGGGGATGAACTGCGACACGAGTCCCACCCACAGACCGAGCGCGATCGGTGCGGGTGTGCCGATGATCTGGAACGCGAGCCAGTGGAAGAAACCCGACAGCACCGCCAGGAGCGCGCGGGAATAGAGGAAACCGCCGGTCTTGCTGATTGCCAGTTCCCATGCCTCGAGGACGCGCTGCTGACGGTCGGGCTTCAAGCGGCTGCAGATCGCCCGCCTCAAACGGGGCCCGTCCGCGACCAGGTAGTACGAGAACAGCAGCACCGAGAAGATCTGCAGCAGCGCACCCAGTCCCTGCACCGACAAGCGGAACGCCCTGCCCTGCTGGTTGTCGATGAACTTCTGGACCGCCCCGTCGGGGTCGCGCAGGCGCTCGTTCACCGATGCTGGGTCGATGTTGGTCCCGAAATTGTCGTTCAGGAACTTCACGGTGTCGTTGACATAGGTCTCGCCGTTGCGCAACAGGTCGGCGGCCTGCTGGGCCACCAGGGTGCCCACGGCGGCGAAGAACCCCCCGAAGGACAGGACAACCGCGAGCAGGATCGCGGCCGTCGCTCCCCGGCGGTGCAACCTCGTCGCCTGGAGACGGTTCACGCCGGGTTCGATCGCGAGCGCGATGAACAACGACACGAGCAGCAGGATCAACATGTCCGAGAGACGGTTGAAGAGGTGCCGCACCACGATCGTGCCGATGAACCCGCCCCAAAAGAGCAGGATCGCCCGCGGGACCCACGGGGGCATGCGCTGCTGTGTCTCGATGTCGGCGCCGTCTGCGACCACGGGGCGAATCTAGTTCCCGCGCGCATCGGTCACGGTGGGAGATGTCGCTGCCCGTGGCAACATGTGGGCATGAGCGACACCGTGGCCAATCCGGTCGTGCCCGTCGGCGGCCGGATCGAGACCGTGCGCCGTGCGATCGCCGGTGCCCTGCGCGAGCGCATCGTGGGCGACGACGCCGAGGCGAAGCGCAACGAGATCATGCTCGGCGAGGGTCCGCGCTGGTTCGGATCCGACAGTGCCGTGGTGCGGGTGCACTCCGATGCGTCGATGTTCATCGGCGGGATGCGGGCACTCCTGCTCCAGTCGTTGCACCCCCTCGCCATGGCGGGGGTCGCCCGGCACTCCGACTACAGGAACGATCCGTGGGGCCGGCTTCAGCGCACCGCTGATTTCCTCGCGCGCACCACATTCGGCACCGCCGACACCGCCGAGCGCGCCGTCGCGACGGTTCGCGCCGTCCATTCGCGCGTGCACGGGGTCGCCTCCGACGGTCGTCCCTACTCGGCATCCGACCCGCACCTGCTGCGGTGGGTGCATGTCGCAGAGATCGACAGCTTCCTCGAGGCGCATCGTGCCTACGGCGACGAACCGCTCGACGACGCCGGGTACGACGACTACGTCGCCCAGATGGCGGTGGTTGCGCGCAAGCTCGGCGTGACGGCACCACCGGAGTCCGTGCGCGGCTTGCGCGACCAGTTGCGATCATTCCGCCACGAATTGCGCGGCACCGCCGAGTCGCGCGATGCGGCGCGCTACCTGCTCCTCCAGCCGCCGCTCCCCGGTCCGGCGCGCGTGCCGTACTCGTTGATCGCGGCTGCTGCCATCGCCACGCTCCCGGCGTGGGCGCGCAGGGACCTGCGCCTGCCGTGGTTGCCCCTCACAGAGCGATTCGTGATGCGCCCGATCGGCAGCGGGCTCTCCGCTGCGTTCAGGTGGGCGATGACGTCCGACGAATCCTTCGCGCCAGCGGACCACTGAGATCACCGCGGTCGCCGACCGCGACGCCGTCGAGCCCGAGCCACCCCGCCATCGAGTGCAACTCGACCGCGAGTGCGTCGACCACCGTGCGTGTGTCCACTCCGGGTTCGGCGAACACACCCGGCACCACCAGACGCCCGGTCGCACGATCGGCCTTCAGGTCCACCCGGGCCACGAGTGCATCATCGAGGAGGAACGGCAGCACGTAGTAGCCGTAGGTGCGCTTGGCGGCCGGGGTGTAGATCTCGATCCGGTACCGGAAGTCGAACAAACGCTCCGTGCGCGGCCGGAACCAGACCATCGAATCGAACGGCGACAACAGTGCGCGCCCAGAGACGGTGCGCGGCGTGCGTGCGTCCCGGTGCAGGTACGCAGGCTCGCGCCATCCCTCGACGCGCACCTCCTCGAGAGTGCCGTCGGCGACGAGTGAGGCGAGAGCCGACCCGGTCCGCGAGGGCAGTTGCCGGTGGTAGTCGTGCAGATCCTTCGAGGTCGCGACCCCGAGTGACCGACCGGCGAGGGCCAACAGTTCCCTTCGCGTGTCGTCGGCCGATGGCGCGGGTCGGGCGAGCACGTCTTTGGGAATGGCGAGCTCGGGTGCGAGATAGATGCGTGCGAAGTCGCGTTCGCGCCGGCGTGCGGTGATCTGACCGGTCCAGAACAACCACTCGAGGATCGCCTTGCCCTTGTCCCAGTCCCACCATTGGCCCTTCGGGCCGCTGCGCGTGCGCACATCGCCCGCCACGATCCCCGTCGGCGACTCGCGCACGCGCGCGAGGATGTCGCGCACCATCGCGGGGTTCTCGCGCACCGTGCGCGCGAGCCCGGTCCACACACGCTCACCGCGCAGTGCCTGGTCCATGCGCAGGCGACTCAGATGGTGGTGCTGAACCGGGATGTGCGAGGCCTCGTGGCACCAGTACTCGAACAACTCGCCGGCAGCCGTCGCCCTCGGGATGAGGTCGCGCGGGTGCGGCCCGAGCCGTGCGAAGAGCGGCAGTTCCTGGCTGCGGGCGAGGACATTCACCGAATCGATCTGGATCACCCCGACCGACTCGAAGACCGATCTCAGGTGGCGGATGTCGATGCGGCCGGTCGGTCGCGGACCGGCGAGTCCCTGTGCCGCGATCGCGATGCGCCGCGCCGATGCGGCACTGATCGTCCTACTCGGCGACGATGATCGTGACACTCTCGATGACGACGTCCTGCAGTGGACGGTCCTCGCGGTTCGTCGGCACCCTCTGCATCGCATCGACCACGTCGAGACCCTTCACGACCTGTCCGAACAGGGCGTAGTTCGGCGGCAGTGACACCCCGTTCTGGCCGCTGATCAGGAAGAACTGCGAACCGTTGGTGTTGGGGCCCGCGTTCGCCATCGCCAGGGATCCGATCTGGTACTGGCCGGGCTTGGGCAACTCGTCCATGAAGCGGTAACCGGGACCGCCGCGGCCGGTGCCGGTGGGATCGCCGCCCTGGCAGACGAATCCCTCGATGATGCGGTGGAAGATGATGCCGTCGAAGTACTTGTACCCGGCGAGGTACACGAAGTTGTTCACGGTGACCGGTGCACGCAGCGCATCGAGTGCGATCACGATCTCGCCCATCGATGTCGTCATCGTGGCGGTGTAGCGCTTCTGCGGATCGATGCCCATCTCGGGCGCGGCGGGGAACTTCTGCGTCCTGCCGGCTGAACCGTCGAGCGGGGGGAACGGGAGGGGGGAAACCATGGGAGCAACCTACTGCCGGGTCTAGAGTTGCAAACGATGGCGAACAGCGAGCACTCCGACCCTGACCCCTCCGATTCCGGTGCGCTCGATCTCGACGGCATCGAGCGAGATCTCGCCGATGCCGAGACCGCCCTCGCCCGTCTCGATGCGGGCACCTATTTCTCCGATGAAGTGACCGGTCAGCCGCTCCCGGCCGATGTCCTCGCGGCCAATCCACTCGCCCGCCGCGATCCCACCTGAGTCGCCGTGTGCGCGGGCAACCGGGCACATCCCACCGAACCACTCACCTCGCTGGCACGGGACCGCATCGCTAGACTGCTCCCGCGCTGGAACAGTGCGAAAGAACCGGGGGAGGGGATCCGATGGCAAGCAAGGGCAAGCCCCGTGCCCCGTTCGCCCCGTGGGACCGACGCGAGCTCCCGGGCTCGTTCAGTGTCGAGGACACCGCACGCCGCGCCGGGAACTACAAGTGGGCCGAGATGAAGTTGTTCGAGGCCCTCGGCGGCTGGATCGCCACCGTTCCCGAGCTCGACGTGAAGATGCGCCTCGGCACCCACTGCTACAAGCACGCCTGGCACGCCGAGCTGTGGCACAAGCGCCTCCCCGAGTTGCGCGAGATGAACCCCGACCGTCTCACCATGCCGGCAAACGACGCACTCGTGCGCTTCTTCGCCGCGATGACCGAGCCCGAAGCACCCGAGACCACGCTCGAGAAACTGACCGGCGTCTACCGCGTGCTGATCCCCCGCTTCATCGCCGCATACACGTTCCATCTGAACAACACCAGCGAGATCACCGATGCACCCACGATCCGCAGCCTCCGCTTCATCCTCCAGGACGAGTTCGACGACTGGCGCGACGGGGAGATGATCATCCAATCCCTGATCGAGACACCCGACGACGCCCGACGCGTCGCGGAGCACCAAGCACGACTCGAGACACTCATGACCGAGGCCGGCGGCGTGGCCGGTCACGGCAGCATCGGATTCCACGCGACCGCACCCGAAGGAGCAGCAGCACAATGAAGAAGTTCATGCCCGTCGAGGAACTGGCGCGCGACGAGCGCTTCCACCAGGTCACCCAGGCCGAGCGGATGAGGGACGGCCGCAGCGCGTTCTCGGCCAACAGCGAGCAGTCGCGTCGCTCATCGAATCGAATCACACCCGAGCGTCCCGACGCGAGCGAGGCCGCGCGCGGTCTGATGCACGGCATCTTCGTGGGCGAGATCCAGGCGCTCGAGGGCGCCGGTCGCACGTGCTGGGACTTCACCACCGGCGAGGAGGCCCCGTTCGCGCTCAAGCTCGACATGGCCCGCCAGGCCTGGGACGAGGCGCGCCACGTGGAGATCAGCGTGAAGCTCGGCGACTGGATGGGGAGCGAGATCGGCCAGTTCGCCGAGAACACCGTCCTCTTCCAGGCGGCCTGCTCGAACGACCCCGTCCTTCGTCTTGCCGGCGTGAACCGCGCCCTCGAGGGACTCGCAATCGACGTGTTCACCACGATGAAGGAGTTCGGTGAGGTCGCCGGCGACCCCTACCTCGAGTTCTGCGAGGACTGGATGCTCGCCGATGAGGTGACCCACGTGAAGATGGGCAGCGACTGGCTGCGCAAGGTCACCGAGAACGACCCGGAGCGCCGCAAGAAGGCACTCGAGTTCCAGAACATCGTCGACAAGATGTTCTCCTACGGTGGCACCCGCAGCGACTCCGACGAGTCCTCGATCGGTCTCGCCCGGCGCTTCCGCGAACTGGCCGGGTTCACCGACGACGAGGTCGAGTACGTGGCCGAGGTGAGCATGCAGGCACTCAACGAGCGCAAGGCGATGATCGCCGAGAAGCAGGCCGCGGCCCGGCGCTGAGCCGGCCCGGCGCCACATGACGATCACCGTCACACCCGAGACGTTCCACTTCGTCTCCTTCGACGCCCCCCACACCGCCCGGATCGCGGCGCGGGTCGCGACCATGCTCGGCCTCGACGACATCGACATCGACATCGTCGTCGACGAGACCTCGCCGCTGGCGCGGGTGTTCGTCGACGCCGCACCCGATCGCATCGTGGTCACCGCCCACTCGGGTGCACTCGAGGACACCAAGCACCCCACCAATCAGAGCGACAGGGCCACCACCCTCGCGCTCTCGCGCGCGTTGCTGAAGGCCCGCGACCGCGTTCGCGGCGGCTTCGCCGATGCCCCCGCCGACTCCGCGCTCGAACTCCGCCAGACGGCTGCGTGGGACGTCCACATCGTGGCGCGGCTCTCGCGGCTTGGCATGGAGATCAACAAGCAGGCATCGCTCTACAACTTCCGCAACCGCCACGGCTTCGCCGACTCGGTGGACGGGGTCTTCGAGACGATCTGGTCGATCGAGGCGACCACGTGGAGCGAACTCGACGCGTTCTCTGCACGAGCGGCGACGGCCCGCGCTTGAGCACGGGTCGGCGCGAGGAGACCGAGCCGATCAGTTCTCGCGGAGCTTGGCGAGCAGGCGCAGCAACTCGAGGTACAGCCACACCAGCGTGATCGTCACGCCGAGGGCGCAGTACCACTCCATGTGGGCCGGCTGGCGCGCCTCGGCGGCTCGCTCGATCAGGTCGAAATCGAGCGCCAGGTTGAACGCGGCGAGTCCCGCCACGAACACGCTGAACAGGATCCCCATCGGGCTCGCCGAATTGATGAAGGAGGGCATCGCTCCGAACAGCCCGAGCACGAACGACAGCAGGTAGAACACCACCAGTCCGAGCGTGGCGCCCACCACGACGCGGCGGAACCTGTCGGTCACCCGGATCACGCGACTCCTGTAGAGGAGGAGCATCACGACGAACACCGCCATGGTGGCTCCGACCGCCTGGAGCACGATGCCGCTGTACTCGGCCTCGAAGACCTTGCTGATCGCACCCAGCACCACACCCTCGGCGAGCGCATAGATCGGCCCGGCGATCCGCGCGGCGCGCGGCTTGAAGGTGCCGACGAGTGCGGCGACCAGGGCCACCACCAGACCCCCGATCACCCATCCACCGGGGAACGAGACAGTCGGGTCGCCCATCGCGAACCATGTGGTGGTGGCCGAAGCGATCACGAGCAGGATCAACGTCAGGGTCGCGCTCGCGGTCCCCGAGACCGTCATCACGCCCCGGTCCCAGGTCGAGACCGGGCCATCGTCGAGACCGGTCTCGCCGGGCACCGGCGGCGCCCACTGCAAGCTCTCGTCCCACTGTCCGTCGCCACGGGAACGACCGAGGTTTCCGAGCCCGAGGGCCCGCTCATTCAGCACTGGATTGGACATGTCCCCATCATACAGTCACCACGGCCGGTCAGTGCAGGTCGTGTGCGCTCATCGACAGCCACATGTCGACGTCGGGGGATGCGGAAATCAAGCCCCTGCAACTGCGCGCCATCTCCACCATCACCTCGGAGTCGAAGTGCGCGCGCTGGCTCTCTGGCGAATCCCACTTCTCGATGATCAGGATCCGATTCGGTCTGGTCTCCGACATCACCATGTCGACATTGCGACATCCCGTCTCCATGCGGGCGAGCACGACGTACTTCGACAGGACCGCAACCAGGCTCGCCATGTCCGAGGCCTCGAAAGCCATGGTCACCACGACCAGTTCGATCTCTTCCGAATCGCCCGCCATACCGGAAACTTTGCCAGAATCCGCCCGAAAATCATCCCTTTTCGCGAGTTGTGGCGGTGGACCACGTCTGTATCCTGCCGATTATCAGCGCCCACCGGGCGTCGCGGGACACCGCGGAGTGGTGACGGGAGAGGCAGAGGTACGACGTGGCGAAGGACCGGATCGACAGGGACGAAGAGGACCTCGTCAGGCTCTATCTCACCGACATCGGTCAGTACACGCTCCTCACCAAGGAAGATGAGGTCCGCCTCGCCAAGGCCATCGAGGCCGGCAAGGAAGCCACGGTCAAACTCACCGGATCCAAGAGCCTGCAGCCCAGCGAGCGCCGCGAGCTGAGAAAGGTCGCCCGTGACGGTCAAATCGCCGAGCGCGCATTCGTCCAGTCGAACCTGCGCCTCGTGGTGTCGATCGCCAAGAAGTACCAGGCGTCGGGCCTGCCGCTCCTCGACCTGATCCAGGAGGGAAACCTGGGCCTGATGCACGCCGTGGAGAAGTTCGACTGGCGCAAGGGCTTCAAGTTCTCCACCTACGCGACGTGGTGGATCCGCCAGGCCATCACCCGCGGCATCGCCAACACGGGCCGCACCATTCGCCTCCCAGTCCATGCCGGCGACACCCTCGCCCGCCTCCAGAAGGCGCGCTCGCGCCTCGAGCTCAAGTTTGGCCGTCCGGCGACTCTCGCCGAGCTCGCCGCCGAGGTCGAGATGCCCGAGGACAAGGTCACCGAGGCGCTGCGCTTCGCAGCCGAGCCGCTCTCGCTCTCCGAGCCGTTGCGCGAGGACGGCGACGCCGAACTGGGCGACGTGGTCGAGGACCGCTCGGCCGAGTCCCCCTTCGAAGTCGCGGCCACCGCACTCCTGCCCGA
The DNA here is from genome assembly GCA_016870775.1 of Actinomycetota bacterium. Lineage (GTDB taxonomy): Bacteria > Actinomycetota > Acidimicrobiia > Acidimicrobiales > Ilumatobacteraceae > UBA2093. Next base: position 53,110 of record VGAK01000009.1, read on the forward strand.
GGAGATCCAGCGTCTGCTCGCTCCGCTCGACGAACGCGAGCGCGAGATCCTGCGCCTGCGTTTCGGTCTCGACGGCACCGAGGGTCGCACCCTCGAGGAGGTCGGCGAGCACTTCAACCTCACCCGCGAGCGCATCCGCCAGATCGAGGCTCGTGCGATGAGCAAGTTGCGTCACCCCTCGAGCGACACCGGCGCGCGCGACCTGCTCAGCGTCTGACGCGGCCGTTCCCGACGGCACCCACGACCTCACCGGCATCGCCGCGGACCACACGGGAGATCCCGTCGAGCGAGGCCACGATGCCGACCGCGAGCACGACCGGCACGAGAGCGCGCGCGATCCACTCCAGGCCCAGGCCCGGGACGTATGCGGAGCGCACGTGGTCGGCCGTCATCCAACCGACGACCACGAGCATCGCGCCCGACCCCGCGTTCAGCGACACCGCGACGAGTGAGGCGGGTGCATCCCTGCGCCGCGCCGAGACGACGAGTCCCGCGGCACCGATCACCGCGGCCGTGCACCCGAACACCGCGAGCAGCGGGGTGATCCGCGCACCATCGGGCAGTCCGCGCCACTGCACGACGCCGACCACCGAGATGACCGCCCCCACCAGCGGTGCGATGACCGCGAACACCCGGCGCCGCGCCAGAGCCACCACCACCATGAGCACCGTCGCGGGGACACCGATCGCCCACCACCACAGCGAGGCTCTCGGACGCAGGTAGATCTCACCGCTGATCTCGTGCCGCACACCGTCGACCATGATCGGCACCATGAAATCCTGCACCTTGCCCGATGCATCGATCGGGGCCGGTGGCTTCGGACTCATCCAGTGCGACCGATGGTCGTGCCACATGAGGGTTCCGGAGCGCCCGAGTCGCACCCATTTTTCGCCCGCTCCAGCGACGAACCCCGAGAGGTCGGCACCACCGTGACGGTCACCGTTGAGGGCGGTGGTCCTGGAGTTCTCGTTCACCCACGCCGCGCCATCGGGATCGAGGCGAAGGTAGGGCTCGTCCTCGTAGCCGGGCACCTCGATGCGATGCCCCACACCACGCACCCTGAGGAACGTGTCGGAGCCCACGACATCGATCCGGATCCCGTCCGGAACGGCCGGCGTCACCGACACGATCGTGGACTCGGTGTCGCGCGGCCGCACACTGTCGCCCGACCCGAGGTGGGCCGGAGCGATCCCGAGGACCGCGACGAAGACCAGCGAGCGCATGCGGTCACGGTAGTGGTGCACAGATCGACCACACCTAGCGTGTCCATGTGACCGATGCACTCCTCGTCTCCGACGCCGTGTGGCACCACTTCGGCGACGAGATCACCCGCATCGCACCCGGTCTGGAGGTGATCCTCTACGAGGGCAGCGAGCCACTCGGTGATGCGGTGCTCTCCCGGGTCACCCTCGCGTTCTTCTCCGAGGACACGTGGCCCGACCGCTCGCGGGGAATCGTGCTGTCGATCCTCAAGTCGCCCAACCTGAGGTGGCTGCAGACGTTCTCGGCCGGAGTCGACAGTCCGTTCTTCATCGACCTGATGAACCGCGGAGTGAGGCTCTCGACGGCGTCGGGTGCGACCGCCTCGCCGATCGCCCAGACCGTGGTGATGTACATGCTCGCACTCTCCCGCGACCTCCGAAGGTGGATGCGCGCCCAGGAGATGAGCGAATGGAGTCGCCACACGTTCGTCGAACTCGACGGCTCGTCGCTCGCGGTCGTGGGCATGGGCCCGATCGGCCTGGAGATCGCGCGACTCGGTGCGGCGCTCGGCATGAGCGTCGAGGGTGTGCGCCGCACGCCCACCGGTGACGAACCCTGCCCGACGTTCCCGATGGAGGACCTCGACTCCGTTTTGTCCCGTGCGCAGTGGGTCGCCTGTGCGCTCCCGCTCACCGACGACACGCGGGGTCTGTTCGGGGAGCGACGGTTCGCGCTCATGCCCGCGGGCGCTCGATTCATGAACGTCGGCCGGGGCGAACTCGTCGACGAGGACGCGCTCGTGTCGGCGCTCGTGTCGGGTCATCTCGCGGGTGCCGGGCTCGATGTGTTCGCCGTCGAGCCACTGCCTGAGACCAGTCCGTTGTGGTCGATGGACAACGTGATCATCACTCCGCACAACTCGGGAACATCCACCTCCACGACGGGACGCTCGATGGCGATCTTCCTCGACAACCTCGCGCGCTGGGTGGCCGGCGAACCGCTGACGAACGAAGTGCGCCCCTGAGCCCGGGGTGAGCGGACGGTGCGCATCACCCACGGTTCCGGCGCGATGGTGCCGCGTACACACCCCACCCGACCCCGGCGGGTCAGAGCCGGGTCAGAGAGGGACGCCGATGGGCACGATCTTCCATTCCGCCAAGGGTGGCAACTGCACGACGGTCACCGCCGCGGCGCACGCGGCCATGCGGGCCGCCGGGGGCGAGCCGATGTGTCTCGTCGATCTGTGCGGTGACCTGCCCGCGGTCCTCGGGGTCTCCGAACCGGAGGGTCCCGGCGTGCTCGATTGGTTGTCCGAGACGTGCCACGACGGTGTCGGCGAGTTGCTCGCCCGCGCCGCACGCGTCACCGAACACCTCTCGATCGTGCACCGCGGTGCACTCTTCATCGCCGGTCGTCCCCGCTGGGGCGAACTCGCCGCACTCGTGACCGCGCACCGCGGCATCGTGGTCGACGCCGGCACGGGCTTCGTCCCCGACGAGGTCCACGATGCCGCCGAGGCATCGGTGCTCGTCACGAGACCGTGTTACCTGTCGTTGCGCCGCTGCGTCCATCGCCGCAACGGGGGCCGCGTGGCGGTGGTCGATGAAGCCGACCGAGCCCTCGGCATCTCCGATGTCGCGCACGTGCTGGGTGTGCGCGACCCGATCCGGGTCCCCCACTCGTCGGCCATCGGACGCGCCGTCGATGCGGGCCTGCTCATCGAACGGGCTCCCCGACTCTTCGCCGGGATGGCCGATCCCACGGTGTGAGAACCCCGACACCGCACGACGGAGGATTCCATCCGGCTCCGCCGCGGCCGGACCGGCGGACCCCGCCCCCGTTGGGCGTGCTCCAGCGATGGCTCGATGATCCCGACATCGAGGAGGTCATGGTCGTGGCGGGTGCCGACGTGTGGGTCGCGGGTCGGGGCCAGATGACCCGCGTCGCTCGCGTGACGCCGGCTGATGCAGCGCACTGCATCGAGGTGATCTCGAGATCGGCGGGCCGACGGGTCGACGTTCTGGCCCCCGTGCTCGATGCCCGCTTCGAGGACGGCTCCCGCGCCTGTGTGGTGCTCCCGCCCATCTCGCTCGGTGGGCCGACGATCTCGATCCGGAAGTTCACCGGTCGCATCCCCCCGCTCGCATCGTTCGGCGACGAGCGGTGCACCGAGGCACTCCGTCGACTGGTGGTGGACCACTCCAACATCGTCGTCGCCGGTGCGACATCGTCGGGCAAGACGACACTGGTGTCGTCCGCGGCGTCCCGATTCGACCCGACCGAGCGGATCGTGTGTGCCGAGGACACCGCCGAGATCCGTTGCGATCACCCCCACGTGGTGCGTCTCCAGACCCGACCGGCCTCGGTCGAGGGACACGGCGAGGTGACACTGGGCGACCTGGTGCGCACGTCACTCCGACTCCGTCCGGATCGTCTCATCGTGGGGGAAGTGCGCGGTCGCGAGGCCCTCGACATGCTGCTCGCCCTCTCGTCTGGGCATCGCGGATGCTGGAGCACCGTCCATGCCACCTCGGCGCACGCGGCAATCGACAGACTCGCCTCGCTGGTGGCGAGGGAAGCACCGCAATGGGGGCTCGATGCGGCGACTCGACTCGTGCGCGACTCGATCGATGCGGTGGTGCACCTCGTGCGCGATGCATCCGGCCACAGGAGGGTCGCAGAGATACTGGCCACGGGCACCGGTGACCGACCACGGAGCCACCTGGTGTTCACCCCGTGATGTCCGCGGCACGGTTCTGCGGCGTCGCGCTCACCGCCCTGCTCACGGGTGCACTGGCACCGCGCGTCTTCCGACTCTGCGATCGCCGACTCGTGCGCGCCCGGATGCGTGCATCGGCACAGTTGCCTCCACGTCGAAGCGACGGCACGCAGGACCTCGCACGATCGGCACGACACGACCCCGGCACCGAGGGCCGGGGCGGGGCCTCACTCGTCCAGATGTCGGCGCAGTGCCGCGCGGCCGCGCGGCGGCTCGCCTCCGGATCACCGGCGGCGGCCGCGCTCGAGGAGATGTCCGTCGCACTCTCCGGCGGATCGACGGCGTGGGGAGCGTGCGCCTCGGCACTCGCCGGACACGGGACGCTCACCGACGCATTGAGGGCCGCAGCAGTGCACGCAGCCGACGACGAAACGATGTGCCTCGAAATGATCTCGGCCGCCACCGTCGACAGGTGGCTCTCCGGGGCATCGCTCGAGCACGTGGCCGGGGTTCTCGATGACATCGACGGTGCGCGGCACGAGATCGGCGTCGCGACCTCGCAGGCCACCCACACCGTGCGACTCCTCACGTGGCTGCCCGCGGTGGTGCTCGTCGCGGGGCTCGCGGTCAGCGACACGATGCGCGCCATGCTCCCGACGGCCACGACTCTGGTGCCCTTGGGGATCGGCACCGTGTTGAATCTGGCCGGGCGGGTCGTCGTGGCGCGGGGCATCTCGCGCTGCAAGCGACTCATCGAGGAAACACCGGACTCACCCGCACGGATCGCCGAGGGTCTCGCGGCGTCGTTCAGTGCCGGACTCTCCGTCATCGAGGCGTGCGAACGGCTCGATTCAGGTGTCGTTGGCGAGCGCCGCAGCGGTGTGCGACGGGACATCTCGGGAGCACTGCGCACGGGATCACCGCTCGCGGTCGCGATCACTCCCCTCGCGCAACGACCCGACACCGCCGATCTCGCCGAACTGATCGGTGCGATCGCCCGTGACGGCGTGTCCGCTGTCGAGGCGAGCGCGCACCTCGCACGCCACGGGCGCGCCGCGCGGCGCACCAGGGTGCGCGCAGCCGCGGCACGACTGCCCGTCACTCTCGCAGTCCCGGTGGTTGTGCTGTTCCTACCCGCGTTCGTGATTGGCGCAGTGGTCCCGGTCGTGGCGGCGGGGTCCGCCACGCTCGCCCCGGCATCACCGTCGCCCCTGCCGGGTGGATGACTCACACACCCGCGACATGGCACCCTCCTCCCGCACCACCTTTGCCCGCCCCCGACCGCGGCGCGTTCCCGGTCAGGCCACCACCGAGTACGCCCTCGTGCTGCTGGTGGCCGCGATCATCGCGATCCTCGTCATCGCGTGGGCCACGAGCGGAGGCGCCGGTGGGCGGATCGGTGGGCTCTTCGACTCGATCCTCGACATCATCCGGCGTCGTGCCGAGTCGTCCACCTGAATCGGCGCGCATCGGCGCCGATCGCGCACCGGGGCAAGCCACCGTCGAGTTCGCCCTGGTGCTCCCGCTGTTCATCGTCTGCTGCGCGGTGATCGTGGTGGTCACCGTGGTGGGCGTGCGCACGCTCACCCTCGCCGATCTCGCGCGCAACGCCGCCCGCGCGGCTTCGTTGGCCGATGACCCGTGCCGTGCCGCGGCAGTCATCGTCGCGGATCGAGCCACACTCGAGTGCACGGTCTCGGCGGACGGGAACCCCGGTGATGCGGGCATCCCCGGGGTGCGGACCGTGAGGGTCGAGCTGGGCGAGCGGGCACCGTTCGCCGCGATCCTGCGCGACGGTCCCTTCGGATGGCTCGCAACCTCGGTGTCACATCTCGCTCCGCGGGCGAGCTCGGTCATGGTCCTCGAACCACCACCCGTGCTCGGCTGAGCCCCCTCGGCCGCCGACTCGTCCCGGATCGTGCGACATCGGATCGAATGGGGACCGGACCGGAGCCGTTAGCGTGCGGTGCGTGGATCTCCAGTTGCGCTCGGGCCGTGTCAGAGAGTGCGCGACCTTGTTCGTGACCGGAGATCTCGACCTCTCGGGTGTCCCGAAGTTCACCACCGCGCTCGTGCGACTCGTCGCGGAGAATCCGTCGGTGCTCGTCTGTGTCGATCTCGACGGGGCCGGACTGGTCGATGACACTGCGCTCGGTCTGCTGCTCGGGGCCGCCGGTCGGGCCAGATCCGGACGGGGTGATCTCGCTGTCGTGTGCACGGGAAAGCGCATGCTCACACGCCTCGCCGAGAACGGTTTCGACCGGGCGGTGAGGGTGGGCTCCTCGGTCTCGGGGCTCTGACGATGGCAACGGTCTGGGTGCTGGGTGACCAGTTGAACGTTGCCATCGGGGCACTCGCCGCCGCCGACCCCTCGCGCGACACGGTGCTGATGGTCGAGTCGGCGCGCAAGATCGGGTCGCGCCCGTGGCACCGCCAGCGACTCCATTTCTATCTTTCGTCGATGCGCCACTTCGCCGCCGACCTGCGCGCCGCCGGGTGGAGGGTCGACTACCGCCACGCGCCCACGATGGGAGCGGGTCTGGCTGCCCACATCGCGGAGCACTCACCGGATCGCGTGGTCGCCACCGAACCGAACTCGGTCGCGGCACGCGCGATGTTCCAGCGGTTGGGCGTGGAGACCGTCGCGTCCGACCAGTTCCTCACCCCGATCGCCGACTTCGCCGCATGGGCCGCCACCCGCAAGCAACTGAAGATGGAGGACTTCTACCGTCGCCAGCGCGTGCGCCTCGGCTATCTCATGGATGGTGAAGCGCCAGCCGGTGGACAGTGGAACTACGACCACGAGAACCGCGAACCCCCACCCAAGAAGGGACCCTGGCCGTGGCCCGCGCCTCCCGTGTCGGCGCTCGATGCGATCGACGCCGAGGTGATCGCGGCACTGCCCGCGGACTCGACCGGCGAGGCACCCACCGGCACATGGGCCGTCACGCGCGCACAGGCGCTGGAGCGCCTCGACCACTTCGTGTCGAACGTGCTCCCGATGTTCGGCCCCCACGAGGATGCGATGCTCGCGGGCAACTGGCACCTCGCGCACTCGATGCTCTCGCCGTGTCTCAACAGCGGCCTGCTGCTGCCGGGCGAGGTGTGCGACGCGGTGCAGCGCGCCTTCGATGCGGGTCGGGTGCCGATCGCCTCGGCGGAGGGTTTCATCCGGCAGGTGATCGGCTGGCGCGAGTACGTGCGGGGTCTCTACTGGCTGTGGATGCCCGAATACGCGCACCTGAACGAGCTGGGCGCGACACGACCCCTGCCACCGGTGTTCAGGGATTCATCGCGCACGGAGATGGCGTGCATGAAGTGGTGCGTGGGCGAGGTCGAGTCACGTGCATGGACCCACCACATCCCCCGGCTGATGGTGATGGGAAACCTCGCACTGATCGCCGGTGTCGACCCGGGCGAGATGACCGAGTGGATGTGGGAGTCGTTCGTGGACGGGGCCGAGTGGGTGATGGTGCCGAACGTGGTGGGGATGTCCCTGCACGCCGATGGCGGACGCATGGCCACCAAGCCCTACGCCGCCGGTGGTGCCTACATCGATCGCATGGGCGACTTCTGCAAGGGGTGCCGCTACGACCGCAAGGCACGCACCGGCGATGATGCGTGCCCGTTCACCACTCTCTATTGGGACTTCCTGCTGCGCCACAGCGAGCGGTTCGTGCGCAACCCCCGAATGGGGACCCAGGTGCGCGCCGCACAGAAACTCTCCGACGCCGACGCGGTGAGACAGAGAGCAGCCGACGTCCTGCAGATGCTGGACTCCGGCCGTCTCTAGGGGGAACTGTGTCGTGCCGCGCCCGCACTCGCGGGCGCTGGTGCGGGGATCACGCTCGCGATCGTGGGGCAATTCGCCGACGACCACGGTGCGAGCGCGTACGTGCTCGACAGTGCCGGTGGCGGCGCCATCGTGGGCATCCAGTTCACCGCCTGAGTCAGCGGCAGGTGGAGTCAGCGACGGACTGAGTCAGCGGCAGGCCAAATCAGCGACGGGGTCGGCGGAATCCGCGCCGGGAACTCTGTCGCTCACGGTGGACGAGTTCTTCCTCCACACCGGCCTCCTCGGCGACCAACCGGCGCATCGAGGTGAGCCGCTCGGGGCGCAGCGTTCCCGACCCGATCGCCTCCCGCACCGCACAGTCCGGCTCGTCCTCGTGCTTGCAGTCGCGGAACCGGCAGTTCTCGGCGACAGCGAAGATCTCGGCGAACGCACGCTCGATCCCCCGCTCGCTCGTCCACAACGTCACCGCACGCAGACCCGGCGTGTCGAGCAACCACGCACCGCCCGGCAACGGCACCAATTCTGCGGCCACCGTCGTGTGGCGACCGCGCTGGTCGTCCTCGCGGACCTCACCGGTGCGCTGCACCTCGCTGCCCACGAGTGCATTCACCAGCGTCGACTTGCCCACGCCGCTCGCGCCGATGAAGGCCACCGTCGACCCCGGCCCCACCAGCGCGCGGAGGTCGTCCATGCCCTCGCCCGTGCGCGCCGACACCGTGATCACGGGCACGTCGAGCACGATCCGAGCGAGACGCTCGCGCGTCTCGGCGATCCGCGGGGCGTCGACGGCGTCGGTCTTGGTGAGCACCAGCCCCGGGTCGGCACCCGAGTCGAAGGCGAGCACCAACTCGCGCTCGAGACGGCGCTCGTTGGTCTCGGCGGCGAGCGAGTGCACGATGAACACAGTGTCGATGTTCGACGCGATGACCTGGCGCTCGGCCCGGGAGCCCTCGAAGGAATTGCGCCGAGTCAGTGCACTGCGCCTCTCGTGCACCGACTCGATGCGCTCCCCGGCGGCGTCAATCTCGACCCGGTCACCGACGGCGACCTCCTCGCCGATGTTGCGCACCCGCACCGTCGTGCCGTCGGCGAGCAGCACCGTGCTCCAGCCCCTGTCGAGACGCGTCACCCGACCCGACGTCACCCGACCCGGTGCATCCGGCGAATCGGGCGCGTTCCCGCCTGTGACATGTGCATCCACTCGCTGAAACCGTACCCGTGCAACCTCGGGTCATGACGCGCCCTTCGTATCCTCATGGTCGGTCCCGATCGAAAGGTCCCCCGTGCTGAGACGACTCGCCACGCTCGCCGTGCGACGCAACAAGATGATGCTGTTCCTCGCATGGATCCCCCTCGCCCTCGTGGTGGGCGTCGGGAGTTCATTGATCGGCGACGACTTCCGCACCGAGTTCTCGATGCCCTCGTCGGAGTCGAGCCGGGCCGAGATGCGGCTCGCGTCGGCCAACCGCTCCGAGGCCGGCGTGAACTCCCAGATCGTGGTGCGCGCACCCGAGACCATCGACGACCCCGCGGTCAAGGATGCCCTCGAGCGCTCGATCGCTGCCATCGCGCGCATCGACACGCTCCCCCTCACCGTGACGAGCCCGTACGAGATGCCGAACCAGGTGAGTCGGGACCGCGTGATCGCCTTCGCCCAGATCTCCCTCCCGCGCACGTCCCGCGACAGTTGGATCGGTGTCGCCGACGAGGTGAGGGAGGCGACCCGGCCGCTCGTCGACGCCGGTGTCCAGGTCGAGTACGGCGGCGTGATCTTCCAGGAGTTCGAGCTCCCCGAGAGCGAGGCGCTCGGTCTCCTCGCGGCCGTGATCATCCTGGTGATCGCATTCGGCTCGGTCATCGCGATGGGTCTGCCGATCGGCATCGCGCTGCTCGGGCTGCTCGTGGCCGCGGGGCTCGTCACGCTCTCGAGCAGGTTCATGACGATGCCGAACGAGGCCACATCGATGGTCGCGATGATCGGCCTCGGCGTGGGCATCGACTACGCGCTCTTCATCGTCACCCGGTACCGCGAGGCCCTGCACGACGGCCTCAGCGTCGAGGATTCGGTCGTCGAGGCGATCGACACCTCGGGTCGGGCCGTGGTGTTCGCCGGCGTCACCGTGATGGTGGCCCTGCTCGGTCTGCTGACCGTGGGGCTGCCCTTCGTGAGCGGTTTTGCCGTCGCAATGACGATCAGCGTGGGTGTCATGGTCGCCGCCTCGATCACGTTGTTGCCTGCGCTGTTGGCCATGACCGGCCGACGCATCGACGACACCTCGCGCGCCGCCGTCGCATCTCTCGTGTCGCTCGTTCTCGCGGCGATGGTCGCCCTGCTGTTCCACGCCGTCGCGGTGCTCGTGGCGGGATTCGTCCTTGCGGTCGGCCTGCAGGTGATGCGCCTCGCCGTGCCGTGGTTGCGTGCACCGCTGCCCCACCGGGCACAGAACGAGCACCAGCACACCCCGTGGTGGCGCTGGAGCCGCGCGGTGCAACGCCACCCGTGGCGTGCCCTGATCGTGTCGACGATCGGGCTCGGTCTTCTCGCCGTGCCGATGTTCTCGTTGAGGCTCGGCTTCGGCGACGACGGCAATTTCCCGAAGGGCACCGACATCCGCGACGCCTACGACCTCGTCTCGGAGGGCTTCGGACCCGGCTTCAACGGCCCGCTCTACATCGCCGTGGCCGGTGAGACCGTGCGCGACCAGGATGCGCTCGTCGGCTTCACGAGGGTGATCGCCGCGACCGAGGGCGTCGTGAGCGCCGCGCCCGTCCCCCTCGGGGACAGCGACGTCGCACTCGTCGTGGCGTACCCGCGGGGGGCTCCCCAGGATGAGGCCACGAGCGACCTCGTGCACCGACTGCGCGAGGATGTGATCCCCTCGACCGGCGTGGATGCGCTGATCGGCGGGTTCACCGCCAGTGGCATCGACTTCTCGGACTACATCGCCGGTCGCCTGCCGTTCCTGATCGGCGTGGTGCTCCTGCTCTCGTTCCTGCTGCTCATGGCCGTGTTCCAAAGCGTGCTGGTTCCGGCCAAGGCCGTGCTCATGAACCTGCTCTCGATCGGATCGGCCTACGGCGTGATCGTTGCGGTCTTCCAGTGGGGCTGGCTCGCCGATCTCATCGGGGTGGGAAAGCCCGGTCCAATCGAGGCGTGGGCCCCGATGTTCCTGTTCGTGATCGTCTTCGGTCTCTCGATGGACTACGAGGTGTTCCTGCTCTCGCGGATGCGCGAGGAATACAACCGCACCGGCGACAACCACACCAGTGTCGCCGACGGTGTGGCGGCGACAGCCCGAGTGATCACCGCGGCTGCGCTCATCATGGTGTGCGTCTTCGCCGCCTTCGTGCTGGCTCCGGACCGGCAGTTGAAGCTGTTCGGCCTCGGCATGGCGGTGGCCGTGTTGATCGATGCGACCGTGGTCCGCATGCTCCTCGTGCCGGCCACGATGGAGCTGCTGGGAGACCGCAACTGGTGGATGCCCAAGCGACTCGCGCGCCTGCTTCCGCGCATCGACGTGGAGGGCACACACCACATTCCGAGTGCGCCGCCGCGCTGAGCCACACCGTCGTTTCCCACGCTGGCACAACGATTTCTGCCGAATGCCTTGACAAGGCCCGTCCCGATCACCTAGCGATGAAATGGTCATGGCCAAGTCCCTCGTAATCGTCGAATCGCCAGCGAAGGCCAAGACGATCGCCCAGTACCTCGGTCCGGAATTCGACGTCCGACCCTCCGTCGGACACATTGCCGACCTCCCGAGCAAGGGATTGGCAGTCGATGTCGAGAACGGTTTCAAGCCCACCTACGAGTTGACCGATCGTGGGAAGACGGTCGTGCGCGAGTTGCGCGCCGCGCTCAAGTCGGCCGACGCGCTCTATCTCGCAACCGACGAGGACCGCGAGGGAGAAGCAATATCGTGGCACCTGCTCGAGCAATTGAAGCCGCGGGTGCCGTTCTTCCGGATGGTCTTCCACGAGATCAACGCCAAGTCGATCAAGGCCGCCGTCGAGGCACCCCGCGCGATCGACTACGGCCTCGTCGACGCCGCCGAGGCCCGGCGCGTCCTCGACCGGCTCTATGGCTACGAGGTCTCCCCGGTGCTGTGGCGCAGGGTGAATCGCGGCCTGTCGGCGGGTCGTGTGCAGAGCCCCGCGCTGCGACTGGTGGTCGAGCGCGAGGAGGAGAGGCGGCGGTTCCGTGCGGCCGACTACTTCTCACTCGAGGCCGTGACCGCCACGACTCCCTCGTTCCGGGCCAAGTTGGTCTCGGTGAACGGCTCGCGCGTGGCGCTCGGAAAGGACTTCTCGCTCGTCGGTGACGCCGCATCGACGGTGCTGGTGCTCGACGCCGGTCGCGCCGGGGCACTGCGTGCCGGGCTCGAGGGTGTGGATCTGCTGGTCCGCTCGGCCGAGACCAGGCCCTACCGGTCCGCACCCAAGCCCCCCTTCACCACCTCGACCCTCCAGCAAGAGGGCGGCCGCAAGCTGCGCCTCTCGGGTCGGCAGGTGATGTCCATCGCCCAGGGCCTGTACGAGCGCGGCTTCATCACATACATGAGGACGGACTCGGTCACCCTCTCGGACGAGGCAATCTCGGACATCCGCGATCATGTCGCCGACGAGCACGGCCGGCGCTACCTGCCCGAGCGACCGCGGGTGTACCAGACCAAGGTCAAGAACGCCCAGGAGGCCCACGAGGCGATCCGGCCCGCGCTCCCGCTGCGCACCCCCGACGAGGTCTCGGGCGAATTGCGCGGCCAGGACCTCAGCCTCTACCGGCTCATCTGGCAGCGCACTCTCGCCTCGCAGATGGCCGACGCGGCCGGCACCACGGTGAGCGTGCGTCTCGGCGCCACCGCGGCCGACGCCGATCGCAGCGATTGCGAGTTCTCCGCGAGTGGCACCACCATCGAGTTCCCCGGTTACCGACAGGCCTACGAGGAATCCCGCGACGAGGACGAGACCGATGACAACGAGGACTCGCTGCTCCTCCCTCCGCTGACCGTCGGCCAGAGCGTTCCCGTCGGCGAACTGGACGCGATCTCGCACTCCACCACCCCGCCGGCCCGCTACACCGAGGCCTCGCTCGTCAAGGTCCTCGAGGAGAAGGGCATCGGCCGGCCCTCGACATGGGCCTCGATCATCTCGACCATGGTCGACCGTGGGCACTACCTCTGGAAGAGGGGCACCGCGCTCGTTCCCACGTGGACGGCGTTCTCGGTGATCAAGTTGCTGCGCGACAACTTCTCGGCACTCGTCGACTACGAGTTCACCGCCGATGTCGACGCCGATCTCGATGCGATCGCCCGTGGCGAGATGGTGAAGGAGCGCTGGCTGCACACCTTCTACTTCGGTGGTGACGACGAACCAGGACTCCGCAACATCGTGGCCACCAACCTCGACACGATTGATGCGGCCACGCTCAACACCTTCCTCCTCGGTGCGCACCCGGACTCCAGCGAGGACGTCGTGGTCAAGCCCGGCCTGTACGGGCCCTACGTGCGCTGCGGCGACAAGACCGCGAGCGTGCCCGATCTCATGACCCCCGACGAGTTGACCCTGGAGACGGCCGTCAGCCTGCTCGCCGCGCCCAAGGGCGACACCCCGATCGGCGAGCACGACGGTCTTCCGGTGTTCGTGAAGTCCGGCCGCTACGGGGCCTACGTGCAGTGGGGCACGATGGATGAGCCGCCCCCCGGACTCGAGAAGCCCAAGATGGTCTCTTTGTTCAAGACCATGAACGCGGACCGCATGACCCTCGGGCAGTGCCTGGAGTTGTTGAGCCTGCCGCGCACCGTCGGGCTCGACCCGGCCGATGGAGAGCCGATCACCGCGCAGAACGGTCGGTACGGCCCCTACATCTCGAAGGGCAGGGAGAGCAGGTCTCTCCAGAACGAGGAGCAACTGCTCGAGATCGGCCTCGAGGAGGCCCTCGCGCTGCTCGCCGTGCCGCGCAGTTTCGGTCGTGGTCGCGCCGCGGCCAAGCCGCCACTGCGCGAATTCGGCGACGATCCGGTGAGCGGCAAGCCCGTGGTCGGCAAGGAGGGCCGCTTCGGCGACTATGTCACCGACGGAGAAGTCAACGCCGGGCTCACGCGCGGCGACCGCATGGAGGTCATGACGAACGAGCGCGCCTACGAACTGCTGCAACTGCGGCGCGACTACATCGCCGAGAACGGGGCCGGACCGCGAAAGGGCGGCAACAAGAAGACCCCAACCAAGAAGACCCCAACCAAGAAGACCCCAACCAAGAAAACCCCAACCAAGAAAACCCCAACCAAGAAAACTGCACCAGCGAGGAAGGCCGCGGCGAACAAGAGCGTGAAGGAGAAGTCGACCAAGCGGGCACCAGCCCTCAAGACGGCGACGAAGAAGACTGCCCGGCAATCAGCAGCGATGCCGACCACAGACGAAGTTCCGTCGCCGGACGACACCGATGCCTGAGCCCCGCTACATCGCCCTCGAGGGACTGGAGGGCTGCGGAAAGTCGACGCACGCAAAGCGTCTCGGCGAACAACTCGGGGCCGTGGTCACGCGCGAGCCGGGTGGCACGCAGATCGGCGCACTCCTGCGCGGGATCCTCGCCGACCCCGCGTCGACCGAGATGGCGGCACGCACCGAGGCGCTGCTCATGGCCGCCGACCGCGCCCAGCACATGGCCGAGGTGGTGCGTCCCGCACTCGAGTCCGGCCGCCACGTGGTGAGTGACCGCTCCATCTATTCGACGCTCGCCTACCAGGGTCACGGTCGTCTTCTCGGCACGGAGATCCTGCTCTCGATCTCCACGTGGGCACTGGAGGGCCGGCTCCCCGACATGGTGGTGTACATCAACGTGCCGATGGAGGTGCTGACCGAGAGGTTGAAGAAGCGCGACCTCGACCGCTTCGAGCGCGAGGGTCCGGACTTCTTCGCACGGATCCACACGGGCTACGCCGAACTGCGCGCCATCGATCCCGACCGGTGGATCGTGGTCGACGGCACCCTGCCGAAGGACGACGTGGAGGCGGCCATCGTCGCGGCTGTCTCGGCCCGCCTCTGACCCGATCACCCACGCGGTGACCGAGGCGACCCCGACACCCCGGGCATAGGGTGAGTGGCGTGGAGAGCGTGTGGGACACAGTCCAGGGTCAGGCACGTGCGGTGGATCAACTCGCGCGGTCGGCGACGCGCCCGGTGCACGCCTGGCTCCTCCTCGGACCCGACGGCTGCGGCACCGACGAGGCGGCGCGTGCCCTCGCATCGGTCCTGTTGTGCGGCACCGACGACCCGCATGAGCGCACGGCCTCACTCGTGCTGCGTGGCGCGCACCCCGATGTGCACGAGATCCGCCGCGACGGAGCCTCGATCCTGGCCGAACAGGTCGACAACCTGATCCAGGTTGCCTCGACGACCGGCGTCGAGGGGACCACCAAGGTGATCATCATCCACGAGGCGCACCTCCTCGAGTCGCCCAACGCCGCGCGCCTGCTGAAGACGATCGAGGAACCCCCATCGGGGGTCCACTTCGTGCTCGTCGCCGAGCAGGCAATCGACACCCTCGTCACCATCGCGTCCCGGTGCGTCACGGTCCAATTCTCCGCACTCGACGAGACCACCGTCGTCGATGTGCTCGTCTCGCGCGGCGTCGATCCGGAGGCAGCAATGGCTGCGGCCGCCTCGGCGGGTGGGAGCCTCGTGCGTGCCTCCCTGCTCGCCTCCGATCCGCATCTCGCGACGCGCCGTGCGGTGTTCCTCAACATCCCCCACCGCATCGACGGCAGCGGTGCGACGGTGATGGCGATCGTCGAGCAGGTGCTCGCTCTCCTGGACGAAGCCGCCGAGCCGCTCACGCGCCGGCACGAGCAGGAGATCGCCGACCGCGAGGAGACGCTCGCGGTGATGGGTGTCAAGCGTGGCGGCAGGAAAGCGCTCGAGGACCGCCACAAGCGCGAGATCCGCCGCCACCGCACCGACGAGTTGCGTGCCGGTCTCTCGGTGGTGGCCGGTGTCTACCGCGACGAAATCGCGCGCTCCACCGATCTCCTCCGGCCGGATTCCTACGCGTCCGCGATAGAGCGCATCCACGCGGCGATGAGGCACCTCGCGCTCAACGTGAACGAGGCGATCCTGTTGCGCGACCTCGTCTGGTCGTTGCCGTCGCCGTCGTCGGACGCCGCACTTCAATTCGTCCTCGAGGAACAGAACGCATGACCCCCGGGACGAACGAGCGCCGGTGGGAGGACGTCGCCGCAGTCACGATGGCGGTGTTTCTGCTCTTCGCCGGGGCGAGCCACTTCACCAACCCGGATTTCTTCGACGCGATCGTGCCGCCCTGGCTGCCCCCGAGCGAGAGGTTCTGGACGTGGGTCTCGGGCATCGCCGAGATCGGGACCTCCGTGACTCTCCTGCGTCGCTCCACCCGACGTGCCGGCGCGATGGCCGCCGCATGGTTGTTCCTCGCGGTGTACCCGGCGAATCTCTACATGACATGGGACTGGCGCGACCGCGCCTGGACCGAACAACTCGTCTCGTGGGGTCGGCTCCCCTTCCAGTTCGTCTTCATCTGGGTCGCCGTGCGCATCACCCGGCGGGAGTCATCGCGCACCGCACCGTCCGTCCCGGGCGACGTGCTCAGTTGACCGCCTGCCGGGGCCGCGTGATCGGATCCGCCACGATGGGTGGCAGGCCCGACACTGAGCCGGAATGTCGATCTCGCGGCACGACACCGGGTCCGAAGCGTGATTCGCACGGATCGAACCGGAGGCTGATCCGGCGATGGTTCGTGGTGGTGTCACCCCATGAGGTCGGATCCGTGGGTGATCCCACGGTTTGCTCGGTAAGTTGAAGATCCGTCCGCCCAGGTAGCTCAGTCGGTAGAGCAACGCACTCGTAATGCGTAGGTCAGGGGTTCGATTCCCCTCTTGGGCTCCAGTCAGGGCAACTCAGGGGTGAGGCAGTACGCCACCTCACTCACCCGGTGGCGCATCGCCGGAATGACCTCCCTGTACGCAGCTCGGTTGTTCGGGTGCAGATCGGGAACTTCCGAGTCATTCCCCCCGTCAGATGGTGGTGTAAGAATTGACCGAGGCTGAATCGCGATTCGGCCTTCGGAAGGGGAAGTCATGTCATTGCTTCGTCGACACTCGTTCCGCGCCGTGCTGGCCGGAGCGCTTCTCATCGTTGCCGCGTGCGGGAGCGGATCACAGGAGAAGACACGCAACGCCGCCGTGCAGGTCGCGTCATCAGGCAAGGCTGCCTGGGGAATCACGTCATCGTTCGGTGCCGGTTCCCACTTCGAATGGGACGCGGTCAGCAAGAGGTCGGTCGTGCTGTCGACATACGGACCAACCGTCGACGGTCTCTATGTCGGCGGTGCAGGAATCATCGATGCCGCCGACCCGTGGAACTCGGCAGTTCCCGAATCGATGCCGATCATCCACGGAGATGTCGCAGACGTCGAGCCGGACGGCTCGGGCGGGTGGTACATCAGCGGCAACATCACCGGTCTCGGCAACACGATGTTCGATCGCCCCCGCTTCATCATTCGCATCGACAAGAACGGCCAACGACTCCCGTACGATCCGGTCCTCACGCCGATGGCCCAAACGATCACCGGCCTCCCCCCATACCCAATGGTGACCAGCCTCTGGACCGACGACACCACTGACACACTCGTCGCGAGCACTGCGGACATCGAGCCCCCGGGCCACTTCACCCAAGGCCCCGGTAGTGTACACATGCAATCGATTCGTGTTCTCGATCGCCAGATGGGGCGAGACCTCACTTCTCTCTACGTGCCGTCGGTGTCAAACGGGTTCATCACCCAGAACGTCGTCGATGGCCAGATCTACATCTCGCCTATTTTCAACGCCGACTTCCGCACGAACCTCGACGCGGTCTACCGCCGACGACTGGAGATGATCGACATGCGCACGAAGCGCCTGACCGACTTCGGTACCCGCTTCCATGCGAGCGTCTGTACGGCACAGAGCATCTGCGATAAAACACCGACAGTTCTTCTCACAGACGGTTCCTCAACCGTCGCGCACTTCGAACTCGAGTGGACGACAGAAGGCAGCACTCAGGTGCGTCGTCACGCCTTCGTCGCGGTGCCCTCCACCGGCGATGCCGGGAGCGTCTTCGCCCGCACTTCGCACGTTTCCGCGTTCAGTCCCTTGCACGGAGTCGCCGTCATCAGCGACCGGCTCTACGTCGGCAGCTGCATGCCGGGAGATCCTGTCATGGTGCGTGCCTACGAGATTCGCACCGGATCGCAGGTCGGAACCGGTCACGCGCCCACAGTGGAACCAGGAACGTGCGCAGACCGTCGCATGGTACGGATCGGTGACGCCCTCTACTTGGGGAACCTTGTGGATAACGGCGGAGTGAGCGCATACAGGTTGACACGCTTGTCTCCCGAGACTCTCACCGAACTCCCGAGCGCTCTGAGCAGGACCGTCACCAACTCGACAAATCAGGAGGTGACACAGCACTTCGATCTCAACTATTTCTCGTTCGTCCGCGGTCATTCGTCACGCTTCGAACTGAAGGCCTCCGAGGGACGAATCGCATGGCCGAGCACATACGGGTTGTACCCGACGTCGACCAATTCACGGCTGATCGTCTTTGACGACCGTGGTACTCAGATCGAGTTCGACGACGGTCTCGCCGCCCTCAATCGGTCGGTGGGGCCTGACATCGACATCCATGACGGTTGGCTCTACGCATTCACTTATTCAGCAACGGAACTTTCCAAGAGAGTCATGCGTTGGAATCTGGCCACTCTCGAACGCGACCGCGAATGGTCGCTCGATGTCAGTAACGAGGCCGGCTCCTTGGCTGTCGGTGACTCGGCAATTCTGGTGACCGAGTTTTCCGACAGAACCGAAGTGTTTGCCGCCTACGACATCGAGACTGGATTCCGGCGATACACATACGAGGTCTCCCCACTCAGCGTCCGGCAAGACTTTTGGGCTGCCACGAGGACATTCGTCGTCGACGGTGATGTCGTGTTCACGCCGGGTGGTTTCAACACCAGCGCTGGTCAACACGCAGTTGCGAGGCTGAACATGACAGACGGAAGCATCGCGTACTCCGGCATCGAAGCCGGGTGGTGTACGCCGGTCAACGTCGGGTGTCACACCCCCGAGGCGCGCCAGAACATCGTGAGTGCTCCCCTCGTCGACGACGAGACGGCGGTGTACACCATCGTCTCGGGCAAGTTGGCACGTATCGACAAGGCAACCATGGCCAACACGATGGGTTCCGCCACCACGATCGACGTTCACCAGAACAGTCTCGCGATCAGTAACGGAACCCTGTTCGGTTACGACCGCACGGTGCGTCAGGTGGTTAGCTTTTCGACCCCGTCCATGGAACAGCGTGGTGGCGTGGGGCCGATCTTGCCGTCGACCGGCACGAAGTCGTCGATCATCTCGTCGATCGTGGGAACACCGACGGGTCTCCAGTTGCTGATGAAAAACCCGGCGACTCTCACAGGAAATACGGTCGGGTCGGGTGCGGTGGCGATGGAGCGCAACGGAAAGATCACTCTCGGACAGCGCAAGGTCAGAAAACTCACCGACACGCTGAATGCCATGCCTGTCACCCCGGCGATATCGGTCCCCTCCGAGGGAGCCGACTTGATCACCGCTCAAGTTGAAGACTTGATCACCGCTCAAGTTGAATTGGTGGTGCCGGCTCCGGCACAACCGAATGGTCGTGTTGCTGTCACCTCCGTGCGTGCCGCACACCGCCAGCTGGTCGTCAGATTCTCCTCACCGTTCGACGGGGCGATGCATAGTGTCGTAGACGTCTCCGGAAAGAGCATCTGCACCACCATCGGGTTGATCTGCACCGTGAAGAACCTGTCGCCAGCCTCGGCTGTCAGCCTCTCAGTCCTCGTCGATGGACGACCCGAGACCGCCTCCGACTACACGACACCGATGAAGCCGTCGTTCGTGGCCAAGCGCGGAGCGACAGTTCGCCTCACGTCAGTGATCAAGCCCGGCAAGGCGAAAGCAACATGGACCGTCCGGGGTGGATGTCGCCTCAACGCCGCCAAGAACGCGTTCGTCACGCCGAAGAAGGCAGCAACTTGTACCGTCCGCGCCAAGGGCGGCAAGGGCAGGATGGCCTACGACTTCACGGCACGTGTCGTGGTGAAGTGAACCGTCGAGCCGTCCCGGTCGGTACGTCAAGACTCGCACCGACCGGGACATGGGCCCCTTGCTGAACGTGGCCACTTCGATCCCGACCGGCGCGAATCATCGAACATCTATCGAACATCCCCTGCCAGTCCAACAATCGCGTGGGTGAGTCCGGGCCTCTCAGTCATTCGACAGGTATGCAGTTCTGACCCAGAGAGTCCCCAGCCGTCTCACCGCCTCGCACTCGTAATGCGTAGGTCAGGGGTTCGATTCCCCTCTTGGGCTCCATTGCGTCGTCCAAGAATGCGGATGTGGCTGGTCAGCCGGCGTCTGCGGCTCGCGTGTTGCGCCGGCGACGGGCCGGGATCACAAGGGCTGCCACGGCAGCAAGAACGAGCGGCGGGAAGATGATCCATCCGATCGCCGAGCCACCGTTCGACTCGGGACCGAGCACCACTCCCACAGCCAGGACCAGTTCGCTCCTTGTCCTGGTCACCTGTCTCACCACCAGCCTGTGCTTGCCGTCAGGGATCTGGGTGCTCACGGCAAGGCGTGACTTGATGGCCCCGTCATCACCCACGACGAACGAATCAAGAAGGGTGGGGTCGGAGAACAGCCACATGTCGACCGTGGCACCCACCGCCAGGTTGGACAACTCCACCCGGAGCGTGCGGGTCTGGTTCAGGCGAATGTTCCCGTCATCATCGAGCTCGAGTACCGAGCCATCATCGGCAATACCGACCACAACCATCCTCAACGAACCTGCCGTGATGATCAGTTCATTGTTCAGACGGGTGAGGGTGGTGTCCACGTCGACACCATCCATCAACGTGGCGGCCTCGCCGGGTTCCACCGACGGGGGCTCGGGGGCATCACCAGAGGTTGACGCAGCACCGACCGTGGTGGTGGTCTGCGGCACCGTGCTGGTTGGCGCGCGGCCCTGTGCCAGGACGTCAGTGGTGCTCCGCACGAGCGGCGGCACCGTTGCCCTGGTGGCACCGGCATCGACCGCGATGGTGTTGTCGACCGATGCAGGGGTGGAGTTGATCACAACAGGAACGCTTGCCCCCGGAAGAGTCTGACTTGACTGAGCGACAGATGTAGACGTCACCACAGTTGTTGTTGTTGTTGGTGCGGCAGTGGTCGTCGGAGCGGCAGTGGTCGTCGGAGCGGCAGTGGTCGTCGGAGCGGCAGTGGTCGTCGGAGCGGCAGTGGTCGTCGGAGCGGCCGTCGCACCGTACTCATAGGCACCGACGTCGTAGGTGCCGACCCTGCTGAATCCACGCTGGTCCGTTGCTGGCGGGGTGACGGTGCTCCCCGCGTTGCCGTGAGCGGCGGAGTCACCCGCGTCCGCAGCGACGCTCCCCGAGAGGAGTGCCAATGTGCGCGATCCCTTTGCGGCGTTGTTGAGAGCGATGGCTGAATCCAGATTCAGGGATGCCTGGTTCCCGGTGATGATGCCGGTGCCGGAGAACACTTTGTTGGTGCTCGCCTCGATGATCGAGTGGGTAGCAACAACGGCCGAGCCGCTGGTTGAGTCCTTCGCGTAGAAGTCGTTGGCGGCCGCGGAGACCCCGGTGTTGTCTGCAAGCAGGACATTCTTCATGCGGAGGTCGTAGTTGCCACCGGTGTACAGCTGGTTCCAGAGGATGCCGCCAGCACCGAGCGAGGCCGAGTTGCCGACAATAGTGACGTTCGTCAGGCGCGCGCCGCGGTTCTGGTAGTACAGCGACATGGCACCCGCGTAGTTGTTGGTGGAGTTGCCGTAGAAAGTGCTGTTCGTGATGGTGATCTTTCCAAAACGCTGCATTGCGAGACCGCCGGCGACGGACGTGTAGTCGTAGGGATAACTCGACCCACCGTCACTGTTCACGGTATTCAGCGACACCGATGAGTTGGTGATGGTGATGGTGGATGACTGCATGCCGCCGTAGATGCCGCCTGCGGCGTAGTACTTGCACGTGCAGCTGTTGTCCTCGATGTTGCTGTCCGTCACGGTGAGGTTGGCGTTCTCCTGGAGCATCACACCGCCTGCCCGGTGGTAGGTGAACGAGTTCAGTGCAGTTGCGGCGTCATTTCTGGTGACGTCCACCTGGTCGAGCGTCAGAACACCGGTGGTGCCTGCGCAACCACCTGCCGTGCCGCAGTACTGGCCGTAGAGGGTGATACCGCCACCGTGACCCGCCGCGACCACCTTTCCGTGGCGCACGGTCATGTTTTTCATCGTGACGGTTGCACCTGCCGCGATGTAGAACACCATGCGGTCGGCCGTGTTGCGCGTGGACGCCGCCTGCACGATGGTGGAGCGCGACTGTCCAGTGATGGTGAGGTTCTTCGCGATGGTGTAGCCGGTGCCGACTACATCGCCCGTCTCGCCCGCGTTCGTCCACGTGAAGGTGCCTGACAGGTCGATGGTGTCACCGGACGAGGCAGCGGTGTACGCCCTGTGGAACGTCTGGAAGGGACTTCCTGCAGTCCCGTTGCCGGTGCTGTCGTCACCGGTGGAACTGTTGGCAAAGACCGTGGTGGCCACGGCGCCGGCGGATGGCACCCCTGTCGACACGAAGACGGCTCCGAGAAGCAGGCTGGTGGCAGTGACAAGTCTGTACTGAACGGGTCCTTTCACCCCGAAGAGGCTAACGAACATCAGGCAGAACAGGGATGAGCTCGGTCATCACCGGACTGTTCGCCTCCCGCGCGGGCTGGGAGAGAAACTGACGGTCTTCCGTGCCCATCCGGGCCGCACACTTCTCCTGTGGAAGAGTTCACCGGTGATCCCCGCAGGCGAGACATTCGACGGCACGTGGCCCTTCGCGCCGCACTACTTCGATGGAAACGGGTTCGCGATGCACTACGTCGACGAGGGTGACGGCGACCCGATCCTGATGCTCCACGGGGAGCCGACCTGGGGCTATCTCTACCGCAACTTCGTCGCCCCGCTCCGGGGATTCGGTCGCATCGTCATCCCCGATCACATGGGCTTTGGCAAGAGCGAGACACCCCAGGATCGCGACTTCACGATCCGCGACCACGTCGACAATCTCGAGCGACTGATCGATCATCTCGGGCTCACCAAGATCACGCTCGTGGCCCAGGACTGGGGAGGGCCGATCGGTGCGATGCTCTCGCTCCGCCGACCCGAGTTGTTCGCCCGGTTCTGCTACATGAACACCGGAGTGCCGGGTCGCCCACCCGAGGGCGTGCCGCTCGTCTCTGATTATCCGTGGTTCAAGTGGGTGCAGACCGACGAGGCACACAAGACGTTGTCGAATCTCGGTGCGACGATCCTGTCGGTGATGAAGAGGATCGGATTCGAGCGGGCCGACATCGTGAACGAGACATGGGTGCGCGCCTACGCCGCACCGTTCCCCACTCCGGCCGACTGCAAGGGTGCACTCGCCTTCCCCGCCAGCATCGGAGCCGCCGGTGTGTTCGAGTTGTTCCTCGAGAACATGGGCAACGTGCCCGCGATCCAGGCCCTGCCCGCGATGTACATCCACGGCGAAGAGGACAGGGCTGTCCCGACCGAGATGGCAATCGGGATGTTCAAGGGGCTCTGGCCGGACGGTCCGGTGACACGGCTGCCCGGTGTCGGCCACTTCCTTCAGGAGGACGCCCCCGAAGCGGTCACCGCGCTCATCGGCCAGTTCATCCAGATGACTCGGGCCGTGTGATCGATCGCCGGAGGAGATTGGGTGCCGCCTTCTGGCTGAAACCTCCTCACATCGTTACACTGGGTCTTGTTACCTGAGCAGGGGTCATGGTGCCGGTTCGATCTCTACGCATTTTCAGCCTTTTCGCTGTCGCGATGGCGGTGTCGGTCCACGTCGTCGCCAATGTCGACTCGAACTCGGTGGCTCACGCGTCGGTCGCCCAGTACTGGC
>VGAK01000010.1 GCA_016870775.1 Actinomycetota bacterium
TCATGTTGTGTGGCATACGGTGCACCTGCTTGGGCTTGACCTTGATGAACTGTGACCAGGTTCCTTTCGACAAGCCAAAGACCCGCTCACCCACTGCAAAATCTTTAACCTGCGAACCGACTTCTGCCACTTCACCCGCGTAATCGCTGCCCAAGTTGGCGGTGCGCGGCTTGCGCAAGCCCTCGGTGAGCCGAACCAGTCGTGGCTGCCCCATCATGATGTAGCGGTCGGCTGGGTTCACCGAACTCGCGTGCACCGCAACAAGGATTTCGTCGTCAGCAATTTTTGGACGAGAGGTTTCAACAACTCTGAGCACATCGACGCTGCCGTACTCCTCACGAACGACTGACCACATAAGAAGTTCTGAGACTAATGAATAGTCGTATCGCTAGCTGCCACCGGCACTTACGATGCGCCGACGACTACTCGACGCGCAGGCCGGAGATCGCACGAGCGATCACGAGCTGCTGGATCTCGCTCGTGCCCTCGAAGATGGTGTGAATCTTGGCGTCACGGTGCATGCGCTCCACGTGGTACTCGCGCGTGTAGCCGTATCCGCCGAGGATCTGGATCGCCTCTTCGGTCACCTTCACTGCCATCTCCGATGCGTAGTACTTGCTCATCGAACCCTCGGCGTTCTTGAACCCGCCGTTTCTCGCGAGCCACGCCGCGCGCCAAATGAGAAGGCGCGCTGCGTCGATCTGGGTGGCCATGTTGGCGAGCTTGAACGCGATCGCCTGGTTCATGATGATCGGCTTGCCGAACGCGGTGCGCTCCTTGGCGTAATCGAGTGCGATCTCGTACGCACCGCGCGCGATGCCGAGCGCCTGGGCACCCACGGCCGGCCGGGTCGCCTCGAATGTCTTCATCGCGGGCTGGGCCTCACCGGTGCGGCCGGCCTCGCGTGCACGCACCAGCTTGGCATCGAGCTTCTCCTTGCCGCCGAGCAGGCACCGACCGGGCACGCGGACATCGTCCAACACGACCTCGGCGGTGTGGCTGGCCTTGATGCCGTGCTTGGCGTACTTCTGGCCCTGCGAGAGACCCTTGGTCCCCGGGGGCACGACGAACGAGGCCTGGCCGCGTCCCTTCAGTGCGGGATCCACGGCCGCGACAACCACGTGCACGTTGGCGATCCCGCCGTTCGTGATCCATGCCTTGGTGCCGTTCAGCACCCACTCGTCGGTCGCCTCGTCGTAGACGGCGCGCGTGCGCAGCGACGACACATCGGAGCCCGCGTCGGGCTCGCTCACGCAGAACGCACCGAGCTTCACATCGTCGGCAGTGCCGTAGCACTGGGGAACCCACTCGATCATCTGCTCGGGTGTTCCGTTGCCGGAGATTCCCGCGGCGGCGAGACCCGATCCCATGATCGCCATGCCGAGTCCGGCATCGCCCCAGAAGATCTCCTCGATCGCGACCGGCAGTGTGAGACCCGATGCGTCACCCATCGCACTCATCATGAAATCGACGCCGTACAGACCGATCTTTGCGGCCTCTTGCACGACCGGCCAGGGGAACTCCTCACGATCGTCCCATTCCTGCGCGGCGGGACGCATCACGTCCTTGGCGAATTCATGGATCCAGTCCTTGATCTGGATCTGGTCGTCGTTGAGATGGAGGGAAAACTCAGTCATGCCCTGAACCTACCGGCGGGTAACCCCTCCCCAACAAGTCTGGTTCAGTCGACGTGGCTGACCTGCCGGTGTGCGGCACGCACCACGAGGAACCCCGCGACGAACAACGCGGCGCTCACCAGGTACGGGGCGCCCTCGTCGAAGGCATCGAAGACCACCCCGGCGAACACGGGCCCGATGATCCGGCCCAGCGCCCCCGCACTCTGCTGGTACCCGAGTGCCTCACCGCGGCGGTCCTCGGGCACGAGTTCTGCGATCAACGACGACACCGACGGCCCGGCGATCCCCTGACCGAACGCGATGAGCAGGACCGAGACCACCAGCACCGGCACCACTCCGCTCACCGAGAGCACCACGAGACCCGTCGCGGTGACGAGCAACCCCGCATGCAGCAGTCCCCACGAGCCCACCCGGGAGGTGAGCGGCCCGATGAGCGCTCCCTGCACCGCGACGAGAACGACACCCACCACGAGGAACACCGCCGCGGCGGAACTCTCGGTGAAGCCGAAGCGACGTTCGCCGAACAACGAGAAGGTGGCCTCGAAGCCGGAGAATCCGAGCGACACCACCAGGCTCATCACGACGAATCGCACGAGCACCGGCGAGGTGGGGAGGGCGAAGCGGCCGGGGCGGGGTGACGGGGTCGCGCCGGGGTCGCGCATCTTCTTCGTCTCGGGCAGCCGGAACGCCGCGGCCGCCGCGTTGATGAGGGCGACGGTCCCCGCGACATAGAAGGGAATGTGCGGACCGCCGAGGGCGGCGAGACCACCTATCACGGGACCGAGGATGAAACCCAGACCGAACGCGGCCCCGAGCAGGCCCAGGAGACGCGCGCGTTGCTCGGGCGGTGCGATGTCAGCGACGGCACCCTGGGCGACCGCGACACTCGCACCTGACGCACCGTCGAGCGCCCGACCGACGAAGAGCACCCACAGGGCACCGGCTGCACCGGAGATGAAGCTGCCGACGG
The DNA here is from genome assembly GCA_016870775.1 of Actinomycetota bacterium. GTDB lineage: Bacteria > Actinomycetota > Acidimicrobiia > Acidimicrobiales > Ilumatobacteraceae > UBA2093. The sequence continues at coordinate 2,608 of VGAK01000010.1, forward strand.
CAGTGCCGAGGAGCGACACGATGATGACGGGTTTGCGACCGACCCGGTCGGACACGCGTCCGAGGATCGGCGCGAAGACCATCTGCGCCCCGGAGAAGCAGGCGAAGAGGAGCCCCACCTCGAGACCACCGGCACCGAACCGCTCGGCATAGCGCCCGAGGATCGGTGCCACGATGCCAAAGCCAACGAGGTCCAGTGCCACCGTGGTCCAGATCGTCCAGAAACCCTGCGGCACGGGTGGACGAGCAACGGCCGCCGCGTCGCGGTCAGCCACGTCTGATGCGTGTCCCTTCCTTGGTCGTCTCCACGTTCCAGCCGGCCGCCTGCAACTCGGCGCGGATCTTGTCGGCGGTGGCGAAGTCCCTCGCCGCGCGCGCCGCATCGAGCGCGGCCGCTCTCGCGAGCGTCTCGTCGTCGACATCGTCGCCCTCGACCAGGTCGAGCCCGAGTGCACCGGTCATCTCGAGCACCGCGGCGCGCAGTGCGGCGGTGCGCTCGGCCTCACCGGAATCCGCGGCGGTGTTCGCGGCGCGCACCGTGTCGAACACGAGAGCGATCGAGGCCACCGTGTCCAAGTCGTCGTCCATCGCGGTCCGGAAACGCTCGATGACCCCGGCATCGGAGTTGCCACCAGAATGGGCGCTCGTCCTCGCCGCGAAGGCGTCCAGGCCCGACAATGCGGCCTCGGCCGCCTCGAGATTCTCGGGACCGACGCGCACGGGTGAGCGGTAGTGCGTCTGGAGGAGCAGCATCCGATAGGCGCGCGCATCGTAGCGATCGAGGAGATCGAGCAGGTTCGCCACGTTGCCGAGGCTCTTCGACATCTTCTCGCCTTCCTGGTCCACGACCATGCCGTTGTGCATCCAGTGGCGCGCGAAGGTGCGCCCGAGCGCGACGGCCTGGGCCCTCTCGTTCTCATGGTGCGGGAAGCGCAGGTCCGCGCCACCGCAGTGCAGGTCGAATCCGTCATCGAGCAACTCGAGACTCATCACGACGCACTCGCTGTGCCAGCCGGGTCGGCCCTCGCCCCAGGGTGAGGGCCACGATGGCTCGCTCGGCTTCGAGAACTTCCACAACGCGAAGTCGGCGGGGTGCCGCTTGTTGCCGGCCCCGAACACCTCGCGGTCGCCTCCCCCCGAGAGCATGTCGTCGAGGCCCTGGTGCGCGAGCAGGCCGTAGTCACCAACCGCGGCGATGGAGAGATAGACGCCGTCGTCGGTGGCGTAGGCACTCCCCCGCGCCACGAGCTCTGCGATCATCGCCACCATCTGTTCGACGTAGTCGGTCGCATGCGGCACATCGGTCGGCCGCTGCACACCGAGGCGACCCATGGCCTCGAACCAGACGTTCTCGCACTTGTGCGTGATGTCCTGCCAGGGTCGACCCTCGTCGTTGGCGCGGTTGATGATCTTGTCGTCGATGTCGGTGATGTTGGACACGAGGCGCACCTCGAGACCGCACCACTCGAGGTAGCGGCGGAGAACGTCGTAGACGAGCGTGGTGCGACCGTGACCGAGATGCGGCGGGCCATACACCGTGGGACCGCACAGATAGATGCCGACCTTGCCCGGTTCTCTCAGGGCGAGGGGCCTGACCTCCCGGGTCGCGGTGTCGTAGAGGTTCAGCACTCGCCCAAGCCTACGATTCGGGTCCTATGTCCGCGGTCCCCGACAAGCCATCCCTCGACGGCATCGAGGACAGGTGGATCGGTGCGTGGGATGCCGAGGGCATCTACGCCTTCGACCGCGCCGCATCGCGCGACGGTGTCTTTGCGATCGACACACCCCCGCCCACCGTGAGCGGATCGCTGCACATGGGCCATGTGTTCTCCTACACCCACACCGACACCGTCGCGCGCTTCTGGCGCATGCGCGGCAAGGCCGTCTTCTACCCGATGGGTTGGGACGACAACGGCCTGCCCACCGAGAGGCGGGTCCAGAACTTCTTCGGGGTCTCGTGCGACCCGTCCGTCCCCTACGACCCGGCCCTCGTGCCCCCGTTCCGCGGTGATCCGCCGAGGGACCACCGGCCGGTTCCGGTGTCGCGACCGAACTTCATCGAGTTGTGCGAGGAACTCACCCACGAGGACGAGAAGGTCTTCGAGGATCTCTTCCGCCGGCTCGGACTCAGCGTCGACTGGTCGCTCCTCTACGCCACGATCGACGAGCGGTCCCGCCGCGCGAGTCAGCGGGCATTCCTGCGCAACCTCGCGCGTGGTGAGGCATACACCCAGGAGGCACCCACCCTGTGGGACGTCGACTTCCGCACCGCCGTCGCACAAGCCGAACTCGAGGACCGCGAGCGCGAGGGCGCCTACCACACGCTCGCCTTCCACCGCACCGACGGCGCGGGCGATGTCCTCATCGACACGACACGGCCCGAGCTGGTGCCCGCGTGCGTCGCCCTCGTCGCCCACCCCGACGACGACCGCTACGCACCGTTGTTCGGCTCGACGGTGCGCACGCCGTTGTTCGGTGTCGAGGTGCCGATCGTGGCGCACCCACTCGCCCAGATCGACAAGGGGACCGGCATCGCGATGGTCTGCACGTTCGGCGACCTCACCGACGTGCTCTGGTGGCGCGAGTTGGGACTGCCCACGCGGGCGATCATCGCCCGGGACGGCCGCATCCTTGCCGATGCACCCGAGGGAATCAGCGGAGATGCCGCACTCGCGGCATGGGAGCAACTGGCCGGCAAGACCGCCAAACAGGCCCAGACGGCGATCGTGGGGATGCTGCGCGCATCCGGCGAGATGCGCGGTGAACCCCGCAAGATCATGCACCCGGTCAAGTTCTACGAGAAGGGCGACCGACCACTCGAGATCGTCACGAGCCGCCAGTGGTACATCCGCAACGGCGGCCGCGATGCCGACCTGCGCTCGGCACTGCTGGCGCGCGGTGCCTCGCTCGAGTGGCAGCCCGACCACATGCGCCACCGCTACGCGAACTGGGTCGAGGGTCTGAACGGCGACTGGCTGATCAGTCGCCAACGCTGGTTCGGCGTGCCCGTCCCCGTCTGGTACCCCGTGCGGGCCGACGGCGAGATCGACCACGACACCCCGCTCGTGCCCGACGAGTCGCGCCTGCCGGTCGACCCCTCCACCGATTGTCCCGAGGGCTGGAACGAGTCGCAGCGTGGAGTTCCCGGTGGATTCGTCGGCGATCCCGATGTCATGGACACCTGGGCCACCTCCTCGCTCACGCCACAGATCGCCGGCAAGTGGGAGGACGACGCCGATCTCTTCGGCCGCATCTACCCCTTCGACCTTCGGCCCCAGGGCCACGACATCATCCGCACGTGGCTCTTCTCCACGATGGTGCGCTCCAACTTCGAGCACGGCACCGCGCCGTGGCGTGTGGCCGCGTTGTCGGGCTGGATCCTCGACCCGGACCGCAAGAAGATGTCGAAGTCGAAGGGCAACGTGGTGACCCCGATCGATCTGTTCGAGGAATTCGGATCGGACGCGGTGCGCTACTGGGCGGCCGGTGCCCGGCCCGGCGTCGACACCGCGTTCTCGAAGGACCAGATGGCGGTCGGACGCAAGCTCGCCAACAAGTTGCTGAACGCATCGAAGTTCGCGCTCTCGTTCGGCGACGTCGCCGCCGGTGCCGTGCCGATCGAGCCGTTGGATGCCGCGATGCTCCACCGACTCGCCGGAGTCGTCGGGGAGGCCACGGTCGCGTTCGAGAACTTCGACTACGCACGCGCGCTCGAGCGCACCGAGGCATTCTTCTGGTGGTTCTGCGACGACTACCTGGAGCTGGTGAAGGGCCGCGCCTATGCGATCCACGGCGACGAGCGGGCCGTGTCGGCGCGCGCGGCCCTGCGGCGCGCTCTCTCCATCCTGCAGCGACTCTTCGCGCCGCTGATCCCCTTCGTGTCCGAGGAGGTCTGGCGCTGGTGGCAGGAGGGATCGGTGCACCGAGCGACCTGGCCCGTCGCCGATGATGCCACCGCCGGACTCGCTGGTCCCGCCGACGAGGAATTGCTCGGGGCAGTGTCGGCGACCATCGCCGGTATCCGCCGTGCCAAGACCGAGGCCAAGGTCGGCCAGAAGGCCAAGGTCGGCCTCGCCCGCATCACCGCCCCGGGAAGCGCGATCGAGCGGATCGAGACCGCGTGGAGCGACATCGCCGACGCGGGGTCGGTGATCTCCCGCGAGATGGTCGTGGCCGACGGTGAGATCTCGGTCGTTGCCACTGTCGAGCCCACCTGACGGGACCGCTCCCGCACGACGGAGACCACCGCGCACCCGCAACTACCGTGGAGCACGCCCATGGACACCCCCGTTGCGCCCGAACCGAGCCTCCCTGCGTCGGCGGGGTCCGACGGTGCCCGAGCGGCGGGACGGCGACGGTCCGGCCGGGTGCGAGCACTCATGATCTTCAACACCGTGGTCGCCATCATCACGATCGCGGCTGGCTCGGGACTGCTGTACGCGAACTGGAAACTCGGATCGCGCCAGGTGGTCACGATCGACTCAGCGTCGGGTGACGGCAACATCGACCTCCCCGCGGGAGACCTGTCGGCGAAGAACTACCTGATCACCGGATCCGACAACACCGCCTGCATCGACCCCGACTCCCCCTTCGCGGGCGGGTTCGGTGATCGGTCGGCGTTCGGTGAGCGAAGCGACTCGATCATGGTGGTCCGCGTGAGTCCTCGCGACGGGACCGCGGCGATCCTGTCGTTCCCGCGCGACCTGTGGGTGACAGAGGCGGGGTCGACGCGCAAGAACCGGATCAATGCGAACTTCAACAAGAAGGATCCGAACCGCCTCATCCGCACGATCAAACAGAACTTCGGCATCCCGATCGACCACTACGTCAACATCGACTTCTGCACCTTCAAGGACGTGGTCGACGCTGTCGGTGGCGTGCGCGTGCCCTTCCCGTTCAAGGCACGTGACAAGCGCACGGGATTCAAGGTGATGAAGGCCGGCGCCTGCGCGACCCTGAGGGGCGACGAGGCCCTCGCCTACATCCGCTCGCGCAAGTACGACTTCTACGACCCGATGACGGGCAAGTGGACCCGGGACGGGACGTCGGACTGGGGACGCATCAATCGCCAGCAGGACTTCATCAAGCGCATGACCAGGAAGGCACTCGACAGGGCACGCACGAACCCGAAGGTCGCCAGCGAAATCATGAACGCGACCCTCGAGAACGTGATCACCGACGACAGGATCACTCCACTCATGCTCCTGCAGCTCGGCCAGGCGATGAAGAACTACGACGCGGGGACGATGGGGTCCTACACCATGCCCGGGACCGGCCAGATGATCGAGGAGATGGCGGTGATCGTGCCCGAGCTCGAGTCCGAGATCGCCAAGAAGATCATCGCGCTCTACCGCGGCGAGGCGAGTCTTGCCACCCGGGCGTCGACCACCACGACCGTGCCACGCCCCGTGCCGACCGTTCCGACCGAGTCGGCCGCGGGCACCAGTGGCGCGACGCCGGCCTTCATCGGCGCTGCGGCGACGATCCTGGGTGCGCTGGGGTCGCGCACAACGGGAGCGACACCGCCCACCACCTCTCCCGCGACGACCACGACGATTCCCGCGGTCGTGATCGAGCAGAATCCGCGCGGGATCGTTCCCCCGAACGACCCCGCCTGCCCGTACTGACGGACGCTTGCCCCCCGGCCTTCGGGGACGAGCGAGGGCTCAGTTGACCTCGAGTGCCTCGCCGAGAGCCGACGGAATCGACATCGGGCCGTCCACGAGTGCCAACCGGGCGCCGGCACGTGTCGCGAACGCGCGCGCCTCGTCGCAATCGTCGCTCGGTGCCACCACCACGAGTTCCTCGAGACCCGCCGCGGCGGCGATCGGGTCGCCCTCGACCGTCGCACGACAGTCGCTCAACAGCACCGCGATCCGCCGACCCGCGCGCGACCGGGCGAGTTGGGCCTGGGCGGCGACCAGCGCACCGGTCAGGTCGGTGGTGCCGAATCCGCGCAGGGTGAGCACGTCCTCGATCACCCTCTCGGGCGATTTCGGACTGTCCTGGCTCTTCGTGACGATCACGTCCTTGCCGAAGGCGACGACACTCCAGTCCTCCGGTGCGCGACCGGCGATCGCCGCCACGGCCACCGCCGATGTGGCCAGTGGCTCGCCACCCATCGATCCACTGCGGTCGATGAGCAGGCACAGCGCCGTGCCGGGCTTTCGCCACCCTCGCACGCGCAAGCGCTCGGGGTCCGGCGCCAGATTGCGCCGCAACTCGGCCAGCGCGTCCAGACTCGCGTCGATGTCGATGTCACCGGCGTCGGGTCGGTATGCCTGCTCGACCAACTTGCCGACCCCGCGCGGCCGGGTGCGGCCGCGGTTGCCGACATCGAGCATCAGGCGACCGGCCAACTTGCGCGCCAGCTCGCGGAGCACCGGATCGGTGGCGCCGGTGAGGTCGGCGAGAACTCCGAGCATCCCGTCGGGGTTCTCGCGCATCGACTCCTCGACTGCGGCCTCGTCGAGCTCTCCCACCTCGGGCGAGATGTTCTCGAAGTTCTCGTGACGGGACAGGTCGCGGCGCGACGTGGTGCGCTTTCCGGCCTCGGCAACGGCGTGGTCGGCCTCGGCGCCCTCCTTCGTCAGCGGGAGGTGGTGCCCCGCGTCGGGGCTCCACCTTTTCCCGCGCCGTCACCCCCGGCGGTGCGGCCGTACACGTCCTGCCAGATCTCGCTGATGATCTCCTCGGCACCGCGCACGCTCCCCTCGCGCACCCGCACCCGACCAGACAGCGCCACCAGTGCGGCGTCCAGCCCGGTGCTCGGATCGGCGGGGGTGACCGCGCGGAGCTGCGCGAGGGATGCCACGACCTTCGCGAAATCCACGGCACCGCGCACGGAGGCTCCGACGCGCAGGTCGGGGTGGTTGCGGGTGCGCCGCACCATCTCGACGGCGCGTTCGATGAACCCGGGCTCGAGACCGCAGTCCCCTGCCTCGCGCACCACGATCTCGGCCTCCTCCTCGGCGGGCTGGTAACCCATCGAGACCCGGCACACGCGGTCGTACACCGCGCCGGAGATGCGGGCGGTGCCGACGGCGTCGAACGGGTTCATCGCGGCCACGAGCCGAAACCCGGGATCGGCCGCGACCGCCCCGAGTCGCGGCACGTGCAGCTCCCCCTCGCTCATCACGGTGATGAGCACGTTCAGCGTCTCCTCCGGGATTCGGTTGATCTCCTCCACGTACAACAGGCGGCCCTCGCGCATCGCGGTGACGAGCGGGCCGTCCACGAACACGCTCGGGTCGTACCCGTCGACGAGCACTCGAGCGGGATCGAAGTGCCCCACGAGTCGTGCCGGCGTGAGCTCGGCGTTGCCCTCGACGAACTCGAAGCCGATGCCGAGCCCGCGCGCCACCGCGCGCAGCAGCGTCGACTTGCCGGTGCCGGGCGGGCCCTCCAGCAGAACGTGGCGATCCGCCGCCAGGGCGGCCAGGACCAGTTCCATCTCGCGCCGCCGACCCACCACGTCGTCGGCGAGCGAGGCCCGGAGTGCCGAGACGTCGGTCATCGTGCCCGTGCCTCGGTCAGTCGTAGACGATGACACCGCGGATGTTCGTGCCGTCGCGCATCGCCTGGTAGCCCTCGTTGATCTGGTCGAGGCTGTAGCGGCGCGTGATCAACTCGTCGAGCTTCAGATCACCCACGCGGTACATGTCCAGCAGCCTCGGAATGTCGGCACGGGGGTTCAGGCTGCCAAAGATCGTGCCCTTGACCTCCTTGTTCCACATCGCCAACTGGAACAGGTTGATGCTCGCCTCGGTGCTCGTCATCGGTGAGATGGCCGTCACCACGCAGGTGCCGCCCTTGCCGACCAGCGACATGCCCTCGGCCATCATCTCGCCGTGGAGCACGCCCGGGGTCATGATCACCCGATCGGCCATCTGGCCCCAGGTCAGCTCCATCACCGCCGGGATCGCCTCGGCCATCGAGGCAAAGGTGTGGGTCGCCCCGAGTTCCATCGCCTTCTCGCGCTTGAACTCGACCGGGTCGACCGCGATCACGCGCTTGGCACCTGCCATGCGCGCGCCCTGCACCGCGTTGATGCCGATGCCCCCGATTCCCACGACCACCACCGTGTCGCCGGGCTGGGTGTCGGCGCGGTTCGTCGCCGAGCCCCACCCGGTCGCCACCCCGCACGACACGAGCGCCACGCACTCGAGCGGGAGGTCCTTCTCGACCTTGATCAACGAGGCCTCGGCCACGGTGGCGTACTCGGAGAACGTCCCGAGCTTTGCCATCATCTTGACCGCGCGGCCGTCCTGCACGTGGTGGCGGTGCGTGCCGTCGGTGATCATGCCCCCGGTCAGGGTGCCCGCACCGAGGTCGCACAGGTTCTGACGACCGGTCGAGCAGTAGCGGCACCGTCCGCACGACGGCACGAACGATGCCGAGACGTGATCACCGGGCTGCACCGAGGTGACACCGGGGCCGACCTCCATCACGACACCGGCACCCTCGTGGCCACCGATGAACGGGAAGAAGTCGTCGACACCCATCATCGCGAGTAGTTCCTGTGGCGGCACCATGTCACCGGTGACGAAGTGCTCGTCGGAGTGGCACATCCCCGCGACCTTCCACTGCACGAGGACCTCGCCGGTCTTTGGTGGGTCGACCTCGATCCCCTCGACCTTCCAGTCCTGGTTCATCCCGTAGAGGACTGCAGCACGGCTCTTCATGATTCTTCTCCCCGATGGTGTGTGTGTCGCGGATCAGTCGTAGACGAGCACGCCGCGGATGTTCCTACCGTCGCGCATGTCCTGGTATCCGTCGTTGATGCCCTCGAGCGGGTAGGTCCGGGTGACGAGTCCGTCGAGGTCGAGCCTGCCCTCACGGTACAGACCGAGGAGCTTGGGGATGTCGGCGCGCGGGTTGCCCGAGCCGAACAGCGATCCCACCAACTGCTTCTCCATCAGCGTGAGGTCGAGCAGGCTCATGTTCGCACCACCCATCTCCAAGGCCGGGTGGATGTTGGTGACCACGACGCGGCCGCGCTTGGCGGTGACCGCCATCGCCTGGCCGATCACCTGCCCGTCACCCACGCCCATCGTCATGATGACCTTGTTCGCCATCTGGCCCCAGGTGATGTCCTGGATCAGCGGCAGGGCCTCCTCGAGCGACGCGGCGGTGTGCGTCGCGCCGAACTCCATCGCCTTCTCGCGCTTGAACTCGACCGGGTCGATCGCGATGATGCGCTTGGCTCCGGCGAGCTTGGCGCCCTGGATCGCGTTCGCGCCGATGCCACCGACGCCGACAACCGCCACCGTGTCGCCGGGTGCGACGTCGGCGGCATAGACGGCAGAGCCCCAACCGGTCACCACGCCGCACCCGAGGAGGCACGCCTTGTCGAGCGGCACGTCCTTCTCGATCTTGATGCACGACGCTTCGTGCACGACGGTGTGGTGTGCGAACGTGCCGAGCAGGCACATCAGGCCGAGATCCTTCTCGCCCACGTGGTGGCGCGAGGTGCCGTCCGCGATCTGGCGCCCGATGCCCATGAGCGCCCCGAGATCGCACAGGTTCTGGTGACCCGTCGAGCACGAGGGACAGCGACCGCACGACGGAATGAAGCCGAACACGACGTGGTCGCCCGGGGCGAGCCACGAGACGCCCTCGCCGACCTGCTCGACGACTCCGGCACCCTCGTGACCACCGATGATCGGGAGACCGAAGGGCAGATCACCGGTGACGAGATGCTCGTCGGAATGGCACATGCCCGATGCGGCGATGCGCACGAGCACCTCGCTGGGACCCGGCGGGTCGAGATCGATCTCCTCGATGGTCCACGGGGCGTTCAGTTCCCACAGGACGGCGGCTTTCGTCTTCATGGACGACCCCCTTCACGGACGGCACCAGATGGTGCGTCCCGAACACTACCCAGCACCGGGGCGTGTGCTGAAAGGCGGGGGGCCGGATGAGTACGATCAGAACCCATGGAGAACGACACCGTTTTGACGGAACCGGACGCGACCGCCTCGGAGCCACAGGTCGACCAAGAACCGTCGGCTGAAGGGGCACTGCTGGTCGAGCAGGAGCTGCTCGTCGAGGAGATCTCGATCGACGGCATGTGCGGCGTCTACTGAGACACGCCCCGCTTCAGTGACGCTCACGCTCGACACGGCCTGCGAACTCGATCCACGGGTCTCGCTGCGACCCGAACCCTTCGGCGCCCTCGCCTACCACTACGGCAACCGGCGGCTCGTCTTCCTGCGCCACCCCGACATCGTCGCCGTGGTCCGCGATCTGGCCGACCACGGCAGCGTTCGTGATGCGCTCGTGGCCCGTGGGGTCGCCACGGAGCGCTGGCCCGGGTTCGTGAGCGCGCTCGAGTCGCTCCGCAACTCAGAGATCGTCCGTGTCCGCTGAGACGCTCGTGGAGCAGTTGAAGGGTGGCCTCGACGCCCCGATCTGCCTCACCTGGGAACTCACGTACGCGTGCAACCTCGAGTGCATCCACTGTCTGTCCTCGAGCGGGCGCAGGGATCCGCGCGAACTCGACACCCCGCAGGCCAAGGCGGTCATCGACGAGTTGAGACGTTTGCAGGTGTTCTACGTGAACATCGGCGGCGGCGAGCCGATGGTGCGCCGCGACTTCTTCGAGATCGTCTCGCACGCCGTCGACAACGGCGTCGGGGTGAAGTTCTCGACGAACGGCGCCTTCATCGACACCGACGCCGCACGCCGTCTCGCCGCGATGGACTACCTCGACATCCAGATCTCGATCGACGGCGCGGACGAGCCCACGAACGACGCCGTTCGCGGAGCGGGGAGTTTCGCCACCGCGCGCCGCGCGATGGACAACCTCGCCGCGTCGGGATTCGGCCCGTTCAAGATCTCGGTGGTGGTGACGCGCCACAACGTCGCACAACTCGACGCGTTCAAGGCGCTCGCCGACTCATATGGCGCCCAACTGCGCATCACGCGCCTGCGCCCCGCGGGACGCGGGGCCGACACGTGGCACCAGCTCCACCCCACCAACGTTCAGCAGCGCGAGATCCACCGCTGGCTCCTCGCCCACGGGGAGAACGTGCTGACCGGGGATTCGTTCTTCCACCTCAACGCGTTCGGTGAGTCCCTGCCCGGGCTCAACATGTGCGGCGCCGGGCGCGTGGTGTGCCTCATCGACCCGGTCGGCGACGTCTATGCGTGCCCGTTCGTGATCCACTCGGACTTCCGTGCCGGCAACGTCCTGGACGCGGGCGGCTTCACCCGCGTGTGGCGCGAGTCGGACCTGTTCCGCGAGTTGCGCGAACCCCAGGGTGCCGGTGCCTGTGCATCGTGCGGCGCGTGGGACGCGTGCCAGGGCGGCTGCATGGCGGCCAAGTTCTTCACCGGTCTGCCCCTCGACGGACCGGACCCCGAGTGCGTCGGCGGGGACGGTGAGCGTGCTCTCGCCTCGGTGCCGGTCGCTCTCGCGCCCCGCCCCTGGCCCGACCACTCCAAGCCGGCGCGCACGCGCATCCCGGTGGCCGGACAGTGAACATCGTCATCGCCATCGTCGGGGTCGTGGTGTCGTACCTGCTCGGCACGGTGCCGAGCGCGATCATGGTGGCGCGATCAAAGGGCGTCGACATCACCACATTCGGATCCGGGAACCCGGGAGCCTCGAACGTCGGGCGGGCCCTCGGCACGAAGTGGTTCATCGTGGTGTTCCTGCTCGATGCCGCCAAGGGCGCGGTCCCGGTGTTCATCTCGGCGGTCGCCCTCGACAACCGGCCCATGGCCTACGTGTGCGGTGCCGCGGCGATCCTCGGCCACGTCTTCCCCGTGACGCGGCGGTTCCACGGTGGCAAGGGAATCGCCACCGGTGGCGGTGTGCTCCTGCCCCTCCATCCGCCGGTGATGATCGGTGCGGTCGTGTTCTGGCTCCTCGCGGCGAAGGTCTCCAAGAAGGCCTCGCTCGCCTCGATCGGGGTCGTGCCGCTCGTGATGGTCGCCCTCGCGGTGAAGGGCACCGCCGCATGGGAACTCCTGTCGCTCGTCGGGCTCGGTGTGCTGATCGAGATCCGTCACCTTCCGAATCTCAAGCGTCTCTTCTCCGGCACCGAGCACGACGTCTCCCACGGTTCCTGAGCCGTGGCTCCGCCCGTGCGCCGTGGCCGCCGCACCGTGCCGGCTCGGATCGTGCCGGGATCACAGATCGTGGTGGTGCCGATCGGGTCGTGGGAACAGCACGGCACCCACCTGCCCCCCGACACGGACTCGCTGATCGTCGAGTCGCTCGTCGATGCGGCGATCGAGCGACTCGACGCTGACGACTTCCTCGTCGCTCCCACCGTCGCGATCTCGGCCAGTGACGAGCATGCCGGGTTCCCGGGTCTGCTCAGTGCCGGCACCGACGCCACCGCCGGAATGCTCGTCTCGATCGCGCGGTCGGCATCGACGTGGGCGCGGGGGACGGTTCTCGTGAGCGGTCACGGGGGGAACAGCGACGCACTGTCGCAGGCACGTGCGCGCCTCGACGGGGAGAACGTGGCGCACACGATGTGGTGGCCGCGCACCGTCCCGGGCCGCGAGGACGATCTCCATGCGGGCTGGGTCGAGACCTCGGTCATGCTGCACATCGCGCCCGACCTCGTGGACCTCCGGCGCGCCGACGCGGGTGCATCCGGTGATGCGGCCGAGTTGGTGGCGCGCATGCGCGATGGCGGTGTCGCTGCCGTGTCGGCCAACGGCGTCATCGGCGACCCGCGGGGCGCCACGCCAGCCGACGGCCGTGCCATCCACGCACGATGGGTCGATGGACTGGTGGCCTGTCTCGACGAGGCGTGCCGGCGCTGGCCGCCGCGATGACGACTTTCGCGATCGACGCCGAGTGGCTGCGCAGTGCCACCGTGCCGCGGGGCGTGCTCGCGGGGTCTCCGCCGGTGTGGTTCACCGTCACCGAGGCCGGCGCTGCGGTCCTCGATGCACTCGAGACCGGTGCGCCACTTCCGCACGGTCATGAACAACTCACGGACAGACTGCTCGCGCGCGGTGCGATCCATCCGGTTCCCGGCGCACCCGTCGATGTCGCTCTGCTCACCATCGTCATCCCGGCCCGCGTCGACGCGGAGGGCGCGACCACCCTGGCCGCCCTCGTGGCGCGACTGGTGAGCGACCCGGAGAGCCCGCGAGTCATCGTCGTCGACGATTCCTCCGATCCGCCACTTCGCATTCCCGGGGCAGAGGTCGTGCCCCACGACGGACCGCACGGGCCCGGTCCCGCGCGCAACACCGGACTCGCACGTGTGACGACACAGTTCGTGGCCTTCGTCGACGCCGATGCGACCATCGATGCGGCCGCCCTGTGCCGGCTCGCGTCGTTGATCGACCATGAGCACACCGCGCTGGTGGCTCCACGGGTGGCCAGTGCGCGGACGGGCCGGAACGGTGAGTACGAGACGGCGCTCTCACCGCTCGATCTCGGGCCGGTGCGCGCGATGGTGAGACCGACGGCGCGCATCTCCTATGTCCCGGCTGCGGTGTTGGTGGCCTCCACCCGGGCAGTGCGCGACCTCGGCGGGTTCGACGGGGACCTCCGCTGGGGCGAGGATGTCGACCTGGTCTGGAGGGCGATCGAGGCGGGTGCCGGGTGCCGCTACGAGCCCGGTGTCCGCGCCGAGCACGCTCCTCGAGCGACCGTGGGGGCATTGTGCGCCCAACGATTCCGTTACGGCACGAGCGCTGCACCACTGGCCCGGCGCCACGGCACGACCCTGGCCCCGTGGCGCGGGAGCCTGCCGGTGCTCCTGATCGCCGTGTCGTGGCTCACGATGTGGTGGCAGATCGCCATCCCCCTCACGGCCGTGGTGTGGGCCTGGTTCGTGATCGGTCTCGGCCGCACCGGCCTGGCCTTCGGCGCCCGGATCCGTGTCGCGTCCCGGGCGCTGACGCGCAGCGCCGGCCAGACCGCGTACGCGATCAGGCGCGCATGGTGGCCGGTGCTCGGACTTGCCGCGGTGGTGTCGGTGCGCGCCTCGATCGCCCTGGCGTTGTCGTTCGGCGTGCCGATCGTGACGGGACTCGCGCGCAACCGCCCGCGGAGAATCCCGCGCTGGATCGCACTCAGGATCCTCGACGATCTCGCCTATGGAGCCGGTCTGTGGTGGGGAGCGATCGTGGGTCGCGAGGCGCGGTGCCTCGTGCCGGCCGTCAGCGTGGGGCCGGTGCGCGTCGGCTGAGGTCGTTGCACGCCTCGCACACCGACTCGGGAATGATGCCGGTCCTCATCAACTTGCCGAAGATCCAACAGCCCAGGCAGAAGCCGACGAAGGCCTCGAGTCCCGCGCCGACGACGAGCATCGCGATGACGACGCGACTCGCACCGTCTGCACCCAGCAGGAACAACACCGATGCGGTGATCGTCAACGCAGCACCGATGCCCTGGGCGAAACGCTTCGGCGGTCCCGGGCAGAACCTGTGCTCGAACGACAGACGCGGGGTGATCACCTGGGTGGCGAGACGACCGAGCGGCGAGAGGAACGGCCCGGTGAGGACCCTGGCGATGAAGCCGTACGTGAGGGGAATGAGCACCCATCCCCATCCGGTGGCGCCGTAGAGCACTCCCATCACCACCACGCCCGTCGCCACGATGCGCGCCGATGTCTCATTGACCGGATTCGGGAAATCCAGGACTCGTGCCATGCGCGGGAGGTTAGGCCCGAAAAACCGTCCGGCCAACAAGGGAATTGACCCCCTAGTACCGTTTGATCGGTGACCATCCAATTGACAGTCCATGAGGCTCGTTGGCTGGCCCATGTGCAGTCGGTGGCACGGTCCACCCCGGGACTCGTCCCGGTGGTCAAGGGCAATGCATACGGATTCCGGCGCTGGAACCTGATGCCCCTCGCTGGTCAGTTGTCCCGTGAGATCGCCGTCGGGACCGTCTTCGAGGTGCGCGACATCCCCGCTGGTGCAACCCCGATCGTGCTCACCCCGACCCTCATGCCGCCACCGCGCAGTGTCCCGCTCGACACGGTGCTCACGGTCTCGAACATCGAGCATGTGCGCACTCTCGCGACGAACGGCTGGGGTGGATCGGTCATCGTGAAATTGCGCTCGTCGACGATGCGCTACGGAATCGGACAGGACGGCCTCGACGGACTCCTGCGTGCGCTCGACGATGCACGGCTGACCGTGCGCGGCTGGTCGGTGCATCCACCGCTCGAGGGCGACATGGCACTGCACCTGCGCGACATCACCGAGTGGCTGGATCGGATCGATCCGACGCTGCCCGTCTACGTGAGCCATCTCGACGACGACGCGTACGCAAAGTTGCGCCGCGACAACCCCGGGAACGACTTCCGGATGCGCCTCGGCACCCGCCTGTGGCTCGGGGACAAATCGATAATGAAGCTCGGTGCCGACGTGGTCGACCGCCTCCCGGTGGAGGCCGGGAGCAAGGCCGGGTACCGGCTCGTTCCCGTGTCGGGACCGGGGGAAATCGTGATGGTGGGCTGCGGAACCGCCCACGGCGTCGGCCTCCTGCCCGACGGACGCAGCCCGTTCCACTACCGCGAGCAGCGGCTGAACTTGCTCGAGCCCCCGCACATGCACACCTCGATGCTCTATGTCGCCCGCGGGAGGCCGACGCCCGAGATCGGCGAGTGGATCGACGTGCAGCAACCCCTCACCCGCGTGCAGGTGGATCTGTTGCAGTGGGTGAAGTGAGCGCACCCCTCACGGTGTCGCGGTATTCACCATCCGGTTGAGACCGCGCCACCCGACGGCGGCGGCGCCCACGAGCGGACCCACCTCGCCGAGACGCGCCGGCACGATGCGTGCATTGCGTGCGAACTCGATGCCGCAGAGTTCGTCCAGTGCCTTTTGTGCGGCGTTGAAGAACGTCGCACCGAAGCCGAGCGCGACACTCCCCCCGACGCACGCGAGGCGCAGGTCGAGCAGGTTGCACACCGAGGCCACCGCGCGTCCGACGAGACGACCGGTGCGCACCATGATCTCGTAGGTCGGTTGGGTGGGCGGCCGTCCCGTGATCGCCTCGATCGCCGGACCGGATGCCTCGGCCTCCAGGCAACCCCTCCCTCCACACAGACACCGTCGTCCGTTCGGCTCGACCACGACGTGCCCGATGTGGCCCGCGTTGCCCGTGGCCCCGTCCAGCAACTGCCCGTTCAGAACGATGCCGCCACCGACCCCCGTCGAGACGACCATCGCCAGGAAGTTGTCCACTCCCTTGGCGGCCCCGACCCACCCCTCGGCGAGGGCCAGGGCCTTTCCGTCGCCCTCCCCGAAGACCGGCAGGCCGGTCACGGCGACCAACCGGTCCCGGAGGGGAAAGCCCCTCCACTGGAGGATGTTCAGGGGCGAGATCGACTCGACGTTCGGGGTGATCGGCCCCGCCGACCCGACCCCCACGACCGAGGGCACGGCCCCGTGATGGTGGCGTGCGCGCTCCATGGTGGCCTCGACGATCCCGGCGAGGTCCTCCCACAGCTCGTCGCTGGTGGCGCCGTGGTTGACGCGCACCTGGTCGCGCTCGACGAGTTCACCGGCACGGTTCACGAGACCGACTGCGAACTTCGTGCCACCGATGTCGATTGCGAGTGTCAGTTCAGGGGCCGTCATGGTGTCCGGTCGTCGTCGTGGCTGGGTTGTTGCGACTCCCGGGATGGCTCATCCTATGGACAGGATCACCGGGGGCCGGGATCACCTTAGATTTGGTGCGTGACGACGGATTGGAATCCCCTGTTGCGCGCCGAGTTCGGCGAGCCGTACTGGGCCGAACTCCAGCACTTCGTCACCTCCGAGCGCGCGCAGCACACCGTCTATCCGCCCGTTCCCGAGGTGTTCGCTGCGCTGCACACCACGGCGCACGCGGATGTCCGTGTGGTGATCCTGGGACAAGATCCCTATCACGGTCCCGGTCAGGCACATGGATTGTGTTTCTCGGTGCGCGCCGGCGTGGCGGTGCCACCGTCGTTGCGCAACATCTTCACCGAGTTGCGCGACGACCTCGGGCACGCACCGGCAGCCGGGATCGGAACCGGTGTCGTGACCGAAACCTCGGGTGATCTCACCTCGTGGGCACGACAAGGGGTGCTGCTGCTCAACACGACACTCACGGTGCGCGCCGGTCAGGCGGGCTCGCACCAGGGCAAGGGGTGGGAGACCTTCACCGACCGGGTCATCGGCGTCGTCGCCGCCAAGGAGGAACCGGTCGTGTTCGTCCTCTGGGGGGCCCATGCCCGGAAGAAGAAGGCCCTCATCGGCGCCGGCCACACGGTGGTCGAGGGACCCCACCCCTCACCGCTGTCGGCCCACACCGGCTTCTTCGGCAGCAGACCCTTCTCCCGCATCAACGAGGCCCTCGTCGCTGCCGGTCGCGGCGAGATCGACTGGCGCATCACCGGCCCCTGACTCCGCCCGGGGCGCGGGATCCCCACTCCGCACCGCCTCCGGGATCCGGCGCCAGCCTCAGACCACGGTGGGAATCTGCTGGGTGATGCAGTGGATGCCCCCGCCACCGAGGGCGAGCGTCGCACCCACGTCGAGACCGATCACCTCGCGACGCGGGAACTGCTCACCGATGAGTGCGAGCATCTCGTCATCGGCCCCGTGGCCGCACACCGGCACCAGCACGAAACCGTTTCCGACGTAGAAGTTGAGGTACGGAACGACGCGACGCCCGAGCGGTGTGTCGACGAACGGGAGCACAGGCACCACATCCACCGAGAACGGCGAACCCTCGGCGGACACCGCAGCGCGCGCCACCTGCTCGTTGACGCGCATCCGGACATGGTCGTCCTCGGCCGGGTCGTCGCATCCCTGCAGGAGCAGCGAGTACGGCGCGGTGAAGGCCGCCACGTTGTCGACGTGGCCGTCGGTGTCGTGGTCGAGCACGAGTCCGTGCGGCAGCCACAGCACGGCATCGACGCCGAGCTCGCGTGCGAGCGTGATCTCGATGTCGACCATCGACATCGCGGGATTGCGCGTGGGATGCAGGAGGCACTGCATCGTGGTGGCGAGGTTCCCCGCACCATCGACCGTGACCGACCCGCCCTCGAGCACCATGTCGACGCGCCTGGCCTCGTGCCCGAGGCGCGGGGCGAGCAACCCCGTCACGCGCGACGCGAGTGCCGCGTCGTCGTCGTGCGGGACGAACTTGCCACCCCATCCGTTGAAGACGAAGTCGAGGGCGATCCGCCGTCCCCCGGCGCCCACCCAGATCGGACCGGTGTCGCGCGCCCACGAGTCGTCGATCGGGATCTCGACCACCTCGACACCGGCGGGACACGCGGCGCGCGCCCTCTCGGCCGCGTCGGGACATGCGATCATGATGACGGGCTCGAACCGCGCGATCGCTGATGCGACGTCGGCGTGCGCGCGCTCGGCGGCCGCGACATCGCCGGCCCAGATCTCCTCGCGGGTGGGCCAGCACATGACGGTGGCCTCGTGCGGCGCGAACTCGGCCGGCATCACCTGCCGGGGTGGGCCACCGGCGGGCTCGAAGACACTCATTCGGGGGGTCGACCGGGTTCGCCGTCGAGGGTGAGCAGCGGTCCGTAGAGATCGGGGCGGCGGTCGCGGAACAAGCCCCACGATGCGCGGGTGCGCGCGAGCGAACCGCGGTCGAACTCGGCGGTGAGCACCTCTTCTGTTCCGCGCCCGCCGTCGGAGACGATGGCACCGGTGTTGTCGGAGATGAAGGAACACCCGTAGAACTCGATCGAGGTGGTGCGGCCGGTCTCGTGGCCGACCCTGTTTGCCGCCACCAGCGGGACCAGGTTCGCGGCCGCGTGCCCCTGCATCGCGCGCCGCCAGTGCCCGCTCGAGTCCCACGAGGGATCGGGGGGCTCGCTGCCGATCGCGGTGGGATAGAGGATGCACTCGGCTCCGCGCAGTGCCATCACGCGCGCCGCCTCCGGGAACCACTGATCCCAGCAGATTCCGACGCCCACGCGACCGTGGCGAGTGTCCCAGACGCAAAACCCCGTGTCGCCCGGGCTGAACCAGTACTTCTCGGTGTAGCCGGGGCCGTCGGGGATGTGGCTCTTGCGGTAGGTGCCCATGACCGAGCCGTCGGCGTCCACCATCACCACGGTGTTGAAGAAGGCGTTGCCCGCGCGCTCAAAGACGCTGAGGGGCAGCACGACCCCCAGTTCGGCCGCGAGCGAGCAGAAGAAGGGAATGGACGGATTCTCCGCGATCGTCGAGGCCCGCTCGAGATGCTCCGGAACCTGGTCCTTGCAGAAGTACGGCCCCTCGAAGAGCTCGGGAATGAGCACGATTCGCGCACCGCGTGCGGCCGCCTCGCGCACCATCTCGGCGGCTCTGGCACAGTTCGCCTCGCGCGAGTCGCCCATCGACATCTGCACCGCACCCAGCGCCAGCGTCGTTGCTCCGTTCGTCACGCCTCCACTCTAAGGGAGGTGCTGTGGGGCACTTTCCCCATGGCGATCGCATGCGTCAATCGGAGAAGTCCCGGCAGACCGATCTCAAGAGTTCCACCGCGCCACCATCTTGCGCATCGCGCGCACCTGGCTGCTGCGCACCATGTCCCAGAGGGTGTCGCCCGGCCCGATCACGCCCGATGCCTCGGTGTCGGCCCACTCCAGCATCGACGGTCTCGCCCTCGTGGAGTTGATGGATCCCACCATCGTGTCCCTCGACTGGCGCTGGATGCCACTGCGGTGAGCGGCGCCCGGGCGTCGTAATCTCGACAGATGCTCACCGAACTCGCAGCCCAGGTCCGCGCAGGCTCGATCGACCCGGTCGATCTCGTCGAGGAATCGCTCGACAGGATCGGGGCCGCCGTCGGGCTCAACGCGGTCGTTGCGGTCCACGCCGACGAGGCCCGTGCGACTGCGCGCTCGCACGACCGCCGTGGCGCACTCGCTGGTCTTCCCTTCCTCGTCAAGGACATGGCGCGCGTGGCTGGTCACGTGACCACGCTGGGGTCGCGCCTGTACGAGCACGGCCCCGCCGACCAGGTCGACGATGTGCTGGTCGCGCGTCTGCGCGGGGCGGGCGCGATCCTGATCGGGCGCACCAACAGCCCCGAGTTCGGCGCCACCGCCTTCACCTCCAACGATGTCTTCGGTGCCACCCGCAACCCGTGGAACACCGCCATGTCCCCCGGGGGATCGAGCGGCGGGTCGACCGCCGCGCTCGCCGCGGGGCTGGCCCCCATCGCGACCACGAGCGACGGTGGCGGCAGCGTGCGCGCTCCCGCGGCCCTGTCGGGACTGGTTGGCTACAAGCCCACGATGGGCGCGATCGGTCGCAACATCCTCCCGAGATGGATCGGATTCTCGACCCAAGGCACCACCGGGGCGAGCGTGGCCGATGTCGTCACCGAGTCGTCGGTGACCATCGGTGAGACGCGCGGCGATTGGCTCAGCGTGCCGCGCGCGGGTCTGCGCCTTGCGCCCGAGATGCCGAGTCGGGTCCTCGCGTGCCGCACGTTCCGCACCGACGTGGACCCCGACATCGAGGCGAACTTCGAGCGCACACTGGCTGCCCTCGCGGCCGACGGCGTGCGCATCGAGCGCATCGACCCACCGAGTGACAACGAGACGATGCGGGCGTGGTTTGTGATCGCGACGGCCGAACTGCGCCAGAGCCTCCTCCACGAGGAGCACAGATGGGACCAGATGACCGACTACGTGCAGAACCAGTTGCACTTCGCCGCCACCGTGACGATCGAGGCCTACATCGCGGCCCAGCGCAAGCGGCACGAGGTGAGCGCCCGCTTCGACGACCTGCTCGGTGGTGACGCGGTGATCGTGGTGCCGACGGCGAACGCGCGTGCGTGGCCCGCCGAGGGCCCGCTGCCCCAGCGCGCGGGTTCGACCGACGACTCGATGGCCGCGCTCAACACGCCGGACAGCAACTTCACGGGTCATCCCGCGGTCAGCGTGCCGATGGGACTCGATGACAACGGAGTTCCCTGCGGTTTCCAGATCGTGGCACCGCGGTTCGCCGACGGGCTCGCCCTCGGGCTGGCCGCACGGATCGAGGCGATCCAGCCCTGGCCGCTGACGGCGCCGGGCTACGAGTCGTTCTCGCTCTGAGTCGTCGCCACGCGTCGGTGACGCACCGGCGACGGGTCAGTCCCACACGGGAACGAGTGCCACCTTGCCCGCGACCTTTCGGTTCTTCAGATCGTTCATCGCCTCGACGGCCCGCGACATCGGATAGATCCGCGGCTCCACCGGGTTGAGTCGACCCTCGCCGATCGCCCCCAGCACCTCGCGGATCATCCGCGCGTTCCCCTCGGGGTTCCTCCCCACCCAGTAGCCCCAGTCGACCCCGACCACCGACCGGTTCTGGAGCAGCACGAAATTGGCGGGCAGGCGCGGGATGCCCCCGACGAAGCCGATGACCATGAAGATGCCCCCCGGTGCGAGCGCGCGCAGACTCGGCTCTGCGAGATCACCGCCCACCGGGTCGTAGACGACATCGACCCCACCACCGGAGAGTTCGCGGGTGCGCACCTTGACGTCCTCGGTGAGGACATCGATCGTGGCGAAGGCTCCGCGGTCGAGCGCGAGACGGCGTTTGTCCTCGCTCGAGGCCGCCGCGATCACACGCATCCCGAGTGCCACCCCCACGTCGACGGCGGCGAGACCGATGCCGCCCCCCGCACCGAGCACGAGCATCGTCATCCCCTCGCGCACCTCCATGCGCTCGGTGAAGGCGAACCAGGCCGTCAGGTAGCTCTGCATGAAGGTGGCACCCTGCCCGTCGGTGAGCGAATCGGGGATCGGGAGGGCACGCGCGGCCGCCACGACGGCCTCGGAGGAGAACCCGCCCGAGCCGACCGGTGCGAACACCCGTTGGCCGACCGAGAGCGTCGTGACATCGTCTGCAGCCTCGGTCACGCGACCGACCACCTCGGACCCCGGGTGGTACGGCACCGGCGGCTTGACCTGGTACTTGCCCTCGATGAAGAGAGAGTCGACGTAGTTGAGCCCGCAGGCCAGGATCTCGATCCGGACCTGTCCGGGCCGCAGTGGTTGCGAGTCGACCTCGATCATCTCGAGGTTCTCGATCGGTCCGAGTGCGGTGACACGCATCGTTTTCACCGGCGTGACGGTACCAGCGCACCAAATCCCCGATCAGCCCGCGGGCGAGGGGCCGGGCGTTATGGTCGCCCCCATGCGACGGCTCGTCTCCGCCGTGGTGCGCTCCCCGATCCGGTTCGCCGGCGTCACGTACCTGCTCCTTCGTTGGGCCCAGGTCGCCGGGGTGGAGCCTGCACGGTTCCCCGATTCGACCGGGTGGACCACGCTCGATCTCTGGGGATCGAACGACCGGTTCTGGCCCGTTCCCCTGGTGCTGGGTCTGGCCGGCAGCGACACCGTCCGGGTTCTGGTCCACGTGGTGATCGGCGCCGCCGGATGGTCGTGGCTCGCGGCGTCGGTGTCGGCGATGACCAAGTGGCCCCGCACCGCGATGCTGGCGGTGTTCGCCGTCGGACTCGCGCCACAAGTGACCAGATGGGACCTCGCGATTCTCGGTGAATCGTTGTCGATCACGGCACTGGTCGCGCTGGTCGCTGCGTCCGTTCGTCTCGCCCGCGGCGCCAGCGGACCGCTGCCCTGGTTCGCCTCGTTGGTGGTGTTCGGCCTCATGCGACCCACGCACCTGGTGGTTCTCGCCCCGGTCGCGGCATGGTTCACCGTCTCGGCGGTCAGGTCGCGCGGGGCGCGCCGCGCCCTGCCCGCGTTGCTGCTCGTCGCGGCGACGATCTGGGGTGTCGCGCTGGTGCGCGGCAACGACGCGACATCGAGGTTGAACATCTACACCGTGATCGCCAACGACGTGATCGTCGACGATGCACGGTTCGCGTGGTGGGTCGAGCGCGGCATGCCGGCACCCGATGGCCTGCGCGATGCCGCGGGGTACGACTTTGCCGGGGATCTTCCACCCGACCTCGCTGCGATCGTGGCCCTGCCAGCGGGGCAACAGCCGCCCGCGGTGGTCAGGGCCGGTGGAACAGAACTCGCCGAGTGGGTGCGCGACAACGGAACGGTGGTGCAGGCCCGATGGGTGCTCTCACACCCCCGGGATGCGTGGCGAAGTGTCTCGTCGCGCGCGCACCAGGTGCTCAGTCCGCCCAATGACGACTTCCTCCCGCTCGATGTGCGCGGGTTGCCGGTGCGCGCGGTGTTCGCGGACTGGCGCGTGTGGGTCGCGGCCTGGCTCGCCGGTTCGCTCGCGGCGTTCGTGCGCGGCGCCAGGCGTCGCGAGGGACGAATGCTCGTGCTCTCCGGACTCGCGCTCGTGGCGTTGCTGGTGGTGACGATGAATTTCTCCGGGATCGAGCACCAGCGTCACGGGGCCGCGGTGGCGGTGGGACTTCGGGTGCTCGGCCTGGTGGGGCTCGCGGCGGTCGTGCCCGGTGGGCGCCTCAGCGCAGACGCCGGAGACGCCGGCGAACCCGGCGCTCGAAAGCGGCGCGGCGCCTCTCCGAGGCCCGGTCGAGGCCGTACATCGCGATCCACGAGGCGCGGCACCCGAGAGTGAACATCAGGCGCACCGAGCGCAGCGCGGTGCGCTTGCCCGGCTCGCCCTGCAGAGCATTCACCCACTTGGGCGAGCCGTGGGTGGTCACGACCACCAGACGACGCACGTTGCGGAGCATCGGCGTGATGCGGTTCGCCCCCTCGGGAAGGTGCCATGCGACCCCGTTCATGAGGATCCTGTCGAACCAGCCCTTCAGCACGGCGGGTTGGCCGGACCACCACATCGGGTGCACGAGGATCAGCGCCTCGCACCACGTCAGGTCCGCGACGTGCGGGGCGAGTCCGGGGTGTCGCTCCAGCTTGGCGACGGGCTCGCCCGAGTGGGTGAGGCGCTCGTCGGCGGTGAACACGGGATCGAAGCCCTCGGCCCACAGGTCCCGGTGCCGCACCTCGTGCCCGGCACCGGCGAGCTCTTGGAGTGCCACGTCGCGCAGGTGCGACACGAACGACTCCGGCGAGGGGTGGGCGTGGACGACGAGCACCCTCACCGGGACACCGCCCTCTCGACACGGGCGAGGAACTCGCGGCGGTCCTCGTCGGTGGCGGTGTCCATCGCGTACAGACCCACGTGGCGGCATCGCGCTCGCCACCCGGTCGTGGCGCGCAGGGCGCGCGTCAGTGTGCGTCGACCGTTGTCGTTGACCGCCTTCACATAGAGCCACGGTGATCCGTAGGTGCTCGCCACCACGATGCGGCGCACGTGACCGAGGGCAGGCCGCACGCGCCCCGACTCGAGCGTGAACGCCACGCCGGGGAGCATCACGCGCTCGAGCCACCCCTTCATCTGCGCCGGCAGACCCGACCACCAGGTCGGATAGGTGAACACGAGGATGTCGGCACCGCGCACCGCCCGCACGTGATGGTCGAGATCGGCGGGGATGGTCCCCTCCCCCGACATGTACGAGTCCCATTCCTCGCGCGTCATGACGCACCTGAATCCCTCGGCCGCGAGGTCGAGCACCGTCACGTCGTGGCCGGCCGAGGTGAGACCACGCACGGCGGCGTCACGGATGGCGGAGGAGAAACTTCCCTCGACGGGGTGGCAGTGGATGACGACGGCGCGCATGGACGGGTGCCCCCTCGGGCGAGCCATTACCGTAACTGGCGTGCCCGATCTGACAGGCGACTTCTCGACGGGACAACTGCCCAAGATCGCCCCGGGCGCGGTCACGGTCGCGATCGCCCGCACGATCGACCCCGCGCACAGGGCCGCCTTCGGGGCGTGGTGCGACGAGATGATGTCGGCGGTGCGCGCCGCTCCCGGGTGCCTGGGCGCCACCACGCTCTCACCGGCCCGCGACGACGAGGCGTACCACATGGTGTTCCGGTTCGTGGACGCGATCCATCTGCGCCGGTGGGAGCGCTCCGACGCGCGCCAGGGGTTGCTGGATCGTGCCGACGCCTGGGTGACCTCGGAGCGCGTCACGGTGACCGCGGGCGAGGAGAAGTTCTTCAACGCACTCGGCGATGTGGACCGCCACCGCTCGCGCTTGGGCAGGTGGGTCTCGGACCTGCTGTGGATCTACCCGCTCGCGCTCGTGGTGTCGATCGTGCTCGCACCGTCGTTCGCCCGGCTCGACATGCTGTGGCGCGTGCTGACCACCACCGCGATCATGGGGCTCGCATCCACCGCCGCGGTCGGGCCGGTGCGGCGGCGCCTGCGGCGGCGGCGCATGTTGCCCCAGGACTCAGAGATCAGGTGACGCCTGCGGGAGTCCGCACGCGCGCAGACCCAGAACCCGCGAGAGACGTCGTCGATTGCGCGCGATCACCCAATAGGCACCGGCCGAGACGATGCGCACCACCGGGAGCCCCAGGACGGTGCCGAGTGCGCGCCATCCGGCCCCGGTGAAGTCGCCCAGCAGACGCGCGACCGCCGGTGCACCAGAGAGTGTCCGTCCTCCCCTCACGTAGAGCACCGCATCGATCGAGTCGAGCCCGTGCGTGCGGTGGTCGCGCACCGTCACCCCGGGCGCACGACGCCTCGCGAAGTCGGCCGTGCGCTCGCACAGGCCGCAATCACCGTCATAGACGAGCACGCCGCCGACGTCGTTCGCGCTGGGACTGTTCATCCGACCGCGACCTCGTGCACCGTGTCGCGAAGGTGCGGTTCCAGTCGCGCCAGTGCCTCTGCCACGACACCGTCTGTGATCTCGTCGGCGAAACGGTGGCGCTCGACATCGGGTGCGGGCGAGGCCGACTCCATCCACACGGCATGCAGGAGGAACGGGACCCGTTGGCGCGCGCGGCCGCCCAGCACCGCCACCGGACCGGCCGACACGCGCGCCGCATCGAAGCACTCGAGACGGAACCCCGAATCGGACAGCACGGGCACCAGCACCCAGCCGTCACCTCCCCCGGGTGTGCCCCCGTGGCGGGGCGCAAAGATCGGTGACGACGGAAGATCCTCGAGGCTCGTCCATCGGTGCTCGCCGACCTGTCGCAGCGTGCCGCGCTCGAAGGTGACCAATCGTGCCCCGGTCTCGGGACCGGCGATCTCGCGCTCGGGTGCGCGGCCCGCGTAGAGATCGAGGACGCGTCGCGCGAGCATCTGGGGCTTGCGTCCCTGGAAGACCACGTGGTGGTGCGTGGGGTTCTCCATCCCCTCGGGCGACCAATCCATTGCCGAGAGCTGCAGGTTCCACATGTCCCCGTCGTTCACCCGGCTGATCGTCCGCGACGACACCGTCTGGCTTCGCCCCGGGTTGAAGATCATCTCGCTCACCGTCTGGGAGCGCATCGCCATGTTGTAGAAGCCCACGTGGGCCGGGTTGAGCGGCGCGCCGTGGGCATCCACGTCCCCGGGCAGGAGTCGGTAGCCGAGATCGGTGAGATCGAGGTGCTCGAAGAGCACGCGCACACCCTCGGAGTCGTCCCACACCGCGTAGTAGTGACCGGTGGTGGGACCGAACTCGCCGCGCACCCACGGCAGCGGGCTCCCCGGCGCCGTGCGCTCCACATCGTCCTTGCGCACGAAGTACACCGGCACGGTCGCATCGATCGTGCAGGTCCGCTCGCCGCCGAACACCTCGTTCATGTCGGCCTTGAAGTTCCCCGAGTCGGCGAGGACGAGCCAGTTGCGGGTCTGGGTGATGGTGTGCATCGACCCCCACACGCCGGCCCCCTCGAGCGGCCAGGTCTGCACGCGCGCCGAGTCCCCGCTCCAGCGCACGAGCGTGGGCTGCAGGCCGTCGGGAGTGGGTGACAACTTCACCGTCCACATGCACCCGCGCTCGGGGTCGGTCACCGGGTGTGCGGTGGAGAAGATCTGCGGGAGCACCCGCGCCTGTCCGAACGAGTCGCCTCCCCACGATGCGCTCGAGCCGACCTCGCCGAGGAATCCGAGCGTGACGGGGTCGATCTCGACGGGTCGCCCGACATCCCACGTTGCGAACATGCGGCCATTCCAGGCGAGCGGAGCGGTGTTGACCATGTTGGCGTGACCGAACACCGAGTCGAGTCCGAGAATGCCCCCGGTGAAGGCCTCGCGCACCCGCGAATGGATGCGCTGCACGGGAGTGTCGATCACCCGCGTGCGCAGCGCGAACGAGCCGGGCGCGGCACCGTGGGTCCCCGGACGCAGCGAGATGCGCACCATCGCGCCGAACCCGAAGAGTTGGTAGTCGAGCCGGTCGTCGATGACCGGTGCGCTGACGAACATCTCACCCCGCAACTCGCCGGGCCACTGACCCTCGACGAGATCGAGGTCGAGATCGGCCAGTGTCGCGGCGAAGATGCTCTCGGGCAGGGGCACGACCGGTTCCCTTCGCTAGTTGACGTTCAGCAGGTCGACGACGAACACGAGGGTCTCGCCACCTTTGATCACGCCCCCGGCACCCTGTGCGCCGTATCCCATGTGCGGGGGGATCGTGATGCGGCGCCGACCGCCCACGCGCATGCCCGCGAATCCCTGGTCCCAGCCCTGGATGACCTGACCCGCACCGAGCCGGAACTCGAAGGACTCGGCGCGGTCCCACGAGGCGTCGAACTGGCGCATCGTGCTCCAGGCCACACCCACGTAGTGCACCTCCACCACCGCACCGGCTCGCGCCTCGGCTCCCCCGCCGACGGTGAGGTCCTCGCACACCAGGTCGGCGGGTGGGTCCCCAGCGGGAATGGATACGTCGGGCTTGGTCGCACTCACGGAAACCAACCTACAACCGACCCCGGGAGCACCCGACCCGCGGTGGGGACTGCTCGTCAGGCGGCCGCGCGGGTGCGACGCAACACGGGATCGACCGCGCCCAGCACCGAGTCGGCCATCCTCATCACGCGCCCGGCCGCACCGGGTGTCTGCGAATCGATGAGGTTCCCCATCACCGCGAGCGTGATGTCGGCAGCCGATTGCGTGCCGACGGCGATCCGGAGCCCCGGTCGCAGGATCCACGGGTGACCGATCAGGAAACTGAACCGTCGCCCGGTGCGCAGGAACGAATCGAACCTCTCACCCACCTCGTGGTCGTAGCGCGCCGGCGCCGACGCCGGATCGGCCAGGAACAACTCCGAGGCGAGCGTGCCGCTCTCGAGGCCGTAGTCGATCCCCTCGCCGTTCATCGGGTTCACGAACCCGGCTGCATCGCCGATTGCGACCCATCCCGGCCCGTGGCGCCGCACGCAGCTCATCGGCAGGCGCCACGCGCGCGGCTTGTCGCAGAACTCGCCGAGCTGCCACGACTCGCGCACCAACGACGCGTATTGATCGAGCAGCGTGTTGAGGTTCAACTTCTTGAAACCCTTCATCGTCGAGAGCGCACCGACCCCGATGTTGACGGTGCCATCACCCGCCGGGAACATCCAGCCGTACCCGGGCACGGCGGTGCCGTGCTCGTCGCGCAGACTCAGGCAGGCCTCGAGGTGCCTCTCGGCGTGGCGCGGCGTGGGTGCATAGGCACGGATCGCGAGACCGAACGGTTCGTCGGGGTCGCGCTCGGCCCCCAGCACCTTGGCTGCCAAACCCTGGGCACCGGCGGCCAACACCACCATCTCGGCGCGGTGCACCTCTCCGCCGGCTGTGACACCGACGCAACGGCCGTCCTCCACGAGGGGGATCGCCTCGATGCCGTGGCGCAGGTCGGCCCCACTGGCCGCCGCGACGTCCATGAGGTGCGTGTCGAATCGGTTGCGGGGCCACACGGCTCCGTGGTTCGGGAACCGGTCGGTCTCGGGCCATGCGAGCTCGCGCGTCTTGCGACCCGCGATCATCCGCAGCCCGTCGATGCGGTGCGCGACGGAGTGGTCGATGGACAAATGATCCAGGGCCGCGATCGCACGCGGCGTGAGCCCGTCGCCGCAGACCTTGTCGCGTCCGTGCTGGCCCTTCTCGAACACGGTGACGCGCGCCCCGCCACTCGCTGCAACGATCGCCGCTGCGCTCCCGGCAGGACCGGCACCAATGACGATCAAGTCGCGTTGCACGTCATTGATCCTGCCAGTGCACACCTGCATCCACTACCGAAGCGGCGCACCGTGCGGCCATCATGTGTCACACGCCCCACGAGGCCCGTGGTCACCACGGCGCACCCGGTCATCGAGTGCCAAACCGGGCCCCGGGGACGGGCCCGCCGTCAGCGCAGAGCGCCGGCCCCCCGGGTCACCATCGACTTCTCGATCGCATCGACGAGTGCGATCCCCGTGGCGAGCGCGATGCCGCCGATGGCGTACCCCGCGAGCAGGTCGCTCGGCCAGTGGGTGCGGATCAGCCACGACGAGACTCCGGTGACGAGAGCGGCGAACATCACGAACCGTCGCGCGGCAAGACGACGGTGCGGGAGTCCGCGGGTGAAGAACCACGCGACGTAGCCCCAGAGCGCGACGGCGTTCACCGCGTGCCCCGAGGGGAACGCGAGCCTCGGAGCCTCCTCGAGCAGTCGTCCCCGGTACGGGAACGGTCGCTCCATCGTCAGTTTGAGCACACCGGTCATGCCGGTCTCGAACACGAGCACGGCGAGGAAGCCTCCGATCGGAATCCACGATTTGCGGTTCCAACTCAGCCACGCGAGCACCGGCAACATGATCGTGAGGATCAACCCGCGCAGACCGAGCATCACGGTGATTTCGAAGAAGGTGCGATTGACGTCCAACCGACGCGCGAATCGGATCGCCGAGCGGTCGAAATCCCACAACCAACCCCGGGACGCGATCTGCCACGTGATGTACGCGAGCACGACCGTGCAGGTGCTCGTCACTCCGGTCAATCTCTTGGCATTCACAACCTCCCCAGTCTGCCCCGGGGCAATCGGTCCACGCCACGCAAGGGTGCCCACCCCGGGGTCCACCCCTGCCGCAGGGAAATCGAGGTGATGTTCCCGTGCGATGATCTGGAGATGGGCGGACCCGCACCCGGATCGCAGGAGTGGCTCGATCTCGTGGTGGAGGACGTGCTCGAGCCAGACCGGCCGATCATCGACCCGCACCATCACCTGTGGCCTCCGGGTGAGGGCCTTCCCTACGGCCTCGCCAACCTCCATGCCGACGCCGACTCGGGGCACCGCATCGATCGCACGGTCTTCGTCGAGTGTGGTGCTGCCCGCGACCGGTCGCTGCCCGACCACCTCGCGCCCCTGGGCGAGACGCGCTTCGTCGCCGCCGAGTCGGCCCGCGACCCGCGCGCCCTCATCGGTGGCATCGTCGCCCACGCCGACCTGCGACGCGACGATCTCGACGACATCCTCGATCTCCACGCCGAGTCGGGTGGTGCGTTGTTCAAGGGCATCAGGCACGCGCTCGCGAGCGCCGAGCACCCCGAGCACCTCACGATCGCTGGACGGGCACCGCGCGACCTCGCCCACGACGCTGACTTCCGCCGCGGGGTCGCGCGGCTCGGAGACCGCGGGCTCACCTACGACTCATGGCACTACCACCACCAGAACGGAGATTTCCTCGCGCTCGCCCGCGCGGTTCCCGGCACGACGATGGTTCTCGACCACTTCGGGACGCCGCTCGGAGTGGGTCCGTGGGTTGCGCGCCGCGCCGAGATCCTCGGGGACTGGCGACGCGACATCACCGCCATCGCGGCCTGTCCGAACACCGTGGCAAAGATCGGCGGCATGGCGATGGTCGACAACGGATTCGGGTGGGACACAGCGGGCCGACCACCGACCTCGGATGAATTCGTCGGGGCCCAGCGCGAGTTCTACCTGCACACGATCGATGCATTCGGCCCGCAA
Source organism: Actinomycetota bacterium (assembly GCA_016870775.1). Classification (GTDB taxonomy): domain Bacteria; phylum Actinomycetota; class Acidimicrobiia; order Acidimicrobiales; family Ilumatobacteraceae; genus UBA2093. Next base: position 33,250 of record VGAK01000010.1, read on the forward strand.
CGGTGCATGTTCGAGTCGAACTTTCCGATGGACCGCATGTCGCTGTCGTATCGGACGCTGTGGAACGCGTTCAAGAAGATCGCGGCGGGCTTCGACGACGCCGAGAAGTCGGCGCTCTTCCACGACACCGCCGCGCGCGTCTACTCGCTCTAGTCTCGGCATCCGTGCACCCCGAGGACTTCGCCCCGCTCCCCTCGGACACCGCAGAACGGTGGAGCCAGTTCCCCCACTGGGGACAACCGATGAACTACAACGTCCACCTCGGTTTCGTGGTGGAGGAGATCCGCCAGGAGTACGCACGACTGCGGTTGCCGGTGCGTTGGGAAGTCAACCAGCCCGCCGGGATCATGCACGGCGGGGCGATCGCGGGACTCATCGACATCACCGCGGTGCCGGCCGTGGGCTGGGCGGGTGAGGTGGCTGGACGACTGGTGACGATCGGCATGGACGTGCAGTACCTGAGCGCGATACGCGACGAGGACGCAGTGTGCGAGGTGTGGGTCACCAAGCGCGGCAGGTCGATCGTGTTCTGCGCGGCACGGGTCCACGGTGCGACCACCGGGACGCTGTGCGCGACCGGATCCCTCGTCTACAAGGTCTGAGCCGGGCAATCGGCGGGGAATCAGAGAGGCCGCCCCGCAGGGCGGCCTCAATGGTGGCGGGGGCAGGATTTGAACCTGCGACCTTCGGGTTATGAGCCCGACGAGCTACCGGACTGCTCCACCCCGCGTCGTCGAAGGACAACTACGGTACAACCACGGTGCCGTGTGCGCAACCCGCCGCGCCGTCACCTATCCAACTCTCCGATGTTCTCGCGCAAGAAAACTGCCCTCGTCCTCGAAAGTCTCGCCGCCGAGATCACCGTGCTGCGGTCCGAGATGGCCGAACACGTGCGGGCGCTCGAGACCGAGCGCGAGACCGTGTGCGCCGTGGGTGACCGACTCGGACTGCTCGAGGCGCGTGTGTCGTCGATGGGCACCGAGTTGTCGCGGCAGATCCACGAACTCGGCAACGAGATAGACGCTGTCGCCCACCAGGCCGATGAGGCGGGTCTCGGAGAGATGGTCGTCTCGCTGCGCGAGTCACAGGTGCGACTCGCCGCGGAGCAGGCCCGCTACGAGATCACGTTCCGCCAGGACCTCGCGACCCTCGCCGATCAGTTGCTGCGCCGCGCGCGCTGAGCCCCGAGGGTTGTCGGCCGTTCACTCGCCGACTGCGGCGAGTGCCCTTGCCACCAGGGTGCGCGCCTCGGCGAGCTTCTTCTGGTAGGTCGCGAAGTCGGGTGGCGACTTCGCGAGTGCCGCATCGGCCTCGTCGAACAGTCGTTGTGCCGCAGCGAGCAGCTCGCTCGCTCCCGCGCCCGCCGAGGGGGGTGCCGTCGTCGGGGAGGGCGACCCCGTGCCGCCACCGGGGGGCGCCGTGCTGGTGGGCGAGGCACCCGTTCCCCCGCCCACTCGGTCGCCGAGATCGGCGTCGAACCCGGAGAAGATCTTGGAGAGTGCGTCGGTGAGGTTGTCGCCGATCACCGACTCGCCGTTGTAGTGCGCGAGGATCTTGCGCACGAACACCTGCTTGGCATCGGCCGCGTTCGGCATGACGAACATCGGCCTCAGGTACACGATGCCCTTGCCGATCGGCACCATCTGCAGGTCTCCGTAGGTGACGCGGGAGCCGCGCAGGTCGAGTGGCGTGATCGTGGCCGAGATCTCCGGATCGCTCTCGAATTCGGCCGACACCGTCGCCGGACCGGGCGGCAGCGGCGTGGTCACGTCGTAGATCGTCATTTTGCCGTAGCTCTTCGGATCACTCGACACGACCATCAACGAGCGCAATTCCTTGCGACTGTCGTCGGGCGAGAACGGAACGAAGGGGCGCACCATCGAGAAGGTTCCGGTCGAGGCCTTGGACCCCGGGGCGTGGAAGATCGAGTAGTACGGGCTGAAGCGCAGCACGTTCGATGCACCCGCGTCGATCGCGTCGAGGCCGGCAATGGTGCTGGCCGTGAGGGCGCCGGGCACGACCTGGCTCACGCCCTCGGGCTCGAGGGGCGGCGCCTGTGCGACGTTCCATGCGGCATCGCGGTTGAAGAACAAGGTCGCGTCGTCGAACTGGTAGCGACCAAAGAGGTTCGACTGCACGCGGAAGAGATCCTCCGGATAGCGGAAGTGCGCCGAGAGCGTGGCGGGCACCTCGTCGCGGTCGGTGAACAGATCGGGGAACACCGATGCCCACATGCGTGCGATCGGATCCGACTCGTCCATCAGGTACAGGGTGACCTCACCCGAATAGGCGTCCACCACGGCCTTGACACTGTTGCGCACGTAGTTGAACGCGGCGTTCAGACCGCTCGCGCCACCGAGTTGGGAGGTGTCGGCGGACTCGGCGTAGGGGTAGCGGTTCGTCGTCGTGAACGCATCGATCACCCACTTGACCTCACCGTTGTCCACCACCGGGTACGGGTCGTCGTCGAAGCGCAGGAAGGGTGCGATCTTGCGGACCCGGTCGCGGACGTCGCGCACGAGGAGCATCTCGGAGGAGCCGGTGATCAGGCCCGACCCGAACAGGTTGAACTCACCGAAGTTGATTGCGAGTGCGACGCGACGCAGGACCCCGCCGAAGGAGATGCCCGACCGCCCCGCGAAGACGGCCTGACCCGCTCCGGGGCAGGCCTGCTCGCGCTGGGAGGTCTTCACCACCGCATAGCCCTCGAGGCCGTCGCCGAAGTAGATCTGCGGGCGGGTGACCTCGAGATCGATGTAGGAGGGCCGACCGTCCTCGGTGACCCGGCTCGCAGGTGCAGCCACGACGCCGCAGCCGTGCGTGTAGATGAGATGGCGCGAGACCCACGTGCGGTTCGGGATTCCCGCGGTGTTCAACTCGCGCGTGGCCACGAGCACCTGCTGGGTGCGACCGTCGATCGGGTACCGATCCACGTCGAGATCCACGATCCGGTAGAAACTCGCGCGACCCTCGTCGAGGGTGAACCTGTCGCGCATCTGAACTGGATCGAGCTGGCGGATGTCGCGCAGCGCCGCCTGGTCGGCCACCACGTCGGCGGTGTCGATGCCGGAGAAGGCCGCGTCCACGCGCTCGACATCGGCGATTCCCATCGCGGCCTTGGTGGCCTCGATGTTGCGCTGGATGAACTCGATCTCCCGGGTGCTCACGTTCGGCTGCACCACGAACCGCTGGATGATCGCCGGATAGAGCGTGCCGGCCACGAGTGCCACGATCACCCAGAGACCGACCGCGATCGTCGGCAGGCGCCATCCTCGCTGGCGCACGTTCCACAGCAGGATCAGTGTCACCGTGAGCGACACCATGATCATGAGGTTGAGCGCCGGCAATTGGGCGTTCACGTCGGTGTAGAGCGCGCCGCGCACCACACCGCGCGTCGAGGTGGTGAGCTCGAAGCGAGACAGGAAGTACGACACCGCGCGCAGCACCATCATCACTGCGATCAGCAGCGACAGGTGCACCTTGGCCTGCGGCGAGACACGCTGGGTGCGGTCCTGCGGTCGGATGCTGCCGTTGATGAAGTGGAACGCGGTGACCAGGATCGTCGACAGCACGAGCGCGCCGAATGTCCACGAGACGACGAACTGGGCGAACGGGAGGCGGAAGACGTGGAAGCCGAGGTCGGCGTCGAACAGAGAATCGGTCTTGCCGAACGACTTGTGGTTGCGGAACATCAACCACTCCTGCCATTGGCTCAGGGTGGGCAGGCCGAGCATGAGACCCACCAGCAGGGCGAGCGCGATCCGCAGCTTGCTCCGGCTCTTGGCGGTCGCCTCGCGGATCCGCATGACCGTGCGGTCCTCGGGGGTGTCGGGCAGCGAGATCGGTGCCAGACGATCGGCGATCAGCAGGTTGGCCCACAGGAACAGCGCGAGACCGAGGCTGAAGACCACCGCAAGGAGGCTCTTGACGCGCAAGGTTCCCCAGAAGACGTCGGTACGCCCGACACTGTCGAACCAGAGCAGGTCGATGAAGAACGACGACAATCCCCTCGCACTGAGGACGAGCAGCAGGAGAACTCCCACGATCGCAGAGACAATGACCCGCCCGCGCGAGGGACGACCGATCGTGATGCGTGGAATGCGGGGGCCTCCCCCGCCGGGGAGATCAGAGGGGTTGCGCACGATTCAAGACGCTAGTGGCGCACGGGACGGATCAGGCACCTGCACCCTGCGTGGGCGATCGGGTGCTCGTGACCCGTCGGGAAGGTCGTTCCCTTAGCGATCGCGCCCGCCAGTGAGTTGTCCTCACATTCGCTGGAGCACGGACGCGATGGATCGACCATCCAGCCGATCAGGGCACCGGCCTCGAGCGCCAGGTACGCCCCTCGCACGTGTGCGGCGCACGCGATGTCGTCGACGTGCGTGTCGATCAGGTCCATCTTCCACGCACGGTAGACGTCGCGCATCAGTCCACTCAGGATCTCGCGGTCACCCTCGGCCTCCCCGATGGCGACGCGCGCCTCCTCGCGGAACGCGGCGACGAGACCGGCAGCGATGGTCTTGAGCACGGTCGCATCGATCGCCTTCTGGGTGATCCGCTTGGTCGACCCACCAGCAGCCTTGACCGAGGCAGCGCCGGCCGACGCGGCCGACATCGACTCCTCGGCGATCGCCTTTGCGTACGCGCTCGCCTGGTCGGTGGCCGTCCCGAGGATCGCATCGATCTCGAGGGACGCGCGCTTCTGGCGCAGATGCGCGAGCACGTTGTTCTGTTCGTCGGCGAGGACGCGCTTCAGTTTCCGTGCCATCGATGTGACCAGACCAGCGAGGGCCTCGTTGCGTGCCGCGAAAGCGGCGGGGTCGGCCACGGTGGCGGCGGGCGCGGCAGACTTCTTCTTCTTCGGGGACTTCTTCGCCGGAGTCGACGGCGCCGCCGGCGCGGGCACCTCTGCGGCCTTGTCGTGCGCCTCGCCCGTCGCGGTGTCACCGATCTTCCCGGTGACGGTCCCGGTCGAGGCGGCACGCAGGCGCGCGAAGATGTCCTCGACAGCGGCGGGTGCTTTCGTGTCGGGCGCCGTCTCGACCGGCTCGTCCGCCACGACCGGTGCGGGTGGCTCCGCACCGCGCGACTTGCGTCCGCGACCGAAGAGCGAGACCACGTTCGTGATCGGAGCGGGATCGCCCGATTGCCCGGTCGGTGCCATCGATTCCTCGTGCACGGGGTGTGGCGCGGTCTCCGGCGGGGCGGGAGCGACCGACTCTGGTGCCTCGACCCCGGCGCGGTCCTCGACGATGTCGTGCACGATCTCCTCGACCATCGCCTCGAGTGAGTCGTCCGCGGTGATCTCGTCGAGCGGGATGTCGATGATCGGTCCGGCCGTGCCGTCGTGTGCCACGGCGACACCCGTGTGGCCCCGGGCGGGATCATCAGCAAGATCGTCATCGAAGACGGTGACCGACGGATGCTCCGGGCTGACCACCGGTGCGGGCGGGGAAACCGCGGGCGGCGCGAGATCGACGATGAATTCGGGATCATCGTGGGCATCGGTCAGCTCGTTGAGCGCATTGTCCGCCGCACCACGGGCGCGCTGGAACACCGTCAACAACCTGTCCCGACCGTGGAGGAGTTGCTCGATCTGTGCGCGCGCGGCCTCGCGACGGCGGGACAGCTCCGAGAGAACCTTCTCGCGGTACTCGCGCGCCTCGTTCACCATCTCCCGGCCCTGCTGCTTGGCCATCTCGATCTCGTTCTCGGCGTCGGAGACCGCGTCGTCGCGGATGCGCACCGCCTCGAGCATGGCCGCATCGCGGATCCTCGCGGCATCCTCGGCCGCCTCCTTGACGAGTCGGGTGGCCTGCTCCTCGGCGCGCTCGCGGATCTGGCTGCTGGCGTCGCGGGCCACCGTCAGGACACGGGCCGCCTCCTCGCCAAGGAGGGTGGTGACGGTCTCTTCGTCCAAGCGACCGGGCACCGAGAGCCCCCGGGTCTGCATCGCCCTCATCTCGCTCTCGAGGAACTTCTCGCGCTCCTGGAGGCGGGCCAGTTCGGCGGCCACCATCCGGAGGAAATCACGTACTTCCCCCTGGTCAAAGCCCCTCTTGGTGACCGGGAACGCCGCCGAGCCCACCGCGGCCGGTGACGAGGGGTCGGGTCGGGAGAACGAGATAGCCATGGCAAGCCAAGAGTAGGGTCCCCGACCCTCCCGTTGGTGGCATTGTCCACAGGCGCCGGCTCACCGACGGGCACCGGCTCGCCCGCGAATCCTGTCTCGTCACCGCGACGGCAACGGGTCTCCTCCGTTGGCGCGCAACGCCGCGAGTGCCTCCTTGAGTGTCGCCACCGGCACGATCTTGACTTCTCGGCCGGCTGCGCGACGTGCATTCGCGATCTCCTCGGGAGATTGCGAGGCCGGCACGAGGAACACCGTCGCGCCCGCATCGCGCACGGCAATCGCCTTCTGTGCGAGTGCACCGATTGCCCCGACCTTGCCGTCCTGTGCGATCGTCCCGGTGGCCGCGACACGTCCCTTGCCCGTGAGATCACCCTTGGTGAGCGCATCCAGCAGGGCGATCGTGAATGCAAGACCCGCCGACGGACCACCGATGTCGGAGGTCCTGATCGTCACCTCGAAGGGCAGCGTCACTGTCCTCGTGTCGGCCGGGATGATGCCAATGATCGCGCGGTCCGGGGTGTCGGGGTCCTCCATGAGGGTGACCCTGCGGTCCGAGGTCTTTGTCGCGTTCGATTGTCCGTGGGGCACGACGGTGATCACGACCTCCTCACCCACCTCGCGGTCCTGCATCGCCCCCGCAAGTGCGGTGAGGTCCGGTGTCGGGATCCCCCCGAGTGCGGTGATCGTGTCACCCACATCGAGCACGTCGCACGCGGGTCCGGTCTCGGGGAGGCTCCCCTCGCAGTAGAGCTCCTCGACGACGACCTTGCCCTCCACGAGCTCGGCCTCAAGTCCGAGCTGCCTCGCCGCCACGTACTCTGCGATCTGTTTGGCACCCACCATCGACTGGTACCCGAGCCGTTCCCGTTCGCTCGGTGTCAGGTCGCCGAAGTGCTCCTCGTAGGTCTCCACCTCGACCCAGGGATCGAGCCCGCCGAGTGCGGCGTCGAGCGCCGACATCCTCCCGCCGTAGGCGGTGACGAGCCTGATTCCCTCGTCCACATCGAACTGCTCCGGCGGGCTCCCCCCGTCGACGCCCTCGAAGGTGATCAGCGGCGACACCTCGGTCGCCTCGCCCGGTGCGAGTTCCCAGCGAGAGATCGGCACCAGAGAGGCCACGACCACCGCGACGAGCATCAACCACGACACCGTCAGCAACGGCAGGGCCACGCGAAGGCTCGCGGGAGAGTCACGCCGGGGCGCGGGCGGCGGTGGAGGGGACGGAGATACCATGTGTTCACTCATGGCTGTCGTGTCCGTGTCCCTCTCTTCTCCGGCTCTCCTCGCAGCGCTCACCGCGGGTGACACCACGCTACGGGCGCTGCTCGCTGTTGCTCTCGCGGCACTCGCCCTCGTGGCGGTCGACAAGATGCGTCCCTCGACCCCGCGCAGGCCGATCCCCGTGCGCGTCGACGAGCGCGCTGCTCCGCTGTGGCGGGAACCCGACAAGAACCAGCGCCTCCGGGCGGCGGGCAACCTCGGTGTCGGCTCGCTCGTGGTCGGTGCGGTCGTGGCCTGTGTGCTCGGGTTCGTGCTCGCGATCACCCTCGAGGTGGTCGGCGGGCTCCTGCGCCGGTAGGCGCCCCTCGTGTCACCCGCAACGCAGCGGCGTCTCGCTGTGATTCGTGCGGGGTTCTCCGGTGACACCGGCACCGCGGTTCTCGCACTCGGTGACACCGACGAGATGGTGCGGGTGAGTGCGCTGCGCGCCCTCGACCGTTGCGGGGAGCTGAGCGGGGTTGCTCTCGCGACCGCGACCGGTGACTCCTCCGTGGAGGTCCGACGCGCGGCGGCAGAACTGTGCGCGAGGCATCACGACGTGCCGGTCGCGGCACTGGTCGACGACCCCGACAAGTTCGTCGCCGAGATGGCGGCGTGGGCGCTCGGTGAACGACCCTCGCCCTCCGACGTCGAGATCGCGCTGCTCGTGGACCGCACCACGTCGCACGACGAACCGATCGTGCGCGAGGCGTGCGCGGCCGCGCTCGGATCGATCGGCGATCCGCGGGGTCTGCCGGCGATCCTTGCGGCGTGCGCCGACAAACCCGCGGTGCGGCGACGGGCCGTTCTCGCTCTCGCCCCGTTCGAGGGGAAAGAGGTCGAGGCGGCCTTGCGGGCCGCGCTCGAGGATCGCGACTGGCAGGTGCGCCAGAACGCCGAGGACCTCCTCAGCCCGCGGACCTGACCCGCGCGAGCACCCCCGCACGCTCCGATTCGCATTCCTCGTGCACGTGACAACCGGGGAGGTGCTCGTTCACCATTCCCATGGACTGCATGAAGGCGTGCATGGTCGTCGGACCGACGAATCTGAATCCCCGCCGCTTCAGGTCGCGAGAGAGCGCCGTCGCCGACGGCGAGACCGATGCGATGCCGGAGGGATGACCGGACTCGCCGTCCCTTCCACCGGGTGCATCCGGGGCGAACGACCACACGTGGCGCGACAGCGACCCGTGCTCCTCGATCACCTCGAGCACCCGGGCCGCGTTGCCGATGGCGGCCTCGATCTTTCCGCGGTGACGCACGATCCCCGCATCACCGAGCAGACGGTCCACATCACCCGGTCCGAACCGCGCGACGACTCGGGGGTCGAATCCGGCGAACGCGGCGCGGAAGTTCTCGCGCTTGCGCAGGATCGTGATCCATGCGAGACCGGCCTGGAAGCCCTCGAGGCAGATCTTCTCGAACAGGCGCACGTCGTCGGTGACCGGACGCGCCCATTCGGTGTCGTGGTAGTCGACGTACAGCGGATCGTCGCCGGGCCACCAGCACCGCGGTCGGCCGTCACCTCCGATACGGAGCCAGTCGCCGGTCACGGCGTCACGACCGGCGAGCCGGGTGTCGGCGGGTGATCGATCCGGTCTGGCACGGCACCTAGTCGTCGTCGCAGTGGCACCTCTCGTCAACCGGGACATCACCCAGAATCTCCTCGACGTGGGCCCCACAGCCCACCCAGCCGGGCTTGTCGCATTCGGGGCAGACCACTCTCGTGCACATGTTCCACAGCGAACCACGCCCGCAGTCCGGATGCAAGACTCGCCGCGGTGACGTCGCTTCCCGAGATCGTGCGCCGGTTCCTGCGCCTCGGCATCGTGGGATTCGGCGGGCCGGCGGCCCACATCGCGATGATGCGCGAGGAGTTCGTCGTCCGCGAGAAGTGGTTCGACGACACCGAGTTCGCGCGGATGGTCGGTGCGGTCAACCTGATCCCGGGGCCGAACTCGACCGAGTTGGCGATGCACATCGGTCAGCGGCGCGCGGGTGGGCGCGGACTGGTTGCGGCGGGACTGTCCTTCATCCTCCCGGCCGTTCTCATCGTGGGCTTCATCGCCTGGCTCCACGACCGGCACGGCACCGATCCCGCCGTTGTCGACATCAGATGGGGCGTGCTGCCCGCGGTCGTGGCGATCGTGGGGCACGCGACATGGGGACTCGCGCGCACGAATCTGGTCTCGCCGCTCCCGTTCATCGTCGCGTCAGTGGCGATGGCGGCCCACCTCATCGGGGCGAACGAGCTGGCGGTGCTCGCCGCCGCTGGATTCATCGGTGCGCTCCGGGGCAGCATCGGCGACCGTCGCGGCGTCTCGTTGGCTCCCCTCGCGGTCGTGTTCGGAGCAGCGAGCCATCCGTCCCTGTGGCGGATCCTGGCGGTGTTCTTGGAGATCGGCGCCGTTCTCTACGGCAGCGGCTACGTCCTCGTGGCGTTTCTCCAGGGTCGCATCGTCGATGAACTCGGCTGGCTCGACGCGACATCGGTGCTCGATGCCGTCGCGATCGGCCAGATCACACCGGGACCGTTGTTCTCCACCGCGACGTTCGTGGGGTGGGATCTGGCAGGTCCGTGGGGCGCGGTCGTGGCCACGGTCGGCATCTTCGTCCCGTCGTTCGTCCTGGTGGCGCTCCTCGGTCGGGTCATCGGCTGGCTCGAGTCACACGATGCGGGCCGGGCCTTCCTCTCGGCGGTCGTGGCGGCATCGCTTGGCCTCATGGCCGGGGCACTCATCCGCATCGCCGAGGCGGCCCTGGTCGATGCGGGCGCCGCACTCATCGCCGCGGCTGCATTCGTCGCCCTGCTCGCACGCGTCCCCGCGACGAGGGTCGTCCTCGCCGGGGTCGCGATCGGTGCGGTGCGATCCCTCGTCGGCTGAACGACAGAGCCGACCACCCGCGAGAACCCCGAACACGACCACTGTCGCGCAGCGGCGCAGGACCCGAGACCCGCACCCGAACACGTCAACCTCGCGGGTGCGTGTCCCTGTCCGAGTCGGAGATGACGACGCCCGACGGCGGGATCCCGGCGACGTGCACCGGTTCGGTCGCCAAAATCTGAGGTGCCGGCTGGACTCCGTTCATGCGGTGCAGTCCCCGGTGAAATCGGCCTCGCCCGGGTCGCACTACGGTTGAGCGCGTGGGGGCTGAATCGACCGTTCCGGGCTTCACGAAGCGTCAGTTGTTCACCGTGCTCGGGGCTCTCGCGCTCGCCACGATGCTCGCCTCGCTCGAGACCTCGATCATCGCGACCGCCCTGCCGACGATCACCGGCGAGTTCAACTCCTTCGAGAGCTTCGCCTGGGTCGGCACCGCCTACATCGTGACCTCGGCGATCGGCACGCCCCTCATCGGCAAGCTCTCGGACATCTTCGGCCGGCGCACCATGTTCCAGATCACGATGGGCATCTTCCTCGTCGGATCGTTGCTGTGCGGGTTCTCCCAGTCCATGGGTCAACTGATCGCGGCGCGTGCGTTGCAGGGCCTCGGCGGCGGTGCCGTCCAGGCGCTGGCATTCTCCGTGATGGGTGACATCCTCCCGCCCCGCGAGAGGGGTCGCTACATCGGGTACTTCACCCTCGCCTTCGTCGGAGCGGCGCTGCTCGGCCCGCTCGTGGGTGGCCTCATCATCGACCATTACTCGTGGGAATGGATTTTCTGGATCAACGTGCCAGCAGTTCTGGTGGTTGGCACGATCACGCACTTCGCCCTGCGGCTGCCGTTCACGAGGCGCGAGGCCAAGATCGACTACTCCGGCGCGGTCCTGCTCTCGGTCTCCATCGGTGGGCTCATGATCGCCCTCGAGGAGGGTCGCCACGGCTGGGCCCAGAGCCATGTGCTCGCGCTGCTGGGTGTCGGGGTCGTGACCCTGCTGCTGTTCTTGAAGGTGGAGCAGCGCGCCACCGAGCCGATGATCCCGTTGCGGCTGTTCCGCAATCCCGTGGTTCTCGCGGCCTCGATGCTGGGCCTGTGCGCGGGCATCATCTCCTACGGTGCCGGACAGTTCCTGAACCTCTACTTCCAGGACTCCCAATTGATCTCGCCCACCGAGTCGGGTCTGCGCACGATTCCCCAGATGATCGGTGTCACCGCCGCCACCTTCGGTGTGGGTCGACTGATCGCCAAGACCGGTGGGTACAAGAAGTACCCGATCGTGGGGTCCGCACTGGCCGTCGTGGGTCTGCTCGCCATCTCGCGGATCGACGGTGGCACCGCGTACTGGACCCTCGTCGTGCCGATGGCATTCCTCGGGTTCGGGTCGGCCTCGATCTTCACCTCGACCTCCATCGCGGGACAGAACGCGGTGGCATTCCACGACATGGGAGTGACGACGGCGTTTCTGATCTTCTTCCGCAACTTCGGCGGCTCGTTCGGACTCGCCATCTACGGCACGATCCTGAATTCGACGATCCGCAGCGAGATTCCCGCGCGCACCGGCATCGCGGCCGACGAGGCGGCCTCGCTGATCCGATCCCCCAGGGAGATCGCGTTGCTCCCCGCGCGGCAGCGCGATGCCGTCGTCGACAGTGTCGCTCTCGGTGTCGGGCGCATCTACCTCGTGTGTGCGATCGTGATGGGGGTCGCGCTCATCATCGCCATGCTCCTCCCGGAGACACCACTGCGCATGCGTGCCGGCCTCTCCGATGCGATGGAGGAAGAGAGAGCCAAGGCCTGATTGGCCCCGGATGGGGGACACGAGGGCGACATCGATCGCGGACGGGCCGCGACCGCCCACCACGTGGATCGACGCGATAGACAAGGTCGGTGCGCAGGCGCGCACGAACGACAACGGGGGTGTCCGATGAGAGTGGTCGGTGTCGGTGAATTCGGTGGGCCGGAGGCATTCCGCGTCTTCGAGGTGCCCGAGCCCCACGCGGGTCCGGGGCAGGTGCGCATCGCGGTGCGCGCCGCCGCGGTGAACCCCACGGACACCTACACGCGCAACGGCGCTCGCGCCGAGATGCTGAGCAAGCACCCGCCGCCCTATGTGCCGGGCATGGACGTCGCCGGTGTCGTCGACGAGGTGGGCGACGGCGTCTCGAGCGTGGCAGTGGGCGAGGACGTGATGGCGATCGTGGTGCCCGTCGGTGGGCACGGTGGCTACTCGGAAAAGATCGTGCTGCCGTGGGAGTCGGTCGTGCCGATCCCCCGGGGTGCGACGCACGTCGAGGCCTGCACCCTGCCGATGAACGGACTCACCGCGCGGCTCTCGCTCGATCTCATGGCGCTCGCGCCCGGTGCCACGATCGCAGTCACCGGGGCCGCCGGTGCCTACGGGGGATACATGGTGCAACTGGCCAGGGCCGACGGCCTCACCGTGATCGCCGATGCCTCCGACCGCGACACCGCACTCGTCGCATCACTCGGGCCCGACCATGTCGTCGCACGCGGGCCCGATGTGTCGGACCGAATCCGTGCACTCGCGGCCGATGGTGTCGACGGACTGGCCGACGGCTCGGTCCAGAACGACCAGATCGTGCCCGCCGTGCGCGATGGCGGCGTGATCGCGACCGTGCGCGGGTGGCAGGCTGATCCCGGTCGTGGCATCCGCATCGTCCCGGTGTGGGTGCGGGAGTACGCGCGCAACCACGTCGCACTCGATGTGCTCCGCCAGCAGGTGGAAGATGGCCGCGTCAGTCTGCGAGTGGCGCGAACATTCCCCGCCGCGAACGCGGGGGAGGCGCACGCCGTCCTCGAGGCCGGCGGCACGCGCGGGCGCCTCGTCCTCGAGTTCTGACGCCTCCGGCGCCTCAGACCTTGACAGCGCGCAACGTGTAGCTGGCGGCGAGTCGCTCGGGGCGCTCGCGCAGGCGCCACTCCCCCAGGTCACCCACCACCATCGCATCCCCGAGTGCGTTCCACGGCACCGAGTCGTGCTCCTCGAAGAACGTGATGTCCATGCCCGCGTCCCAGAGTCCGTTGAAGATCTGTGCGAGACCATGGTTGAACGACACGAACGACGGACTGGCGAGGGGTTCGTCGTGGGCGACATAGCTGAACTCCTCGGTGCCCGACTCGCCGCGCGTCTCGAAGTACGGATAGTCGAGCGTGACCAGACCATCAGGTCGCGGGTCGCACAACGACCCCAGCATCGGATGCCCCTCGCGGATGAAGAGCTCCCCACCGGGTCGCAAAAGCGCCGAGACGACTTCGGCCCACCGTGCCACGTTTGGCAGCCAACACAGCGCGCCGATCCCGGTGTAGACGAGGTCGAAGCCACCCGTCGGGAGAACCGACGTGGCCGAGTAGAGATCGGCCTCGACGAACGTCGCCTCGGCACCTGTCTCGCGGGCGAGTCGTCGTGCCACCTCGAGTGCCGGTGCCGAGAAGTCGAGACCAGTCACCCTGGCGCCGAGCCGGTGCAGCGACAAGGTGTCGGTACCGATGTGGCACTGCAGGTGGACGGTCTCCCTGCCGGTCACCTCACCGAGACGCGGCACGTCGAAGCGCACCGTCTCGGACAGGTGCGATGGATCGACGAGGAAACGCTCGACCTCGTAGCCCTTCTCGTGGTGCGGGACGCGCGAGTCCCAGTTCGCCCTGTTGATCGCGAGATAGTCGATCGAGGCGTCATCGACCGAGGAGGCATCGTCGCTCACCGGAACGGCTCCCTCACAGCTCGAATCTGTAGACGTTGGTCTCTCGCGCAGTGAAACCGAGCCGTTGGTAGAGCCGGTTCGCGGCCTCGCGCGAGGGTCGCGACGTGAGATCGACCGTCACCGCGCCGCGGACACGCGCCTCCCCGATCGCGGCCTTGTTCAGCGCCTCTCCCACTCCGTGTCCGCGCGAAGCCGAATCGACGACGACATCCTCGATCCATGCGCGCACGCCCGTCGGAATCCGGAACACAACCAGCGTGAGTGCACCCGCGATGCGGCCCTCCACACGTGCCACGAACAGCACGGTGGTCTCCGATGCGACGATCTGTGCGAGTTCGTCCCTGCCGGGTGCCGGGTTCGACGACGACAACTGCGGCATCAGCACCGCGAACGCGTCGACGAGCTCGTCGTCGACGGAACGAGCAATTTCCACGGTGACGCCCACGGACTCCACCTTGCCACAGCCGACGACCTAGCGTTCGGCCATGCCGACCGATCCGTCCCGTTCCCTCGCCGCCGCCCTCGAGCCCGTCACCGGTCAGGTGTACTTCTCGCCCGAGTGCCACTCGAACTACGAGCGACTCGGGTTCGCCCCGAGCCGTGGCGAGTTCAACGGCGTGATGGCCCCGGACGGTCCGGCGTACTTCACGAGCCGCGGCTCGGTGATGGGACAGGTGCAGGGGCACGTGGTGGCGGCCGCCTTCGCCGTCTTCAACCCCGCCGTCGTCGTTCCCTCGGTCTCGCATGGGTGGTCGCTCACCGACGCACCCACAATCTGTGCTGCCCGTGACTCCGGGGGAATCGGCCAGTTGGTGCGCCTGCTCGGTGAGTCGCCCGATGGTGCAGGTCGCGCGCGCGACCTGCTGCGGCGCGCGGTGGATCCACTCCACCCGGAGGGACGGCCCTTGTTCGCCGGACTGCTCTCACAGGTGGTGCCCGATTCGCTCGTGGGCGAGATCTGGCGACTCGGCGACATGCTCCGCGAGTACCGCGGCGACTCCCACACCGCGGCGTGGATCTCGGCCGGCTTCACCGCGTGCGAGATCGGTGTGGTGAGCGAGTTGTACTGGGGGCTTCCCGCGCGCTCGTACAGCCGGACCCGCGGGTGGACCGACGACGACTACGCGACGGCGATCGCTCGCCTCGAGCGCGACGGACTCGTGGCCGCAGATGCGCTCACGCCGCACGGACGCGATGCGCGCGAGCACGTGGAGATCGCCACCGATGCGCAGATGAACCCGGTCCGGTCCGCGCTCGGCGACGATCTCGCGGAACTGGTCGACATCCTCGTGCCGTGGGGTGCCGCCGTGCGCGCGGGCAAGGGCTACCCGGCGTCGGGTCCCCACGATCTCGCTGAATCAGCGCGGAAGTGACCCCGCCGCACAGATCCCTGTCGCGCACCGAACCGGTAGGTTGACCCTCGATGTCGGCATCTGAGCACGTCCGCTGGCTGGCGAATCCGACGTTGCGCAACCCCGCAGTGATCACCGCCTTCCAAGGATGGAACGACGCCGCCGATGCGGCGAGCACCGCGGTGCGCACGTTGGTCGATGCATGGGGTGCCGAGCCGCTCGCCGAGATCGACCCCGAGGACTTCACCGACTTCGCGACCGTTCGACCCTCGGTGAGACTCGAGGACGGCAGGCGCCGTGTGATCGTGTGGCCGAAGGTCACCCTGTGGTGGGCGAGCACCCCTGGCGCCGACGTGGTCCTCGTTCTCGGCCCCGAACCGAGCCTGCGGTGGCGCCTCTTCACCGAGCAGATCGTCACCGTCGCGGAGCGATGGGACGCCTCGATGGTGGTCACGCTCGGTGCGCTGATCGCCGACGTGCCCCACCGGCGCCCCGTGCAGGTCTTCGGCACCGCCACCGACGACGCCACCATCGAGCGGTACGGGCTCCAGCGCAGTCGCTACGAGGGACCGACCGGGATCGTGGGTGTGGTGAACGATGCGTGCGCGCAGGCCTCGATCCCGTCCCTCTCGCTGTGGGCGGCGGTGCCGGCCTACGCGTCGCAGATCTCCTCGCCAAAGGCCGCGAGCGCGCTGCTCTCGCGAGCGGGTGAGATCATCGGCACACCCCCGCCGCTCGGTGCTCTGCACAACGAGGTCCTCGCCTACGAGAGCAGGGTCGACGAGATGATCGACGAGGACGAGGATCTCGCCGAGTACGTCGAGCGACTCGACCAGATGGGCGACGAGGCCTTCGGCGAGCCGAACCAGAACCAACTCGAGTTCGACTTCGACTCCGGGGACGACACCGATGGCCAGAGCCTCGCCGACGAGGTCGAGCGGTTCCTGCGCGACCAGGACGGAAACTGACTCAGTCGCCCCCGCGCCAGGTCTGCTCGCGCGGCGCATCGAACGACGCGGGGGGCCTCGCACCTCTGATCGCGGCGAAAGCCATCTCGCCCCACCACTGGGCGCCGGCGGTCGGTTGCGGCAGGTCGCCCGCACCGAACCATCCCACGCCGTCGGTCTCGAGCGGATGGCCGTCCAACTCACCACCGGTTGCGTGCAGATGGAACAGGAGCATGTACATCCCGAAGCGCGAGAATCCCATGCGCATCCCGTCGACGACGCCGAGAAGTTGCACCGGCTCGGCGAGGATCCCGGTCTCTTCCTCGACCTCTTTCATGGCGACCTCGGCCGGGGAGTACCCGACATCCGCCCAGCCGGTGGGATAGAGCCACACGCCGCTCTCGCGGCGCTTCACCAGCAGGATTTGCCCCTCGTCGTTCCCGACGATCGCGCCCACCGCCACCTTCGGCGTGACGTATCCGGGCACACCCTCGCCGACCGAGTCCATCCACTCCTGCACGAAGTGGTCCTGCTCGCGCCGGATCTCGAGTGCGTCATCTGCGGCGATCCTGATGTCGGCGGCCACCTTCAGGATCTCCTCGTAGCGCTCCTTCTCGTAGAGACTCTGGGTGAACCCCATGCCGGTGCGTGCGATCGCGGCCAGGGTCTCGCTCCAACGCACCAGATCGCGCGTGAAATCCCCCGGTTCGGCGGTGCTCACCGGTCCGACACTAGTTGTCGGCGCACGCTCACTTGTCCGTCGGGACGCCGCGATCGGTGGCGGCGTGGAGGAGCGCACGGGTGATCTCGGCCCGGTGGTCGGGATCCACGATCCGGCCGACGCCGGGTTCGGCGACGTAGAACGCATCGACCACTTCGTCGCCGAGCGTGAGAACCCTCGCGTGCCGGATGTCGAGACCGAGGTCGGCGAGGGCCTTTGTGACGCGGTGCAGCAATCCGACCGAGTCGGGGGCCCGCACCTCGAGGAACGTCGCATTCGACGACGTCACGTCGTCGAATCGCACCGACGGAGGCGCAGGGGCCGCCGCGGCGAGGGGTCGCCTGGGACGCACGTGCGTGGCACGCTCGGCGAGGCGCGACTCGAGCGCGAGTCGTCCCGAGAGCGCCAGTCGCACGTCCGACTCGACCTTGGCCCAGTCGGTCTCGCCCCACCGGCTCGTCACGGTGAAGCGCGAGGCCGCCATTCCCTGTTCGTCGGAGTGCGCCTCGGCACCGAGCACGTCGAGATCATGCAAGGACAGCACGCCGGCCACCCTCGCGAACGTGCCGGGGCGGTCCGGGCTCACCACCGTGACCGTTCCATCGACGGCCCGGACCTCGATTCCTCCACCGGCCATCATCCCGAGCACCTCGGCATCGGGGAAGAGCCGCCAGCCCGGCTCGTCGGCGGCACCTCCGAGCCGTGCGCGCACGCGCTGCACCAGCAGATCGACCAGCTCCGCCTTCCAGTCGCTCCACGCCGATGGACCCGTCGCCAGGGAATCGGCCTCGGTGAGCGAGCGCAACAGATCGACCGTGACGGTCGTGCCGAGTCTCCCGGCGACCATGTCGATGGTCGCGTCGTCGGAGAGATCGCGCCGTGTCGCGACGTCGGCGAGCAACAGGTGGTTGTCGATCAGCGAGGTGACGATCGCCTGATCGGGGTCGCTCAATCCCATCCGTGCTCCGATCGCGGCGAACAACTCGACACCCGCCTCGGTGTGATCGCCGGGGTATCCCTTGCCCAGATCGTGGAACAACGCCCCCAGCACGAGCAGATCGGGGCGCGCCACACGGTCGGTGAACCGAGCGGCGTTCGCCGCTGTCTGCCACAGGTGGCGATCAACGGTGTAGCGGTGGAAGGCGTTGCGTTGCGGACGGGAACGAACCGGAGCCCATTCGGGCAGCACGCGCACGATCAGGTTGCGCTGGTCGAGCGACTCGAACACCGGAATCGCGGCCTCACCCTCGAGCAGGAGCGCGACGAGATCATCGCTCGCGCCCGCGGGCCACGGATCGGGGAACACGGGTGCGCGGTCACCGAGTCTGTTCAGCGAGTCGCGGTCGATCCGGGCCCCCTCGCGGGCGGCCGCCGTCGCCACGCGCAGGAGCAGGGTCGCGTCGCCGGCAATGTCGACGTCGTCGGCGAGATGGATCTCCCCGTTGATGATCTGGACTCCCGGGGCGAGTGACCGCGGCACCGGCGACCTGTCGGCGGGAGGATCGAGGCGCGCCCACGCCTCGTCGGCGATCCACGCGACCTCGCGGCCCACCTCCGCGACAGCGGCCATGAGCGCGTCGTCTGAATCGAAGCCCGCGAGACGGGCGACGGGTGCCTGATCCTCGAGGCGCAACACCTCGACGGGTCGGCCGGTGTGGCGGTGCAGTGCGACGCGGATGCGCAACAGGGTCTCGTTGCACGCCATCAGATGGTCGAGGTCCTCGGGCGAGAGCTCGAGACCGGCCTCGACGGCCCACTGCAGGGCATGGATGTCACGCAGTCCGCCGAGGCCCTCCTTCAGGTCCGGCTCGAGCAGGAATGCCACCTCGCCGTTGCTCGCGTAGCGCTCCAGTGTGCGCGAGTGCAGCTGGACCAGCCACTCGCGGCCCCGCTTGCGCCACGCCTCGCGCGCTCCCTCGACCACCTCCCGTCCGAGATCGGCGTCGCCGGCGACGACTCGTGCGGTCACGAGCGCGGTCGCGGTGTCGAGATCCGTGGCGCACAGGGCGAGTGTCTCCTTGGGTGTGCGCACGGCGTGACCGAGTTTGAGTCCCGTGTCCCAGATCGGATACCACAGGCGCGAGGCGACCTGATCGATGCCGCGCACCTTGCGGTGCACGAGCAGCACGTCGAGGTCGCTCTGGGGTGCGAGCTCGCGCCGGCCGTATCCGCCGACGGCGAGCAGTGCCACCGCGTCGCGCGACCCCAGCGCCGACGAGGCTTCGGCGAACAGGCCGACCAACCATGCATCGGTGGCATCGGACATCTCGCGGCACGCCGCGGCTCCGGACGTCGCGTCGGAGATCTCGCCGCGCGACGGGGTCACCGGCGCCCCTCCTGGCGTCGGCGCGTCAGCACGGTCGCGGCCTTCCACGCGCCCCACTCGATGCCGGTCTCGTGCACCGCCTCCCCGAGGTCGCGCCATGCGAGCGGGCCGACACCGTAGGGATCCTCGGGCATCGCGCGGTGCTCGAATTCGTCGCGCACGGGAACCGGCACACCGGCCGACTCCAGCACGTCGGCGGCGAAGTTCGAGGCGCGGCGCAACACCTGGAGGGGGTTCGCGCGTTGTTCGTCGACGTCGGTGGCGAGCAGGCTCTGCAGCTCTGCCTCGACCCACGCGGCCGCGCGCGTGACTGCGCGATCGACCAGACCGAGGGCGACGGGATCGAGATCGCGTCCCGATGCGCGTGCGATCGAGGTGATGCGACCTCGAAGCCAATCCGGGTAGGCGCCGCACACGGCGGTCAACAGCGCCGCTGCCGGTGACGCACCTCGGGGCGTGGGACTCATGAGCCGGAGTGTAAGGAGCGACTCCCGCGGACGGGGAACCGGGCCGGCCGGGAGCACAGCCCCTTCTCGGCGACCGGGAGTGCCGAGGTTTACGCTTCGTGCGATGGCGAGGCTCCCGTGACGTTCGAACCGACCACTCCGGGGGGATTCCCCGGTCGCATCGGACGGACGATCTCGGACTCGGTGCCGCACTGGGCCGCGCACGATCCCGACACGACCGGCAAGCCCAACATCCTCGTCGTGCTCCTCGATGACGTCGGCTTCTCGGACTTCGGGTGCTACGGCTCGGAGAACCGGACGCCGACGATCGATGCGATCGCCCGACGGGGACTCAGGCTGACCGGGTTCCACACCACGGCGATGTGCTCGACCACCCGTGCCGCGCTCCTCACCGGGCGCAACCACCACTCGGTGGGCATGGGGTGTCTCGCCAACTTCGACTCGGGATACCCCGGCTACCGCGGCAAGATCGCCAGGGAGGCGGGCACGCTCGCCGAGATGGTGCGGCCGCACGGGTACCGCAACTACATGGTGGGCAAGTGGCACGTCACCCCGCTCACCGAGACCGGGCCCACCGGTCCCTTCGACGGTTGGCCGCTCTCGCGCGGGTTCGACCGCTTCTATGGATTCCTCGACGCCGAGACGGACCAGTACAGCCCCGAGGTCGTGCGCGACAACACCCACGTCACCGCACCGGGCACCTACTGGACCGGGTACCACCTCACCGAGGACCTGATCGACAACGCGATCACCTACCTCGCCGATCACGAGGCCGGCGCACCGCACCTGCCGTGGTTCATGCTGCTCGCACCCGGTGCGTGCCATGCACCGCACCAGGCCCCGGTGGAGTTGATCGACGAGTGCGAGGCGCGATTCCTCGACGGATGGGACGCCGTGCGCGAGCGCCGCCTCGTGCGGCTCATCGAGATGGGCATCGTTCCCGCCGACACGCATCTCCCCCCGCGCAACGACCATGTCCAGGAATGGGACGCCCACTCGGCCGATGAGAAACGGTTGTTCGTGCGCCTGATGGCGGCCTATGCCGCGATGCTCGAGCATTTCGACACCCATCTCGCACGATTGCTCTCCCACCTCGGGACCTCGGGACGACTCGACGACACGGTGATCGTGGTGATGAGCGACAACGGTGCGAGCCAGGAGGGCGGGCCGCAGGGTTTCGTGAACGCGATGGCTCCGTTCAACCTCGTGCCCGAGCCGCTCGAGGAAAAGATCGCCCGGATCGGCGACATCGGTGGACCCGACACGCACTCGAACTTCCCGTGGGGATGGGCAATGGCGGCGAACACCCCGCTCAAGCGCTACAAGCAGAACACCCATGGTGGCGGGATCCGCGACCCGTTGGTGATCGCCTGGCCGGGGCGGATCCCCGACCCGGGTGCGGTGCGGCACGGCTTCTGCCACGCCGTCGATCTGGCACCCACCATCCTCGATGCTCTCGGCATCACCCCGCCCTCGTCGGTGAACGGCACGGCCCAGGCACCGATCGAGGGATCGAGCATCGCGGCCAGCCTGTTCGACCCGGCGGTGCCGATCGTGCGCGGTCCGCAGTACTTCGAGATGTTCGGTCACCGTGGCATCGTCGCCGACGGGTGGAAGGCCGTCGCCTACCACCAGCTGGGCACACCCTTCGAGAACGACACGTGGGAGCTGTACCACCTCGAGTCGGACTTCGCCGAGAACCTCGACCTCGCCGCGACCGAGCCCGATCGGCTCTCCGCCCTCGTCGATCTGTGGTGGCGCGAGGCCGACGCGCACAAGGTGCTCCCACTAGACGACCGCTTCGCCCAGCGGTTCGCCGAGAATGCCGCGCGCCACACCGGTGAGCGCACCCGCTACACGTTCTGGCGTGGGATGGGCCACATCCCCTCCGATGTCGCGCCGGACCTGCGGAGTCGGTCGTACACCATCACTGCCGATGTCGTGGTCCCCGAGGATGGCTGCGAGGGCGTGCTCGTGGCCCACGGTGATCTCACCACGGGGTGGAGCCTCTTCATCCGCGACGGCCACCTCGAGCACGACCTCAACGTGGGTGGCTCGCACCAGATGCTCCGGTCCTCGATCCCGGTGCCCGCCGGCGAGCACCGGCTCGGCGTGCGGATGAGAAGGGTCGGCAACGAGGGAACGCTCACCATGTTCATCGACGACCGGGAGGTGGGCGAGATGACGACATCGAGCATCTTCTGGCTGCTCATCTCGTGGTCGGGTCTGGACATTGGTCTCGACCGCGGCACGCCGGTGAGCCACTACGAGTCGCCGTTCACCTTCACGGGTTTCCTGCGCAAGGTCGAGATCGTCCTCGACACGGACCAGAAGCTCGACATGAAGGGCGCAACTCGCGCCACACTCTCGCGCGACTGACCCGACGCGCGCGGTCGCTGAGCCGACGGGGCCGGATCAGCGACGGGTGCTGGCGGGAACCTCGCGGAAGGGCATCTCGCGGTCGGTCTCGGGCTCCTTGGGCAGACCCAGGATGCGCTCGGCGATGATGTTGCGCTGGATCTGGTCGGTGCCACCGCCGATCGAGAAGAAGTAGGCGTTCAACTGCGAATAGTTGTGCGCGTTCACCGTGTCCGACTCTGCTCCCCCGAGCGTGGCATCCATCCCGAGGATGTGTCCCTGGATGCGCGCGGCATAGTGGAGGATCTGGGCCATGTAGAGCTTGCCCAGCGAGGCGAGCGGCGACGATCCGCCGGTCTCGGCGGCCGCGCGCGCACGCTCCCCGTTCCATTCGTTCGTCATCCTCATGCAATGGAGGCGCGCGATCTCCTGACGGAACCGTGGATCGGTGTCGCGCCCGGTGCGTCGGGCGAGTTCTGTGAGCGAGATGTCGGGCATCGGGATCGAGCCGTGCGCGGACGCCGTCGCGCCCCGTCGCGCTGTGCGCAGGGCCGGACCGCGACGACCGCCACCCATCGCCACCCGCTCGTACATCAGTGCGGTCTGGAGGACCCACCACCCGGCGTTCAACTCACCGAGACGGTGCGTGTCGGGGACCCGCGCGTCGGTGATGAACACCTCGTTGAAGCGCGAGTCGCCGGTCGCCTGGCGCAGGGGCCGGACCTCGACACCGGCCTGGCGCATCGGGAACCAGAAGAACGAGATGCCGCGGTGCTTGGGTTGGTCCCAGTCGGTGCGCGCGACCAGCATGCCGTACTCGGCACCGGCCGCACCGGAGGTCCACACCTTCTGGCCGTTCACGATCCACTCGTCGCCGTCGCGCACCGCGCTCGTGCGGATGCCCGCGAGATCCGAGCCCGCGCCCGGTTCGGAGTACAGGAGGCACATCGCCACGTCGTCGAGGAGCAGTCGTCGCATGAACTCGTCCTTCAACGAGTCGCTCCCGAACGACACCATCGTGCCCGCCCACAGGTTCGTCTTGTCCTGCCCGGGGCCCGGGACACCGCGCTCGGCGAACAGGGCCTCGACGGCTGCGGCGTCGTCGTCGGACATCTCGCGGCCGTACCACTTGCGCGGCCACCGCAACGCGGCCCATCCTGCGTCGATGACGCGCTCGCGCCACTCGTCGGGGTCGACATCGTCGCGCCAGTGCGACCCGATGAACTCGTCGGCCTCGCGCAGGGTGTCGTCCAACATGGAGCGAAATCTAGACGCGGTGCGCCCCCGGCGACCACACCGGGGACGGGATATCTTCAGAGAGAACGGACCCGCTGATCACAGAAGGAACGTGGCCCATGTCACGCGTGCAACTCGCTCTGAACGTCTCGAACCTCGAGGAGGCGATCGCCTTCTATTCCAAGCTCTTCGGCACCGCGCCGTCCAAGGTGCGGGAGGGATACGCGAACTTTGCGATCGCAGAGCCCCCGCTCAAGTTGGTCCTGCTCGAGAACGCCGGTGCCCCGGGCACGATGAACCATCTGGGTGTCGAGGTCGAGTCCACCGATCAGGTGGGAGCCGCGATCGCGCGCCTGCAGTCCGAGGGTCTCGACACCGTGGTCGAGGGGGAGACGACGTGCTGCTTCGCGGTGCAGGACAAGGTCTGGGTGAACGCCCCCGATGGTGAGCCGTGGGAGGTCTACACCGTGCTCGCCGATGCACCGACCATGAAGTTGATCCCTCTGACCGACGGAGATGCCGCGTGCTGTGCACCGGCTGCCGCCGACTCCACGGGCGACGCCGGTTCCTCCTGCGGTTGAGGCCGTCTCAGCCGGATGTGAACACTGCGGCGAAGAGTCCGCCCGACACCCACCGACGCCACCGACGCCACGGTTCGCGCTCCGGTCCACACCAGGTGGGCGACCCCCGCCCACGTCACGATGTTGAACAAGACCGATGGCGTCGCAATGGCCGCACTCACCCCGGGCGCGGCGGGCCCGATTCAGCCGACGGAGAGATCCGAGACGAGCCCCTCGACCAACACCTTGATCTCGTCGCGCACACGGCGGACGACCTCGATCCCCTTGCCCGCGGGATCCTCGAGCGGCCAGTCGATGTAGCTCTTGCCGGGGATGTAGGGACACTCGTCGCCGCATCCCATCGTGATGACCACGTCGACCGTGTGCAGCATCTCCTCGGTCCAACGTTGGGGCGAGTTGCCAGCGATGTCGATTCCCACCTCGCCCATCACCTCGACTGCGACCGGGTTCAACCCCGCACCCGGCGCCGACCCGGCTGAGAACACCGACACTGCATCTCCTGCGAGGGCGCGCAACCAGCCCGCCGCCATCTGCGAGCGCCCCGCATTGTGCACGCACAGGAACAGCACACCGGGACGGCTCACCGGGTCCTCACCTGGGACTCACCCCGGGTCGCCGGAGTCGGCGAACACGAACCTGATCACCGCGAACCCGATCACAGCACCCACCACCTGCATCAACACGAACATCGGCACCGACGATGGGGCGATGCCGGCGAAGGTGTCCGAGAGAGACCGTGCCACCGTGACGGCGGGATTGGCGAGACTCGTCGACGAGGTGAAGAAGTACGCACCGCCGATCCATGCACCGACGGCGAAGGGAACAGCGTCGCGGCGACCGTTGCGCACGCACCCGTGGATCACGAGCAGCAACCCCACCGTCGCCACCACCTCGGAGAGCCACAACGCTCCCGATGATCTCTCCTTGGTGGACAGATTCACCGCATCGAGCTCGAACATCAGGTTCGCCACGACCGCACCGATGCTCCCACCGACGACCTGTGCGAGGCCGTGGAGCACCGTTTCGCGCGTCGACACCAGGCCCGCGAGCCGGTCGACGAGCGTCACGACCGGATTGAAGTGCGCACCGGACACACCCCCGAACATGAGGATCAACCCCACGAGCGCACCCGCCGTCGCCACGGCGTTCTCCAACAACTGCAGGCCGACATCGTCGGGCGACAGTCGCGACGCCATGATCCCCGAGCCAATCACCGCCATCACCAGCAGCCCGGTGCCGATCGCCTCGGCGGCGAGGCGTCTCTTCAGCGCGGGTGTCGACACATCTTCACCCTAGGAGTCACTGTTGACGCGAGAGTGAACCGGGGATGACGCCGGGGTGGACATCGCTCAGGTCGCGAGCGAGCCCCCGAAGATCTGCCACGCAAGGAAGGACTTCGCCCCCAGGCTCAGCACGAGGTACACCTTCTCCCCGTGCAGATAGTCGGCCCACCGGCCGACGCGCCTGTACTGCAACCACTGGTTGAGACCGAACGAGAAGAAGAAGATCTGCTCGACCACCACGATCCCGAAGACGAACCCGGGCACCGTGTCGGCACCGATCACGTTCACCCACACCGCCACCCACGGGGCGATTCCGGCGAGGGTGCCGAACCAGAAAGGCTTCATCGTGGTCGTGGTCCGGCCGGGCGGGTTCATCGTCTCTTGCAGCCATCCGAACAGGATCATCGCCACGTTCGCTCCCGCCATCGTGAGGATCGCGGCGATGTCGGTGATGCCCGAATAGGCACAGATGAGCACCAGCATCAACGTGGCCGAGAACGAGTACTCCACCCACCTGAACCGGTTGATCCCGCGCGCGAGGTCGGCCTCATAGGTGCCCCGGGCCACGGTCGCCGTCACCAGATGGTCGACCGCGGCCAGCAGGAGGAATGCCGCCACGGCCGGCCCGATCGGCAGGTCGAAGAGCGAGTCCGGCGAGGCGAGGCGCGTGCCGGGGGGACCCTGCGGGAAGGTCGAGGTGACCGCGATCGAGAACGATCCCGCGAGCAGGAGGAGCCCGATGGCCTGGGCGAGATGCAAGAGGGTGAGGCCCAGGTTCCATGCGCGCAGATTGACGAGGCGTGCCGCATCGAGTGCGGGGGCTACTGGTTGGGTCACTGGACCAACCTAACCCCGTCGGACCGCGTGCTGTTCGATCTCTCGAGCCAGATCACCACGACGTTCAGGATGAGGGAGATCGCGGTCGTGGCGATCAGGGTCGGACTCGCGAGCAACACCGAGTACGCCATCCAACACAGAAGGCACCCGAGACTCAATGCATTCGAGCCGATCGAGACGGCCGTCGATCCGCCCCCCGCGCGCCGGGTCCTCCACGACCTCGCCACCTGTGGCGCCCGCGAGAGGGTGAAGAAGAACAGCAGCGGGTTCACGATCCACACCGGCAGCAGGGCCGCGGCCGCGGTCACCGCGACGAAGATGCCGACGACGCGGGCTGCCAGTCCCGCACGGTTGTTCGAGATCGCGAGCACCACGTTCGCGTTGATCAGGCCCGTGGCCACCGTGCTCACGATCAGCGAGGGGGATGCCGTGCGCAATCCGTATCCGAGCCATGCCCCGCTCGAGACCGTCATCATGATCCACATCGCGAGGCTCACACCAGAGGCATGACCGAGCGAGCGCACCTTGCGCGCCTGGGGCCAACCCTGCAGAACGCCCTGCACCGCGGCCGCGAACCCGAAGATCTCCGCGATGAGCACGCATCGAACCTAACGGGCGGGCCCCGGTGATCGATGGACCACACGGGTCCTGCAATCGAGTCTGCGTCGACTCATGCGTCGAGAATTTCGACGCGGATGCGCTTGTTGCCCTTGCCCTTGCTCTCGGTCTTGACGACGCGGAACGCACCGACCTCGCGCGTCGAGTTCACGTGGGTGCCCCCATCGGCCTGCTTGTCGAGTCCGACGATGTCCACCACGCGGACCTCGCTCACGGTCTCGGGGATGAGCGACACCTTGGTGCGGATCAGCGCCTCGTCCACGACGGCGATCTCGCGCGGCAGGAACGAGACCTCGATCGGATGGTCGGCCAGGATCGCCTCGTTCACCAGTTCCTCCACCCGCGCCGCGAAGCCCTCGGGCAGGGGGTCGAACTCGAAGTCCATGCGCGCCGACAGCGGTTCCATGTTGCCCCCGGTGACGGGTACCCGCCACTCGTTCCAGATGACGCCGCACAACACGTGCATCGCCGTGTGGGTGCGCATCAACTTGTGGCGGCGTTCCCAGTCGATCTCGCACCGCACGGTCGCCCCGACCGCCGGCATCGGCGAACCCTCCACCAGATGGTGGACGATCTCGGTGCCGTCCTTGCGCACGTCGACGACCGCGTGCCCGTCGATCGAGCCGGTGTCGTGGGGCTGTCCGCCACCCGTGTAATAGAACACCGTGCGGTCGAGCACGACGGCCCCGTCACGGACCCCCACCACGATCGCCTCGCACTCGCGCTGGTAGGCGTCGCGCAGGAACAACAGATCCGTCGCCACGATCGGCTCAGAGCTGGGAGATGAGCTCGTGGACCGGTGTCACCATGCCGACGTAGAACGACCCGAACTCGGCGTACTCGGCCGAGGCCTCGTCATAGCGCATCGTGTAGACGACCTCCTTGAGGTCGTCGGGGTGCACCGCGAACAGCGTCACCCCCCACTCGAAGTCGTCGAGCCCCGTCGAGCCGGTCACCAACTGGATGACGCGTCCGGCGAAGGCACGGCCGCTCTTGCCGTGCTCCTCCATGAGTTCCTTGCGACGGTCGTACTCGAGTGTGAACCAGTTCTGGCCGGGGTTGCGCCGCTTCGACATCGGATAGAAGCACCAGGCGTTCTTGCCCGCTGGCGGCAACTGCGGATAGAGCCGCGAGTTGAGCATCTCGGCCGGCATGCCCTTGGCGTACTCGGAGACCTCGGTGAGCGAGACGTAACTGTCGACGATCCCGACCCCGGCGCGCTGCACGCCGGTCTGGAGGTTCCTCAGTTCGCGCATGTCGGCCGCGAGGGCCATCACCGCGAGATCGGCCTTGTGCCCGAGCATCGAGACGCACACCACGGTGACCCCGGCGTTCTCGGCCGCCTTGACCGAGTTGAGGAGAGCCTGGCCGTCGAAGTCGGGGCCGGGCTTGCCGAACAAGTGCACGACACCGAGTCCGGTGGAGGGCGACATGGATTCGCTCATGTGCTCAACCTACCGAGCGAGCGTCGCGCCGACGAAGCGTTCGGCTGAGCCGGGTGACACGTGGAGGAACAACGACGGCTCCGCCAGTTCGACCTCCATCAACGCCGGTGTTCCCCGTTGACCCTTCACCATGTCCACGCGCGCGTACAACGGTGGGGTCCCGAAGCGCCTCCCGAGCCACGCCACGACCCGATCCCCGAGCTCTCGCTCCTGGTCGGTCGGCGTGCGCGCCGAGATCTCCTCCTCCACGTACAGATCGTTGTGCACCGTCTCGCCCGCGCTCAGGATTGCGCCCTTCCGGAAGGCGTGCGAGAAACGGCCACCGAAATACAGCAGACCCGTCTCACCCTTGTCGTCGATGAAGCGCTGGTAGGGCTGGACCATCACCGACTTGCCGAGCGCGAGGATCTCGCGCGCGTGCACGGCCGCCGCATCGGCGTCCCCGGTGTGGCGCCACGAGTGGTTGGCGCCAGCGCTCACCGTCGGCTTGACCACGATGTCACCGCCAAGCAACTCGGCGACTCCGGCGAGGTCGTCCTCGGACTCCACATACGTGGTCGGGATCACGTCCAGACCCGCGGAGGTCATCTCGGCGAGATAGTGCTTGTCGAGGTTCCACCGCAGGACGTCGGCGGTGTTCCACAGCGTGGTGAGAGTCGAGACCCGTTGGACCCATGCGAGGAACTCCCCGAGGCGGCGGTGGTAGTCCCACGGGGAACGGACCACCGCCGAGGAGAACCGTGTCCAGTCCTCATCGGCACTGTCCCAGTCGATGATCTCGGCCGTCACGCCCCGGTCCGCGAAGGCCCGGACGAGGTACACCAGGTCGGTGTCGAGTTCCCGCGCGTACGCCGAGGAGACCAGGGCGATCGGGCGGGGCATTGTCGGGTGCGCGCGGCGCTCGACTTAGAAGTCGTCCATTCCCCCGCCGTGGGCGTGCCCGCCGCCCGACTCCTCGGGCTTGTCGGCGATCACGGCCTCGGTGGTGAGGAACAGCGCCGCGATCGACGCCGCGTTCTGCAGGGCCGAGCGGGTCACCTTGGCCGCGTCGATGACGCCGAGCTTCACGAGATCCTCGTACTGGCCCGTGGCCGCATTCAGGCCCTCGGCACCCTTGAGGTTCTTCACGCGCTCCACGACGACGCCGCCCTCGAGACCTGCATTCTCGGCGATCTGCTTGATCGGACCCTCGAGTGAACGGGCGACCATGCGGGCGCCGGTCTGCTCGTCACCGGTCAGCTTCTCTGCCGCCGCCTCGACGTCTGCCTGGGCGCGCAGCAGCGCGACTCCACCGCCGGGCACGACACCCTCCTCGATGGCGGCCTTGGTTGTCGAGACCGCGTCCTCGATGCGGTGCTTCTTCTCCTTCAGTTCCACCTCGGTGGCCGCGCCGACCTTGAGCACCGCGACGCCACCGGACAACTTGGCGAGGCGCTCCTGGAGCTTCTCGCGGTCGTAGTCGGAGTCGGTGTTGTCGATCTCGGTCTTGATCTGGTTGATCCGACCCTTGATGTCGTCCTCGGCGCCGGCGCCCTCGACGATGGTCGTCTCGTCCTTCGAGATGATCACCTTCTTGGCGCGCCCGAGCAGGTCGAGAGTGGCGTTCTCGAGCTTGAGACCGACCTCCTCGCTGATGACCTGACCGCCGGTGAGGATCGCCATGTCCTGGAGCATCGCCTTGCGGCGGTCTCCGAAACCGGGTGCCTTCACGGCGGCCGACTTGAAGGTGCCGCGGATCTTGTTGACCACGAGGGTCGCGAGCGCCTCGCCCTCGACATCCTCGGCGATGATGACGAGCGGACGGCCGCTCTGCATCACCTTCTCGAGCACCGGCAGGAGGTCGCGCACGTTCGCGATCTTGTTCGACACGAACAGGATGTACGGGTCGTCGAGCGAGGCCTCCATGCGGTCCGCATCGGTGGCGAAGTAGGGCGAGATGTAGCCCTTGTCGAAGCGCATGCCCTCGACGAGGTCCATCTCCATGCCGAAGGTCTGGCTCTCCTCGACGGTGATGACACCGTCCTTGCCCACCTTGTCGATGGCCTCGGAGATCATCCCGCCGATCTCGGTGTCGGCCGCCGAGATCGAGGCGACCTGGGCGATCTGCTCCTTGGAGTCCACCTCCTTGGCGAGGGACTTGATGGACTCGATCGCGGCCGCGACGGCCGCCTCGATGCCCTTCTTCAGCGACATCGGGTTCGCACCGGCTGCGACGTTGCGCAGCCCCTCGCGCACCATCGTCCAGGCGAGCACCGTGGCGGTGGTGGTTCCGTCACCGGCGACGTCGTCGGTCTTCTTGGCCACTTCCTTCACCAACTCGGCACCGATCCGCTCGTAGGGATCCTCGAGTTCGATCTCCTTGGCGATCGAGACGCCGTCGTTGGTGATGGTGGGCGCGCCCCACTTCTTCTCGAGCACCACGTTGCGGCCCTTGGGTCCGAGCGTGACGCGGACAGCATCGGCCAGTTTGTTCATGCCGGCCTCGAGACCGCGACGGGCCTCCTCATCGAACGCAATCAGCTTTGCCATGTCTCCTCCATCGGGAACCGGTGGTCTTGGGAATCCGGCACGCACTCGCGCGTCCGGAGCGCTAGCACTCTACCGAGGGGACTGCTAAGTCAACCACCCCGGATCCGGTCGCGCCACTCTCCGGGCCGCGCCACTTGCACGATGCACCGCGCACCGATCGGGCCAGACATTGGGCGTCGGCCCCGCGGGGTGGTCGGCCCGGGGCCGACCGGATCAGCCGCCCGCGACGGCCGGGATGATCGAGACGGTGTCGCCCGACGCGACGGGCGTGTCGAGACCGTTCGTGTACCGCACGTCGTCGTCGGCCACGAAGATGTTCACGAACTTGTGCAGATCGCCGGCCTCGTCGAAGAGACGCCCGGCGAACCCGGGGTGCGCGGCATCGAGCGCGGCGAGCACCTCGCGCAAGGTGGTGCCCTCCACTTGGACGGACGACGCGCCACCGGCGAAGGGGCGCATGGTGGTGGGGATTCGCACTGTCACTGCCACCTTTCGAACCCTATCGACGCCGCCGGACATCGACACCATGGCACCGCAGCATTCCGCAGAGGGGTCATCCGCGCGACCACCGGGGACGACGACCTCGACCCGGACACCCGCGCTCGCACGTCTCTGATCGTCGGTGGATCACCTCACCTAGCGTGGGGGGATGCGCGTTCTCGCCGCCGCCGACAAGTTCAAGGGGACCGTCTCGGCCACCGATGTCTGCGCCGCGATCGGTCACGCATGCTGGGACATCGGCCTCGACTGCACCGAACTGCCGCTCGCCGACGGCGGTGAGGGAACCCTCGAGATCCTCGGCGGCTCGAACATGCACACGTGGGTCACCGGCCCGCTCGGGGATCCGGTCCTGGCGCACTGGCGCTTCGCGCGCGGCACCGCGGTCATCGAGATGGCCCGCGCATCGGGGCTCACACTCGTGGGAGGAGCGGCGAAGAACGACGCTCTCGCCGCGTCCACCCAGGGCACCGGCGAGTTGATCGACTCCGCGCTCGATCTCGGCGCCGACAAGATCATCGTCTGTCTCGGGGGATCGGCCACGACCGATGGCGGGTACGGGGCGCTGCGTGCGATCTCGGCGCCCGCACGCCTGAAGGCAGTGGACTTCATCGTGGCATGCGATGTCGAGACACCGTTCCTCGACGCGGCGCGTGTGTTCGCGCCACAGAAGGGCGCGACCCCCGCCCAGGTCGCTTTCCTGTCCGGTCGGCTCGAGCGTCTCGCCGACACCTACCGCGGCGAGTACGGCGTCGACGTCACCGCACTCACCGGAGCGGGCGCGGCCGGTGGGCTCGCCGGTGGGCTCGCCGCGCTCGGGGCACGTCTCATGGCCGGTTTCGATGTCGTCGCCGACGAGACGAACTTCGATGAGGCGATCGAATCCTGTGACGTCGTCGTCACCGGTGAGGGCCTCCTCGACCTCACCTCGTTCGCCGGCAAGGTCGTGGGCGAGGTCGCGACGTGGGCTGCCTCGCTCGGCACACCGGCGCATGCGATCGTGGGGAGCGCCGAACCCGGCATCGACCCGGACCTGCTCGGCGCGATCGACGTCGTCGATCTGTCCGCGCAGTTCACGCGCGAGATCGCGATGCGCGAACCACTGCGATGCATCGAGGACGCAGCACGCGGGGTTCTCGAGCGCTACTGCTGACCGGGTGGATCAGCCGGGTGCGACTGTGGTGGTCGCGGCCTGGCCGGAGCCTCCGCCCACCACCCCGGCGAGCGGCTTGCCCGCCAGGTCGGTCCCCAGGAGAACGAGGATGCACGCCTCCTTGAGGCTGCCCCCCTCCACCGGGACCGGCGAGGGCATGGCGGCCATATCGACTGCCCCACCGAGGGTGGTCGCGACGTATTGGGCGTTGGTTTCGCACCCGGCGAGGTAAAAGACCCCCGTCTTCTGGCGCTTGGCGGTGCCGGCCGGCACGTTCAGGGCGGGTTGGACGACGTATCCCTGGGCCTGGAGGTCGGTGGTCATCTTTCCTGCCGACAGGGCCACGCCCGAGGCGTTGGCGACCTGGATCTTGAAACCCGAGATGTTGAAGGGCACGGTGGTCGGGGCGTTCGGGTCGACGGAGGAATCGGTCGGGTTCTCGGTGGAGTCGGTGCCCGGGGTGACCGTGGCACCCCCGTCGGAGCGCACGTCGCGAAGAATGAGGAACCCCAGCACGAGGGCCGCGACGGCCACGGCGGCACCGAGGGTGCCGGTCGAGGGAGCAGAAATCGAGGTCCGCGGGCCACGGGGGCGCTGTTGGCTCATGGGAAAAACCTAGTTGGCTGTGCACAAGGGATGCACGACACCCATGCGAGCCCTTGCGCCGCAAGAGAAATGGAGCCGAGTGTGGGGATTGAACCCACGACCTACCGCTTACAAGGCGGTTGCTCTACCACTGAGCTAACTCGGCGCGATAACGAGCCTACGCACCGCGCGTGAGGCGCGCACGCGCGACCTCGTAGGTCGCGAGCGCGGCGGCCGCCGACACGTTCAACGACGAGACCTGACCCAGCATCGGGATCGACACCACCTCGTCGCACCGCTCGCGCACGAGCCGCGACACCCCGGCACCCTCGGCACCGAGCACCATGCAGATGCCCTCCGTCGCCAACTTGGCGATGTCGAACAGCGTCGACTTCCCCTTGTCGTCGAGCCCGACCACCCAGATGCCCTTGTCGCGCATCGCCGTGATCGCAGTCGGCAGACCCGAGACCAGCGCCATGGGGACGTGCTCCACGGCGCCCGCGGAGGCCTTGGCGACGGTCGGCGTCACGTGCACCGCGCGGTGCCTCGGCAGGACCACCCCGGTCACTCCCGCACCGTCGCAGCACCGCAGCACCGCACCGAGGTTCCCCGGATCGGTCACCCCATCCACGGCCACGAGGAACGGCGCGACGCCGTTCGAGGGCCTCAACATGTCGGCGAACGGGGCCTCCGGGATCGGGGCCGCGAAGGCGATGATGCCCTGGGGTGCCTCACTGCGCGCCCTCTCCTCGAGTCGCTTGCGTGCGACCTCCATGATCTGCACTCGTGCGGCATGGGCGAGTTGGGCGATGTCTTCGATGATCGGAGCCGGGTCGATGTCGTTGGCCATCCAGATCTCGCGCACCTTGCGGCGCTGGGCGATCAGCAACTCGCGCACCGCCTGACGACCCTCGACTTGCTCGCCACCGAGTCCCTTGTCCTGGGGAGCCTTGCCGCGCTTCGGGGCGGCGTTGCGCGCACCAGGTGCACGACGCGACGATTCGCGGCGCGGGCCCCGCCCCTTGGGTGAGCGCGATGCCATCAGGTCTCTCTCGTGATGATCGCCGATGCGAAGCACATGACTCCCTCGCCCCGGCCGATCGCCCCGAGTCCCTCGGCGCGCCTCCCCTTCACGCTCACCGGCGCTCCCGCGGCGGCCGACAGCAGCTCGACCATCTGATCGCGCACGGGGGCGATCCTCGGGCTCTCGCACACCACGCTCACGTCGACGTTCCCGATCGACCAGCCCTCGGCGCGCACCATGGACGCCACATCGGCCAGGATCGCGAGCGAGTCCGCGCCTCGCCACGCGGGGTCGGTGTCGGGGAAGTGCTCGCCGATGTCGCCGAGCCCGGCCGCGCCGAGCAGCGCATCCGCGACCGCGTGCGCGATCGCATCGGCGTCGCTGTGTCCCGCGAGGGGACGCTCGCCGGGGAACTCCACCCCGCCGAGCACGAGCACCCGCCCGGGTGCCTCGCCATCGACGAAGCGGTGCACGTCGAAGCCCTGGCCGACCCTCACCTGCATCATCACCTCACACCTCACCGGTCAGCAAC
The DNA here is from genome assembly GCA_016870775.1 of Actinomycetota bacterium. Classification (GTDB taxonomy): domain Bacteria; phylum Actinomycetota; class Acidimicrobiia; order Acidimicrobiales; family Ilumatobacteraceae; genus UBA2093. The sequence continues at coordinate 67,740 of VGAK01000010.1, forward strand.
CGTGCGGCATGCACGACGGCCCACTCAAGATCCTCCGCGGTGGTGATCTTGCGGTTCGCGGCCTCGCCGTCCACCACCACCACCTCCCCGCCCATCTTCTCGACCAGCGTCGCATCGTCGGTCCCCTCGCCCGAGGCCGCGTGCGCCCGACGGAGCGCGGCTGCGCGGAACGCTTGGGGTGTCTGCACCGCGCGGAGGGTCTCGCGGCGCGGCGTGCCCACCACCACGTTCGAGGTGTTCACCTCCTTGATGGTGTCGACCACCGGCACGCCCGGAACCGCCCCATCGGCACCGTCCACGATCGCACCGACCACGCGGTGCCACACGGTCTCGGAGGCGAAGGGCCGGGCCGCATCGTGGACGCACACGATCGTGGCGTCATCGGGGACGGCGGCCAGTCCGCGTCGGACCGAGTCGCTCCGGGTGGTGCCACCGGCGACTTGCAGCGTCCCGTCCCCGAAGTTTTCTTCACCGATCCGGTCTCCGGGGAGGACCACCACGACACCGAGGCTGTGCCGCCTCGCCTCTTCGACGGCCCAATCGACGATTCTGCGCCCCCCGGCGCGGGCGAACTGCTTCGATCCACCGAATCTGAGTCCCGACCCGGCGGCGACCACGATCGACCACACTCTCTCGGTTTGGGACATGCGAGAAGGGTAGTACCGTGATCGTTGATGCAACACGAACAAGTTCTCGCCGAGACTGAAATCTTCGTTGGTGCGCCATCGGATGTCCTCGGTGCCATCGCTTCAGCGGGAAGGGTTCGCGACCTCGTTCGCGGTGACGTGCTCTTCGAGTCGGGCGCCGAACCGGACTCGCTCTACGTGGTGCTGTCGGGTCGAATCGCGATCGCCATCGGGAACCGTCCCTTCGACCACCGCGAGAGCGTCATCGCGCTCATGGACGCGGGCGACCTCTTCGGCGAGATGGGCATGCTCGACTCGCGACCCCGATCCGCGGGTGCGCGTGCGCTCGAGACCTCTCGCGTGCTCGAGATCCCCTACGCCGCACTCATCGATCAGCTGAACTCCTCGCACCTGCTGATGTGGAACGTGATCCGCATGCTGTCGAACCGCCTGCGCACCGTGGACCAGGCTCTCGCCGACAGTGTCTTTCTCGACGTGACCGGACGCACGGCCAAGCGGCTCATCGAGCTCTCGGGCGGCAAGGACGAGTTCACCCTCCCGATCACCCAGGAGGAACTCGCCGGCATGGTGGGCGCCTCGCGCGAGCGCGTGAACAAGGCGATCGCCTCGTTCATCAAGTTGAAGTGGATCGAGCAGCACGACCGCACCTACCGGATCCTGGATCGCGAGAGGCTGCAGCAGCGCGCGATGTGAGCAACGGTCCGCGTCAGCGGAGCGCGCTCATCAACCACTCACGGGTGTGACCGAACGCATCGGCCGCATCGTCGGCGCGGTGCGCGGGACGCGACGCATCGTGGGCGAACCCGTGCTCGGCATCGGGATAGACCACCACCCGCGCGCCGGTCGAGCGCAACTGATCCACGTCGGCGATCGGCGTGTAGTGGTCGCGACCGCCGATGATCGCGAGCACCTGCTCGGGGAACCCCGTCAGCATGATCCGCAGTGGCTCGTCGTGGCCGGGGCCGCGCCATGCCTCGGGGAGTGTGATCATCCCGTAGAAGGAGGCGATCCGCGCGAACCGCTCGACCTTGGCCGCCTTGAAGCAGTACATCCCACCCATGCAAAAGCCCATCAACCCGACCGTCGGTGTGCCGAGTCGGTCGGCAGCTTCGAGGAGATCGCGCAGATTGTCCTCGTCGCGCAACTCGGGAACCGCCGCGAACCGCGCCTCGACGTCGGCGCCGAGATCGCGACCGGGGAAGGGTTCCACGGCGCACACCGACATCCCCCACTGGCGCGACAGGCGGGCGGCGAGGTCGTCGAACAACGGTCGCAGTCCGAAGATGTCCGGGGCGATGACGAGTCCCATCGTCGGCGAGGGGTGCTCGACGAGTTCTGCGGGGGTGCCCGACGGCAGGGTGATGCGCACGACCGAAGTATTGCCGATGCGGTGAGACGCCCGGTGTGCCGGGTGCGTGAAGCGTCGGTGAGTGCCGCACCGCACCATGCCGGGCATGCACGCACTCCCGCTTCCCAACCTGTCGGATCCCGACCCCGATTCCGGACCGGACGACGGGGCAGACACCGAACCCGACACCAGCCCCGACGCCGCGCCTGCCGACCGATTCATCCCCCTCACCGCACCCCTCGTGCGGGCCGATCTCTCCAAGCGCGGACCCGTCGGGCGGGTCGTGGCCGAGTGGTCGCGCCTGTGCCGACGGCCCGACGCCCTGGACCACGTCAACTCGTGGACTTTCATCGACCCCCCGGTGTCCCATCTCGACGAGGTGCTCGTGCGCAGTGGCTTCGGCGGTGCGACAACCGACTCGGTCGGCGACCGGGTGTTGTGGCACCTCGCCGACCTCTCCCGCACCGACGAACTCGCCGCGCGCATCGTGCTGCATCGGATTCTCCCGGCTCTCATGTCGATCGCCCGACGACGCGGACGCATCCACCCCCAGGGGCCCTACGCCGCGATGGAGGAACTGCTCACGACGGCGTGGTCGGTGATCCGCACCTACCCGAGCGAGCGTCGTCCACGGAAGGTGGCGGCGAACCTCGTGCGTGACTGCGAGTACCACGCCTTCGTGCGACCCCAGCGGTTGCGCCGTGCCGAGGAGATCCCGTTCGAGCAGATGGGCACCATCGCCGCGACGCCCGGCGACCCGGAGCCGGCCGACGAGCTCACCGAGGTGCTCGCCGATGCCCTCGCCGCCGGAGTCAACGGGCGCGACATCGACCTGCTGCGTGCACTCGCCGACGGCAGATCGAGCACCGAGCTCGCCCTCGAGCTCGGCGTCTCGCCCCGCACCGTGCGCAACTGGCGCCTGCGCGCGATCGAGGCGGTGAGGGGCACCCTCGGATGATTCAGCGGTGGAGACGCACGCGCTTCAGGCGCAGGCTGTTCACCACCACGAACACAGACGACGACGCCATCGCCAGCCCTGCCCACATCGGGTTCAGGCGACCGGTGGCGGCCAGCGGGATCGCCGCGACGTTGTAGGCGAAGGCCCAGAACACGTTCGCCCTGATGGTGCGCAGCGTCGCACGCGACAGCCGGATTGCATCGGGCACCGAGCGCAGATCGCCGTTCACGATCGTCAGGTCGCTCGCCTGCATCGCGACATCGGTTCCCCCGCCCATCGCGACACCCACGTCGGCCTGCGCGAGGGCGGCCGCATCGTTGACCCCGTCGCCGACCATGGCAACGGCGTATCCGCGCTCCTGCAGATCGCGCACGATCCCCACCTTGTCCTCGGGCATGACCCCCGCATAGAGATGGTGCTCGTCGGTGTCGATCCCGACGCTCTCGGCCACGGCCCGCGCGGTGGCGGGGTTGTCACCGGTCACCAGGATCGGCGCGAGTCCCATGACCTTGAGCGCAGCGATGGCCTCGGCGCTCGTCGGCTTGGGTTGGTCCGACACCGCGAGCACGGCGCGGGCCTCTCCGCCCCAGGTCACCAGCACCGCGGTGCGACCGGCGGTGCGCGCATCGGTGAGGGCCGTGCGCAGGACCCCCGGCACGATCGCGAGGCTCCCGCGCATCATCTCCTCGCGTCCGACCGACACGGCCACCCCGTCCACCCGACCAGTCGCGCCGACCCCGGGCATGGAGGTGAAGTCCCCCACCTCGGCGAGACGACCCGTCTCGGCCTCGGCGGCCGCCACGATCGCCCGGGCGATCGGATGCTCACTCGCCCTCTCGACTGCACCCGCGCGAGCGAGCGCCTCGGCGCGCGAGGTTCCCTGCCCGCACACGACATCGACGAGGGCCATCTTGCCGGTGGTGACCGTGCCGGTCTTGTCGAGCACAACGGTGTCGATGCGGCGCGTGCTCTGCAGCACGTCGATCCCCTTGATGACGATTCCCATCTGGGCTGCCCGGCCGCTGCCCACCATGAGGGCCGTCGGTGTGGCCAGGCCGAGCGCGCACGGGCACGCGATGATCAGCACCGCGACCGCCGCGGTGAAGGCCCTCTCGGGATCACCGTTCAGCACCAGCCACCCGACGAACGTGAACGCACTGATCAGGAACACCGTCGGCACGAAGATGCTCGACACCTTGTCGGCGACCCGCTGGACCGGTGCGCGGGTGGCTTGTGCATCGCGCACGAGACGCGCCATGCGCGCAAACGTCGTCTCGGTGCCCACGCGCGTCGCGCGCACCAGTAGTCGACCGGTCGTGTTCACCGTCGCGCTCACCACGGGATCACCCGGTGCCACATCGACCGGCACGCTCTCGCCGGTGATCATGCTGGTGTCGAGGCTCGAGGTTCCCTCCGCCACGATGCCGTCGACCGCGACCTTCTCGCCGGGTCGCACCACCACGAGATCGCCCTCGCGCACGACCGAGCCCGGGATCGAGACCTCCTGTCCGTCGCGCAACACGGTGGCGTGGCGTGCACCGAGCGCCAGCAGGCTCCGCAGTGCGTTGCCGGCCGAGTTCTTGGCCCGCATCTCCAGGTACCGGCCGAGCAGGATGAAGACGGTCACCGTGCTCGCGACCTCGAAGTAGACGTGCGTCCCGGTCCCGGTCATCGCGGACATGCCCTCGTGCATGTGGGCATCGACGGCGCCGCCCCACACCGTTGCCCAGAGACTCCAGACCCATGCCGCGACGACACCGACAGAGATGAGGGTGTCCATCGAGCTGGTGCCGTGACGGGCATTCTTGAGGGCCGCGCGATGGAAGGGCCAGGCGCCCCACGCCGCCACCGGCGCCGAGAGCGCGAGCGCCCACCACTGCCAGTTGTGGAACATCGCCGCCGGCACCATCGAGAGCACCGCGACCGGAACCGCGAGTGCGGCGGATGCGACCAGGCGCGTCCTCGCCGCGCTCAGTCGATCCTCGAGACCGTCGTCGAAGGGCTCGTCATCGACCACGCGCGCCCCGTATCCGGCACCATCCACGGCCTGCACGAGTGTCTCGTGCGAGATCCGATCCGCGTCGTAGGCGACCATTGCGGTCTCTGTCGCGAAGTTGACCGCGGCCTCGACGCCATCGAGATCGTTCAGTGCAGTCTCGATGCGCCGCGCACACGCGGCACACGTCATCCCTGTGAGGGACAGTTCCACCTCTTCGATGGTGCGACCGGGGGTCATCGTCATGACGTTCTACCTGCCACCGAAGTTTGGCGGTCGCTTCTCGAGGAACGCGCTGATTCCCTCCTGCGCCTCGGCCGAGACGGCGGCGTCGGCCATCACCGCGGTCGCGAATGCGTATGCCTCGTTCTCGGGCATGGCGACTTGCTCGTAGAAGGCCCGCTTGCCGAGACCCTTGGAGAGGCGTGACCCCCGCGTGGCGCGGGCAAGCAGATCGTGCACCGCATCGTCGAGTACGTCATCGTCGACGGCCGCATTGATGAGTCCCCACTGTGCTGCAGTCTCGGCGTCGATCGCATCACCGGTCATCGCCATCTCGAGTGCGCGCTTGGGGGCAAGGCTGCGCGCGACCGCGACGAGTGGTGTGTGGCAGAAGAGACCGCCCTTGCCACCCGGGATGGCAAACGATGCGGACTTCGCGGCGACTGCAAGATCGCACGTTGCAACGAGCTGGCACCCGGCCGCGGTCGCAAGGGCATGGACTCGCGCCACGATCGGCTGGGGAATGCGATGCATGGTTTGCATCATCTCCGAGCATGTCGCGAACAACTCATGGGCGGTCTCGCGTGGCGCACCCGCCATCTCACCGAAGTTGTGCCCGGCGGAGAACACCGGACCCTCGGCCGCCAAGATGACACCAGTTGCATCGGAATCGCCGGCTGACACGAAGGCATCGGTGAGTGCCCGCAGCACGTCAATCGAGAGCGAGTTGCGCTTGGAGGGATTGGCGAGCGTGATGGTGATCGTGTCGCCATCACGTTTGATTTTGACTTTGTCGTCCACGATCAGACCTCCGACAGAAGGCTACGGGATCACCCGGTCAGCCGGTCTTGATGTAGAAGTCCTGATAGGCCTTGACCTGACCGCTGCCTGGTGATGTGGCGATCAGGGTGACCAGTTGTGCCGACGGCCCAACCGTTGCTGCTCCACCACCTTCACACTTGGTGACGTCGATGGTGAAGGACAGTGTGTTTGCCGAGTTGGGCACTGTGTCCTTGGCCGCATCAACGAGAGGCGTGTGATTCGGTTCTGCCCCTATTGAAACCGTCGCCGGCGAACTGCTCAGGGTTGACGACAGTGCCGAATATGCAGACACATCACACACCTTGTTGACACCG
>VGAK01000011.1 GCA_016870775.1 Actinomycetota bacterium
CCGAGCAGCCCCACCGAGTACACGAAACCCCGCGACCGTTCACAAACCCTCGGGAGGCGGGAATCGGGTGCTGTCGGAGCGGCCAGCATCACGGTCTCGATCCCCGCGGCATCGGCGGCGTCGCACCATGGACCCGCCTCCTCGAGCGGGAGATCGGGCACGATCGCACCCGCCACGCCCGCCGACGAGAGCGCCGCGGCGAACCGCTCGTGACCCGCGTGGAAGACGGTGTTGTAGTAGCACATCACCGCGACGGGGATGCCGACATCGAGCGTGCGCACCTCGTGGAGGATCGAGGTCGGCGTCGCACCGCGGTCGAGCGCGACCTGCGAGGCCTGCTGGATGACGGGGCCGTCCATCACCGGGTCGGAGAACGGAATCCCGATCTCGACGGCGTCGGCGCCGTTGGCGGCGCACGCGCGCACGGTGTCGACCCAGCCCGGATGACCGCCCGTCACGTACGGGACGAGGCACTTGCCCCCCGCGTCGATGCGACGGCGCGAGGCCGCCTCCAATCCGCCCATCAGGGACGATCGGTCAGGACGCTCATCATCTGGCCGACGTCTTTGTCCCCGCGCCCAGAGAGGTTCATGAGCACCGTCGCACCCTGCATCTTCGGGGCCTCGCGCGCGATCCATGCCACGGCATGCGCGCACTCGAGGGCGGGGATGATGCCCTCGGTGCGTGCGAGCAAACGGAATCCCTCTATCACCTCGTCGTCGGTGACGGTCGGGTACTCGGCGCGACCAATCGAGGCCAGGTACGAGTGCTCCGGTCCGACACCTGGATAGTCGAGTCCGGCAGAGATCGAGTGCGCCTCTTGCACCTGACCGTGCTCGTCCTGCATGAGATAACTCTTCATGCCGTGCACGACACCGGGCTGCCCGCGCCCGACGGCGGCTCCGCCGGCTGGCTCGACGCCCACGAGCCGGGAACGGTCGCCGACGAAACCGGAGAAGATCCCCATCGCATTCGACCCGCCTCCGACGCAGGCCACCACCACGTCGGGGACGTCACCGAACGACTCGAGCATCTGGGCGCGCGCCTCGTCGCCGATCACCCGATGGAACTGGCGCACCATGTACGGGTACGGATGCGGACCCATGACCGATCCGAGGCAGTAGTGCGTGGACTCGACCGTTGCCACCCAGTCGCGCATCGCCTCGTTGACGGCGTCCTTCAGGGTGCGGCTCCCCGACTCGACAGCCTCCACCTCGGCGCCCAACAGATGCATGCGGAACACGTTCAATTGCTGGCGCTCGACATCGACGGCGCCCATGTACACCTTGCACTCGAGTCCCATCAGCGCCGCCGCGGTCGCCGCCGCGACACCGTGCTGTCCCGCACCGGTCTCGGCGACGATCCTCCTCTTGCCCATCCGCTTGGCAAGCAGTGTCTGGCCGAGCACATTGTTGATCTTGTGGGAACCGGTGTGGTTCAGGTCCTCGCGCTTCAAGATGAGCCGGATCCCCAGTTGTGCCCCGAGGTTGCGGCACTCAGTCAGCATGCTGGGCCTGCCGGCGTACTCGCCGAGGATGTGGTCGAGGTCGCCGCGGAACACGGGATCCTCCCATGCCTCGGCGAACGCGGACTCCAGTTCCTGGCACGCCGGCACGAGCGTCTCGGGCACGAAGCGTCCACCGAACTCGCCGAATCGTCCGTCGGGACCGGGGGTGAGGAGGTCTGACACGCTCCTCATTCCACCATGCCTCGCACGCAAACCCACTACCAGATTGATCCCCCGTCGTGCCCGGTGGTGCGACTCTTGTCGCAACACGGCCCACCGTGTCCGCGGCTACTCGTCCCGCCAGTCATAGGGCTCGGCGCTCCCGCGTGCCCTTCCCGTTCCTGATCCGAGTCTCCCGAGCGCCTCGCGCGCGTTCTCGATGAACCCCCTCAACAGGATCGGATCCTTCCGCCCGGGCTCGGACTCGACACCACTCGCCACGTCGACACCCCATGGCTCGACCATCGCGATGCCCGCGGCGACATTGTCGGGCGTGAGACCACCCGCCAGGATCAGATTCACGCCGATCGGCACCTCACCAGCGAGCTTCCAGTCGAAGACCCCGCCCGAGCCCGGAGCCGGCGCATCGAGCAGCACCAAGGGCGTGCCGAACTGGTCCGCGCGTGCGGCATCGACCGTGCCGGCCACCACCGACTTGATGACGGTGCGCACGTGGCGCCCGACGCTGGCGACCGCCTCGGGACTCTCGTGCCCGTGGAGTTGTGCGGCCTTCAGACCGGCCTGGTGCACCAGATCGACGACGCGAGAGGGATGCTCGTCGCGGAACACGCCGACGGTGAGGACCTCGGGCGGCAGGCGCCGCGTGATGTCGTAGACCTTCTGCACCGCGATCTGTCGCACCGACGGAGCGAAGATGAACCCCACCGCGTCGGCGCCGAGCGCGACGGCGAGCAGGGCATCATCCTCGTTCGTGATGCCGCAGATCTTCACGAACATGGACCCGAACGCTAATCAAAGCACCCGTGCGCCGGGGGGAGTTTCCCGACCGCCCGCACGGCCGTACTCAGGGCGGAATCGATCTCAGTCGACGATCAGATCGGCGAGCGCAGCGGCCGGATCGGCCGCTGTCACGAGATGCTCACCCACGAGAACCGCCCGGTATCCGGCGCGGTGCAACGACTCTGCGTCGGCGCGGCCCCGCACGCCGGACTCGGCCACGGTCACCACTCCGGCAGGCATCACCGACCCCATGCGCACCGCACGGTCATGGTCGACGGCGAAGGTGACCAGGTCGCGCTGGTTCACACCGACGAGGGTGGCACCCGCTGCGACCGCGACCGAGAGCTCGGTCTCGTCGTGCACCTCCACGAGGGCATCGATGCCGACCTCGCGTGCGACCCCGAGGAACTCGGCCAACTCCCCCGCACCGAGTGCGGCAGCGATCAGGAGCACGCAGTCCGCACCCATCAGCCGCGCGTCGCAGACATCCCTCGCATCCACGGTGAAGTCCTTGCGGATCACCGGCAGGGAGCACGCTGCTCTCGCCGCGACAAGGTCGGCCACCGATCCACCGAAATGCTCCGTGTCGGTGAGCACGGACAGACACGTCGCCCCGCCGCGCTCGTAGGTGGCTGCGAGATTCGCCGGGTCGAGATCGCCCGCGAGATCACCCTTCGACGGTGACCGGCGCTTCACCTCTGCGATGACCGCAAGGCGTGTCGAAGCCGCGATGGCTGCGGTGAACCCGCGCACGGGTGCGGCGTCGCGCGCGCGCCTGATCAGGTCGCCTCGATCACGGGTGTCGCTCGCGGCGCGCGTGCGGTGCCACGCGAGGATGTCCTCGAGATAGGTGCGGGGTGCCACGAGAAATCACCCGGGGCGGTGCGCGATCAGGTGTGCGCCTGTCAGAAGCCCTTGCCACCTATCGGCGTCAGGAAGAACATCTCGGGCCGCCCGCCCATCAAGGGTGCGAGGGACTTGCTGAACGGGGAGAACCACTCGGCACCCATGTGGGCCTGCATGGCCTCCTGGTTCTCGTACATCTCGTAGATCCAGAGAAGGTCGGGGTTCGAGGCATCGGAGTGGAGCACGTAGTAACGCGTCCCGGATTCGGCGTTCACGTGCTCGAAGGCGGCCTTGAAGGCCTCGGCGAGCTCGGTGCCCTTCCCTTCTGCGGCGGGCAACTTGGCGATGAGGCTGACCTGGCTCATGGTGACTCTCTCTTCTCGAACCGCAGAAGTTGCGGACCCTGAGAAAATAGCCGAGCAACGGCCCGGACCAGAATCCGGGAGGTCCTCAGAATCCGAGACGGCGCGTGAGCTCCTCCACGAGGCCGTCGATCGGCACCCGCACCTGCTCCATCGAATCGCGCTCGCGCACGGTGACTGCGCCGTCCTCGAGCGAGTCGAAGTCGACAGTGACGCACAAGGGCGTTCCGATTTCGTCCTGGCGACGGTAGCGACGGCCGATCTGCTGGGTCTCGTCGTAGTCGCACATCCAGCGTGCCGCGACGCGCGAGTGGACTTCGCGCGCCAGTGGCAGCAGCGTGTCCTTCTTCGAGAGCGGCAGGACGGCCACCTTGTAGGGAGCGAGGCGAGGGTGGAGGCGCAGGATGGTGCGGGACTCGCCGTTCACCTCCTCCTCGTCGTAGGCGGCAAGGAGGAACGCCGCCATGGTGCGGTTGGCACCCGCGGCCGGCTCCACCACGTAGGGCACATAGTGCTCGCCCGAGGCCTGGTCGAAGTACTCGAGTCGCTGCCCGGAATGGGTTGCATGCTGGGTCAGGTCGTAATCGGTGCGCTGCGCGATCCCCTCGAGCTCGCCCCACCCCCACGGGAACATGAACTCCACGTCGCTGGTGCCCGCCGAGTAATGCGACAGCTCATCGGCATCGTGGGCTCGGATCCGCAGCATCTCGCGGGGGATACCGAGCGACACGTACCACTCCATGCGCTCGTTGCACCAGTACTCGTACCACTTCGGCCCCTCGGCCGGAGGGGCGAAGAACTCGAGCTCCATCTGCTCGAACTCGCGGGTGCGGAAGATGAAGTTGCCCGGTGTGATCTCGTTGCGGAAGCTCTTGCCCACCTGGGCAATGCCGAACGGGGGCTTCTTGCGACTGGTCTGGAGCACGTTCGAGAAGTTCACGAACATCCCCTGTGCGGTCTCGGGTCGCAGGTACACCTCGGCACCCGAGCCCTCCACCGGACCAGCCGTGGTCTTGAACATCAGGTTGAAGGCGCGCGCCTCGGTGAACTGGCAACCCTTCATCGACTGTGGGCAGTCCCTCGTCTCGAGTTGGTCCTCGCGGAACCGCCGCTTGCAGACCGTGCAATCGACCAGCGGGTCGGAGAAATTCGCGAGGTGACCCGATGCCTCGAAGACCTGCGGTGGACCGAGTATCGCGGCGTCGATCAGCACGGTGTCGTCGCGCATCTGGACCATCGTGCGCACCCATGCGTCCTTCACGTTCCTCAGCATCAACGACCCGAGCGGGCCGTAGTCGTAGGAGGACCGGAATCCGCCGTAGATCTCCGCGCTCGGATACACGAAACCGCGCCGCTTGCAGAGATTGACGATCTGTTCGAGATCCTTGGCGGGCACGAACCCCGATCCTACAAGTGGCGGTCGAACGACCCGAGCGCCCTCAGGCGCCGCTCGAGATGGTGCTCCATCGCATCCATCGCGATTGCGCTCGTCTCCCCCGCCGCGGCGGTGTCTCCCTCGGCGAGCGCGTCGCGCACCCGGCCCGACAGGATCGCCCTCATCAACCGGATCGCCGCATCGGACACCGGTTGACCCGGCCCGCAACTCGGACACATCACGCCGCCCTCGTCCACGTCGAAGACGAACCGCCCCTCCCTCGCGCCGCACCTGAGGCAACCGGCGAGGCTCGGTGCGCGACCCTCCAGGGCCAGGAGGCGCAGGAAGAAGGCGCCGAGCACGAGCGGTGATGGATCGGTGTCGAGGGTGCGGAGACCCTTCACCAGCATCTCGTGGATCTCGGGCACCGGTTCGCGGTCGGGCGTCATCTTGTCGACGGCCTCGACCATCGACAGTCCCTGCTGGACGCGCGCGAGGTCGGCACGCACGCGCGGGTGGTTCTCGACGAGGCGCACCTCGGCCACGGTGTCGAGATCGCGACCCGACCGGAGCGAGACATCGACATGGCTCATCGGCTCGAGGCGCGCACCGATCGATGACCTCGTCTTGCGCACGCCGCGGGCGACCGCACGCACCTTGCCGTGCTCGCGCGTGAGGATCACAACCACCCGGTCTGCCTCGCCGAACTTGTGGGTGCGGAGCACCACACCGGAATCGCGGTACGTCGGCACGGTCAGACCACCGCCTGGTTCATGAGTCGAGACCACCGAATCGACGGTGCCGCCGGTTGAAGTCGTCGATCGCGGACTCGAGGTGCCCCGCATTCAGCGATTCCCACGCCAGGTCGAGGAAGACCAGTTCGCTGTATGCCAGCTCCCACACCAGCGACGTCGGCAGCATGTCGGGCCGACCGAGCACCACGACCAAGTCGGGCTCATCTCCCGCGGGCGCCAGGATCGCTCGCGAGATCATCGCCTCGTCGACCTCGACGACACCCGATGAACTCAGTGCCGCGACCGCGTCGGCGAAGCGAACATGGCCGTCGGGGGATGGATCGACGATCACCGTCAACCCGTCGTCACGGCGACTGGCTCTTCGACTGGGTCGCCAGTGCTCGCTCCACTCGACCTTGCCGGTCCCATCCAGAGCCTCGAACATCGCAGCGGCAGCGGCGGCATCGAGTGCATCGCCGCCGTGCGGCAGCAAGGTCACCCAGCGGGCGCCCCCGGCGGCACCACCGGCGGCGAGGAGATCGAGCCGGGTGCGCCAGTGCTGTGTCGACATCTGCGCCCACTCCCGCGGGGTCCCACCGGCCACGACCACGTGGCTGAGGAGACCGCCGGGGTCCTGGCCGGACTCCCGTCCCCTGCGATCGGACACTGAGACCACGTTGGTGAGTCTCCCACGACCCGTGCCCCGTGGTGCCGACACGGGCACGCAACTCCCCCTCACTAGGGTGATCCTCCGATGACAGGAGCCCCCGAGGACCGAAAGATCCATGTCGCGTGCATCATGGACGGCAACGGCCGTTGGGCGCGGCGCCGGGGACTTCCCCGCACCGAGGGCCACACCGCGGGCGAGGAGGCATTGGCGACTGTGGTGCGTGCCGCGGCCGCACGCGACGTCGGATGGCTGACGGTGTTCGGTTTCTCGACGGAGAACTGGGTGCGACCGCGCTCCGAGGTGCGCCACATACTGTCCCTTCACCGCAAGCTCTTCGCGCGCACCGCCGAGATGGACGCGAACAACGCCCGCTCGAGTTGGATCGGGCGGCCCTTCGACGAACCGGGGGCCCGCACACCAGTGGAGGTGCAGCGTGCGATCGGCAAGGCCATGGCCGACACCGCAGGCAACGACGGACTCGTCGTGACGGTGGCATTCGACTACGGGAGCCGCGCCGAACTGGTCCGCGCCGCCTCGCGCACCATCGCCGCCTCCGGCGGGGACTGCGCCCTGATCGGGGCGGCCTCGATCGGGGCCAATCTCTACGACCCCGATCTGCCCCCTGTCGACCTGCTCGTGCGAACCTCTGGCGAGACACGCATCTCCAACTTCCTTCTCTGGCAGATCAAGGGGGCCAAGGTGCACTTCACCGAGCGCACCTGGCCCGACTTCGACGCCGCCGAACTGGACAGGGCCCTCGCGCTGCTGGCGCGCGGCCCGAGCGCGTGAGCGGGTCGGGCGCGGGTCGCGAGGCGATCGAGGCGCTTCGGCGCGTGGTGTCGGTGATGCCCGGTGCCGAGGAGCGTCAGGGCCAGATCGACATGGTGCACTCGGTCGCAGAAGCGATCGCTGCGGAACGCTCGATCATCGTCCAGGCCGGCACGGGCACCGGCAAATCCCTCGGTTACCTGGTGCCCGCGATCCTGAGCGGACGGCGCACCGTGGTGGCGACGGCGACGAAGTCCCTCCAGGACCAGCTCAGCCGCAATGATCTGCCCTTGCTGCGCGACAATCTCGGCACAGACTTCACGTGGGCCGTGGTCAAGGGCCGGGGCAACTATGTCTGTCTGCAACGCATCGCCGAATTGGCCAAGGGATCGGCGCAGCCCGAGTTCGACGAGGTGGCCGGTCGTGCCCGCACCCAACTGAGGGCGGAGCTCGATGCGATCGCGGCGTGGGCCGAAGAGTCGTCCACTGGCGACCTCGAGGAGTTCGACTCAAACCCCAGTCAGAGGGCGCGCGCCGCGGTGACGGTGTCATCCGACGAATGCCCGGGGCGCACCAAGTGTCCCGTCGGCGATCGCTGCTTCGCCGAGAGGGCGCGCGCCGCGGCAGACGCCGCGGATGTGATCGTGGTGAATCTCCACCTCTACGGCTTCGACATCGCCTCCCAGGGCGCGATCCTGCCCGCCCACGATCTCGTGGTCTTCGACGAGGTGCACCAACTCGAATCGGTGATGAGCGACACTGTCGGCGTCGACCTCTCGAATGGTCGTGTTGCTTCGCTCGCGGGTGCCGTGCGCCGGGTCGTCGCGGACCGGGGCGTCACCGACTCGCTCGAGAACGCGGGGCTGCGCTTCTCCGAGGCGATCTCACCGCTCCACGGGGACCGTGTCACCATTCCCCTGCCGACACCGATCGCCGACACGCTCTCGGTCCTGCGCATCGAGACCGCCGCGATCATCCGGGTGCTGCGCGAGATAGAGACCGACAACGAGGCGACCGACCAGCGCCGCCTGCGCGCGGTCACGCAGGCGACCCGCCTCGCCGAGGGGATCGACACCGTGCTCGGCGAGGTGCGTGGCCAGGTTGCCTACGTGGTCGGATCCGACGAGCGGCCCGTGCTCCGGGTCAGCCCCCTGCACGTGGGCGGCGTGCTCTCGTCGGGAGTGTGGGCGAACCGACCAGCCGTTCTGACGAGCGCGACGGTGCCTTTGACCCTGCCCGAGCGGGTGGGCCTGCCCACCGACGGCACCGAGGTGCTCGACGTGCCGAGCCCCTTCGACTACGAGCGCAACACGCGTCTCTACTGTTCGCCCGAGTTCCCCGACCGCAACTCGCCGGCGTTCACACCCTTCGTCCACGACGAACTCGAGATGTTGATCGGGGCGGCGGGCGGCCGCACCCTCGCGCTCTTCACGAGCACCAAGGCCATGCGCGAGGCGGCCGAGGCGATGCGCCAGAGACTCCCCTTCAGCATCCTGACTCCCGATGATCATCCGCGACAGCGGCTCATCGAGATGTTCATCGAGGACGAGAGCTCGTGCATCTTCGCCTCGCAGGGGTTCTTCCAGGGCATCGATCTCCCCGGGCGCACGCTGTCGCTCGTGGTGCTCGACAAACTGCCGTTCCCACGCCCCGACGACCCCCTCCTCGAGGCCCGGCGCGAGGACGTGGGGCGCAAAGACGCGTTCCAACGGATCGACCTGCCGATCGCTGCCACCGCCCTGGCACAGGCTGCGGGGCGTCTCGTGCGCACCGCCCGGGACCGTGGGGTCGTCGCGGTGCTCGACCGCCGTCTGGCCACCATGGGCTACTGGCGCACGCTCGTGGCGGCGATGCCCCCGATGCCGCGCACGCGGAACCGCGACGAGGTCGTCGACTTCCTCGCCCACATAACCGACCCGATCACCAGCACCAACCCGAACGGGAACACGGGCCCTCAATAGCCGAGGCGCTCCAGCCGGTCAGCGCGCTGCTGCCAGTCCTTGTCGACCGTGACGTGCAGCTCGATGTGGGCGCCCGGTGCGAGTTGTTCGCGCACGGCCTGGCCGACACGCTTCAACTGCTCCCCGCCCCGTCCGATGACCATGCCCTTCTGGCTCTCGCGCTCGACCAGGATCTCGCACCTGATCCGCGGCCACTCCCACTCGGTGACGCGCGTCGCGACCGAGTACGGCAACTCATCGCGCAGCACCGCCAACAACTGCTCGCGCACGAGTTCGGCGACCCACTGGCTCTCGTCGGCGTCCGAGACCATGCCCTCCGGGAAGTACGCGGGGCCCTCCGGCATCAGGGCATCGAGGGCCGCGAGCAGTTCGGGCACCCCCTCGCCCGTCGTCGCCGAGACCGGGAAGTACTCGGCCGCCCCGAGTTCGGAGGCCGCCGCCAACTGGGCCAGAACCAACTCTCGCGGGGCCTTGTCGATCTTGTTGACGACCACGAACGCATTGGCAATGTCGAGACGCGAGGCCACCCACTGGTCGCCCTTCCCGAAGGCCTTCGTCGCGTCGATCAACATGCACACGACATCGACATCGTTCACGCTGTCGAGGGCGGTCGCGTTCACGCGCTCACCCAGCAGCGTGACCGGCTTGTGCAGGCCGGGCGTGTCGACGAACACGATCTGGGAGTCCGGGCCGTGCCACACGCCGCGCACCCGCGTCCGGGTGGTCTGGGGTTTGTTCGACACGATGCTGACTTTCGCACCGCAGATCGAGTTGACGAGGGTCGACTTGCCCACGTTCGGTCGCCCGACGAATGTGACGAAACCGCTGCGCACTTTCTCAGGGTAACCAGTGCGGAACGCCGAGTCGCGCGAGGCCGGGGGCGCCTCGGCCGGTCAGACCTTCGAAGCGCGGCCGGCCCAGAACGGAGCGCGCAACTCGCGCTTCAGGATCTTCCCGGATCCCGTCTTTGGCAGTTCATCCATCCACGAGAACGACCTCGGAACCTTGTAGCTGGCCAGATGCACGCGGGCGTGCGCGTCGATGTCCTCGTCCCCGACCCGGGCACCGGGTCTCCTCACGAGCACCGCGTGGACCGTCTCTCCCCACTCCTCGCTCGGGATCCCGAACACCGCCGACTCGTAGATGTCGGGGTGATTCTCGAGCACACCCTCGATTTCGGCGGGGTAGATGTTCATCCCGCCCGAGATGATCATGTCCTTCTTGCGGTCGCAGATGTAGATGTAGCCCTCGTCGTCGCGATAGGCGATGTCCCCCACCGTCTGGTAGCCGTGGCGCTGGTCGGCGAGGTACTTGTCGTGCTGCTTGTAGTAGTCGGCGAAGACCGAGGGGCTCTTCACGAAGAGCTCACCCGTGTGCTGCGGGCCGGTTCCGGTGACCTCGTTCCCGTCGTCGTCGAACAAGATGATCTCCACCATCGGTGCCGGCTTCCCGCACGAACCGGGCTTGCGGAGCTGGTCCTCGGGACGCAGCACGCAGTTGACGCCGAGCTCGGTGCTCCCGTAGACCTCGAAGAGCGAGTCTGCCGGGAAGTCGGCGAGATACATCTGCTTCAGCGTGAAGCTCCACGGTGCTGCGTTGGCGATCATTCTGCTCATCGAGGACACGTCGTAGCGGGCCTTGACCTCGGCCGGCAGGTTGCAGACCATGCGGATCGGAGTGGGGGCACTGAATGTGGAGGTCACCCCGTGGGTGTGCACGAGTCGCAGCCAGTCCTCTGGGTCGAACTTGCGCTGCACGACGACGGTCTGTCCCATCGCCTGGCCCGTGCTCATGAACCCACCCGGTCCGCTGTGGTAGAGCGGTCCGGTCGTGAGGTACACGTCATCGGGCGAGTAGCCGATGTGGGCGATCAACGCCGCCCCCTGCTCCCGCCCCGTGGTGCCCCGACGGTACGCGCCCTTGGGTTTGCCCGTGGTGCCCGAGGTGTAGATCATCGTCGCACCGGGTTCCTGGTCCTCCTGGACCGCGGGCTCCTCCGGCGAGGCCTCGGCCATCAACAGATCCGCCGAGGACATCCCGGAGGGCGCGTCGCCGTCGAAGACCAGGATCGCCGTCACCTTCGGGATGTGCGGCGCGATGCGAGCGAACGTGTCGGCGAACTCGGCGTCCACGTACACCACGCTCGCGTCACAGTGGTCGGTCACGTACGCCGCCTCGTCGTCGGAGAGCCGGTAGTTGAGGGGAACCGCGGTGATGCCCAGTTTTCGCGCCGCGTTCACCATCGTGACGATCCCGATCGAGTTCTGCCCGCACCAGACCACCTTGGATTCGGGGGCGCGCACACCGAGACCGAGCAGGACGTTGGCGAGCCTGTTGGCCCGCTCGTTCAACTCGGACCACGACACGATGATCGGTTCCTGACCGGGACGGTCGTCGATCACCGCGGGCTTGTCGGGCTGGGACTGGGCGTACAGGGTGAGGAAATCAGCCATGCTCGACATTCGTAGCACACTCGCACGGCCCCATTTCCCGCCGGCAGTGTGTGGGCGCCGACGACACACGATCCGGCATGCACCGACCCGGTCGCGACCCCGTGGCACACTGGGTCGATGTTCCGACGCGCCCTCGATGGCCTCGACACCCGGCGCTGGTTCGACCGCATGTGGCCCCAGACGCTGGCGATCGCGGTGTGGCTTCTCTACATCGACGGCGTGTTCAACCTGCTCGCGATCCTGGACCGGCGCGACATCTGGGGGATGTGGCGCGTCGAGGGCGGTCTCGGGGCGCTGGTCGCGCTGGTGGCACTCGTGGCGTATCCGGTCGGGGGCTTTTTCATGGCCAACGGCAAGTTGCTCGGCTGGTGGGTCGCACTCGGCGCCGCCGCGGCACCATGGGTCCTGCGGGTCTGGTGGAAGGTCGGGGTCTGGCCCGATGTCAGTCTCGAGTGGGTGATCGTCGGTGGCTCGTACGTGAACCTGATGTTCGAGATCGCCCTCTTGGCGCTGCTCGTCCACCCCATGTCGCGCGACCACGCGCGCACCTGGTTCCGCTGACTCCGCACTCACCCGTCCCACTGCTTCTGCTCCGCGCGCGGCACTGTGGCACACTCGCCCCATGGCACGACACATAGAATCCATCGACGCACTCCGCACGCTCACCGGGGAGCACCTCGGATACTCGGACTGGATGACCATCGATCAGGAGAGGGTGAACCTCTTCGCCGATGCCACGGGCGACCACCAGTGGATCCATGTCGATGCCGAGCGGGCCGGGGCGGGCCCCTTCGGCGGGCCCATCGCCCACGGCTATCTCACCTTGTCACTCGGGCCGGTGCTGCTGCCCCAGATCTTCAGTGTGGGTGGGATCGCAATGGGCGTGAACTACGGCGCGAACAAGGTGCGGTTCATCTCCCCGGTCGCCGTCGGTTCGCGCCTGCGTGCCGGGGTCAGGCTCCTCGCCGTCGACGACGCCGCCGGTGGTGCGAGGGTGACCATCGAGGTCACCTTCGAGTGCGAGGGCGCGCCAAAGCCCTCGTGCGTCGCAGAGGTCATCTTCCAGTACTTCAACGGCTGACACCAGAGACCGGTGCCTCCCGCGCCTCAGCGGAAGTTGGGGATGACCTTGGTCGCGAACAGCTCCATCGTCTCGGTCGAGGGATAGTCGGGGCACCAGGGGATGAAGCCCGTGCACCCGGCATCGAGATACGCCTGGATCTTCTCACTCACCTGCTCGGGGGTGCCAACGAGTGCCTTGGCGCGCCACGACTCCGCCGGCTCGCCGTAGATGTTCAGTGAGCCCGCGGCGACCACCTCTGCCTCCGTCTCGCGGATGAAGACCTCGCTCGAGATGGTCTTGCGGATTCCGTCCTCGTCGCGTCCCACCGCTGCGCAATGACCCCTCAGGATCTCGCGCTTGCGCGTGAACTCCTCGAGTGACGACCCGAAGTTCGAGACATCTGCGTGCTGGGCGACGACACGCAGGGTCAACTGCTCCCCACCGCCGCCGATCCACACGGGCGGGTGGGGTGACTGCAGGGGCTTCGGATCGCAATTGGCGCGGCTGAGCCTGTAGTGCTTGCCCTCGTAGGTGGTCTCGGGCTTGGTCCACATCGACCTGACGATCTCGACGGTCTCGCGCAGCATCCCGATCCGGTCGGAGGGCTTGGCGAATTCGTAGCCGTAGCCGCGGTACTCGTTCTCGTACCAGCCCGCACCGATCCCCCAGTCGAGCCGTCCTCCCGAGATCACATCCATGGTCGAGGTGATCTTGGCGAGCAACCCGGGGTTCCGGTAGCTGTTGCAACCCACCATCTGGCCGAGCCGGATGCGCGAGGTGCGCTGGCTGATCGCGGCCATCGTCGTCCAGCACTCGAAGACCGCCTCTTGCGCCGGCCGTGGCACGTTGTGGAAGTGGTCGTAGACCCAGATCGAGTCGAACCCGAGTTCCTCGGCGCGCACCGCCACCTCGACCGCGCGGTTCCACTTCTCCGCGGCGCCCTCGATCGAGGACAGTTCCATCTTCCAACCCTGGGGAATGAACATTCCAAAGATCGGCTGGTGGGGGTTGTTCGGCATGGTCCCTCCTCGTCGGGCGAGATTACCGTTGCGACATGACGCAGTTCCCACCGGCGAGACTCGGCATGGCCGAGATCCACGAGGCGATCGCAGCCACGAGACCCGACGAGGAGTGCCTGATCTTCCGCGACAAGCGCCTCACGTGGGGCGAGGTCACCGACAGGACCCGCCGGCTCGCCAACCACCTCGCGACCCGTGGCCACGGATGCACGACGGAGCGCGATCGGCTCGCCAACTGGGAGTCGGGGCAGGACCACCTGGCGATCTATCTCCACAACGGCAACGAGTACCTCGAGGCGATGCTCGGCGCGTGGAAGGCGCGCGTCGCCCCGTTCAACGTGAACTACCGATACGTGGCGAGCGAGCTCGAGTACCTGCTCACCGACTCGCGCGCCACGGCAACGGTGGTGCACTCGCGATTCGCCCCGACGCTCGACGAGGTGCGCCACCGGTTGCCGAACCTGCGCACGGTGATCCAGGTGCCCGACTCCTCGGGCAACGAGCTCCTGCCGGGGGCGGTGTGGTACGAGGACGCACTCGCCACCGCGAGCCCCGACAAGCCGGTCGCGGGCTACTCGGGTGACGATCTCTACATCCTCTACACCGGGGGCACCACGGGCATGCCCAAGGGTGTGCTCTGGTGCAACGCCGATGCGGTCGTGGAGTGCTTCGGGGGATCCAAGACCGCCACGACGCTCGGGGAATTCTTGGCCGAGGCGGTCGGGGGCCTGCGCGCACTCCCCAGCCCCCCGTTCATGCACGGAGCAGGTCACTGGATCGCGATGCGCACGTGGCTCTCGGGCGGGACGGTCGTGGTGCAGTCCAACCCCGAGCGCCTCGAGGCCGACGACATCTGGGGTGCCGTGGAGCGCGAGAGGGCGAACTTCTTGCTGATCGTGGGCGACGCGTTCGCCCGACCTCTGCTCGACGGACTCGTCGACAACACACGAGACCTGTCGTCGCTCCTGTCGATCCTGTCGGGAGGTGCGCCGTTGTCGGCCAACCTCAAGGAGGAGTTCCTCGGGCACCTCCCGGGGATCATGCTCGTCGACGGACTCGGGTCCTCCGAGGCCGGTGGTCAGCTCTCGCAAGTGGTCACGAGCGGGGCGGCCTCGACCGGCACGTTCCCCTGGTCACCTCAGAACCACGTTCTCTCCGAGGACCTCACCCGGGAACTCGAATCCGGCCACGATGGTCTCGGCTGGCTCGCAAAGAGCGGCCGCCTCGCGCTCGGTTATCTCGGTGATGAGGCCAAGACCAACCGCACGTATCCCGTCATCGGGGGGGTTCGCTACGTCGTGCCGGGCGACCGTGCCCGCCTGCGCGCCGACGGCATGATCGAGGTGCACGGACGCGACTCCGTGACGATCACCTCGGGCGGCGAGAAGATCTTCGCCGAGGAGGTCGAGGCCGCCGTGAAAGCGCACGGCGACGTCTACGACTGCGTCGTGACCGGAAGGCCGAGCGAGCGGTGGGGCAACGAGGTCGTCGCCATCATCCGCGTGAAGGAGGGTCGCGCCCCGAACGACGACTCGCTGCTGACGGAGGCCGCCAGGCACATCGCGCGCTACAAGCTCCCCAAACGGATCATCCGCGTTCCCGAGATCCTCCGGTCCCCGTCGGGCAAGGCCGACTACAGGTGGGCCAAGGAGATCGCCGTCGACTCGTGACGCGCCCTCGAGCCGATCCGCTGCCCCACGGGCGCCCCGAGGGCGAATGGTGACCGATCACACCGGCAAATCGCCGGTCGCCTTCCGCGTGGTGCCGGTGTCGGTGAAGGCCTTGATCGTGTTCTCGGCGATCCGCATCTGGTGGATCTCGTCGGCACCATCGGCGAACCGGGCCCAGCGGGCGTGCTGGAGCATGCTCGCCAGCGGGGTGTCGGTCGAGTACCCGAGCGCACCGTGGACCTGGATCGCTCGGTCGATGATCCGGTTCAGGCTGTTCGCCACGAAGTGCTTGGCCATTGAGACCTCCTGACGGAAGTCGTCGCCGCGGTCGATGCGATAGGCCGCGTGCAGGACCATCAGCTTGCACTGGTAGAGCTCCATCGCCGAGTCGGCGATCATCCACTGCACTCCCTGCTTCTCGGCCAGGTGCGATCCGTGCGAGTAGCGCGTGAGGGAGCGGTCGACCATCATGTCCAGAGCGGTCTCTGCCTGGGCGATCCAGCGCATGCAGTGGGCGAGCCGCGCCGGACCGAGCCGGTACTGACCGAGCCGGTGTCCGTTGCCGCGACCGCCGAGGATCTGGGAGTCGTGGACGCGCAGGTCCTCGATCACGATCTCGGAGTGCCCGGTGGCACCGTGCATCGTCTCGACCTCGCGCACGTCGTTCCATCCCTCGGCCGGCAGGTCGATGAGGAACGCGGTGTTGGCTCCGCGGGATCCCTCCGGCACGTCCATCTCGGTGCGGGCGATGAGGATCGCGAACTTGGCGCGCCGGGCGCCGGAGATGAACCACTTGTGGCCGTTGATGATCCACTCGTCGCCGTCCTTGATGGCATGTGTGCGGATGAGCGTCGGGTCCGAGCCGGCGACCTCGGGCTCGGTCATCGCGAAGCACGACGACGACACACCGTCGCAGAGCGGCTTGAGGTACTTCTGCTTCTGCTCGTCTGTGCCCCAGTGCACGAGCGTGTGCATGTTGCCCTCGTCGGGGGCCTGACAGTTGAACACCCACGGACCAACGCGCGTCTTTGCAGCCTCGGCCTGGACCATCGCGAGGGCCACGTGCCCGAGACCCATGCCGCCCCACTCCTTGGGCATGTGCGGCAGCCACAGATCCTGCTTCACGGCCTCCTTGCGCAGGCGTATCAACTGGCCCACGTAGTCTCCGCGCTCGGTCTCGCTCATCTCCTCGCGGTGACCGAAGGGTTCCATCGCGGGTTTGATCGAGCCGTCCACGAACGACCTGACACGGTCGCGAATCTCCTGATGCTCGGGTGCGAGGGTGAAATCGATCATCGGGTCCTCCTTGGTTCGCCGAATCGCCCACTTGCCGGAGCGACGGATCAATACTTGCATTCTGCCCGCGGCGCCGGAGCCGCGGCGAAGCGTGACGAACGCCCGACCATCCGCGGCTGGTCCCCGCTCTAGCCTTTCCCCGGTGAACCCACGCGACACCCGTCAGCAGCGCTCGTGGGATTCCGACACGCTCCCCGAGGGCCGCGAGAAGTCGGCGATGGTGAGGTCGATGTTCGATGCGATCGCCCCCCGCTACGACATGGTGAACCGGATCATGACGTTCCGGCTCGACGTGCAGTGGCGCCGCCGTGCGGTGCGCGACCTCGCCCTCCCGCCCGGTTCGGTGGTGCTGGACCTCGCGTCGGGGACCGGTGACCTGTGCATCGACCTCGCACGTGCCGGTCTCGAGCCGGTCTCGCTCGATCTCTCCCACGGCATGCTCGCCAACGACCGCAGCGGGGCCCCGCGCGCACAGGCCGACATCCTTCGTCTCCCCGTACCCGACGGCGCCGTCGACGGGATCGTGTGCGGCTTCGCGTTGCGGAACCTCGTCGATCTGCCCGTTTTCTTCGCCGAGTGTGCGCGCGTGGTGCGGCCCGGTGGGCGCGTCGCCCTCCTCGATGTTGGCGTGCCGCACAACCGGGTCATCCGATGGGGCAACTCGGTGTACTTCGGTCGCATCGTGCCGAGGATCGGCGCCCTGCTGAGCGACGCAGCGGCGTACCGGTACCTTCCGCGCAGCGTGGCCTATCTTCCTGCGCGCGAGGTCCTCGTTGCCATGCTTCGCACCGCGGGGTTCCCCGACGCAGTGCACCACCAGCTCTCCGGGGGACTCACCCAATTGATGACCGGGACCCGCGCCAGCGGCGGACCCGACCGGGACACCACCGGGGCGGATTCGCGGTGAGACAGCGAACGATCCGCCTCGAGGCCGCACCCGACCTCAACCACGTCTGCCGCGGGGACGGTGTTCTGTTCGTGCGAGACGCAGTGGGAGTGTCGGGGCGCGGTGTCGCGGCCACGGGCACCGCAGAGGAAATGACCGCCCTCCTCGCCGCCATGGACACCGACCTCGACAACGGCGCCGTCGCCGTCGGTCTGGTCCCGTTCCTGCCCGGTGCCGACACCCGCTTCGTGATCCCTGAGTTCATCGTCTCGAAGCATCCCGACGGCACCACCACCGCGACGCTGGTCTCCCGCGACGACGCAGGCCTCACCGATGCCGCGTTCCACGCCGCTCTGGCCGACGTGCGTGCGACCCGACCGCCACGTCCGACCGTGAACGGCTTTCGGGTCACACCGGCGACACCGGTGGAGAAGTATCTCGCGACCGTCACAGGCGCGCGCGATGCGGTCCGGGCAGGGTCGCTCGACAAGGTCGTCGTGGCTCGCGACATCGAGGTCCTCGCCGAGGATCCGATCGACGTCCATGCCGTGCTGCTCCGCCTCCGCGCCTCGTTCGGCTCCAGTTACCGCTACTGCGTGGGCGACATGATCGGAGCCTCACCCGAGCTGCTGGTGGCCGTCGACGGCCGCAGTGTGCGCAGCCACCCGCTGGCGGGCACGGCGCCGCGCACGGGGGACCCCGACACCGACGCCCGGTTGGCGGCCGAGTTGATGGCGAGCACCAAGAACCAGGTCGAGCACCGCGTCGTCATAGACATGGTGCGCGACACGCTCCTGCCCCACTGTTCGTACCTCGACTGGGAGGCCGAACCCTCCATCGTCGCGGTCGCCAACGTGCAGCACCTCGGCACCGAGATCGAGGGGGCGCTGTCCGAACCCCCGTCGTCGGTGTTGGACCTCGTGCGTCTCTTGAGCCCGACCCCGGCGCTCGGCGGTCACCCCTCTCGCGAGGCGATCGACTTCATCGTCTCCCATGAGCCGATGGAGCGCGGCTGGTACGGCGGAGCCGTCGGTTGGTTCGATGCACGCGGCGACGGTCAGTTCGCCGTCACGATCCGGTGCGCTCAGCTGTCGCGCGACCGCCGCACCGCGCGACTGTTCGCCGGTGGTGGCATCGTGGCCGAGAGCGACCCGTTCGCCGAGTTGGCCGAGACTCAGGCCAAGTTCCAGGCGATGCTCTCGGCGATCGTTCGTCCCTGACCGGGAGGATTGACTCCGGGCACCAACGCGCCCGTGGCGACTATTCCGCCAGTGCCGCATCGACGGCGGAAACCGCGGCTGCGTTCGCCGACTCGTGGGCCGCGACATTGGCTCCACGCGCGAACCGAGCCTCGACGATGCGCACCCCCGGTGATCGCACCGCGGCCGAGAGCGCGGCTGCATCGACGACCTCGATGTGCTCGAGCCCGTGTGCCGCGGCCAGGGACGCGAACGTCACGCCGTGGGGCGTGCCGTAGAGAGACTCGAACACCGACTCCCCCACCACGGTGGCCTGCGGAAGGAAACTGAAGATCGACCCACCGTCGTTGTTCACCACCACCACGGTGAGCGACACGTCGCGGCGCGCCAGACCGATGAGTCCGTTCGCGTCGTGGAGGAGCGCCACGTCACCGATCAGCAGCACTGTGTGCCGGCGCGTCGCGAGCGCGACGCCGATCGCCGTCGACACGACCCCGTCGATTCCGTTCGCTCCGCGGTTCGCGTGCACGGTCGCGTCCGGGGTGACGGTGCCGAACCACTCGACATCACGGATCGGCATCGAGGAGCTGACGACCAGCTGCGAGGAGCCGAGTGCGTCGGTGACGGTGCGTGCGACGGTGGGCTCGGACCACGTGGCACCACACCATTTGGAGAGTGCCGCTTGTGCCGCGGTCTCGGCGGCACCCCACCGGTCGAGCCACCCCGGGGGGGCGGTCGCGCCGGCGACCGATGATGCGACTCGACCGCAGATATCGGCCGCATCACCGGTGATGCGCAACGAGACTCGGTGGTCCGGATCGACGACCGCGTCCACCCCGGTGATCTGGATCGTCTCGGCGCCGGAGGCGACGAGCCACTGCGAGAGCACCTTGGACGCCGGCGGCTGACCGACTCTCACCACCACCTCGGGGGACAACTGCGCGGCGGCAGTCTGTGAGCGCAGGATCGGATCGAACCCCACAACGACGTGTCGATCGCATTCGCGAGCGCCGCTCAACGGATCTGCGAGCACCGGCCATCCGAGCGCTCGTGCAAGATCGATCACCGATTGATCGGCCCCACGACCGGCCACCACGAGACCGCGCCGACCCGCCAGGCGACCCGCCACCTCGCCGATGGACCCGTCGTCGGGTCGCACGGCGAGATGCTGGGACATCCAAGCACCCGCGCGCGCGGGTGGCAGAGGCGACGCAGTCCCGACGAGTGGTTCACGGAACGGCAGGTTCAGGTGCACCGGCCCGGGGCGACGTCCGGTCGACTCCGCGACGCAACGGGCCGCGAGAGCGCGCCATGTGTGGGCTGCATCGGCCGACGCGATCCCCGGATCATGGAACCACCGCACGGCGTCTCCGTAGAGCTTGGTCTGGTCGATCGTCTGGGGCGCGGCGACGTCGCGCAACTCGGGCGGGCGATCCGCGGTGCACACGATCATCGGGACCCCCGACAGGTGGGCCTCGGCGATGGCCGCGTGGAAGTGCGTGGCGGCGGTGCCGGACGTGCAGAGCAGCACCGCGGGGGCACCGGTGGCCACCGCGATTCCGAGCGCGGCGAACGAGGCGCTGCGCTCGTCGTGGAAGACGTGCAGGACGAGATCGTCGCGCGCCGCGAGGGCGAGCGCCAGCGGTGTCGACCGGCTCCCCGGTGCGACCACGGCATGGGACACTCCGCAGCGCATCCACTCGTCGACGAGAGTGGCACAGAACGTGGCCGCGACGCCTGCTGTGTCGTTGGAGGGGTGCATTGTGCCTATCGTGTCACCTGTGCGGGTGGATGTTTGGTCCGACGTGGTCTGTCCCTGGTGCTTCATAGGGAAGCGCCGTTTCGACCGGGCCGTGGAGATCCTGCAGGAGAAAGGCGTCACCGAGACGATCCAGGTCGTGTACCGCGCATACCAACTCGACCCCACCGCCCCGATCGGTGAGCCGACACCCGTGCCCGACGCGTACGCCAAGAAGTTCGGGGGTCGCGAGCGGGCCGAACAGATCCTCGCCCATGTCACCGGGATCGCCGCCTCCGAGGGCATCGAGTTCCGCATGCACGATGCTCTCCGCGCCAACACCACCCTTGCTCACCGGGCACTCCGCTGGGCGCTCGCGGTCGCACCGGGGTCGGGACCCGATGCCCAGGCCCGCCTCAAGGAGTCGCTGCTCTCGGCGTACTTCACCGAGGGGCGCGATGTCGGGGATCCCGACACGATCGCTGCGTGCGCCGACCGGGCGGGTCTCGACGGAGCGACCCTGCGCGGCTGGCTCGACGGCGACGGTGGCACTGTCGAGGTGGTGGCCGACTTGCGGGCTGCGATCGACCGCGAGATCACCGGAGTTCCCGCGTTCGTGATCGACGACGCCTTCCTGGTGCCGGGGGCCCAGGACACCGACACCTTCGTGAACGTGATCGAGCGGATCCTCGCGCGGCGCGCCGACGCGGCCCGCTGATGCGACTCGCCGCGCATCGTCTCACGGTCACGGACGCAACCGACACGGCGCGCCTCGTCCTCCTCCACGGCTTCACCCAGACAGGGCGCTCGTGGACTCCGGTCACAGAGTCGCTCTCCGGGCGACTCCCCCGGCACGAGATCGTTGCGCTCGATCTCCCCGGCCATGGTGGATCACCCGATGGTGCGCGATCCCTCACCGACTGCGCCGACGATGTCGTCGAGTCGCTGGGAGCAAGGTCGTCCGGCACCGGTGAGCCACCGACGATCCTCGTTGGTTACTCGATGGGTGGACGCGTGGCTCTGCATGTCGCGCTCGACCACCCCGGGGCGGTCTCGGCACTCGTGTTGGTGAGCGCCACAGCGGGCATCGACGACGCCGGGGAGCGCACGGCACGTCTCCGATCCGATGCCGCGCTCGCCGAGCGCGTCGAGGCGATCGGGACCGCCGCCTTCGTCGATGAATGGCTCGCCCAACCGATGTTCGCATCGCTCTCGCGCGGGGCCGCACGGGTCGGGGAACGACTCGGGAACAGCGCGAGCGGTCTCGCCGATTCACTGCGCCATGCGGGCACCGGGACCCAGCAACCCCTGTGGGGACGGCTCGGAGAGATCGCGATGCCGGTTCTGGTGGTGACCGGCGACCTGGACACCAAGTTCACCGCCGTCGGTGACCGGCTCGCCACCGCCATCACCGGGGCTCGGCGCGTGCGGATTCCCGGTGCCGGCCACACCGTGCACCTCGAGGACACGCCCGCATTCGTCGACGCATTGTGCGGGTGGATCGGGTGACCGGGTCGATCGGGTTCAGCCGAGGTGCGCGCGGATTGGGCGCCGTTCACCGTGCGAGTGCGAGTGCGAGCCCGAACGAATAGGTGACACCGAAGACGATCTGGGCACGACCCACGGCCCCGAGCACGGCGATCAAGTCGCGCCCTCGCGCGCCCCTGCCCACCGCATCGAGAGCTGACCGAGCAGCGACCACGCCGATCAACCCGGCGAGCGCCCAGACACCGGCGGTGACGGCCGTGACGATCACCGCCACCCCGGCTCCCGCGACGAGGAGGGCGAAGAACTTGCGCGTCGCCGCATCCCCCATGCGCACCGCGAGGGTGCGCTTGCCCGCGTCGGTGTCACCGGGGATGTCGCGCAGGTTGTTCACCACCAGCAACGCACAGGCGAAGCACCCGACCGCCGCGCTCGCCACCAGTGAGTCGAGAGTGACCCTCTCGGCGACGGCGAACTCGGTGCCGGTCGTTGCGACGACGCCGAAGAACACGAACACGAACACCTCCCCGAGGCCGGCGTATCCGTAGGGTCGGGGTCCGCCCGTGTAGGTCCACGCGGCCACGAGAGCCGTCGCACCGACCACCAGCAACCACCACGAGGTCACGGCGGCCAGAACGAGACCCGCGACAGCAGCGACCCCGAGCGACCCGAGCGCAGCCCTCTTGACCGCACCCGGGGATGCGAGCCCCGACGCCACCAACCGCACCGGCCCGACACGCGCGTCATCGGTGCCACGCACACCGTCGGAGTAGTCGTTCGCATAGTTGACCCCCACCTGGAGCGCGAGACTCACCGCGGCCGCGAGCGCGAGCCTCCACCACACCGGATCGTCGGCGTTCGACGCGCACGCCACCCCGACCGCCACGGGCACGAACGCGGCCGGCAGGGTGCGTGGACGGGCACCGAGCCACCATGTCGGCAGGCTGGTCATGTCACCTGCGCCGGCACCGTCCGCGCAGGATGACACGGTGGACGGGCGTGCGACACACTCCAAGTGTCGCAGAGACAGCAGCCTTAGAGTGAGCCGGTGCGCGAGGTGATCTGTCTCGACCTCCCCCTCGGCGACGAGTTCGTCACCCGCGTCCGGCGCGCCTGGGACGACGGAGATGCGGTCTTTCCCCTCGACCAGCGCCTCCCCGGCACCGCGCGCGAGACTCAACTTGCGACCGTGGCACCGACACGCATCGTCGACGCCGGTGGGGAGCGGGCCCACAACGGTCGACCGGCCGAGGATGGCGACGCGCTGATCGTTGCCACCAGTGGCACCACCGGTCAGCCGAAAGCGGCTGTGCTCACCATCGAGGCTGTCCGGGCGAGCGCACTCGCCTCCAGCGCACGACTCGGCGTCGGTCCCGACGACTGCTGGTTCGCGTGCCTCCCGCCGGCGCACGTGGGTGGCTTCTCCGTCGTCGCGCGCGCCATCGTCACTGGCGCACCCCTCATCACTGCTCCCCGCTTCGACCCCGCCGCCTATCGCGACGCCGCGGCGCGCGGCGCGACCCTGGTGTCGCTCGTCGCCACGGCACTCGGGCGCATCGATGCGTCGCTGGTGCGCACGATCGTGCTCGGCGGTTCACGACCGCCAGTGGACAGGCCCGGGAATTGTGTCGCGACCTACGGCATGACCGAGACCGGAAGCGGCGTCGTCTACGACGGAAGGGCCCTCGATGGCGTCGAGATCGAGATCCGCGATGGAATCGTGCACCTGCGATGCCCGATGCTGCTTCGCACCTACCGGGACGGCTCCCCGGGTGGCAGCGACATGGACCCGTGTGGTGCCGATGGGTGGTTCTGCACTCAGGATGCGGGCGAGATGCGTGACGGCGGCCTCGTGGTGCACGGCCGAATCGGCGATGTCATCGTCACCGGCGGCGAGAAGGTGTGGCCCGACGAGGTGGAGGCCGTGATCGCCACCCTGCCGGGAGTTGCCGAGGTCTGCGTCGCGGGCGTTCCCGATCCCGAGTGGGGAGATGCAGTGCACGCATGGATCGTGCCGACCGGTGAGTGTCCCGGTCTCGCCGAGGTCAGGGACCACGTGAAGTCGACCCTGCCCGCGTGGTGTGCCCCGCGGGCGATCCGATGCATCGGGTCGATCCCGCGCACCCCGCTCGGCAAACCAATCAGATCCGCGCTCGTGGCGTCGAACTGAGCGCG
Organism: Actinomycetota bacterium; assembly: GCA_016870775.1. Taxonomy (GTDB): domain Bacteria; phylum Actinomycetota; class Acidimicrobiia; order Acidimicrobiales; family Ilumatobacteraceae; genus UBA2093. Next base: position 24,168 of record VGAK01000011.1, read on the forward strand.
GGACCGCCCGGCGTCCACCAGCGTCGCTTGACGGCGAGAGCGATCTCCGACCTCGGTGACGGGCTGAACGCCACCATGATGTCGGCGGGGCCACCGCGGAGACCGCACCACGCCGCGGCTCCGAGCCGGTGTCAGCCGGCCCCGCCCACTCCCGCACCGCCGTCGATGACGTAGGTCTCGCCGGTGATCCAGCTCGCGGCGTCCGAGACGAGGAATGTCGCCAGGTTCGCGATGTCCTCGGGTTCCCCCAGCCTCTTCGTGGGCACGGTCTTTGCGATCTGCTCACCGAAGTTCTCGACGAGATACCCCGCGAAGTCGGTCTTCACGAGTCCCGGCGCGATGCCCACGACCCGCGTGGGGCCGAGCTCGCCGGCGAGCTGGCGCGTGAGGTGGATGAGTGCCGCCTTGGTCACGTTGTAGACACCCAGTCCGCCCCCGGCGCGCAGCCCACCCACCGATGAGATGTTCACCACGACCCCGGGGGAATCCTTCATCGCAGAATCCCACACGGCTTGCGTCCAGAACACCGGCGCCTTCAGGTTCACCTGCATCGTCTTGTCGTAGCGGGACTCGTCCACCCCCATCGTGGCGCCGTAGTACGGGTTCGTCGCCGCGTTGTTCACGAGGATGTCGAGCCGGCCGAACCGGGCGATCGTCTCGGCCACCACCTCGCGCGCGACGCCCAGATCGCCGACATTGACCGCACGGACGGCCACCTGCGCCCCCTCCGGGAAGTCGACGAGCACCGACTCGTCGATCTTGCGCGACACCATCATCACCTTGGCACCCGACTCGGCGAACTGCCGAGCGATCGCGAGCCCGATCCCCCGCGATGCTCCCGTGACGAGCGCGACCCTGCCGTTCAGTGAGATCTGCATGCGCCGAACCTAGTCCCGGGCCGCGTCGGCGGCGGGGTTCAGGACTCGTCGATCTGCGGCACGACCCTCACCGAGGTGATGCGACGACCCTCGAGTTCCTCGACGGTGAAGATCCACCCCTCGACCTCGATGCGCTCACCGGGAGATGGCACCCGCTCCAGGGCTCCGAAGAGGTACCCGGCGATCGTCTCGTGCTCGTCGTCGGGGATGCGGGTGCTGAAGTGGTCGTTGAAGTCCTCGATCGACATCGAGGCATCCACGATCGACTCCCCGCTCGGGAGCTGTGTCACCACGGGGTCGAACTCGTCGTGCTCGTCGACGATCTCGCCGACCAATTCCTCGAGACAATCCTCGAGGGTCACGAGACCCACGATGCTTCCGTACTCGTCGGCCACGATCGCCATGTGGAAATGATTGTGCTGCATCTCTCGCATCAGCTTCGCGACGGGCTTGGTCTCGGGTATCACGCGCGCCTCGCGCGCCAGAGCGTCCACGAGCCCGCCGGCGGCGCCCGCGCGCACCGCGCGCATCATGTCCTTGGTGTAGACGATGCCAACGACGTCGTCGTTGCCATCCTCGTCCTCGCGCATGACGGGGAGCCGACTGAATCCGTGCTCGAAGGCCACGTCCAGGGCCGATTCGATCCCCGACCCGGTGTCCACCGAGATCACATCGGGTCGGGGCGTCATCACTGTGCGCACCACGGTGTCCCCGAACTCGATGATCGACTCGATGAGTTCTCGTTCCTCGTGCTCGATCACCTTCTCCTCGGCCGCGGCCTCGACGATCCCGAGGAACTCCTGCTCGCCCACGAAAGGACCCTGCTCGAGGCCCTTGCCCTTGACCACGGCGTTGGTGAGCCCGATCAACCCGCGAGAGGCGACGCGCAGCGGCCAGAAGGCCGACACCAGACCCACGAGACGCGACGTGCGCAGCGCCGCACGCTCGGGATGCTGCACCGCGTACGTCTTCGGGACGGCCTCGGCGAACACGAAGAACACCACGACGTTGAGCACCACACCCACTGCCACGCCGGCGGCACCGAACAGACGGCCTGCGACGACGCCGGTGAGGGTGGCCTGCACCGTCTGACAGACGTTGACCGCCAGCAACAGCGGATTGACCCATCGCTCGGGATGAGCGACGAGGCCCAGGAGACTCGCCCCGCCGCGGGCACCCGTGTCCGATAGGGCCTGGGCCTTGGGCTTGGAGATGCGCGAGAGCCCCATCTCTGCGATCGCCATCACGGCGAGCAGCACGAACAACAACCCGATCACCACGATCATCCACCAATCGGCGGACGTGGGCACCCTCGCCAGGACCACCGACACGGTCAGACTCCTTCCGCGTCGTCGGGATCATCGGCGTGGACCTGACGGAAACCCGCGGGTGCGGGACAGCCCCAGTGGTGCACCTCGAGAATCGACAACTCGAGCGCACGCATCTCGATGCGTTCCCCCTGCTCGGCATGGTCGTGGCCGAGCACGTGGAGGATTCCATGCACCAAAAGGAGCGCCATCTCGTCGTCGAGGGTGCCGGCATGCGCCGGTGCCTGATCCCGGGCGACAGCCGGGCACACCAGCACATCACCGAGCAACAACGGCATGTCGTCGTGGTCGGGGTGCGGGCGCACCGGCCCCTTCGAGGCCACCCCGGGCCCCTGCGACTCACCCACGGTGACCCCGTCGAGCGGGAAGGCCAGCACATCGGTCGGGCCCGTCTTGCCCAGGTGCTCAGCATTCAAGCCGGTCATGGTCGCGACATCGACGAAGAACACCGAGAGCTCGCAGTTGCCCCGCACACCCAATGCACCCAGGGCCGCGAGTGCGAGCGCCCGCCAACGCTCGAGGTCGACCGGAACCTCGTTTTGCTCGTCGGCGACCCAGACCTCGGGTTCACCCGGTCCACCGGATCGTCGCACTGCCTCGATACGAGGTCGCGATTCAGCCATGACCACCACGACGGCTGTCACGGGAGGACACACCGGACGACCTGCCCGATGTACCGGGTGCGGGCCTGCGCACCGGCGCAGCCCGGTCGTAGGCGGCGACAATGTCGGCCACGATCCTGTGGCGCACCACGTCGGTGCCGTCGAGATGGACGAACGCGAGCGATTCGACACCCTCGAGGGTCCGGTCGAGTCCCACCAGACCACTGCGGCCGTCGGGGACGTCGATCTGGGAGACGTCACCCGTCACCACCACTCTGGAGCCGAAACCGATGCGCGTGAGGAACATCTTCATCTGCTCGGGTGTCGTGTTCTGCGCCTCGTCGAGGATGATGAAGGAGTTGTTCAGGGTCCGACCGCGCATGAAGGCGAGTGGGGCCACCTCCACGGACTGTCTCTCGATCAACTTCTGGGCGGCCTCAGCGTCGACCATGTCGTAGAGCGCATCGTAGAGCGGCTTGAGGTACGGGTCGATCTTGGCCATCAGGTCCCCGGGGAGGAACCCGAGACGCTCCCCGGCCTCGACCGCGGGTCTCGTCAGGATGATCCTTTGCACCTCGCGCGCGTGCAGGGCCTGCACCGCCATCGCCACTGCCAACCAGCTCTTGCCAGTCCCGGCCGGACCGATCGCGAACGTGACCGTGTTCTGCCGGATCGCATCGACATAGCGCTTCTGACCGGCGGTCTTGGGTCGCACCATGCGGCCGCGCGCACCCTTGAGGATGTCGTCTGTCAACACCGCGCTCGGCCTCTGCTCGGCGCGCACCATGATGATGCTGCGGTCCATCACCGAGGCGTCCAGTCTCTCCCCGCGCTGGAGGAGCAGGACCATCTCCTCGAACAACTTCCCCACCTGGTGCGAGCGCGGACCGGCACAGGCGATCTCGTTGCCGCGCACCGACACCGACACATCGGGGAATGCCCCCTCGACCCTGCGCAGGTGCTCGTCCCGCTCGCCGAGTAGTTCGGCCATGAGATGGGACCCGGGCACGACGACCGTGACGGAGGGGGCGGCGGTGGTCATGGTCGATTCCGAGGTTATACGCGCGCAGAAGCCATGGACCACCCCTGCTCCGTGCGGGGACACCGATCATCCCGCCGGACACGGGTGGCCGCGCTCGCCCTCGCGCGCCCTCGCACCCGCGTGATCCCCCGATGACGCGGTCGTTGTTGGCACCATGGAGCCTGGACATCCGCGCCTGCGCACGCAGGCCCGGCCGACATGAAAGGCGACCACGGTGGCACGGAGGACCTTCAGCGCGGTCGCCTGGTCGGCGGCGCTGGCTGGCGCCGTGACGACCACGCTCGTTGCCGCGGGCACGATCGGGGTCGGTGACGCCACCGCAGGAGCGCTCTTGGTCCTGACGGCGGCTGTTCTCACCGCCGGTCTCGCCCATCGCATCGGGTGGCGGGGGCCCGCGGCGGCGGCACTGGTCACCACGCTGTTGTTCCTCGCCCGATGGGGTTCGACGCACGGCTTCGATGCCCGACTCACCGAAATCCTCCTCACCGCACCCTTCACGGTGATGATCGTGGTGCTCGTCGCGACCACGAGCCGGAGGCTCGCCGATCGTGCGGCCAGCGTCATTGCCGATGGACTCATCGTCGGGCTCGGCGCATGGATCATCGTCTGGGTGCTCCTGGTGGAGCCTGCGAGCGACCCGACGGATGGCACATGGTTCGTCTACGGCGCGCTCGACTCCGTCGGCGACGCCGTGTCGGTGCTGCGGGCCGTCGTGCTGGCGGCCGCGACCGTCGTCGTCATGCTGCTCGCGATCCTGCTTTTCTCCGGCGCCTCGAACACCGCGATCGGATTCGGCGCGGCGGCGGTTCTCGGCTGCGTCGCGGCCGCGATCGTGCGGGCGGTCTCGTTGCGCGACGACGTCTCGCTCGATCCACGCTGGTTCGATGCGCTGTTGCTCGGGGCGGCACTGGCGGGCGCCGCCGCGTTGTTCCATCCGTCGGTGCGCACGATCACCGCGGGGAGGCGCGTGCGCATCTCGTCACCGCTGATGGCACGGTTGACCGCGACCACGGCCGCGCTCATCGCGCCGGTCATCGCCCTCGCGGGCACCGATGCACCGAGCGCGGGCGACCGGATCGTGCGCATCGCCTCGTCGGTCGTGCTCGCGGTCGCCGTGATGACGCGCGTCGTGCAGTCGGTGCGCGCGAACGCCTCCACCCAGGACGAGCTGGTGCGCTCCGCGCTCACCGACTCCCTGACGGGTCTCCCCAACCGGACGCTGATGCTGCGACACATCGACACTGCGCTCCGTTCGTCGTGGGGAACCCCGCGCCAACCCACCGTTCTGTTCATCGATGTCGACCGGTTCAAGGCGATCAACGACAGTCTCGGCCATGCCACGGGCGACGATGTTCTTACGACCGTCGCGTCACGACTGCTCGCCAGCGTGCCGGACCACGCGGTGGTGGGACGGATCTCGGGCGATGAGTTCGTGGTTCTCGATGACCGCACCGAGACTGCCGCGCAGTCGGTGATGCTCGCCGAGAAACTCCTCGACGCCTTCCGCGAGCCCGTCGGCGGATCCCAACCCGACATGTTCGTCACGGCGAGCATCGGCGTCGCCCACGCGCCCTCCGGCATGGATCTCTCGGCCGATGCGCTCATGCGCCACGCCGACACCGCCATGTACCGGGCCAAGGACGCCGGACGCAACTGCATCGCCGTCTTCGACGACTCGATGGTGGAGCGAGTGACCCAGAGGCTCGACATCGAGACCGCCCTCTACCGCGCACTCGAGCGCGGGGAAGTGCACCTCGTGCACCAACCGATCGTCGACGTCGACTTGGGCCTCGTGGTCGGTTTCGAAGCGCTGATGCGTTGGCGCCGCGAGGGTGCACCCGTCTCCCCGGCCGAGTTCATCCCCGTCGCGGAGGACACGGGCACGATCGTGCCACTGGGCACCTGGGCCCTGCGCGACGCGCTGGCGCGCCTGCGCGGTTGGATCGACGACGGCACCTGCAAGCCGAGCACCACCATGAGCGTCAATGTCTCCCCGCGACAGCTGAACGATCCGCAGTTCGTGCACACGGTGGTCGACGCGCTCGCCACCACCAGGGTCTCGGCCGATCAACTGTGGCTCGAGGTCACCGAGGGCGTGATGATCACCGAACCCGACCAGGCCCTCGCCACCCTCCGCCGACTCGAGTCGCTCGGGGTGAGGATCGCGGTCGATGACTTCGGCACTGGATACTCCTCGTTGTCGCTCCTCCAGCGCTTTCCGATCCACTGCGTCAAGATCGACCGCACGTTCGTCCAGCGGCTCGATGATCCGGGCACGCGCACGATCGTGCGCACGATCGTGGCGATGGCCGGCTCGCTCTCGGCCGAGGTCGTGGCAGAGGGCGTCGAGACCACCGGCCAGTTGTCCCTCCTCGCGAGCCTCGGGTGCTCCCGGGTGCAGGGCTACTTGATCGGAGCCCCGGTGGGGGTCGCCGATATCCCCGCCGTGGTCGCCGACTTGGAGGACCGGGAATCGTTCGCCGCGCGCATCAACCCGGCGCGCGCGTGAGACGACCGTCGGGTCTCCGGATCACCAGACCCACCCGGTGGTCGCCGGCACCGAGGAGCGTGTAGTCCAGGATCGCCGTGAAGCGGACCGTACCGCTCGCCCCGCTCAACTCGCCGATGACACCCGCCCCCTTTCCGTCGACCGTGATGATCCCCTCCGTGCCGGAGGGCAGGAATCTCGACACGGTGACGGTGCCCGTCACCTGGGCCGGCACGCTCGTGCCCTTGATCCCGGCGATCGACCGGAACCCATCGGCTTGTTTGATCGACCACGACGCGACAGCGTCGTCGGTGCCCTCCGTGGGGAGGTTCATGCCGATCAGCGCCGCCGACGCGCCCACGGCGGCCACGCGTGAGATGGGCCCGGTGTTCGGAACCAGACCCGCATAGTGTGCGGCGCGGGCACGCACCGCCCCGAAATCCTCCGACATCACCGCGGTCTCACCCGTTGCCGACCGCACCACCCTCTCGCGCCGCGCGGGACACACCCGGGCGAGTGACGAACCGGCGAAGGTCCACGAGGTCGCGGTCTTGGTCACGTCGACGATCGTCGGCAGGACGTCGAGGTTCGACGCGGCGCACTCGCTCGTCTCGCCCCGGCGTTGGTTCGGGAACTTCACGAAGAGCGGAACCCGGAAGATGTCGTCCGATTGGGCCATGTCCGAGAAATCGGTGTGGCGCTGCGGCATCCCCGGCACGAACGAGATGCCGTGGTCGGCCGAGACCACGAGCATCGTGTCATCCCAACGGCCGGCATCGCGCAACTGTGCGATCAGCGCCGAGACCGCACGATCCGTGGCGCCGAGCTGGTGGAGGAATGCTTGGTAGATGTCTCGCACTCCGTCGTCGTCGGTCGGATTCTTGATTCCGATCTCGGGTGATTGGGGTGTCAACCGCAGATCCGGCGTGAGGCGCCATGGTGCGTGCGGCGCGAGCACGTGGACCACCGACACCCGCGGCTCACGGTCGCGAACATGGCGTGCGACCGCCCGCTCGAGTGCCTTGAGATGCGGGAGGGCCGAGCCGTCGAACTGCTCCTTGAACTTGTCGGCCACCGCGTTGAAGCCGCCCCATGCGCCCTCCGTCGATGGGAGTTTCTTCCGGGCCGTCGGAGGGAGCACGCGCTGGCCGTAGACGAAACCCGCGTCGCGGATGAATCGCAGGAATCGCCTCGCATCGACCGAATCGTTGACCCGGTTCGCCGGAGCGCATTCGCCGGCGGGACACAGACTCGTGACCGGCTCGACACCCTCGATTCCGACCCGGCCTCGGAACAGCGTGAAGATGTTGCGCGGGTACTCGGCGAGGAACGGGCCACCCTCCGCTGCGGGCTCGACCGAGGAGAGCAGCGCCGGCACGGCCTGGTGAGTGAAGTTCGACGCCGCCACGGTGTCGCGGTACCACGTGGACGATGCCGCCAGCTCGGCGAACCCGGGGAAGCGCTCGGCATCGATCGTGCCGGCAGGAGAGATCAAGGCGTGGAGCGGGAACTCGTCGAACACGATCTGGATCACCGAGACCGATGGCGCCGCGACCACCGCGTCGGTTGAGGCACCCTCGGTCCCGATGAGGACGGGCCGCATCTGCACGACCGCGCTGCCGGTGACGGCAACCGACAGCACCGCGAGCCATCGCGACCACTCCCTCACCGGGCGTGACCTGTCGAACGCCCAGGGCAAGGCGACCGCGAAACTCACCGACAGGGCCACCGACCCGACATCCCCTTCGAACCCCAACCACCGCGCGACCGCGAGGCCCAACGCCGCCGAGAAGACGCCGAGCATGACGAGGCGCGCCGACTCGTTCACCTTCGCGCCGAACTGGCGCGTGAATCGGTCGACCGAGGAGGCAAGCACGGCCGGGGCGATTGCGACCAGGAGAACGAACGCAAGAATCTCGGGAGTCGAGAGCTTCGCGGCCGAGAACACCGTCACGTTGCGACTGTACAGATCCAGGATCGGCTGGGTGACCGCCATTGTCGCGAGTGCCAGGTAGGTGAGGAAGTGGCGACTCGTCACTCAACCACGATGCCACACCCGGGGTGCCACACTTGAGAGGTGTACACCACCCTCGCGCGGCGCGCACGATTCGCTCGCACAACGATCGCCATGGGGCTCGTCATCGGTGCCCTCGTCACGATGGAGCGTGGAGATGCAGGCGCCGTGACTGGTGGAGGACCTCGTGCGCGCGACCGAGTCGCACACCAGGGTGCGCTGCTGGTGATCGGCGACTCGCTCACCGTGGGAGCCACATCCATGGGCGGCTTTAGTTCCCGCCTCCGGTCACTCGCCGCATGGGATGAGGTGGTCATCGACGCTCGGGTCGGAAGATCAGCCCGGGTCGGGGCCGGAGTGCTCGCTCGCCGTCTCGCCGGCACCGTCGATGTCGGGGCGGTCGTCGTGGCACTGGGCACCAACGACATGGCCGGCTACCGCGACAGCGCCTATGCGCGCTGGCTGATCGACGAGGTGATGACGCGCGCCCGCGACTTGCCCGTGATGTGGATCAATCTCGAGTTTGCGGCCACGCCCCGGCCGGACAGGAAACCGAGGGGGGTGCGCTTCAACACTCAACTCGGGCGTGCCGCCGAGAGATGGCCGAATCTGAAGGTCTCCGACTGGAACGGTTGGTTCACCCCACGGGGCGATTCACGATTCGTTGCCGACGGGATGCACCTCACCGCCACCGGCTATCGGGCCCGGAGCACCTTCATGGTCGCAGAAATCGCACGATTCGCCCGGTGGATCGAGACCGGCGGCACGACAACAACCGCCCCCGCACCGACCACCGCATCGACGACCACCGCTTTGCCGCCGTCAACGACCGCGGCACCGGAGGGCACCACCCCGTCGTCACCATCACTCACGACGGCAACGACGACCTTGGTCTTGTCCACCTCGGCCTCGTCCACCTCGATCCCGTGACCCCGCCCAGCGGTCGGGCCCGGGCGCACTGATACCGTCGTTGTCGTGCTCGCCGCGGTTGCCGACAACGGGTCCGTGCGCGTCGTCGAGCGCGATGTGCCCGAAGGCGATGGAGAACTGATCCGAATCACCTCGTCTGGGATCTGCGGCAGCGACCTTCACTTGCTCGCCGCTGGCGTCTCGGGTGTCGTCATGGGCCACGAGTTCGGGGGTACGACGGAGACCGGTCGGCTCGTGGCAGTTCGACCCACCGGCCAGTGCGGTGTCTGCACCGAGTGTGGCCGCGGTCTGGGGCACTTGTGCCGCGATGCGGGACGTGCACTGCTGGGCATCAGCCGCGATGGTGGCCTTGCCGAATTCGCCCGTGTCGACCCCTCGCGCCTCGTCGAGATGCCGGCCGGCGTCGGTCCCTCGCAGGTCGCGCTCGTGGAGCCGCTCGCGGTCGTGGTCCATGGCGTCGAGCGAGTGCGGCCAGAGCCCGGATCCCGGGCGCTCGTCGTCGGCGCCGGGTCGATCGGGCTGTTGTGTGGTGCAGTGTTGCGCGACCGGAAGGTGGAGGTCGACATCGTGGCCCGTCACCCTCACCAGCGTGAGGCCGCAGAGAGGCTCGGCCTCGTCCCAACGGGTACTCCCACCAGCACGAGCCACTCCCTCTACGACTCGGCCTTTGATGCCGTGTGCAGCCAGCAGAGCTTCGATGCGTGCGTCGCCGGACTCCGACCGAGGGGGTTCCTGCTCGAGTTCGGCATGTTCTGGACGCCGGTCACAATGTCGAACGCTCTTCTCATGAAGGAGGTGACGCTCCTGCCGTCCATTTTCTACAGCCACGACCACGCCAACGAGGACTTTGTGGGCGCGGCCGATCTCCTCGCCCGACAGCCCGGGATCGCCTCCGTTGTCGTGACCCACCGGCTCGCCTTGGACGAGGCAGCCGAGGCGGTCCGCTGCGCCGATGATCGGGCAGCCGGCGCCATCAAGGTGCACGTGTTCCCCTGATCAGGGCCGATCCGGGTCCCCCGCCCCGCCTGCCGGCAAAAGGGGGGTCCGTCGCCCCGGCTATTCCACGGGGCACCATTGCCATCGACAACGTGTTTTCCCCCATCGGCACTGGGCACCCGACCCGATGGGTGCTATGGTCCATTTCCGGACACACCGAAGCGGTGTGCCGCACGTGGGGGTAACTCAATGACACACAAGACCAACAGGTCCCGGGTGTTGCGTCGCGTGGGGGTCGCCATTGCGGCCGCCATCGCGGTGTCAACCGTGGCCTCGACGACGAGTCAGGCTGCATCCAAGCAGTCGGCGAGCAAATACGGCGGCGACGTAAAAGTTGCGATCGGCGACACTTTCCCGGGCTTCTGCTTCACCAACAACCCCGCCAACTCGGCGTTGATGGCGGTCCGCACCGTGTACGAGACCCTCTTCGAAAAGACAATCGGTGGCGACATGATCGGTCTGCTCGCAGAGAGCGCCACGCCGTACGCCGACCTGAAGACCTGGGACATCAAGTTGCGTTCTGGCATCACATTCCACGACGGCACACCGCTGAATGCTGACGCCCTGAAGTTGAACCTCGACTACGCAACCGGCCAAGCAGCCGCTGATCAGGCCTTTGCTGATGCAGCAACACACGCGGCCAAGGCGACCGCGTTCTACACCGCGTTCTCCGCGACCGCGGTGGGTCGTGCGGCGTTGACCGGACTCGGTCTGGCTGATCCCACGGTGGCCGCGAATGCCGCGGCAAACGTCGGTCAGGTCGCTCTGTTGATGGCACTTGGCATCTTCGCCAAGGACGGAGCCTTGGACAAAGCCGCCGGCCTGAACGCGTTGAACTTCACCGTGACCGCCCCGAGCGCTTCGTACCTGTCGAAGGCGATTGGAATCGGGACCTCGGCTGCGTTCACCGCGAACATCAAGAAGATCACCAAGAAGGACGACCTGACGGTGACTCTCTCGCTCGACCGCGCGCAGAACGACGTCGAGAGCATGTTGTATGCATCGGGCCGTTTCGTTGTCCGTGCGCCGAGCCAGTTCACGGGCGCCAGGGTCGCGACCTGCGGAACCGGCCGCCCGATCGGCACCGGGCCGTTCATGACCGACGAAAACTACACGCTGGTCAACACCGACACGCTCGCAGTGAAGAAGAACCCGAAGTACTGGCGCAAGGATCCCAACACCGGCGACAAGTTGCCGTACCTGAACACCATCACCTTCACCAACATCAAGGAGTCCTCGCAGCGCGCGGCAGCCGTTCGCACGGGCAAATACGACGCTGCGTACTTCAGTGCCCTGGGCGAAGGGACCTTCATCCAGGACCTTCGCAAGCGCAAGTCGATCCTGACCGAGTACAAGTCGGGTGTGGAGTACTACCCGTCACTGTGGTTGAACCAGGCCAAGGCGAACTCGCCCTTCAAGAGCAAGAACGCCCGCCTCGCTGTGCTGCACTGCTTGGATCGCGTGGGCTACAACAAGGTCCGACTGAAGGGTGAGGCAACCATCGCCAAGTCGCTCGTCGGGCCGAAGAGCATCATGTACACCACGCGTGGCTTCCAGGCGTTCGACGTGAACCTCTCGAAGCAGTACGTCGCGGCGTGGCAGGCCGAGGCCGGAAACGCAGGAAAGACGCTCGAATTCACCGTCCCCGCCGACACCAGCACTGTCTCGCAGAGGAACAACCAGTTCTTCATCGACCAGTGGGCGAAGTGCGGGATCAAGGTGAACCAGGTGATCGAAGAAGCCGCCATCATCATCGCCAAGGCCTTCAACTCCGGGGCAACGAGCCTCGCGACGCAGAATGCCTACGATGCGATCGGTGCCCTGCTCTTCGAGGGAACCGACGTCGGCTTCAACCTGCCATTCGTCTTGAAGAGCGCGTGGCCCGCCGAGACCGCTGCCGCGAACACGGTGTACAACTCGACCTCCTCGGCGCGGATCTACTCCTCCGCCATCGGATCGATCTTGAACCTCGCCAAGCACAACGACTTCAAGGTTTCGCAGTTCTTCTACGACGGACAGGCGAAGCAGTCCAAGGCGGGCGCACAGGCCTCCTACATCGAGGGCACCGCCTACCTGCAGACCGAGGGCTACATGGGCTCCACCGTTCACGGCTACTACACGATGTTCATGAACAAGAAGCGGGGCCTCACCAACATCGGCAAGCTGCAGTTGGTGAAGGGCAAGACCCAGCGCCTCGTGACCAACTGGGGCATCGACTGGACCGGGGTTCAGAAGAAGAAGGGGTGACCTTTCCTCACTGACTCACGTTCAAACACCACGAGGGAGCGGCGTCCGATTGGGCGCCGCTCCCTTGTTTGTTCTAGGGTGACGCGCGGGGCAACGCGCTCCGCGCTTGGGGACTCAATGGATTTCTTGCAAATACTCGCGAAGCGTCTCGTCGGGCTGGTTGTCATCGTGACGATCGCAACTTTCCTGCTCTCTCTGCTGACATGGCTTCTTCCCGGCGACGCAGCAGAGGTGATCGCGGGTGGAGCAGCTCCGCAGGTGATCGAGTCGATTCGCCAGGACCTGGCACTCGACGAGGGTGTGTTCGGCTACTACTGGAACTGGTACACCGGGCTCCTTACCGGTGACCTCGGTCGGTACTACCTCGCGGGCGGATACCGCGAGGTCTCCGAGGTGGTGGGCCAGACCCTTCCCGTGTCATTGCAAATGCTCATCTACGCACAGATCGTGTCGCTCACGCTGGCGGTGCCGCTCGGGCTGGTGTCGGCCTACAAGGAGAACAGCCGCTTCGACAGGATCGTGTCGAGCACCCTGTTCACCATGGTCTCGTTCCCCTCGTTCGCGCTCGCGCTCATCATGTCGCTGGTGTTCGCGGTGCAACTCGAATGGGTGGATCCCATCGGCTACGTGGCCCCATCAGAGAACCTCCTCGAACACCTGAAGTTGATGATTCTCCCCGTCATCAGCATCAGCGTCGGCCTCACCTCGTCGTACACACGTCTGCTTCGAAACGACGTCATCCAGACCCTGAAGGAGGACTATGTCACCATGGCCGCCTCCAAGGGGATCTCGGACCGCCGAATTCTCTTCAGGCACGTTTTCCGACCCTCGAGCACGACACTGCTGACCTCGGCTGCGCTCAACATGGGCGGTCTGATCGGCGGCACGATCGTGATCGAGACGATTTTTGTCATTCCCGGTATCGGATACGAGATCTTCTACGCGATCGGCTCGCGGCAACTCATCGCAATGCAGACGCTGATCGCTCTCATCGCGACGTTCTACGTCTTCTTCAACACCACCGTTGACTTGATCACCCAAGTCGTCGACCCGAGAACGAGGGAGCGCCGTGTCTGAGACGATTTCAACCGCGGACAGTGCCGACACTGGTCCGCTCGCTCCCGCCGCGAAGAGGAAGAGACCGGTTGGCTTCTACCTCGCCGGCTCGTGGCTCGGATCGATTGTCCTCCTCGGACTGTTCGGCGCCCTGCTCCCCCTGCGGCAATGGGATTTGGCGAGTTACGACTATCTCGGCGCACTGCCCGGCACACCGGGACACCCCCTCGGCACGACACAAGACGGCTACGACATGCTCTCGGGGCTCATCAATGGAGCCCGCATCTCGATTTTCGTCTCGTTCTTCGCTGTTCTCTTCGGCGGCGGAATCGGTGCTCTGATCGGCATCACCTCGGCGTACTTCCGAGGCAAGTACGACCTCATCGTGGTCTCCATCTTCAACATCATGCTGTCCATCCCGAACCTCGTGCTGTCCCTGGCACTGTTGTCGACGCTGGCCTATTCCTCGCCGGACAAACCAGCGACGCTCCAGCGACGTCTGATCATCCTGATCCTCTCGCTCACGATCGTGATCATTCCCATCCTCGGGCGGATCGCGCGCGCTTCTGCGCTCCAATGGTCGAGCCGCGATTTCGTGGTTGCGTCCAAGTCGATGGGCACGCGCAACTTCACGATCATCCGAAGGCACATCCTGCCGAACGTCGCGCCGGCGATCCTCGCGATCGGTTTCCTGGCCATCGGCTCGGTCATCATTGTCGAGGGATCGTTGTCGATCCTCGGTATCGGTGTGCCCGGGGGTGCGTCGTGGGGTTCGATGCTCGCCAATGGTCGCGGCAACATCGCCTTCAGTCCCCACGAGGTGTACATGCCGGCGATATGCATCGCCCTCACCGTGATCTCGAGCAACTGGTTCGGTGACTACGTACGCTCGCGACTCGACTTGAGAGAAGCCAAGATATGACCAACTTGCTCGAGATCGAGGACCTGTCGGTCGGTTTTCGCACGCCGCGTGGCAACCTCCAGGCGGTTCGCAACGCCACGCTCACTCTCGCTCCTGGTGAGAGCATCGGCATCGTGGGTGAGTCCGGTTCGGGCAAGACGGTGCTCTCGCGTGCCGTCATGGGTCTTCTGCCGAGCACCGCCACCCGCACGGGTTCGATCGTCTATCAAGGTCGGGAGATCTCCGACCTGCCCCGAGACGAGGTGCGCGATCTCTGGGGCACCGGGATGGCGATGATTTTCCAGGATCCGATGACCGCGCTCAACCCCACTCGCCGCATTGGTTCGCAGTTGAGCGAGAGCCTCGTCGTTCGCCTCAAGATGGACAAGGGTGCAGCCCGCCAGAAGTCCGTCGAGCTGCTCAGGCGTGTGCGCATCCCCGACCCCGAGGGCATGCTGCGGAAGTTTCCCTATCAACTCTCTGGTGGGATGCGTCAGCGCATCATGATCGCAATCGCCGTGTCGTGTGGGCCTGAGTTGCTGTTTGCCGACGAACCAACCACCGCCCTCGACGTGACCGTGCAGGCCCAAGTGCTCGAGTTGCTCGACGAGTTGCGAGCCGAGAACAACACCGCGATGGTTCTCGTCACCCATGACCTGGGTGTCGTCGCGGGCCACACCGACAAGATTGCGGTGATGTACGCGGGGGATGTCGTCGAGTACGCGCCCACGAAGAGGCTCTACGCCAGCATGAAGATGCCCTACACGGAAGCTCTGCTGAATTCGATCCCACGTCTCGAGACGCCGACGGGAAGTCGCTTGCCGGTCATCGAAGGACGCCTACCCGACCCCACGAAGGAAGTGGCGGGGTGCGCCTTTGCGGACCGTTGCCCCTACGTCAGCGAAAAGTGCCGAGCCGAGAAACCCCCGCTCATGGACGCGGGCGATGGCCACCTCTATCGCTGCTGGTTCCCGATCGGAGGAGTCAACTGATGGCTGGGAGCGGGAAGGCCCACTTGCGTCCCACGGATGACCGGGTGCTCGTCGTCGAGGATCTCACGGTCGAGTTCCGCATTTCGAGGGACAAGATCGTCAAGGCGGTGTCGGGCGTGAGCCTCGACCTGGTCCGCGGCGAGACCCTCGCGATCGTCGGCGAGTCGGGGTGCGGCAAATCCACCCTCGGCAAGGCTGTGCTCCAGATCCCGAAGCCAACGAGCGGCTCGGTCAACTTCCTCGGCAAGGAGCTCACCGAGTTGAAGGGTGACACCCTGCGCGACATGCGCCCGGCGATGCAGATGATCTTCCAGGACCCGATCTCCTCGCTCGACCCGCGCCTCACCGTGTCCGAGACGCTCGCGGAGCCCTTGCGGGTCTGGAACAAGGGCACCGAGACCGAGATCCAAGCCAAGATCGATGATCTCTTGGTGAACGTGAACTTGGACCCCTCCGTCGTGCGCGACCGCCGTTCGTACGAATTCTCCGGTGGCCAGTGCCAGCGGATCAGTATCGCCCGCGCACTCGCACTCGAGCCGACCATGATCATCTGTGATGAGCCCGTCTCGGCCCTCGACGTGTCGGTGCAGGCCCAGATCCTGAACCTCCTCCAGGACATGAAGGACCGCTACGGTCTCACACTGATCTTCATCTCCCACGACCTCGCCGTCGTGAAGGCCGTGAGCACCCGCGTGATGGTCATGTACCTGGGCAAGGTGTGCGAGGTCGCCGATCCGGACTCCGTGTACCAGCGCACCCGCCATCACTACACGAAAGCGCTGGTGGGCTCGGTGCCCATTCCGGATCCGACGCGCAAACCCACCGGCAACCTCATCCAAGGCGAGCCACCCTCCCCGATGAATCCTCCGTCGGGTTGCCGCTTCCGGACCCGGTGCGCCGCGGCGAGCGAGCAATGTGCCGCAGAGGAACCACAGTTGCGTGAAGTCGCACCGGGCCACTTCGTGGCCTGCCACCACCCGATCGAGGTCTGAAACCGTCGTTTCGGATCGACGGGATGGTGCCCCCTCCACAGAGGTCGGACTCATGACCGCACTCAGGCCACGATCAGGTGACCCCGTTCAGTCGGGCCACCCCGGTGTTCCGCGATCCAATTCGACGCCCACGGTGTTCAGGAAACCCGACACCAACCTGTAGGTGCCGGCCACCAGTAGGAGCTCGATGAGCTCGGCTGTGTTCCACGTGTCCGCGAGACGCCCCCACGTCGTCTCCCCCACGCAGTCGTCCTCGCACAACTCATCACACATCGCGATCAGATCCATGTCCCGCACCGACCATGGGTGCGCTGATGGATCCCGCGTGAGGGAGGCGATCTCAGCATCGGTCAGACCCACGCGACGACCGATCAGGGTGTGCTGACCGAACTCGTACACCGACCGACAGTTCCAACCGACACGCAGGATCACGATCTCCCGCTCACGTGCCGGCAGGAGTCCCTTGTTGAGGAAGAACCCGGCGTACGTCGTGAACCGCTTCAGCACCTTCGGGTGGTGTGCGAGCGTGGCGAAGATGTTGATCGGTTGCCCGTCGGATGTCGCGATGCCCTTGGCGTACATCTCGATCACCTCCTCTGTCGGGTTGTCCACGATCGGGATTCGCGGTGAAGTGGGCCGTGCACGGTGATGCGGATCAGAAACCATGATCCATTGTTGCCCCCAACCACACCCCATCCGCTACCGTGGGTTCGTGTCCGGGTTGCCCCGTCTGCCCCTCGATTCCGGGACTGTCGAACTGTTGCCCCGAGACGGCTCTGCGCTGCTCGTGCCCGGCTTCCTCGCGCCCGACGACGCCGATGACCTGCTCGATCGTTGTGGTGCGTCGATTCCGTGGGAATCGACCTCGCTCGTGATGTTCGGCAGGGAGGTCGCCGAGCCGCGTCTCTCGGCCTGGATTGCCGACATTGGCGTCGTCTACGGCTACTCGGGGCGTGATCGCAGGGTCCACCCGTGGTCGCCCGATCTGGACCGTGTGCGCCGTCTCTGCGAGGCCCGGACGGGTTCGTCATTCAACGGGGTGCTCGCGAACCTCTACAGGGACGGCCGTGACCACATGGGATGGCACGCCGACGACGAGTCGTGCCTCGGTGTGGACCCGGTGATCGCCTCGGTGTCGCTCGGGGCAGAGCGACGGTTCGACCTGCGCCACAGGCAAACCGGCGAGACCGTCTCGTGCCTGCTCCCCCACGGATCGCTCCTCGTGATGTCGGGGCGATCCCAGATTGCATGGAAGCACCGCCTCCCACGGTCCGCCAGGCTCGACAACGCGCGACTCAACCTCACATTCCGGCTGATCCGGTCGCCCCGTTGAGATCCCCACGCCCGGGAGGACCCACTCCAGGGTGTGCCACAATGACGCATGACTGTTGATTCGCCGGGAGCCGAGATGGCCGTCCCCATGTCCGCGTCCGACCTCGACGCCGCCTGGCTCGAGTCGGCTCTCAGGCACGCCGGACATCTCTCCGGGGGATCGGTTGCGTCGGTGAGCCACCAGATCATCGGTGAGGGCGTGGGAATGGTGGGCCAACTGGCCCGTCTCACGATCACCTACTCCGGCGAGGCGGGCGATCTCCCCCCCACGATGATCGCCAAGCTCCCGTCGCCGTACGAGGCGAACCGGGCCCAGATGCAGGCCTTCCGCTACTACGTGCGCGAGGCGCTCTTCTACCGCGAGGTGGCCCCGCGCGCGGGCGTGCGGGTGCCGCGGTGCTACTGGAGTGCGATCGACACCGAGACCAACCTCTCGGCACTGCTCCTGGAGGACCTCGGCCACCTCGAGGTCTCCGACCAGATTGCCGGCATGTCGCCCGCTCTGGCCGAGCGCGCGATCCGCGCCGCGGCCAAACTTCACGCCAAGTGGTGGCAGACGCCGGAGCTGGATGCACTCGATTGGATGGACTTCGGCAACGGCCCCATCACCATGCAGGCAGTTCCGCTGTTCCACTACGCCTGGCCGCTGTTCCTGGCGAACGGTTTCGAGCGCCTCCTCAGCCCCGACCAGATCCGGCTCGGAGAGCGCGTGCGTGACCGGTTCGAGGACCTGCTCAACGACTTCGGTGGCACCCAACGCACGATCTGCCACACGGACTTCCGCAGTGAGAACATGTTCTTCGGGGCACCCGGCACCGACGACGACGTGGTGCTCCTCGACTGGCAGCTCACCACCCGCTCGGGCGGCCTCTACGACGTGGCCTACATGCTCGCCCAGTCCCTCTCCGTCGAGGACCGGCGCGCGCATGAGGATCGCCTCCTGCGGGTCTACCACCAGTGCCTGCGGGAGGGCGGGATCGAGGTTCCCTTCGAGGAGATCCTCGAGTACTACAAGGTGAGCCTCATGGTGTGCCTCGTGATCCCGGTCAGCGTGGGTGGCACGCTCGACATGGCCAACGAGCGGGGCCGGATGCTCGGTGAGGTCATCACCCAGCGCACATTCACCGCCGCCACTGACCAGGGGTGCGCAGCCGTGCTCGATGCCCGCTACGGCACCGACTGAGCGGGGCAGCCTCAGTTGACCTGACGGTTGCGACCCTCCCAATAGGGGGCGCGCAGCTTGAACTTCTGCAGTTTTCCGGTGGAGGTGCGCGCGAGTTCGTCGCGGAACTCGACCCGCTTCGGACACTTGTAGCCCGCGAGTTTGGTCTTGGCGTGCGCGATGACATCATCCTCGGAGAGGGTCGACCCGGGCGTGGTGACCACGAGCGCCAGCACCAGCTCGCCCCACTTTTCATCGGGAATTCCGATCACCGCGACCTCGGCCACCTCGGGATGGGAGAAGACCGCATCCTCGACCTCGATCGACGAGACATTCTCCCCGCCCGAGACGATCACGTCCTTCTTGCGATCCGAGATGGTCACGTGGTGGTGCTCCCCCATCGACCCACCGTCGCCGGTGCGGAACCAGCCATCCACCATGGCCCTGGCGGTCTCCTCGGGCTGGTTCCAGTACCCCTCCATGATCACCGAACCGCGGGCCAGAACCTCGCCCTCGGTGTCGATGCGCATCTCGACACCGAGCGAGGGGGCACCGGCGGCACCGAGGCGCTGGGCGCGCTCGGCCGGGCTGAGGGAATCCCATTCACTGCGACCACGGTTCATGGTGAGGAGTGGTGCTGTCTCTGTGAGCCCGTAGATCTGCACGAACTCCCATCCCAGGTCGGTCTCGATGCGCTCGATGGTCTTGGTCGGGGGCGGTGCGCCCGCCACCACCATCCGCACCCGGTCGCGGCTGGTCGGCAACCCGGTCGCGGCAGCATCCAGGATCATGTTCGCGACCGCTGGTGCCCCGCACAGGAGGGACACACCGTGGGCGTCGATGCGTCGGAGAATCTCGGCCCCGTCGACCTTGCGGAGCACGATGTGCGTGCCGCCCATCGCGGTGACCGCAAAGACCATGCCCCATCCGTTGGCGTGGAACTGCGGCAGGGTGTGCAGGTAGACGTCACGGTCGTTCACGCCCAGCTGCCACCCGAACACCGCCGCGTTCACCCAAAGGTTTCGATGGGTCAACTGCACACCCTTCGGCCGCGCCGTGGTGCCGCTCGTGTAGTTGATCGTCGCGGTCGCGTCCTCATCGGGGACCCATGGTCGTGGCTCGGCACCGAACCTGTAGAGGACCTCGTCGGACTCGGCCCCGATCACGAAACGGTGCCGCGCGGTCACCGCGGCAAGTGGCTCGTCGAGTTCCGGATCCACCATCAGCACCTCGGCGCCGCTGTGCTCCACGATGTAGGCGACCTCTTCGGCCACGAGGCGGAAGTTGATCGGCACGAGCACACGCCCCGAGGCACTGACTCCGTAGAACGAGGTGAGAAGACGCGCCGAGTTCTGGCTCACGACCGCCACCCGAGCCCCCTGGGGGATGCCCAGAGAATCGAGCCCGGCAGCCTGGGCGTGTGCCCGATCGGCCATGTCGGCATACGTGATCGAACCCCACGACGGTGCCGGCTGGTCTGGCTCGTCGACGATGGCGATGCGCTCGCCGTACACCTGCGCGGCGCGGCGGAGATGGTCGACGACTGTGAGGGCGACTTTCATGGCTCCCACCGTAGGCGACGGAGTCTGAGCCCGATCAACCCCGACGGGATGCGATCCGGGGCCGACGGCGGCACGCGGTCAGCGGATGCAGTGCACCAACTCGGCACGATCCCGGAACTCGCGCACGGTCTCCCAGATGATCTCGGACACCGGTTTGACGGAACGGATCCTGCCCGCCACTTGCCCGGTCAAGGCGATGCCGGCCTCGAGGTCTCCACCGAAGTACACCTCCTGCACGCGGCCGAATTGATCCATGCCCACCTGCTCCTCGCGCTCGAGACGGCTCGTGCGCTCGGTGCGCAGCGCCCGCAATCCCGGCCGGCCGAACCGGTTGAGAAAGACCGTGTCGGTCTCTGCGGCATCCACGATCGCCTGTTTCCATTTCTCGTGCACGGGTGACTCGGCGGCTGAGACCATCCGCGTGCCCATCTGAACACCCTCGGCCCCGAGGGCGAAGGCCGCCGCCATGGTTCGACCGTCGGTGATACCGCCGGCTGCGATGATCGGCACGTCGACGCTCTCGGCGACGAGTGGCAGCAGCACCATCGTGGACACATCACGGGGATTCTTGAACCCGCCGCCCTCGCCACCCTCCACCACGAGACCGTCCACGCCCGCATCCACGGCCTTCAGAGCCGCCGCCAGAGTCGGCACCACGTGGAAGACGGTGAGTCCCGCGGCCTTCAGCGTGGCCGTGTACTTGGTCGGATCCCCGGCCGAGGTCGTCACGAACCCAACGCCCTGCTCGACGACGAAATCTGCGATGTGCGGGTCGCGCACGAAAGCCTGGGCGATGTTGACACCAAAGGGCTTCTCGGTCAACTCGCGCATGCGCGCGATCTCTGTCTTGATCGCATCGAGCTCGCCCGACGAGGTCTCGATGATCCCCATGCCTCCGGCGTTCGAGACCGCCGAGGCCAGTGCCGATCTGGCGATCCAACCCATGGGTGCCTGGACAATGGGGTAGTCGACGCCGAGCATCTCGGCGATGCGCGACTTGACGGGAGCGGGTGCTGTGTGGGCCATGTCGGCACCCTAGGACATCCGAACCCGCACCACGGCGTGCTCTAGCGTCTGGGTGTGGACGCACTCCTTCCATCCACCGCGGAAACACCCGACGCTCCAGCCGTCGTCGTCGGGGAGCGGGTCCTCACATGGCGTGACCTCGAGGTACGCGCGTGTCGCGTCGCGAACGGTCTCCGGGCAGCCGGGCTCACGCCCGGGGATCGTTGGGCGATTCTTGCCCGAAACTGCCTGGAATGGCCCGAACTGGTCCTGGGGAATCTCCTCGCGGGGACCCGGTACGTCCCGCTGAATTGGCATCTCACGGTCGGGGAACTCGAGTATCTGCTCGTCAACAGTGGGGCCACGCTGTTGATCGTCGACCGGACGCACGAGGCCACGGGACGCGAAGCCGCCGCCCGCGCCGGGATCGACCCGGCACGCGTCGTCGTGATCGGGTCTGATTTTGGTCCGTGGCGCGACTCCCACACCGACACGCGACCATCGAACGATGTGGCGGGTGGACCTCTCCTGTACACGGGTGGCACGACGGGGCCGTCCAAGGGCGTCGTGCGTGCCGATTCCGGCCAGACGATCCAGCGTTGGATGCGGGGGCAGTCCACGTGGGGTGGTTTTCTCCAGATGCCAGAGCGCGGCCGGGTCCTCATCACCACGCCCTTGTACCACGGCTTCGGGACTGGAATCCTCGGGGCCTCACTCGTGCGTCAACACTCCGTGTTCATCCATGAGCGCTTCGAGGTCGACGTGTTCCTCGCCACGGTGGAACGCCATCGGATCACGAGCATTCCCCTTGTGCCGACCTTGATGGTGCGTCTCGCAAAGCTCGATGATGCAACCTTCCGCCGCCATGATCTTTCGAGCGTCGCCTGGATCACGCACACGGCCGCTCCGTGCCCCCCGTGGGCAAAGAGCCGGCTCATCGACATTTTCGGGCCGGTCGTCGTCGAGTTCTACGGCTCGAGCGAGGGAACCGGACCGGTGGTCTGCACGAGCCGAGAGTGGCTCGAGCGTCCGGGCACAGTCGGGCGCCCCGCCCCGATTCTCCGGGTTTCTGTCGTCGATGACGAGGGCCGAGATCTCGCACCGGGAGAGATCGGCACGCTGTACTTCGCAAGGGCCGAGGGACCTCCGGCCTACCACGGCGACGATGAGAAGACCCGCGCGAGTCGGTTGCCCGACGGTCGATTCACGGTCGGTGACCTGGGATACACCGACGTTGACGGATTCGTCTACCTCGTCGACCGACGGGTCGACCTGATCCTCTCCGGGGGTGTCAACATCTACCCTGCCGAGATCGAAGGGGTCATCAGCCAGCATCCGTCGGTGCGCGACGTGGCCGTCTTCGGAGTCCCCGATCCCGAGTTCGGCCAGCAAGTGAAGGCCGCAGTCGAGCTCGAGGCGGGTGCTTCGCTCGACATCGACGCGCTGCGGGCATGGTGCGGGGGGCGTCTTGCCCCCTTCAAGATTCCTCGCACCCTGGATGTGCATGGAGCCCTGCCACGCGAAGCACACGGAAAGCTGAAGAAGCGTCTGTTGCGCGACGAATACTGGCCGAATCCCTGAACCTCACCGAGATCGCAGCACGGCCTCGACGATGGTGCGAGGGTGCACCCGGACCGAACGCCGAAGGGGGGCGGCGGGCCTTCGCCCACCGCCCCCCTTCGTGAGACGTCGGAGAGGATCAGCCCTTCCAGATCTGTACGAAGTCCTGTCCCCGAATCTCGACAACCGAGACACGCGTGCCATCAGGATTGTTGTACTTGCCCCAACCGTTCAACTTCGAGGCGCGGTTCACGAAGGTGAAGGTGTAGCCATGAATTGCCGGAATTGCGATGGCATTCTCCTGCAGGTACTTGGTGCCCGCAGCCCACAGCGGCTTCGCCTTCTTGGGGTCTGGCTCCCCCATGGCTGCATAGAGCAACTTCCCCACTTGCGCATCGGTGTGGTTACCGATTGCAATCACCTTCTGGTAGGCCTGAGCCAGTGCCGAGGTGCGCAGTGGGTTCGTGGAGTCGTCAGGGAATGCCTTGTCAATGAAGAAGGGCATCACATAGCCAGCACCGGGGCCTTCCGCGGGCGTTCCCTGCGCGAAGTCCAACGAGTTGCCCGCAGGCCGATAGATGTTGGTGATCAAAATATTGGCTTCCGCCTGGTAGGTCGGATTCACCGTGATCCCAACGGCTTTGAGCATGTTTTCGATGGCCTTGGTGTTGTTCAGTGACTGCGTGCTGGTGTCGGCGTACAAAGTGACCTTGAACGGTCCGGCAGCGCCCAGATCAGTGTTGCAACGACCGACGAAATCCTGCGCCAGGGTCTTGTTGAACGGCAGCGAGCCCTCCAGCGAGTACATGATGTGGTCCTTGCCAACGATTGAGCCGTTGTAGGAGCCGAGCCCCTTCAGACGCACAGTGTTGTAGGTCTTCCAGTCGATCGCGTGCGCAATCGCCTTGCGACAGTTGAGGTACTTGAAGGGTGAACCAGCCTTGGACTGATTCGGCATCCACTGACCCCACAGGTTGGTCTTGCCTTTCAGTTCCGTCAGGACACTCTTGCGCTTCTGCATGTCCTTGATGAACGTGGCGTCACCCAAACCGAAGAAACCAACGTCGATGGTTCCCCTGCGGACCGCGGCCGCCCGTTGCGAGGCTTCCTTGATGACAACGACCGTCACCTTGTCCAGGTACGGCAACTGAACACCATTCGCGTCCTTCTGCCAATAGAGATCGTTGCGCACGGTCACCAATTCGTCGGGTCGGTAGGACTGGATCTTGAACGGTCCGGTACCGATTCCGTTGGTCGAACAGGTTGCCGCGTTCTTGGCCTGTTCGGGGGCACGCATGACGTAGCGACCCGCACGGTACATGAGCCCGAGGAAGTCGTTGTCGGCCCGGTCGAGCGTGATCTTCACTGTCAGGTTGTCGACGACGTCGACGGAGTTGATGTTGGAATTCACACCGATTCCGGTTGAACCGTAGGACGGGGTGCTCGACCAGTACTTCGCGGTGGTGAGACCACGACCGATGTCCATATTGAACTTCACGACATCAGCGTTGAACTCCTCACCATTGGAGAACTTGATGTTCGGGCGGAGCTTGAAGATCCACTCCTTGCCGTTTGCATTGTTCTGCCAACTTTCAGCAAGGTAGGGGACGAACTCACCTTTCGCATTGCGCTCCACCAACTGTTCGTAGACGAGCCTTGTCGCGCCGAGCGGTCCCGCCGAGAGCGCCTGCGGGAAGCACCACCCACCGATGTTCGCATCGATGCCGTAGGTGATCGCGCCGCCTCTCTTCGGCTTCTTCGCGGACGACGGGTTGCCACTCGCTTGGCTCGCTGTTGTCGCAACAACCGAGCTCGCGACGGCCGCGGCCACGACCGCAACCCATCTCTTCATGCGCCGCGAACGCGCGGACGTTTGGCTTTGCTTCATTCGGATTCTCCCCAACAAATGTGCATCACACCCCCGGTGCGAGCACCCAAACCTTAGACTCTGTGCGACAGGGGACGCCAACTTCCCGCATCCATTCCTCTTGTCGGGTGCAACTTCTCGCTCGGTCTGGCGCGAGCCCCGGCTCACCTGCGCCGGCGGGCGTGGGGCAAGGGGGGCCGAACCTGCCCCGTCGGGAGCGGCACCGTGTCGTGGCCTCTCGCCCCGCGCGAGGGTGAGAATTGTCCACCAGGGTCGATGGCCGTTTCCCGGGCCGATCCGGGGCAAATCGTGGGCGCCTCCTCCCCAGATGCGTTCCGGTGCGTTGTTTGGTGCCGCCGCACCCGACGGTCCGACGGCCGAGCCGAGATCGGTCAGTTGCGGGGCGCGATCGCGTAGTGATCGCGCAGGTCGCGCTTCAGGACCTTGCCCGTCGCATTGCGAGGCAGGTCACCCTCGTGCCAAAAGATCGCTGACGGCACCTTGAAAGCAGCAAGGCGAGCACTGAGATGCTGTCGGATGTGGGCTGTCGAGGCGGGGCCGTACCCCGGCGCGGCGACCACCACGGCGGCCACCTCCTCACCGAGCATGTCATGGGGTAGGCCCACCACGGCGCAGTCGAGCACCGCGGGATGCTCGAACAGGGCCGTTTCGACCTCGACGCAATAGATGTTCTCCCCGCCGCGCAGGACCATGTCCTTGATGCGGTCGACAACGTAGATGTAGCCCTCGGCATCCATCCGGGCCGCATCGCCGGAGCGGAACCAACCGTCGACGAAGGACGCCGCGGTCGCATCGGGGTTGTTCCAATAGCCGCGCACATTGCTCGGGCCATAGAGCCACAACTCACCCGTCTCCCCCGGCGCCAGGTCGTTGCCCTCCCAGTCGACGATCCTCACCTCACAGCCCACCGCGGGCAGGCCGACCGAATCCTTCCTGGCGAAGTAGCCCGCCCCGGAGTGTGCGATCACGGCCGCGGTGGTCTCGGTGAGACCGTATCCGTTCGAGGGATTCACCTTCCCCGCGAACACTGTCTCGATGCGAGCAATGGAGTCGGGGGGCACGGGCGCCCCGCCCTGGCCGATCGAGGTGATCGAGGACAGATCGAACGAGTCGAAGTCGGGATGCTCGAGCAGGGTTCGGACCACCGTTGGGACCCCGCCCACCACGTTCACACGGTGGCGCTCGATCAGAGCGAGCGCCTCACCCGCGTCCCACTTGAACATGGTGTGGACACAGACACCGTTGTTCGTGTTGTTGATCAAGCCGCAGAGACCCGCGATGTGGAAGAACGGAAAGGTCGCGAGGGCTCTCACCTGGGTCGTCGGCGTTGCTGCGACTGGTGCGGTCGACGCGGGTGCACCGGTGATCTTGGCCGCGACGGCAGCCGCGAGGACCCCGTTGCCGACGTTTGTCATGTAGTTGCGATGCGACCCGACGGCACCCTTCGGGAATCCGGTGGTGCCCGAGGTGTAGAGGATCGTTGCGTCGTCCTCGGGCGCGATATCGACCGCGGGCAGAGTGGCCGAGCGATCTCCCGTCGCCTCATCCCAGCCGGTGGCATCGGACCGCGGCGCGCACCGGGTGGTCACCAAGTGTCGAAGTGGTGCGCGTGCGAGCATCGCGGCAGGCAGGCGCTCGGAGCGCTCACCATCGACGAGCGCGGCGAGCGCGCCCGAGTCGTTCAGGGCGAACTCGAGCTCCTCGGTGATCCACCAGGCGTTGAGGCTCACGACCACCGCGCCGATGCACTGGATCGCCCAGAAGGCGATCGCCCATTCGGGGTAGTTGCGCATCCCGATCGCGACCCGGTCACCCTTGCCGATCCCCCGCTCGGCCAGCCACGCCGCCAACGACACCACCTGCCCGTGTGCCTCACCGTATGTGAGGGGCACGTCGTCATAGACGAAGTAGGTGGCGTCGGTGCGGGCCGACACTGAGGCCAGCCACAAGTCGCGCAACGTCGGGGGCACCCTCGTGAACACTCTCAGCGGACGACCGTTCACCAGTTCGGTGCGCACCTCACACGGAGCCCCCGGGGCGGTCAATTCTGCGATGGCCTGCCCTCTGGTCAGCACGCGCGCGACCGTACCAGTCGCACGCAGTCCGCTGGAACCCCGGAGTGGAGATCGCCGGTCGACGCGACGTTGACAACGTCGGTCTGATCTATGGTGGCATGCATCGGGAGCCGCGGGGAGCCGCCGGCACGTGTGAGGGGTCGCGGACATGTTGAATCCATCGACGCGCTCCGACAAGAAGTCTCGTGTGCGACGTTTGCGGGGGCCGGTGTTGCTCGCACTGGCGGTGAGCGGGTTCTGGGTCGCACTGGCGAACGCGAGCGAACCGGACAGACTCGTGACGAACGGGTCCTTCGAGACCACTGGACGGCTCCAGGTCGCCTATTCACTCGCCTACTCAGAAGACAGCGGAGCCACGTGCGTCGCGTCGCCGACCTCGCCGGTCACGGTCACCGTCTCCACGGATGGATCGCTGCGAGCCACGCCCTCCACGCTCGAGTTCGATGCCTGCGACGAGCACCAGAACGTGGTTTTCACCGCGGACACCGGCGGCTCGCACGAGGTGCTCGCCCAGATCACCTCTGGCCCGGCCGAGGGGTTGATGGTGTCACCCGGCCTCATTTATTTGTCGGTGTTCGACGGCCCCGCGCGACCGGCAGCCCTCGCGGCCGCAGCAGCTAGTGACACCACGGCCCCGGAGTGGGCCTGCGACCCCCCCGGCGCCGATGCGCGATGGCACGGCGACAACATCACGCTCGCCTGTCGCGCATGGGACACAGGGTCGGGCCTCAGTCTGTGGACACCGGCCTTCTTCACCCTGGCCACCTCGGCCGCGCAGACCGAGGAGACCTCCGATGCCGCGACCGGGATGGAGATCCTCTGCGACGTCGCGGGCAACTGCACGTTGGCCGGCAACCTGCGCGGCTTCAACATCGACATCCGCGGCCCCGAGCGCATCCGCATCGATGGGCCGATCAGCGAGAGCGACTCGTTCATCTGGGGCCGCGTCCCGCCCGATCGCCACACCTGCACGGCAGCCGACTTCGGCTCTGGAATGTCGCACTGCACCGTCGGGGACTACTCGCCCGATGTCGGCTCGCACGTGCTCTTCGCGGTCGCGACCGACCGCGTGGGGAACTACAGCTACAAGAACCTCTTCTACAGGGTGGAGCCCTGGACCCTGTCCTTCGGCGACGGCCTCACCACCGACCCTGACCGTCCGCTCACCGTGGCAGCAGGGAGCGACCTCACGATCCCCTTCGAGGTCTTCGCCGGCCCGAGGGGAACCGATGAACAAACAAGCGCCTCGGTCGTGCGTGCGATCTCCCGACGCGTGGTGTCGTGCGAGCACGGCTTCGCCGTGTCGGGGGTGATCAACATGGGCACCGACGGCCTGTCGCGCGACCCGAGCGACGATCGGTTCCTCCTCGCGTGGCGCGCGCCCATTGCCCACGCCTGCCACAACCTGTCGATCGAGCTCCTCGACGGCGAACGCCGCACCCTGAGACTCGTCGTCGCTGCCGACCCGAGGTGAGTCCCACCGATCCGGCTCGGGTGACCATGCGACGGACAATCGGCGGGATCGGGAACCCTGCTTCGATGACCCTCGAGACACCCCATCGCATCGTGAGCAGGGCAGGGAGGTGGCCGGCGCGCGACTCGGCGAGCCCGGTGCTCGCAGGCGAGGTCACCGTCCTCGGAGGGTCTGTTGCACAGCCAGCAGTGCCCCGAGGTCGACGTCGGCACCACTCCCCTGGCCCCCGTTCTCGGCATGTCCGAACGGATTGTCCAGGTCCTTCACGAGAAACAAAAGGTAGGTGTAGACGAGGCTCAGCACGGACGGGGCGATCCATGACATCACATTCGAGGGAAAATCGACGACCGCGAGCAGAGCCATCATCACCGCGACGAGGAATCCCATCAGCACGTATCCCGCCTGAATGAACGAGGTGTTCCGGATCACCGAGATGCGCGACAAGGTGTTCGTGAGCTCACCATTGAGGGTGAGCAGCCGTCCCGCATAGTGCGTTCCCATCCCCTTCTTCTCGGCATCCACGATGAGCAGTGCGAGGTCCGCGTGAGCCGACCACATCTCACTGTCGCGCGTGCCCTTGGTGAACCAGTCACAGACGGCATCGACCACGAGGAGGATGCGTTGCTTTGCCCACGCGACCTCGAGATCCTTGGAGACGAGTCCACCCACCGCCGCGGAGTGGAAGCCGTTCAAAGCCGACGCGACGACGCCCGGGAGCCGTTCGGATTCCTTGTAATCGGCGAGCACGCCCGCGAGCATGAACCCGAGGATCAGCGTGACCCCCGTGATCACCGCGCCGGCCTCCCCGAACGAGACGATCTCGCCCACATCCAACGACTCGAAGAGGACCCATCGAGCCGCGAGCACGGCAGCCACCACCGGTAGGGCCTTCACCAGAAGCCTGAATTTGTTGGACACTGCCTCATCCCCCTCGTGAGTTGGCTCGTCAGACGGGACTCCGAGCCCCGGGGCACCCCGGGTGGTTCGCATCCCCTCCTCCTATGAGTATTGTTCGGGACACCCGACCAGGGAGGTTTCTGGTGGTTCCGAAGAAGATCTTCGCGGCTGCGGGTGCGCTCGCAGTCGCCGCATCGCTCCTGCCGTCGGGCACTGCAGGGGCCGCGACCACGACCCGACTCGCCACACAAGTGGCCGGCGCGACGGCGGGCTCCCGGGTTCTTGCCGTCTACTCGACCGGCGCGAGCACCTCGGCGACCCTCAGGGGCGGCAAGGCAACGCTGGTGCTCCCCAAGGCCAAGAGCTCAAAGGTCAAGGTGAGCCTGCACCTGGTCGGCCCGAACGGCGCATATGCCGGGCCGATCTCGCTCGGCAAGAAGTCGGGCAAGAAGACCACATGGAACGGTGCGGTCGTCGCCGCACGCGGCAAGACCACCAAGCTGCCCAAGATCACCTACAACGCATCCCAGGGTTACGGCTCGGCAACCCTCACCGGGACAGCCGCCAAGATCGCACTCGCCACCGCATTGCGCGGCGCCTCGGTCAAGGGCAAGCCCGCCGGGGCCGGCCGTCTCGGCATGGCCACCACCAAGAAAGCATCGTCAGCCTCACTCGCACCCGGTGACTGGATCGAGGACGACTTCACCGTGCGTGCCTTCGACGCGGCCGATGTCGATGCGGGAGGGGACCTCGACGGCGACGGACTGCCCAACACTCTCGACATTGACGACGACGGTGACGGGTACCCCGACCAGGTCGACCAGTCGGCCGGTCTCGGTGGCAGCACCCCGACCGCCAAGTACGACACGATCAACGCGCTCAACACCGCGATGACCTGGCGCCAGCCGCCCATCAACTACAACTACCTCGTCAAGTTGTATCCGGACCCGGCCAAGCTGCGCACGGAGCTCTCGAAGTTGAACAGCGACGGTTTCACCATGACCGCCCGTGTCGTGGCACCGTTCCTCTCCGAGACGAGTGGTGTCACCATCCGTGACGCATGGGTCGATTGCACGGGGCTGCCCTGGTGCGTCAGCGAGGATTCCGGAACCACCGAGGCCGATCTCGTGGTGGCGCCGCGGATGCTCCCGTGGGGTGACGGTGACATCGGAAACTTCTGGAAGTACGCCTACAAGAAGGCCGACCAGACGACCTGCTCGATCTACAACCCGGCCAGCAACTTGACCGGCACACCCGGATGCCAGGTGGTCAAGTGGGGCTCGTACTCGATGAAGGACATGCTCACCAAGGCCGTCGCGAACGGGATGCCGAGCCTCACCGCCCCCACCTGGGAGGACCACACCGGCGGATTCGGCATGAACGACGCCTACTACCTGAAGCCCCCGGGATCGGGTGGTGGCTCGGGCTTCGATTTCACCGCCTATTTCGCACCGCGCGGCTACGCCAAGTTCCTCGACAACATGAAGGTCGGCGATGTCTTCACTGTCAAGGCGACCCTCAGCGACGGCTCCACGGCGCAGGTGGCGATGACGATCAGCCCGTTCTTCGTGACCGCGCCCACGGCGTTCTCGTTCACCGCCCAGGGCGGAACCGAAAAGACCGTCGACTACACCGTTTCGGACACCACCTGTACCAGCAACGATGGCCCCACCTGCCGCAACGGCTCGGACAACAAGCCGATCGAGGTGTCTGCGGCCCAGCCGAAGTTGACGGTGAAGTTCTGGAGGCCCCAGCGCCCGAGGATCACGGGTGCCGATGATGCGATCTCCGGAACCGACACATTCCTCGACATGGGATCGCTGAACTACCGGTTCGCACTGCAGGGCAATGACGGCGGCCAGTTCGTCTTTTGCCCGAATGCGGCGGTCTCGCTCACCGACACCAACGGCTCGACGTTCACGCCCGTGGCCGCGACGTCGGGCTTCTCGAACGACCGCGAGTTCATCAAAGACGGGTCCTCCGAGGCCCCACCGAGCGAGACCCGGTTCATCACTGCTGTGATCGATCTCGCCAAGTGCCCGAACCTCGCGATGACCGCGGGGACCAAGTACACGGTGACGATGTACGCCTCCGGCGAGCCGTTGTTCGGCATGAACCGCAGCAGCACCAGCCAGTCGTTCGCGATCAGATTCGCGAGCTGAGCCTCGTGGCTCTCCTGGCTGGTCTTCTCTGAGGACCCGGCTCAGGCGGGTTTCACCGTCCGGGGCAACCCGAGACCGGATCACTCGTGCCCGATGGAGGCGACGCCGAGAATCGAACCGTCCGCGGACGACGACGAATCGCCCGATTCCAACGGTTAGAACACGATCACGGCCACTGGAGGACGCCGGAAGGACGCCGCGCGACTGATCACTCGTTGATAGAACCATCCGGCATGGTCGCGCCGGACAGGTCCGCGCCCGTCAGGTCCGCGCCAGACAGGTTCGCGCCGGACAGGTTCGCGTCGCGCAGGATCGCGCCACGCAGGTCCGCGTAGTAAAGGTTCGCGCGAGTCAGGTTCGCGTCGGTCAGGGTCGCGTCGGTCAGGGTCGCGCCGATCAGGTCCGCGCGGGTCAGGTTCGCGTCGGACAGGTTCGCGTCCCTCAGTTTCGCGCCACGCAGGTCCGCGTCGCGCAGGATCGCGCCACGCAGGTCCGCGTGGTACAGGTTCGCGCCACGCAGGTCCGCGTCGCGCAGGATCGCGCCACGCAGGTCCGCGTGGTACAGGTTCGCGCGAGTCAGGTTTGAGCGAGTCAGGTTCGCGTCGGTCAGGTTCGCGTCGGTCAGGTTCGCGCGGTGCAGGTTCGCGCCGGCCAGGTCCGCGCCGGTCAGGTTTGAGCGAGTCAGGTCCGCGCCGGACAGGTCCGCGCCGGTCAGGTCCGCGCCGGACAGGTCCGCGACGGCCAGGTCCGCGCCGGTCAGGTCCGCGACGGACAGGTCCGCGCCGGTCAGGTCCGCACCTGGCTTGATGCGATACCCGTTTACTTCCACGTTCCGACCGTAGCAACCGTGTGGATGAGGCAAAACCGTACCCTCGTGCTACCTGGGTATGAACCGCGGCGACCTGCTATCTGGGTGTGAACCGCGGCGCGGGTTTGATTTAGGCGCGACGTTGCCACCAGCGGCGGCGCTCGACCGGGGCCGCAGGTAGCGCCAGGCGCAGCGCGTCGATAGCCCCGGTTAGTGCCTCGATGGTCGCGGCGCGTTCATCGGCAAGTGTTTGCGCGGTGCGGGCATCTTGGCGGGCCTGGTCGCGCTCGCGTAGTGCTTCGGCCAGCGCTGCGGCTGTCTCATCGGGTGGGGCCTGGGCACGTATCGGCGGCGCTGCCAGGGCGCTGCCGGTTTCCTGGGCGCGTTCCCAGGCGATTACGTCGCTGTAGGGCACTTCCCAGCGGCGGCCTTTGCCATCGGGCATGGGTACTTGCCGGGCCTCGGGGAACGTGCCCGCTGTGACCATGCGCCGCACTGTCTTTACCGACCGACCCAGCCGGGCGGCCAGGTCGCGCAGGGTGAACGTGGTTCCTAGATCGCTGTCGGCCACGGTCGGGCCGTGGACTGGGCCTAGCACCGCGTCGGCGAGCCGTTCTAGGCGCTTGGCCTCCCTGGCCTCTAGGTCGCTCTCGACCGGGCCTGTGCCTGGTCGCCATGTCTCGAGCGCCCGCCTGTCGTCTGGCGGTTTCCAGCGGAGTGCGTCGATCTTGGCGCGCCCAGTGGGATCACCGGCGATAGCGATCTTGATCTTGTCGCGGAGACGCACGGGGTCACGGTGTCGGCGGGTGTCCTCGTCCTCGTCGGGCGGTTGGTTTTCCTCGTCGCTCATTAGTTCCCCCCGGCGGCCTGGTCGCGCCTGGCCTGTGTTACCAGCCCAGCGCTTGCGGCCTGGGTAACTAGCCCCACCTGGCCCTGGTAGCGGCGCAGCATGGCCACCGACCTGTGGCGCGTGGTCGCCATGACGCGGCTATCGGATACGCCCGCGAGCCTGGCGGCCTGTACCAGTCCCTTGCGCAGCGAGTGGCCGCGGTACTCGACCGGCAGGCCCGCCGCAGCGGTGCGGCGCTTCACTATCGCCGCGACCGCGTGGCCCGTTAGCGGCTGCCCCGACACGTGGCCCCACCGGGTGATAGCCGTGAACACCGGCGCGGTGGGGTCGATAGCGGCGGCGCTCTCA
>VGAK01000012.1 GCA_016870775.1 Actinomycetota bacterium
GCGCACCACGACACCGGCAGCGCGCACGAGGGAGATCACCACCAAGATCAGGCACCCGGTGATCACCGTTCCGGTGGCCACCGAGCCCTCCCCGAACCTCGGCACGATGACATGGTCGATCACCCACCGCACGCCGAGGGAGGAGCCCGCTGTGCACAGCGCGAACACGGCCGCGGCACTCACCGCCACGGCGAACGACCTCGGCTCGCGGGACACGAGGGCCACGATCAACGACACCGCCCGCGACCAACGCGACCCGCGAGGGTGGTCCGCACTCGCACTGTCGGGGAACACCGCACCGATCGTCACTCTCCGAGTCTGCCAGTGCGGTCCAACCCATGGATGGACATTTCTCCGTCGATTCGCGGTGGAGCCGGCACCATCGCGAACCGGTGGAGGTGGCCGACCGTGGCACGATGTGCCGATGACGCGGATTGATACCGCCCTCCTCGCCGTGAGGCTCTGCTTCGGACTCTCCATGGCATGGCACGGGCTCAACAAGATGCGCGGGCCGAGGGGGATCGCCGGGACGTCTTCGTGGTTCGCATCGATCGGCATGAGGAAACCGGAGTTGAATGCCCGACTGGCTTGCGCGACCGAGATCATCGCCGGCGTCTGCTTCGCCGCGGGTTTCGCGACTCCCCTCGCCTCGGCGGCCCTGATCGGGCTCATGGTGGTGGCGATCGTGACCGTGCACTGGCGGGTCGGCTACTTCGTGTTCCTCCCCAACCAGGGCTGGGAGTACTGCTTCTGCATCGCGGTGGTGGCCGGTGCAACCGCGATCTCCGGTCCCGGAACCGTCGCGGTCGATCACCACTTCGCCGCGGACTTCTTCGGCGCGGGCACGTGGGCGGTCCTGGCGGTTCCACTCGGGATCATCGCGGCGCTGTGCCAGTTGTCGCTCTTCTGGCGGCCTGCGCGCACCGAGGACCGCCCGTAATCTCTTTGCGGTGGAAACCCAGGAGCCATCGGCGCCGATCCCTCGCCCGGCGCGTCGCGGCACAAAGATCGTCCTGGTCTTCATCATGGGTCTGATCGTGGCGATGTGGGTCTATGCGTTCGGTTTCGCACCGCGCGAGAGCATCAACCGGATCGGTGATCAGCAGTGGTCGGCCCGGGCCGAACGACGCTGTGCCGCTGCCGAGGCCCGCAGGTTCGAGATGCAGGATCTCTCACCCATGGACCCAGACGATTCCGGCGCGTTGCGCCGCAAGGCCGGGATCGTCGAGCGAGCCACCGACGATCTCGAGGCGGTGATCGACGAGATCGAGGGCGATCGACCGACCGATGCCAAGGGCCGCGCCATTGTCCCCGACTGGATCGCCGACTACCGCGTGTACATCTCGGATCGGCGTCTTTTCGTGGACCGGCTGCGCTCACTCCCGACGCGCCCCAATTTCAACGAGACCGACGTCGGTGGTGTTCCGGTGAGCGAGCGGATCAACAAGTTCGCTCGCGAGAACGACATGAAGTCGTGCCAGACACCCTACGACCTCTCAGTCTGAGGCAACGTCTCGCACATCAATCCACGTCGATCCATCCGCGCTCGGGATCGTGGCGGCGGATCACACGGGCGGGTGCGCCGACCGCGACACTGAAGTCGGGGATCTCCGATGTCACCACCGAATTAGCTCCGATGACCACATGCACGCCGATGCGGGCGCCGGGGAGGATGACCGAGCCGTGCCCGATCCACGACCCGTCACCAATCGAGATGGCGCGCTCCGGCTGGGTCTGGCGCGATATCGGAAGCGAGATGTCGCCGTAGCCATGGTTCTGGTCGGTGATGTAGACGTGATGGCCCGTCCAGACGTCGTCGCCGATCTCGATCGAGAAATGACCCACGATTCCGCTGCCCCTCCCGATCAGGCACCTGTCACCGATGACGACGACACGATCGGTGACGCACTCCTGGCCCGGGACCATTCCCGCCGACAGCGCGGCGTGCTGTCCGATCAGGGTGTGCTCCCCGATGTGGATGTAGCGCTCGTTGAAGATCGTCGTGGGCGGCCACATGATGTAGCTGCCCGCCCCGAAGGAGCCGAACGCACGACCACGGGCCTCGTCGGGACCGATCCCCGCCCACAGCGAGAGTCTCTCGTTGAGGCGGGCCCACGCGACACCGATCGAACGCGCCAGCACGACGATACGTTAGGGCACCGACTCGCCCTGCCTATCATGAGTGCAATGAAAGTAATGAATACATCGGTGTCATCCGACGGCTGGACCGTCTCGGGGGTCGTGAACGACGACGGTTCCTGCGAGTACCGGGGACTCCGTTTCGCACGTGCCCACCGTTTCAGTGATCCGGTCGACGAACCGCTCGTCGGTGTCGTCGATGCGAGTGAGTGGGGCCAGATGTGCCCGCAGACTCCGGGCTTCCTCGAGGCGATGTTCGGCTACGACGCAGACAGTGCCGGCGAGGACTGCCTGCACCTGAATGTCTTCGTTCCCCCGGGCGCATCGGCCGATTCGAAGTTGCCCGTGCTCGTGTGGATCCACGGGGGGGCATACCTGAATGGGGCGGGTTCTCTCGCGTGGTACCACGGCTCGCGTCTCGCTGCTCGCGGTGCGGTCGTGGTCACGGTGAACTACCGACTCGGAGCACTCGGATTCCTCGGTGGGGACAATTTCGGGACACTCGACCAGATCTCCGCGCTGAGATGGGTCGCCTCCCACATCGCGGCCTTCGGTGGCGACCCATCGAATGTGACGATCTTCGGCGAGTCCGCGGGCGGCTCCGCTGTGATCTCGTTGATGGCGGCACCCGGTGCGAAGGGTCTGTTCCACCGAGTGTGGGCCCTGAGCCCCTCTATCGGTCAGTTGCGCACGCTCGAGCGTGCCGAGACGCTCCTTGCCGAGTACCTCTCGCTTCTCTCGTGCGATTCGCTCGCCGAGGCGGCGACCAAGTCGGTGGAAGAGCTGCTCGCCGCGCAGAACACGCTCATCACCCGACCCTCGGCCGGGTACGACTTCTTCTCCCCTGCCGGCGGGGGGTCCGGGCTCCCTCACGACATCCTCGGTGAGGCGGCACGCAGCGGCATACCCCTCGTGCTCGGGACGAACCGTGATGAGAACAAACTCTTCTCGGCGTTCAATGCCGAGTTCACCTCCAAGACCGAAGCGGACTGGATCGCAACGACCGAGGCGACTTTCGGGGCGCGCGCAGAGGAGGCGCGGTCCGTTTATGCGCGACTGCGCACGGGGGAACCCTGGGAACTCATCTCGGCTGTCACGACCGACGTCGGTTTCCGTCAGCACGCACGGCGCCTCGCA
Organism: Actinomycetota bacterium; assembly: GCA_016870775.1. Lineage (GTDB taxonomy): Bacteria > Actinomycetota > Acidimicrobiia > Acidimicrobiales > Ilumatobacteraceae > UBA2093. Next base: position 3,277 of record VGAK01000012.1, read on the forward strand.
GAGGCGCGCGTCGCAGAGGGGACCCCGACATGGATGTATTGGTTCACCTTCGCCTCGACGTCCTTCGGAGGACGTTTCGGATGCTGCCACGCGCTCGACATCCCCTTCGTCTTCGACATGCTCGATGCGCCGGGAGCCGAGGCCCTCACCGGTGACTCCCCCGAGCGTGGCGGGGTCGCCGAACGATTCGGGCACGAGTTGGTGTCACTGGCGACCCACGGCCATCCCTCGTGGGCCCAATACGACGCGTCCACTCGTTCCACCCTCGTGATCGACACGACGACGACGCTCGTCGACGACCCCGAATCCGAGATCAGAGCGCTGTTCTCCTGAAGCCATGCGACGGCCTCGCAGCGCAGTCCGGTTGATGAGAGCCGGGCTCGGAGCCGATCGGTGACTGAGCCATGACCAGCCCGTCGGCCTGGCCGAACTCCCTCTGGCTCTCGGGCCGCACCGTCGGGACGCATCGTGCGGTCTCACCCGACGATGGAGCCGATGTCATCATCGTCGGTGCGGGTTTCACCGGACTGTGGACCGCGCTCCACCTCAGGAGACTGGCACCGACCCTGTCGATCATGGTCCTCGACGCCGCGCAACCCGGCTTCGGAGCGAGTGGGCGGAACGGCGGATGGTGCAGCGCGATGGCACCGATGTCGCTCGACAGCCTCGCCGAGACGGCGTCACCTGCAGCCGCCGTGGCGTTCCAGAGGGCTCTCATCGACACCGTGTCTGCGATAGGTGACTTCACCGCCGCACACGGGATCGACTGCGGATGGACACACGCCGGGACACTCTCGCTCGCCAGGACCGGCCCGCAGGTGGAACGCCTCCGCTCGAGCATCGCAGAGGCACGCCGGCACGGTTTCGGGGAAGAGTTCCTCCGCATGCTCCCGTCCAACGAGGTTGACGAACACCTTCGGGTGCCGGGAGTTCGTTGCGCCACCCACAGCCCGGCGTGCGCGACCGTGGATCCCCTCGCCCTCGTGCTCGGCATCTCTGCGGTGGCGTGCGAGGCAGGGGTGGCCGTGCGCGGAGACTCGCGCCTCCTCTCGCACCGACGGGAGCGCGGCGGCAATGTCGTGAGGCTCGCCGTTCCGGGCGGTGAGGTCGAGACGAGGTGCGACTGGCTCCTGCTGTGCACCGAGGGCTTCACCGCGCGACTGGCCGGCCACCGACGCCGGATCGCACCGTTGCACTCCTACATGGTTGCGACCGAGCCGCTCCCCGATTCCGTGTGGCAACGGATCGGCTGGGATTCCCGCGAGACGATCGCCGATGCGAGGAGGCTCGTCATCTACGCGCAGCGGACGCGCGACGGTCGCATCGCCTTCGGTGGACGCGGTGCCTACCGCTGGGCGAGCAGGGTCGGCCCGCAGCACGACACGGACCCGACGGTCCACGATCGCATCGTGTCGACGATGTTCGAGATGTTTCCCGCGGCCCGTGGCGCCGAGGTGACGCACCGATGGGGAGGAGTGCTCGGGGTCACCCGGGACTGGCACGCCACCGCACGCGTGGATCGCGCGACCCGCACCGGCTTCGCCGGTGGTTACGTGGGCGACGGAGTGGCGCTGTCGCATCTGGTGGCTGCGGGGTTCGCACGAGCCATGCTGGGTGTCGACGACGAGATCTCGCGGCTGCCCTTTGTCGGGCACCAGGTGTCCGACTGGGAACCCGAGCCGTTCCGCTGGCTCGGCATCAACGGCATGATCCGCGCCGTCGCCCTTGCTGATCGCATCGAGGCACGCACGGACCGGCCAGCGAGGCGCCTCGGCTCGTTGATCGAGCGGTTCATCGGCTGAACGGCGGGCGCGAGCGGAGTCTGGCGCGCCTCAGCGGTGGAGGAAAGGATCCGTCTGTCGCACCCTCAGACGCACCGAGTAGGCCGAGTCACCCGAGAGAATCCCGCCCCGCGCAAAGAGCCGACCGTTCTGCCAGTTGGACAGCCCGAGTTCCGGACGCAGCAACGCGAACTGGCCGTCCACCCACCGGGTGAAGCCGTCACCCACGAAGGGGGCATCGAGGCGGCGCCAGGCTGCGAGGAACGTCTCCTCGTTCTCGGTGATGACGCTCGCAATGAACCTCGGACTGTGCGCCGCGAACAATTCGAGGGCCTCTTCGAGCGAGTCCACGAGAACAACCGAGAGTTCCGGATTCTCCTCCCACTCGTGCTCGATGGCGAGGTCTCCCACGTCGCACACCGTCACGGCGGGCTCCAGCGCCACCCCATCGGCGCGTCGCACGTGGATCTCGTCCGGGTCGCCGAGCACACCCACAGCGTCCCCCACTGCATGGAAACGGGCGCGCACGCCGCGGGACGCCGAAGCGCGATCGGCGGCCGCACGCACCAGTGGCCCCCACTTCACCGCGCGCGTGCGTGGGAGGCAGACGACATTTGCGGTGTTGCACACCTTCCGGTCCAGACTGTGTTCGATCACCGCCGACAGACGCACCTCGTCGGCATCGTCTGCCACGATCATCCAGGCGCCACCAGTGCCGTGGAGGCTCACCGCCGTTCCGGCTTGGCGCGCGATGGAACCGAGCTCGGCCACCGCGGGTCCGGACCCACGCGCGACCGCCAGTGACAGGCGCGAATCTGCGAAGAGGGCCCAGCCCGCAGCGTGCTCGGGGGACTCGACGAGCACCACCGCCCCCTCGGGTAGTCCGGACAGTCGCAGAGCCGGGCGCACCACCGACTCCATCACCGCGACAGCCGTGGCGAGTGCGTCACTTCCGATGCGCAACACGACGCAGTTCCCGCCCTTCAGCACGCCCGTGGCATCGGCGAACACGTTGGGTCGCCCCTCGAAGACGAACCCCACCACACCGAGAGGGGCGCGCCACTGCTCGACGGTCCAACCGTCGTGGGAGATCGTGAACTCCGCTGACTCGGGGACCGGGAGGTCACGCCACATCCGCAACGAGGACACCATGTCCTCCCGCATCCGCCCCGTCAGTTCGAGCCGGGTCGTGGAGCGTCCCCTCGCCCTCGCCGAGGCGACATCGGCACTGTTCGCCCGGAGCACTGGTGCGCACACCTCGTCATCGGCCAACCGCTCGGCAGCGATCCCGAAGAAGCGCTCGATGGCCTGCGGTCCCGCATCACCGAGCCTGGCAAAAGCATCAGTGGCTGCGGTCACGGCATCGGCCACCAATCGTGCCGTCGCCGACGGAATCCGTCGCAGTTGTCCCGTCGCCGCGACACCGATCAGCCGATCACCCGGGGAGAACTCGGCCGCGAGCGCCTCATCGACGACCACAATGTGGTCACCAACAAGGACCCTGTCCCCGGCCCGGAGCCCCTCTGGTGCAACCACGACCTCTATTGTGCGTCGTGTGGACACGCACGACACCAACCGCTTCTACTTCCGCCAGTTGCTCGGCGGACGGGACTTCGCCGCCAGCGACATGGTCGCCCGCCAAATGGTGAATTTCGCCTATCTCGTGGGCGACCGGGCCACGGGCGAGTGCCTGATGGTCGATCCCGCCTATGCAGTCGGCGACCTGCTCGCGATCGCCGAGGCCGACGGGATGCGCGTGACCGGGGTGCTCGCCAGCCACTACCACCCCGATCATGTGGGTGGCTCGATGATGGGCCACACGATCGAGGGCGTCGCCACACTGCTCGAGAAGTGCCCCGTGCCGATCCACGTGAACAAGCACGAGGTTCCCTGGGTCGTGCGCACCACGGGAGTGAGTGACACCGACCTCGTCGCCCACGACGCCGGTGATGTGATCACCGTCGGCGACCTCGAAATCTCGTGTCTCCACACACCCGGACACACCCCCGGGAGTCAATGCTTCTTTGCCAACGGGTGCCTCTTCTCCGGCGACACGTTGTTCCTCGAAGGATGCGGCCGGACCGACCTGCCGGGGTCCGACCCCGCGGACATGTGGGAGAGCCTGTCGCTGCTCGCGGGACTACCAGATGACACGATCGTGTTCCCCGGCCACCAGTACAGCGCGCCCCCGGCCGCGCACCTGGGGGAGATCAAGGAGATCAACTACGTCTTCAAACCGCGCAATCGTGAGGCGTGGCTCACCATGTTCGGCCACGACTGACACCATCCGATCCGGGCCAGTGCAGGCCGATCATGGTGCAAACGACGCGACGATCGCACTCACTCCCGCCAGCATCAGGAGAGCCAGCACCAGCCGTCTGAAGCGCTGACCCGCCACGTGCGGTCGCGCCGCATACCCGAGGCGAACCGCCGCGAACATCGATGGAAGCGCGACAGCTGCCCCCACCAGACCATCACCGTTCACCTTGCCCGCCCCGACGAAGAACGCGAGCGCACCGATGTTCGACAGGGCAAAGACCGTGTTGATCGTTGCCCGGAACGTGTCCGGCGCCATCGCCCTCGCCTGCAGTGCGAGCACGAGCGGCGGGCCGTTCGTCGAAGTTGAGGTGGCGAGCACTCCGCTGACCGCCCCCATCGCCCAGTCCAATCGATCCGGGGGTGCCTCGAGACGCGACCCGCGCGCCAGCATCGCCGTGGCCACGAGGACGGCAATCCCCACCAACAGGCGCAACGTGTCCGCCGACACCACGAGGAACAGAACCGACCCGATCGGCATGCCGAGGAACGCTGCCGTCGCCAACCGCGCCGACACGTCCCGCGCCACATGGCGCCGATCGGTCCATGCCTGCACGGTCGTGGAGACCGCGCCCACCATCGTGGCCACCACCACCGCCACGTGGGGCTCGAGAACCACTGTCATCAGGGGCACGGCGATGAGTGCGAACCCGAACCCCGAGAGACTCTGAGCGAACGCTGCGAGCGCCACACAGACCACGACCCAGGCGAGATCGGGGTACAACCCGAGAGCCGCCAAGACTGCCAGATCGAACGACAACGGGGCGCGGACCTAACCGACGAGGGACGCGACCGCGCCGGCAAAGATCTCGGTGTGTCTGTCGACGTCCGACCGGTCGTGGAACGGTGACATCAGGGCCATGTTGTGGAACGGAGTGAGCAGGATCCCACGGTTGAGCGCGAACAAGTGCATGTACGCGTCCAGTTCGTGATCGATTGCTGCCGCCGCCATCGCCCCGTCGCGCGGGGGCGGACAGAACCAGTACTCGGCCCGGCAACCGAGCCTCTGCACGTGCCAGGCGAGTCCATGCGCCTCGTACCCCGCGCGCACGCCGGCAGTCCACGCCTCGGCGAGTGGCTCCATGCGTGCGAAATCGTCCTCTCGCAGCCTCGAGGACAGGGTCGCCCTCATCGCAGCGAGTGCCAGTGCGTTGCCTGCCAGCGTCCCACCAACCCCGGAGACATCGACTGCATCACCGGCCAGTGCATCCTCCAGACGCTCCGCGACATCTCCGCTCATCCCGTAGGCGGCCGCGGGCATTCCCCCACCGATCGGTTTGCCGATGACGAGGAAGTCGGGCTCGAGGCCCCATGCGCGCGTGCAACCGCCGGGCCCGGCACAGATCGTGTGGGTCTCGTCGATGACGAGGAGCACTCCGTGCCGCCGGGTGACCTCGCGCACCGCATCGAGGTACCCCGGATCGGGCAGCACGATGCCGATGTTGGTCAGGGCGGGCTCCATCAGCAGACACGCCACATCGCCGTGTGCGAGCGCCTCGTCGAGCGCGACGGGATCGTTGAACGGCACCACCCTGGTCGTTGAGGCGGGATCGAACCCCGGCCCGATCGCGCCGGGTCTGCTCACCGCCCTCCCGTCGTCACCGCGGATCGCCAAGGTTTCGTCGACGGTCCCGTGGTAGCACCAATCGATCACGCAGATCTTCGGGCGTCCGGTGAGGTGCCGGGCGAACCGGAGCACGAAACGGTTCGCGTCGGTGGCCGTCATCGCGAACTGCCACGTCGGGAGGCCGAATCGCCTGCCGAGTTCCTCGGCCACCCAGATCGCATCCTCGTTCGGGAGCATCGTCGTGACACCTCGCAGCGCGCGCGAGTGCAGTGCCTCGGCCACGTCCGGAAGGGCATGGCCGGTCATCGCGCCGGTGTCCCCGAGACAAAAATCGACGTACTCAATACCGTCCACGTCGGTGAACCGACCGCCCGTCGCCTCGGCCACGAAGACGGGGAAGGCGCCGGGCCATCTGGTCATCCACGGCATGGGCACTCCCGACAGAAGCGGACCCCGGGCCGACTCTGCCAAACCACGAGAGATCGGGTGGTTTCGCACGAAAAGATCGAGTTCGCGGGTGCGAAGGTCGGAGAGGCGCTGGCGATCCATGGAAACCGTGCCGAACGGCGCCCGAAGCGTAGGCGCGCCTCGGCCCATGATCGGATTCCTCTGCCGCGCGACCGAAGAACACCTCCGTTTATCCTTTACATTTCGTACACTTGGCGCGTGCCCCGCACAACCAACGCACCCATCGTCTCGGTCGACGGCGATCGTCTCATGGCCTCGTTGATGAACCTTGCCCGCATCGGCGAGATCGACGGAGGCGGGTGCGCCCGACTGGCACTGACGGAGGAGGACCGGGCCGGTCGCGACCTCGTGCTGGGCTGGATGCACGAACTCGGGCTCGAGGTCACAGTCGACGTCATCGGCAACGTGATCGGCACATGGAACGTCGGAGTTGGGGCCCCAGTGATGACCGGGTCCCACATCGACACCGTGCGCACGGGCGGCAAATACGACGGCAACCTCGGCGTTCTCGCGGGACTCGAGGTGATCCGGACCTGCCAACAGGCGGGCCTCGTTCCAACGCGGCCGCTCGCAGTCGCCTTCTTCACCAACGAGGAGGGTTCCCGATTCGCACCGGACATGATGGGGTCGCTGGTGTACGCCGGCGGGATGAGCACCGAGACCGCCCTCGATGTCGTCGGGATCGACGGTGCGAGGGTCGGAGACGAACTCGAGCGCATCGGGTACAACGGTGCATCGCCGTGCCCCGGGATCGCTCCCCACGCCTTCGTCGAACTCCACATCGAGCAGGGCCCGGTCCTCGAGCAGGAGGGCATCACGATCGGGGCGGTGACCGGCGTCCAGGGCATCAGCTGGCGCGAGCTCGTGCTGAGGGGTCAGTCAAACCACGCGGGGACAACACCGATGTCGTTGAGACGCGATCCGGGCTATGTCGCGGCGGAGGTCACGGCCTTCTTGCGACGGCTCGCCCGCGAGATGGGCGGGCACCAGGTCTGCACCGTGGGTCGGGTCGAGTTCCATCCGAACCTCGTCAACGTGGTCCCAGCGAGCGTGGCGATGACGCTCGACGTGCGCAACACCGACGAGGCACTCCTCGTGGCGGCCGAAAACGCAATCACCGCCGAAGTCGAGCGTCTCTGTGCCGCCGAACACGTGGAGGCCTCGTGGAGGCGACTCACTCGCTTTGAGCCGGTGGTCTTTGACCGCGCGGTGATCGATCTGGTGGCCGGTGTCGCGCGCGAGCAGGGCCATTCGGTGATGGAACTGCCCTCCGGGGCGGGACACGACGCCCAGATGATCGCACGTATGTGTCCGACAGCGATGATCTTCGTGCAGAGTCACCGCGGAATCAGCCACAATCCAGCCGAGCACACCGACCGCGACGATCTCATCGCCGGGGCCGACGTGTTGCTGCACGTGATGCTCCGGCTCGCCGGCCTCGATCCGTCGGGCAACAGAGCATCCGGCGACAGTGACGGGACGACTCGATGACACGAATCGTCACGGTGGGTGCGGCCCAGATGGGTCCGGTCCAGCGCGACCATTCGCGCACCGATGCCGTCACTCGCATGCTCCATCTGATGCGCGAGGCTGCCTCGAGGCGCTGCGACCTCGTGGTGTTCCCCGAACTGGCGCTCACCACCTTCTTCCCGCGCTGGTTCGTCGAGGACATCCGTCAAGCCGACCATTGGTACGAGGTCCAGATGCCCTCGCCGGAGACCGCGCCACTGTTCGATGAATCAGCGCGCCTCGGGATCGGGTTCTGCCTCGGGTTCGCAGAACTGACTCCCGACGGACACCGGTTCAACACCCAGGTGCTCGTCGACAAGACCGGGCGAGAGATCGCGCGTTACCGGAAGGTCCACATTCCCGGTCACGAGAACCATGAGCCCGACCGACCGTTCCAGCACGCCGAGCGCCACTATTTCCAGCCCTCGATGGACGGCTTCGGTGTGTGGAACGCCTTCGGTGGGCGGGTGGGAATGATGATCTGCAACGACCGTCGCTGGCCGGAGTCGTACAGGGTGATGGGTCTGCAGGGAGTCGAGATGATCCTGTGCGGCTACAACACGCCGATCCACTACGTGCCCGATCCGAGCCAGGACATCCTGCAGGGCTTCCACAATGCGCTCGTGATGCAATCTGGTGCCTACCAGAACGGCACGTGGGTCGTGGGGGTCGCAAAGGGTGGCGTCGAGGAGGGCGTCGACAGCCTCGCCCAGTCGATGATCGTGGCGCCCTCGGGCCAGATCGTGGCCCAGGCCCTCACCACCGACGACGAGTTGATCACCGCCTCGTGCGACCTCGACTGGTGCGGGCGGTACACCGGCACGCTCTTCGACTTCGACCGCTACAGGCGCCCAGAGATGTACGGGATCATCGCCAGCCAGCGTGGCGTGACCCATCCCGACGGGGAGTAGGTCCCCGTGCGAGAGACCAACGGGCTGGTGTGCGCGCACCACCACCTGTATTCGACACTGGCCCGCGGGATGCCCGCTCCCCCGCGGACTCCGACATCGTTCATCGAGGTCCTCCAGCAGGTCTGGTGGCGCCTCGACGACGCCCTCGACCTCGACCTGATCCACTGGTCGGCCGCACTCGGAGCCGCCGAAGCGCTCCTGGCGGGCACCACCGCGGTGATCGACCATCACGAATCCCCCTCTGCGATCGAGGGATCCCTCGACGCGGTCACGACGGCCTGCGACATGGTGGGGATCCGGTGCATCCCGTCCTATGGCGTGACTGATCGCTGGGCAGCCGGGGGAATCACGAGCCGCGTCGATCCGACCACTCCGATGACCGAGGGCGCCCGCAGGGGACTCGCCGAGAACGAGCGGTTCCTCGCCTCGGGTCGTCGGGCGATGGTCGGGGTGCACGCATCCTTCACGTGCGGGGACGAGACCCTCGCAGCAGCCGCCGATCTTGCTGCCAGGTACGGCACGGGCGTTCACATCCATGTCGCCGAGGGTCCCGACGACGCGCATGCGCACGTGCGACTCGCACCTCTCGCGCGCCCGGACTGGCTGCTCGTCCACGCGGTGCACCTGGTCTCGAACCTGCCGGGCACGATCGTGCACAATCCCCGCTCCAACATGAACAATGCCGTGGGGTACGCCCGGCCCGCGGCGAGGCAGAACCGGGTCGTCCTCGGAACCGACGGCATCGGGGCCGACATGCTCGACGAGGCGCGACTGGCCTATGCGCGCCACCGCGAGGACGACCTCTCCGCGACACCCGAGACGGCGTGGTCGTGGCTCTCGAACGGCGAGGATCTCGTGCCCGAGGTGCGCAACGACCGTGTGGTCTGGAACTACGACCACCTCGAGAGTCCCTGGCATCTCGCATTCACTCCCGGAGTGCGTCCCCTCGAGGTCTGGGTGGATGGCACGCAACTCATCGCCGAGGGTCGGCCACTTCATTTCGATCTGGAGGAGGTGCGTGCCAAATCCGCGGAGGCAGCGACGCGCCTCCATGCGAGGCTCTAGCCCATGCGAGGCCCCGGGAGGACACCATGCCCGTCTTGATTCCCCGATCACTGGACGTCGCCGTGGAGATGGCGTCGTCGCACCCCGACGCCCACATCCTCGCCGGTGGGACCGACCTCATGGTGGAGGTCAACTTCAACCACCGCAAGCCCGAGACCGTGCTGGCTCTCCGGCACGTGGACGAGTTGCGTGGATGGACGATCGATGCAGCGACGCGCACCGTGCACATCGGCTCGGCGGTTCCGTTCTCGGAGATGGAGCACGGCGCCCTCTCAGAGGCACTCCCCGCACTCGCCGAGGCGGCACGCACCGTCGGCTCACCCCAGATCCGCGCCGCCGGCACCATCGGAGGAAACCTCGGAACCTGCTCGCCAGCTGGCGACTCGCTCCCGGTGCTCGCCGCCATGGAGGCCACGGTCCATCTCCGCTCCACGAGCGGGGAGCGCGCTATGCCTTTCGCCGAGTTCATGACCGGCCCGAAACGCAACGCGCGCAGGGGTGACGAGATCATCACCGGTGTCTCGATGCCGATCGCCGACGGATGGCAGGGCTACGCCAAGGTCGGGGTGCGCAATGCCATGGTGATCTCGGTCGCCTCTGCGTGCCTCGCGCTCCAGTCGACCGGGCCCCGGCTCGCGCTCGGCTCCGTGGGACCGGTGATCATCCGGTGCCACGACGCCGAAGCACTCGTGGCGGACCGTCCCGGTGCGGTCGATGCCGCCCTTGCCGCCGAGTTCGGACGGCTCGCTGCTGCGGCGTCATCGCCGATCGACGATCACCGCTCCACCGCCGCCTACAGGCGCCATGCCGTGTCGGTCCTTGCGGGCCGCCTGCTCCAGAGAGGAACCGCACGCCCATGAACGAGCACTACACACTGAGGGTGAACGGAGTCGAGCGCGACGTGTGCGACTCCTGGATCGGCGAGAGCCTGCTGTATGTGCTGCGTGAGCGACTCGACCTCCCGGGTGCAAAGGGTGCCTGCGAACAGGGCGAGTGCGGGTCGTGCACCGTCTTCGTCGACGGTGCAGCCGTGTGCAGTTGCCTGGTGCTCGCGGCTTCAGCGGTCGATGCCGAGATCGCCACGGTCGAGGGCCTCAATCCGGACGGCACCCTCACCGATGTGCAGGAGGCGTTCGTTCGCGAGGGGGCCGTCCAGTGCGGATTCTGCACCCCGGGTCTCGTCATGGCGGTGCATCACCTCCTCGATGCGGAGCCCGAGCCGAGCGATCTGCAGGTCAAGGAGGCCCTCTCGGGCAACATCTGCCGCTGCACCGGCTACGGCCGCATCTTCGCCGCGGTGGATGCAGTGATCGCCAGGCGCAGGGACGCAGCACGATGAGCCGGTCCACGATCGACACGGTGCGCACCGACGACCGGAGCGGGACGAGCCGCGAGGTTCTCGGAGCCAACGCGCTCAGACCCGATGGCGCAGCCAAGGTCAAGGGAGAGTTCGCCTTCTCCTCGGACATGTGGGCCCAGAACATGCTCTGGGGCGGCACCCTCCGCTCGCCGCATCCCCGCGCCCGCATCGTCTCGATAGATGTGTCGGCCGCGTGGAGAATCGCCGGTGTCGAGACCGTCGTGACCGCCGACGATGTCCCCGGTCAACTGACCTACGGTTTGATCAGCGAGGACCAGCCCGTCTTTGCCCGTGGTGAGGTGCGCTACATGGGCGAACCCATCGCCGCTGTCGCCGCCGATCATCCCGAGACCTGCCGCCGCGCGCTCGCAGCCATCGCGGTCGAGTGGGAGGTCCTGCCGGCTCTCGTGGATCCCGAGACCGCGATAGCCGGAGGGTTCGACCCGATCCATCCCGACGGCAACGTGATCCGTCACCAGCGCATCATCCGCGGTGACACATCGGCGACGGGTGCCATCGTTGTGGAGGGCACCTACGAGCTCGGCATGCAGGACCAGGCATTCCTCGGCACCGAGGCCGCACTCGCCGTCCCCGACCACGACGGGGGCGGCGTCGAGGTCTACATCGCGACGCAATGGCTCCACGAGGACCGCAAGCAGATGGCCAAGTGCCTGGCTCTCCCCGAGGACAAGGTCCGTCTGGTCCTGGGTGGCGTCGGCGGCGCGTTCGGTGCGCGCGAGGACATCAGCCTGCAGGTTCACACTGCCCTGCTCGCACTGCGCACCGGCCGACCCGTGAAGATGCAGTACGGACGCGAGGAGAGCTTCTTCGGCCACGTCCACCGTCACCCCGCGACGATCTGGATGCGCCACCACGCGACCGACTCGGGAGAGATCGTCAAGATCGAGGCCCGCTTCGTCTTCGACGGTGGCGCGTATGCCTCGACCTCCTCTGCCGTCCTCATCAACGGCGTGACCCACGCTCAGGGCCCCTATCGCTGCGACAACGCCGTGGTGGATGGTTGGGCGGTGCGCACGAACAACCCCCCGTGCGGGGCGATGCGCGGCTTCGGCGTGGTGCAGGCATGCTTCGCCCACGAGGGGCAGATGGACAAGATCGCCGCCGCGGCAGGACTCGACCCCGTCGAGGTGCGTCTTCGCAACGCCATGCGCACCGGTGACCGGCTCATCACCGGTCAGGTGGTGGAGAGCGTGGCGCCTGTGGAGCGTTGCATCCGCGAGACCGCGGCGCTCCCGATGCCCTCCCCGCTTCCCGACCGGCCCGACGCGCTGCTCATGCCCGGCGGATCGGGGCTCACCGCCGACCGGCACCACATCCGCCGCGGAGTCGGCTGGGGTGTGAGCATCAAGAACATCATGTACAGCGAGGGTTTCGACGACTTCTCCACCGCACGGTGCGTGCTCGCGGACGGCGTGGTCACACTCAAGTTCGCCACCAGCGAGGTGGGACAGGGGTTCGTGACCCTCGCCCCTCAGATCGCGCGGTCGGTCCTCGGTGTGGACGACGTGGTTCTCGACACGATCGACACCGGCGTCGGGTCGGCCGGCTCGACCTCGGCCTCGCGCCAGACATGGATGTCGGGCGGCGCCGTCGACGGCGCTTGCCGCCTGGTGAGGGAGAGACTCTTCGAACATGTCGGCCGGGCCCACGGGGTCGACCCCCTCCGGCTCGTGATCGAGGACACCGACGTCGTCGACTCGATGGGCTCGTTGCGCGTTCCCGTGGGCGAGGCCTCAGCCGGATTGCGCATCGATGAGACCTTCGAGCACCACCACCGCCCCACCGAGGAACTCGACGAGAACGGACAGGGCAATTGCCATGTGGCGTTCGCGTTCGTGGCCCACCGCGCCGTGGTCGACGTGGATCCCGAGCTCGGCCTCGTCAAGGTCGTCCAGGTGGCGACTGCCCAGGACGTCGGGAGGGCACTCAATCCGCTCTCGGTGGTCGGACAGATCGAGGGAGGCATCGCCCAAGGTCTCGGCCTGGCCGTGATGGAGGAGATCATCGTCGACAACGGTCGGGTGCGGAACCCCTCGTTCACCGATTACCTGCTCCCCACTGCGCTGGACGCACCCGAGGTGATCGCGACACTGGTGGAGGAACATGAACCGCAGGCTCCACTCGGAGCCAAGGGTGTCGGAGAGCCGCCCTGCATCTCGGTGACTCCGGCAATCGTGGCTGCGATCCGCGATGCGATCGGCCGTGATCTCGCGCGAGTTCCCGTGCGTCCCCAGGACATCTGCTTCTGACCGGTGCCAGCCGCGTGGCCGGGGGTCACACGGTCAGGGCCCGAGTACGCGTCGCGTGTAGTCGTTCGAGAACGTGCGCTGCGGATCCAGCTCGTCGCGCGCGCGGAGGAACTCGTTCCACCTGGGGTAGAGCCCGGCCAGATCCTCGGAGGTGCGGTGGTGGATCTTGCCCCAATGAGGGCGACCGGCATGTCCGATCATGATCGCCTCCACGTCGCGGAAGTAGGGCTCGTGGGCCATCCCCTTGAAGATGTGCACCGCCACGTACGCCGTCTCCCGTCCAGTCGCCGTCGACAGGGCAAGATCGTCGGCGGCGGTGAATCGCACCTCGACCGGAAAACTCAGGAGGTGCCCCTCGCGCTCGACCATGGCGCGAATCTCGGCCACCGCCGGTCCCACCGCCTCGGCGGGGATCGCGTACTCCATCTCGTAGAACTTGACGAGTCGCTCACTCGCAAAAATCTTCCACGATGAGTCGACATACTCGCGCCGGCCCGACGATGGCAACGCCGTCGCCAGTCGGGGGATGAGAGATGGTCGCACGCGACCGAGACGACACAGCATCCCGAATGCGTGGTTCTCGATCAGCGTCTTGTCGACCCAATTGCGCACCCGCGGGAGTGGATCGAGCGGGTCGTCGGTGCGGTTGTTGCGCTTCGTCAGTGCCCACCCGGTGTGGGGCACCCAGAAGAACTCGAAATGATCGTTCGCGGCGGCGAGGTCGTGCACCGACTCGAGCACCGCGTCGAGTCGCATCGGCTCCTCCCTCGCGCGCAGCCTGAATGCGGGAACCACCTGGAGGGTCACCTCGGTCAACGCACCGAGCGCACCGAGCGAGACGGCCGCCGACCTCAGCAGTTCGGGGCGCGTCGAGCAATCGATCGAGACAACCTCTCCCGATCCATCGACCAGCCTGACTCCCCGAACGCACGTGGCGAGCCCACCGAGTGCCGTGCCCGTGCCGTGCGTCGCGGTGGAGATCGCGCCCGCAACCGTCTGGTAAGCGATGTCCCCGAGATTCGGCATCGCGAGGCCGTGCTCGTGGAGTGCGAGGTTCAAATCGGCCAGCGTCGTCCCCGCACCGACCCGCACGCGCATCGTGTCGGTCTCGATCGACCGTATCCCCGAGAGCGCCCCGATCCGAACGAGCACGCCATCGGTGGCGGCGGCGGGGGTGAAACTGTGGCCCGACCCCACCACCTTGACCGTGGCACCGTGCGATGCAGCCCCCGCCACGACCTCGGCGAGTTCGGCCTCGTCGTGGGGGCTCACGATCCGCGACGGCCGGGCGGTGACATTCCCCGCCCAGTTGGACCACTTGGAGGTCATTGATTCGGTCGCCCGGGATCGCTCACCCCACCATTCTGTCCCAGCCGGGGCCCCGTGGCTCTCCCGATCCGCACGCCTCTCCGGGGCCCCATCCCGGTGCAGACCCAACCCCGGGATGGGACATAGAGTGATCTGCGAGCGATCGGAGAGCCCCATGTCGACCGAAACCACGCTGAGTCAAGTGCCCCACGTCGGGTACCTCCAACTCGGGGTTCGTCCCCATCTCGTGGCGAACGAGTGCACACAGTGCAAGGCGCGCTACTTCGACCGCCGCAACGCATGCGCCTCCTGTTTCGGCTCTGACTTCGTCAAGGTGGACATCCCCACCGAGGGCGTGGTGCGCTCGTTCACGATCGTGACGTTCGCCTCCCCCGGCATCCCGGTGCCCTTCGTGGCCTCCATCGTGGATTGCGGCGGCACGAGCGTGCGCGGCAACATCATCAACTGCGAGCCGACTCCCGAGAAGGTGCACCTCGGGATGAAGGTGCGCCTGGCGACCTTCACGATGGGTGCGGACGACAATGGTGTCGAGGCGATCGGCTTCGGCTTCGAGCCCCTCTGACCCGCACTCGGCCACACCAGGAACCCACGACAGAGACATCCCCAACAAGGAGACAACCACCATGGCAGCAGACGACATCTACATCCTCGGGATCACGATGACCAAGTTCGGAAAGCACCCGGACAAGGACACCGTCGACCTCGCGGCAGAAGCGGCGATGGGCGCCCTCAAGGACGCTCAGGTCTCGATGGGTGACATGGGGATCCTCGCGGCCGGTTGCCTCATGGGACAGGGGTCCATCGGCCAGCAGATCCAGAAGCAGATCGGCCAGACGGGCATCCCGGTGTTCAACGTCTCGAACGCCTGCGCCACGGGCGCCACGGCGCTCCGCACGGCGGTCATGGCGATCAAGGCCGGTGAGTGCGACATGGGCCTCGCTGTCGGCGTTGAGAAGCTGGCCGGCGTCGGTCTCCTGGGGGCGCGCCCGGCCCAGGCCACAAAGGAGTGGACCCCGTCGGGTCGCTTCGGCGCGGTCGCGGGGACCGACGGCCGCATCGGAACCGACAACATGCCCGGCACCTTCGCCCAGGTCGGCATGGAGTACGGCCACAAGTACGGCGGCGCGACTTTCGAGCTGTTCGCAAGGATCGCCGAGAAGAACCACGCCCACTCGACCCTCAATCCGCTGGCGGCCTACACGAAGCGGATGACCCTCGAGGAGATCATGAACGACGTGATGATCGCCTATCCCAACACCCGCTCGATGTGCTCGGCGAACTGCGACGGCGGAGCCGCAGCGGTGGTGGTGAGCGGTGCCAAGTTGCGCACCCTCTCCAAGGAACAGCAGCGCCGCGCGGTGAAAGTGTCGGCCTCGGTCCTCACGAGCGATCCCTACCAGGAGGCCTGTCAGGTGCTCCCGGACGTGAACACCCTCACCCGCAACGCTGCCAAGAAGGCCTACGAGCAGGCGGGGGTCTCGCCCGAGGACCTCGACCTCGTCGAGTTGCACGACTGCTTCGCCACCGCGGAACTGGTGCACTACGACAACCTCATGCTCTGCCCCGAGGGTGGTGCGGTCGACTTCTTCAACTCTGGCGCCACCTGGCGCGACGGCTCAACACCGGTCAACGTCTCCGGTGGTCTGGAGTCGAAGGGTCATCCAATCGCTGCGACGGGGATCGCCAACATCTGGGAGATCTGCCATCACCTCCGCGGGGAGGCCGGTGACCGCCAGATAGAGGGCGCAAAGGTCGGTCTCGCCCATGTCATCGGCCTTGCCTCGGCATGTGGCGTGCACATCCTGGAGAAGTCGGCCCTCTGACCGCAGACCCCGGGTTCGGGGGGACCGTCGACCCGGCCTTCGCGGCCGTGCTGTCCGCTTTCCGGGACAATTTTCTGATCGGCGACGAGATCGGTGCCGGGCTGTGCGTGCGCGTCCATGGTCGCACGGTGGTGGATCTCTGGGGCGGGTTGGCACGTGCCGACGGCACGGCATGGGGGCCCGACACGATGGTCAACTCCTTCAGTGTCGGCAAGGGAGTGCTGGGCATCGTCACCGCACTGTGCGTGGACCGCGGACACCTCGGGTGGAACGATCTCGTCGCGGACCACTGGCCCGAGTTCGCGGCCCACGACAAGGGCTCGGTCACCCTCACCGATCTCCTCGGCCACCGCGCCGGACTCCCCGCCATCAGGCGCCTCCTACCGGACGGCACGATGCTCGACTGGGGCACCATGTGCGCCCATCTCGCAGCAGAGAAACCGTGGTGGTCCCCCGGGTCACAGCACGGTTACCACGTGAACACCTTCGGATTCCTGGTGGGCGAGGTCCTGCGTCGTGCGACGAGTCGGTCAGTGGGGATGCTCCTGCGCGAATTCGTCGCCGCCCCGCTCGGAGCCGACGTCCACTACGGCCTCGCGAACTCTCGGCACGAGTGCGTGGCCGATCTCATCTGGCACACCGCGACCGTGCATCCTGCTCCCGGGGAGAACGCCGACGAGGCCGAGATCCTCCAGCACCGTGCCTACGCCAACCCGCCGGGTCTGTCGGGCATCGGCTGGGTGAACGGGCCCCACTGGCGCAGTGCCGAGATGCCGAGCACCAACATGCACGCCTCGGCCAGGGGCATCGCGCGCGTCTTCGACGGGTTGTGCAGTGGCGACCTTGTGTCGCCGGGGGTACTCACCGATGCGACCGAGGAGATCTCCAACGACACCGACGCGGTGCTCGGTCGCCGCACCCGGTTCGCTCGGGGCTTCCAGCTCCCCCTCCCCGAGCGTCGCTTCGGCCCGAACGAAGGGGCCTTCGGTCACTACGGCGCCGGGGGTGCACTGGGGTTCTGCGACCCGGTCGCGGGAGTGGCATTCGGGTACGCGATGAACCGGATGGGCACGGGGTGGCAGAACGAACGCAACTCCACGCTGCTCGCCGCACTGTACTCGTGCCTTTGATTGGGTGTGCCGACGCATTCAGTGGGACGCTGTAGCCCGTGAGGTCGGATCGTGACGGGGCAAAGCTCGCGGGGGCTTCCGAGGGAATCCGGGCCGCCGACCTCCTGCGGATCAGACCCTTCCGACTTTTGTGGCTGAATTCGTTCCTCTTCATCCTCATCCAGAGCACCCAGCGCTTCGCGTTCATCACCCTCGCACTCGACCTCGGTGCCAAGAGCGACATCAACGGCCTGATCCTGTTCGTGATGGGCATTCCCGCCCTGCTCATCTCCCTGCCTGTCGGTGTCATGAGCGACCACATGAACCGCCGCACCCTGCTGCTCGTGAGCCAGACGGGATGCCTGGCGATCACCCTCCTCATCGCCACGATGGTCTCTGCCGGCACGATGAGCGTCGATTGGCTCATCGTGTCCGCCGTCGTGTCGGGAACGTTCATCGCCCTGGGAACCCCCGTGCGCACGGCGATCCTTCCCTCGCTGGTGCCACCCGAGAAATTGGTCGGGGCGATTGCCGTGAGCACGGTGGCCACGAACATCGCGATGATCCTCGGCCCTGCCTCGGCGTGGCCCGTGATCGCTGTCTGGGGTCTCGAGGGCGCCTTCTGGCTCCAAGTCGTTCTCTACCTCGTGGGCCTCGTGGTGCTCCTGCCTCTCTCGCTCCCCCCGAGTGCGAACGCGGGCATCCAGCGGCAGAGCCTGAAACTCGAAATCATGGGGGGGCTCTCCTTCGTCCGGGGCCACGAGGCGGTGGGTTCGTTCATGGCACTGCTGGCCGCCTCGACCGTGTTCATGATGGCACCTTGGATCGTCCTCGGCCCGCAAATCGCCGAGCAGAACGCCGGTGCGAGCGAGGGCGAGGCATTCGCCCTCGTCGGCCTGCTCGGTATCGGTCAGTTCCTCACCTCGATTCTGATCATGCGGTTCAACCACAGGCTGGTGCGCAAGGGGCTGTGGTTCATGTGCGGTCTGTGCTGGGGGTCGCTCGTCCAGACCGCACTCGGTCAGTCGTCGACGCCGTGGATGATGGGGCTGTTCCTGTTCATGTGGGGTCTGGGTGGTGGCCTCTACATAAACCTGAACCAGACACTCATACAGAACAACACTCCACCCCATGTGATGGGTCGCGTGATGGCCCTGCACTCACTCCTCATGAGTGGCCTGGCCCCCGCGGGGGCGCTGCTCATCGGTGTGATCGCACGCCGCGTGGACTCGGCACCGCTGACATTCTCGGGCGCGGGACTGGTGATGCTCGCCACCACACTGATGTTCCTCGGTGGACGCAAGCATCTCCACGGACTGGCCTGAGACACTTCGCGCCCGGGTCGGTGCGACGACTCGCCGGTTCGAGACCCGGGACTAGGGTCGGCCCGGTCGCACCTGCACCGAACGGAGAACCATGAGACTGGGATTGAGCGCTGGATACTGGTCCGCGGGACCCCCCGCGGGAATCGTCGAGCAGATCAAGGCAGCCGAAAGACTCGGCTTCGACACTGTGTGGACGGCCGAGGCCTACGGATCCGATGCCTTCACACCGTTGGCGTGGTGGGGCTCGGCAACCTCCACCATCAGGCTCGGGACAGCCATTGCGCAGATGTCGGCCCGCACACCCGCTGCGACCGCGATGGCAGCCATCACGCTCGATCACCTCAGCGGTGGGCGCGTGGTGCTCGGCCTCGGGGCCTCGGGGCCCCAGGTCGTGGAGGGGTGGTACGGCGAGCCCTACCCGCGACCACTGGAGCGAACCCGCGAGTACGTCGACATCGTGCGCCAGGTGTTCCGGCGCGAGGCACCCGTCGAGTTCCACGGCCGCCACTACGACATTCCCCTCCGCGGCGGAGCGGGACTCGGCAAGGCCCTGAAGCCCACCGTCCACCCGCTGCGCAGCGACATCCCGATCTATCTCGGGGCGGAGGGCCCGAAGAACGTGGCGTTGTCGGCCGAGATCTGCGACGGATGGATTCCGTTCTGGTTCTCACCCAAGAGCGACACCTTCTACCGCGAGGCTCTCAACGCGGGATTCGACGCTGCCGGCAAGGGCGCCGAACAGCGCGCCGCCTTCGAAGTCTCGGGGGTGTTGCCGGTGATCATCGGCGATGATGTCGACAGGTGCGCCGACATGATCCGGCCGATGATCGCACTCTACGCCGGTGGCATGGGGGCCCGCGATGCGAACTTCCACTTCGATGTTTTTGCGCGCATGGGCTGGGAGGAGGTCTGCGTCAAGGTGCAAGATCTCTACCTCGCGGGCAGGAAGGTCGAGGCAATGTCGGCGATCCCCCTCGAGATGGTCGAGGACGTCGCCCTGGTCGGTCCTGTCGACAAGATCGCCCGCGACGCCCAGGTGTGGAAGGACTCCTGCCTCACCTCGGTCACCGTTGGCGGGTCGACCAAGCACCTCGAGATGATCGCTGACATCCTCGGCTGAGGCTCTCCGACACCGCGACCTCAGCGGTCGGATGTGCCCGAGCATCAGGGCTCGAGATGCAGCAGGATCGTGTCGGCATCGGAGTTCGGTCCGAGCCTCGAGGCACAGATCACGAGGCGCTCGCCCGCATCCACCATGCCCGCATCACGTGCAGATGCGATGCCCTCGGCGATCGTGCGCGAGATCTCCGAGTCGCGCTCCACCACCACCGCCGACACACCTCGCGCCGCAGCCAGCCACCGCGCCACCTCGGGCCTGGGTGTCACCGCCACGATCGGGCACGAGGGGCGGCAAGCCGCCAACAACAGGGCCGAGTAGCCGGTGTTGGTGATCGAGACGATCCGGTCGGCATTGATCCGCTTGGCAAGCGCCGCGGCGGCCGCGGTCACGGCGGCCTTCTCGGGGTTCGCATCGGCGAACCAGTTCGGCATCGACACCTCGGCCTCAGCCGACTCGGCGATGCGCGCCATGGCGCGCACCGCACCCACGGGGTCGGCACCGACAGCCGTCTCACCCGAGAGCATGACCGCATCGAACCCGTCGCGCACCGCGGCCGTCACGTCGGAGACCTCCGCCCGCGTGGGCCTGTTCGACGTCGTCATCGACTCGAGCATCTCGGTGGCGCAGATGCTGATCGTGCCCGACCGCAGGGCTGCGAGGGCGATCTGGCGTTGGGCCGACGGCACCTGCTCGTAGGGCAACTCGACTCCGAGATCTCCGCGGGCGGCCATCACCCCGTCACTGACCGCACAGATCGACTCGATCTGTGCGAGTGCCTGTGGACGCTCGATCTTTGCGAAGACCAATTGCCCCGGAGCGAGCAGGGAGCGCACCTCCTCGACATCCGAGGCACGCTGCACGAACGACACCGCCACGATGTCGGAACCGGACTCGCGGGCCACGATCAAATCGGCGTGATCCTTCTCGGAGAGCACGCTTCCCTCGACGACCGTGTCGGGAAGGTTGACTCCCTTGCCCAACCTCAGAGTCCCCCCGGCAACCACGGTCACCTCGACGTTTCCCGCCTCCACCGCCCCGACCCTCGTCTCGATGCGACCGTCGTCGAGAAGAATCCGCTCTCCCACGACGAGCCCGCGCGTGAGCGACCCTGCGATGCCCTCGAGCCCCAGTTCGGCGAGACCGAACATGACCTTGGCACCCTTTTGGAGTTTCCGCTCGGGGCCGGCATACCGAAGTTTCGGACCCCTGATGTCGACGAGCACAGCGGCTGTGGGTGCGTTGGTGCGGACGTCGCGGATCGCGGTCCCCAATGCATCGGTGGCGAGGTGGGAGCAGTTCAAACGGAAGACAGAGACCCCGACCTTCTGGAGACCGGAGATCATCTGGGGCGACATGGATTTGGGTCCGAGGGTCGCGATGATCTTGGTCTTTCGCACGATCGGAAAGGCTAATCGCACCGGTTCCCTCGATTCAGGAACGCGAGAGCAAACCCCCGATTAATCCTCCCGATCCGCTGCCACTGTTCGAGGGCAGGAACGACGAGATCCACCCGACCAACTCCATGGGGTTGCGCGTCTGCACCCACACCCGACCCGGCCCCTCGAAATCGAGCACGAGTCCCTCACCACTCTTGAACATCTGCACGATGCCGCCCGTGGCCTTGCGGATGGACATGTTGACCGACCCCTCGTAGGCCACCATGTGGCCCGAGTCGACCGTGACCTTCTGGCCCGCAGCGAGGTTCCATTCCTCGAGGGCGCCGTAGCAGGCAAAGACAACCTTGCCGCGGCCCCCGGCGCGGAGGATGAAGCCGCCCTCGGATCCGAACATGTTCTTGAACCCGCCCCACTTGGTGTCCAATTCGACCGACTTCTCGTTGGCGAGCCACGAGCCGCGCGAGATGAACAGTGCGGTGGGCTCGGCCACCTCGTACACGGTGATGTCTCCGGGCAGTCGGGCCGCGATGTCCACGAATCCTCCGGCCGGCGGTGCGGTGTAGGTGGAGACGAAGAGGCTCTCGCCACCCAGCGCTGCGCGCTTGAGTGACTTCAGGACCCCGCCCTCGGCCTTGGCGGTGAGGTTGACCTCCGGCGACATCGCCATCATCGCCCCGGATTCCACGACCACAGCCTCTGAACCGGCGAGACCCAGCCGGGCCACGGAAAACGACGGGGACTGACGCAGTGTGATGTCCATGAAACGCAGGCTAGACCGGCGCGTGCGCGCTCACGGGCGACGGGTCACCGACCGGACCAATGGTGTCGAAGGGGGGACTTGAACCCCCACGCCCTTGCGGGCGCCAGCCCCTCAAGCTGGTGCGTCTGCCAATTCCGCCACTTCGACGAGGAAAACAGAGACTACCGACGCGGATCGGCGCACCCAAAAGACTCAGACAGCGAGCAGGAACCCGAGCGCGACCACGGAGAACAGCCACACCGTGGCCAACACCGTGGTGATGCGGTTCAGGTTCCGCTCGGCTGCGGCCGAGCCGAGCGCGGCACCGCCACCGCCGCCGAACATGTCCGAGAGACCCCCACCCTGACCGCTGTGGAGCAGAACACCGATGATGAGGGCGATCATCGAGACCACATTTATCGCGATGGTGAGATACAGGACGATGTCGCGCACGATCAAAAAGCCTATCGGCGACGGGGCGGACCGGGTCGGCCGCACCGACTCACGCCGGCCGCGCCCCGATGGTGATGGGGACCTCGTTCGGGAAGTGGCAGGCCACCATGTGGTTCTGGCTCACCTCGCGCAGGACGGGCTCCTCCTCGGCGCAGCGCATCTCGGCGCGACCGCACCGCGTCCGGAACCGGCACCCCGAGGGCGGATTGATCGGGCTCGGGACATCGCCGACCAGCACGATCCTCTCCCTCATGCGCTCGACGACGGGATCGGGCTCGGGCACAGCCGAGAGCAAGGCCTCGGTGTAGGGATGGGCGGGGGCTCCGTGCAGTTCCTCGGCACTGCTCACCTCGACCACTTTGCCCAGGTACATCACGGCGACCCGGTGCGAGACGTGCCGCACGACGGAGAGATCGTGTGCGATGAACAGATAACTGAGCCCCATCTCGTCCTGCAGATCGTGAAGCAGGTTCACCACGCCCGCCTGGATGCTCACATCGAGCGCCGACACCGGCTCATCGAGAACCAGGAAACTCGGGTTCAATGCGAGCGCCCGCGCGATGCCGATGCGTTGACGTTGGCCCCCGGAGAACTCGTGGGGGAATCTCCGCGCATGGTCGGGAGACAACCCGACCAAAGTCAGCAGCTCTCGCACACGATCGTCGTGGTCACCCTCCACACGGTGGATCGCCAGTGGCTCGCTGATCGCAGACCCCACGGTGAGGCGCGGGTCGAGCGAGGCGAACGGATCCTGGAAGACGATCTGCATGTCACGCCGCAGGTCCCGCATCCGGCTCCGGTCGATCCCCACCAGTTCCTCACCCTTGAAGACCACCGACCCGGCGGTGGGGGCGAGCAGTTGGAGCACGCACCGCCCGACGGTCGTCTTGCCCGATCCGGATTCACCCACGAGCCCGAGCGTCTCGCCGTTGCCGATCGTGAACGACACGTTCGACACCGCCTGAACCCTCTGGTTGCTCGAGCGCAAGCCCTTGGTGCTGCGCACATCGAACTCCTTGACGAGCCCCGACACTGTCAGCATGTCGCTCATCGGCTGACCCCGATCTCGGAGATCCGCACGCACGCCGACAGCGTCGGTCCGGCCTGCACCAGCTCTCCCGAGGCACCCCGGCACTCATCGGCAGCGTGCGGACAACGCGGCCGAAAGGCACAGCCCTCCGGTGGCGCGAGCATGTTGGGGGGCGCACCCACGATCGGGCTGAGACGGTCCCTCCCGACCACGGGGAGGGATGCGAGGAGCCCACGGGTGTAGGGGTGGTTCGAGTGGGCGAACAAGTCCCCCACGGGGGCCTTCTCCACACAGTTGCCCGCGTACATCACCTCGACCCGATCGGCGATCCTGGCGATGACGCCCAGGTCGTGGGTGATGAAGACCACGGCAGTGTCCGTCATCCGGCGGATCTCCTGGATCACGTCCAGGATCTGGGCTTGGACGGTCACATCGAGGGCCGTGGTCGGTTCGTCGGCGATCAGCACGTCGGGATCATTCGCGATCGCCATCGCGATCATCACCCTCTGGCGCATGCCACCCGAGAACTGGTGCGGGTACTGCCGTGCCCGCACATCGGGTTGCGGCAAGCCCACCAGATCGAGCAGCTCCATCGCGCGGGCATGCGCTGCGTCGTCGTCGAGGTGCTGGTGCGACTGGATCATCTCCACGATCTGTGCACCGACGCGCTGCACCGGGTTCAGGGCCGACAACGGGTCCTGGAAGATCATCGCGACCTTCTTGCCCCGCATCCGGCGCACGGTGTCGCGGTCGACACCGATCATCTCCTGACCCGCCAGGATCGCCGACCCGCTCACCTGGGCGTGCGGGGGCAGGAGGCCCATGATCGACAGGAACGACACAGACTTGCCCGAACCCGACTCCCCCACGACCCCGACCAACTCGCCAGGCTCGAGATTGAAGTTCACCCCGCGCACGGCCCGCACGAGGCCGGCCGGCGTCGGGAACGAGACCCTCAGGTCGCGGATAGACAGGATCGGGGCACTCACGAGTCCACCATGTGCTTCGGATCGAAGGCGTCGCGCAGACCGTCACCGATGAAGCTGATGCACATCGTGATGATCAGCAGTCCCGCGAAGGGAAAGAGAGCCAACCACCAGTAGCCCGCCCGCACCGCCGTGCGGGCCTCCGAGACGAGCAGTCCGAGCGAGGTCGCTCCCGATCCGGGATTGGGTCCGTACCCGAAGAGAGCCAGCGTCGCCTCGCTCACGATCGCCCCCACCACGCCCAGACTGAGCGCGACCAGCATCGGCCCCGCAGAGTTCGGCAACAAGTGACGCCGGATGATGTACCCGTTCGAAGCGCCCGCAGCCCGTGCGGCCTCCACGAACTCGCGCTCCTTGAGCGAGAGAACCTGTGCGCGGATGACGCGCGCGACCCCCATCCAGCCGAACAGTGCGAACAAGAAGATGAGGAACCGCACCGTGTTGATCTCGCCAGTCAAGGGCTTCAACCAGGGCACATTCGCGAGCGTGCTGCGGACCACCATCAGCGCCACGAGGAACGGGAACGCGAGGAAGATATCGGTCACTCGCATCACCACGTCGTCGAATCGACCACCCTTCAGGCCCGCCACGGACCCGACTAGAGCCCCGATCGCCAACGAGAGGAACGCCGACGCGAAGCCGATGAGGAGAGACACACGCATTCCGTAGATGATCCGGCTGTACAGGTCGCGGCCGATTTGGTCGGTGCCGAACCATGCCTTCGCGAACGGTGCGAGGTTCTGGTTCGCCCCCTCGTTGATGTCGATGACGGCCTCGTTGATGCCGTAGCGCGCGGTGATGGGCGACAGCAGGACCCACAGCGTCACGACTGCGAGCACGACGATCGAGACCATGGCGGCCTTGTGGGTGCGGAACCGACGCAACACCATGCGACCGGGCGAGACCGACTGCACGGTCACCCCGAGGGATTCATTCAGGGAAGCCACTTCGATGGTCACGGCATACCTCCCCTAATCCAGTGCGATCCGCGGATCCAGGACGGCATAGGCGATGTCTGCGAAGAGATTGAACAGCACGACCGAGAAGATGATCAGCACCATCCACGGCATCAGCTCGGGGAAATCGCCGTTCGAGTAGGCAGTGAGGAAGAACTTGCCCATCCCCGGGTATTCGAAAATGCCCTCGGTGATGATCAGACCACCCACGATGGAGCCGACATCGAGGAACGCGAGCGTCGTCACGGGGATGAGTGCGTTCCTGAGCCCATGGCGCACCAACACCCGGCGGTCGGAGATGCCCTTGGACCGGGCCGTGCGCATGTAATCGCTGTTCAGCACATCGAGCAGTGACGACCTCATGTACCGCGCGTACACAGCCATCGACTGGATCGCAACGACCACAACCGGTAGAACCATGTGCTTGGCCATCAACACCAGATCGAAACCGGAGTGCCCGGGTGGGTAGACCCCCGATGTCGGGAAGAGCGACTTGCCGAACCACGTCTGCCACTGGACCGCGAAGAACAACTGCAACAGAAGTGCCGTCACGAACGGTGGAACCGCGAGTCCGATCAGCGCGGCTGAGTTCACGCTGGTGTCCCGGAGCCTGCCGGGCCTTAGCGCGGCGAACACGCCCATTAAAATGCCGACCAGGATCCCCACCGCCGACGCCACGATCCCGAGGCGCAGCGAGTTGGCGAGGGCGTCCTTCAGATTGGGCCACACCTCGCGTTGCCCCTTGATGCTGCGCGGCCAGTCGAAGGAGAGGAATCCACCGAGCCATTGGAAGTATCCCCGCACATAGCCGAACGCCCCCTCATAGAGCCCGTTATGGGATCGGTAGCGCTCGAGTTGCTCTCGCGTGGCACGGATGTTGACGCGCTTGTAACTGGCGACCGGATCGGTTCCGATCCTGATGGCGCAGTACACCAGGAAAGTAACCAGCAGCAGTGTCGGGATCATCCAGACGAAGCGGCGCGCGATGTACCTCAACATGCGCACCCCCCGGTCATCGCCCGATCATTCTTGCCCATCGGGGACCGCCGGTGCACCACCCGCGGCGCTCCGATCCACCCGGGAACGCAAAGAGGGTGCGGGACCGGGGTCCCGCACCCTCTTTAGATGCGTCCTGTGAGGGGCGAATCAGTCGAGCAGCACGACCTTGGGCTCGCCCGCCATCATCTCGGTGACCTCGTAGCGACCGTCATCGGTCGTGACGAAGACTCCCGGCATCAGGTTCTGAGAGCCCGTCCACGCGGCCCACGAGGAGCTCGCGCACTCCGTGACGGGGTTCAGACAGGACGGCCACTGCTCGGCACCGATGATCACCTGGCCGTCGCCATCGACGTCGGTCCACGTGTAGGTGTCGTAGAAGGCCGCATTGTTCGCGAGGTTGTTCTCCGTCCCGGAGACTTTGTCCTTGCGGTAGGCGCCCAGGTTCGGGAACTGGAACAGCGGGACCATGATGTAGTCCTTGTCGATCTCGACGATCGCAGACTTGATCAGGTCAGCTCGCTTGGTGGCGTCGGTCTCGTTGTCGGAGTCGTTCAGTAACTTCGTGGCCGTGTCATTGACCCAGCCCTGGAAGTTCCCGCCCCGGTTGCCGTTTTCGGCCGTCGGGACCTGGTCACCGGCGAACGAACCGACCAGGTAGGCCGGGTCCGGCGGAGCGACCGAGATGTACATCGCGAGGTCGTAGTCCATGCCGGGCAGGCGCTTCTGGAAGTAGGTGTCTGCGTCGGAGTTGTCCGCCTCGACGTTGAAGCCGGCCTTCCTGAACAGCGGGATGAGGTACGCCTGGGTGCTCTCGCGACGGGTGTTGCCCGTGTTGACGACCCACCGCACCTTCGGTGCCACGCCGTCCTTGGCCCACAGGCCACTGCCATCCTTGGCGTAGCCGGCGTCGGTCATGATCTTGTCGGCCGCGGCTTGGTCGTACTTGTTGCCGAAGAGACCCTCGGGACAGTACGGACCGGGCGTGATCGGACCACAGGTCAGGAGCGATGCGTTGGGGTTGATCGGGATGTAGATCTGCTTGAGCAACGCATCGAGGTCGATCGACTTGTAGAACGCCTCGCGGTAGGCCGGGTCAGCGAATACGCGCGGGTTGCCGTCCGCGTCCTTGCCGTCCACGCCGAGGTTGAAGTAGAGCGCCTCGAAATCCCTGCCGTACTTGGTCACCTGGGTGATGTTGGCATCCTCGAGCTCCTTGTCGATGCCCGCGTAGAACTGCGGGAAGATGAAGTCCACCTCACCGGCCTTGAGGGCCGCGATCTGGGTCTCTATCTTCGGCACCATGACCAACTTGCTGTAGCTGGCCTTCTTGGAGCCGAAGTAGTTCTCGTTCGGCACGAACACGACCTGGTCCGGGCTCCACGACTCCATCTTCCACGGCTGACCCGAGAACGGGATGCTCGTCTGGAAGTCCTGGGAGATGTCGGCGCAGTTCGCCACGGCCGCCTTCTTGATGAGACCACCGAAGAGACCGCGCCACGGCGCATACGTCGCCTTGAAGGAGACCTTGACCTGCTTGTCGCTGTCACCCCTCTCGATGTTGGTGATCTTGTCGACACCAGTGGTCGCGATCGACCCCGGGGTCTTCAGCGCTGCGAGAGCGGTGCACTCGAAGTCCTCCCAGGTGATCGGGGTGTTGTCTTCCCACACCGCGTTCTCGGCGATGTCATAGGTGATCGTCATCTTGGCGTCACCCGTTGCCCACTTGCCGGTGCTGTCACCGCCGGCGTCCTCGGTTGCGCTGTCGCTGCCACCGCCGCAAGCGGCGAGAACGAGCGCAGCGCCGAGGAGTGCACCGGTGAGTGTGTGGCTTTTGTGGACTCTCTTCATGTGCTGACCTCCATGTCATGGCTTCCCGCCCCGAAGGAGTGCCCGCACCCACAACCAGGCACGATGGTCATTCCCCCGAACCGACCCACCGGTGAGAAACTATCACGTTGTTTGGGCTCGCTCACCGGCCGGCCAAATGGGCCGTGTTTGGACCCGATTTCCCCGTACCCGTGGCGAAACACTGTGTCAAGACGGCTCGACATGGAGGCGGTACTGGATGATCCGGGCGAACTCGTCGGGATCGAGGGATGCACCCCCCACGAGGGCGCCGTCGATGTCGGGTTGGGTCATCAAGTCAGCGATGTTCGCGGCCTTGACCGATCCCCCGTATTGGATCCGCACCGACGCTCCGGCCGGAGCCCCCGCCAGAACCGCGACCTCGCGCCGAATCGCCCCGCACACTTCCTGGGCGTCGAAAGACGTGGCACTGCGTCCGGTCCCGATCGCCCAGATCGGCTCGTAGGCCACCACCAATGCGGCGACCTGCTCGGGCGCTAGTCCCGACACCCCCGAGCGAACCTGCCCGAGAACCTTGTCCAAGGTCTGGCCCGCCTCCCTCTCGACCAACGTCTCGCCCACACACAGGATCGGCGTCATTCCATGGGCGATGACCGCGACCACCTTGCGGCGCACCACCTCGTCGGTCTCATCGAACATGTCGCGGCGCTCACTGTGCCCGCAGATCACGTACTTGGTGCCCAACTTGGCGAGGAACGGCGGCGCGATCTCGCCCGTGAAGGCGCCCCTGTCCTCCCAGTGACAGTTCTGGGCACCCAGTTGCATGTGGAGCCTGTCGGCGTCGATCAGGGTCTGCACACTGCGGAGATCGGTGAACGGCGGATGGATCGTCACATCCACCGCGTCGTGGTCCTCCTTGGAGATGAGATAGGCGAGTTTCTGGACGAACTGGATCGCCTCGTAGTGGTTCTGGTGCATCTTCCAGTTGCCGCTGATGATCGGACGGCGCGTCTCACCTGACATTGGGGGCTCCCCTCAGAGCGGCCAGCCCGGGAAGATCACCGAGTTCCAGCAGCTCGAGCGACGCACCACCACCGGTCGAGACGTGGTCGACTTCGTCATCGAGACCGAACTGTGCCAGAGCTGCCACACTGTCACCGCCTCCCACCACCGTGAACGCCCTCGTATCTGCCATGGCCTGGGCAACGGTGCGCGTGCCCGCGGCGAATCGCTCGTCCTCGAACATCCCCATCGGGCCGTTCCACAACACGGTCCTGGCCTCCATGATCACGTCGGAGAACGCCGCCGCGCTTCCAGGCCCGATGTCGAGCCCCTTGGCACCACTCGGGAGACGTTGACCGAAGGTCGCGAAGTTCCCATCGCCATCCAGACCGACGATGTCGTCGGGGAGATGGATCGCTTTGTCCGCATCGAGCAGCCGGCGACAGGTGGCGACCTGGTCGAGCTCGCAGATCGAGTCCCCGACCGGGTACCCCCTGGCGGCCAGGAACGTGAAGCACATGCCACCGCCGATGACGAGCGAATCGACCACTTGGAGGAGTGCTTCGATCACCCCCATCTTGTCGGAGACCTTGGCCCCACCGAGGACCGCCACGAACGGCCTCTTGGGCGTGTCCCGGAGGTTCCCCAGCACCTCCACCTCGCGCTGCAGCAGACGTCCGGCGGCGGAGGGAAGACTCCGAGGCGGGCCCACGATCGACGCGTGTGCACGGTGCGCCGCACCGAAGGCATCGTTCACGTACATGTCGACCCCATCGATGAGGCGCGCCACGAACTCGGGGGTGTTCCCCTCCTCCCGCGGGTCGAACCGCAGGTTCTCCACCAGATCGACGCCCGGTGCGAGTTCAGCCAGACGCTCACGGACCGGCGCCATCGAGTACTTCTGCTCGGGCGCACCCTTGGGGCGGCCGAGATGACTGGCGCACACCACGGAAGCCCCGCGCGTGACCAGCCACTCGATCGTGGGCAGCGCGGCACGGATGCGAAAATCGTCGGTGATGCGTCGTGCGTCGTCGGGGCCCTCCATCGGCACGTTGAAGTCGGTGCGGACGAGCACCCGCTTCCCCGCGACATCGCCCAGGTCCTCGAGGACGGGAACGCGTGTCACGGCATCACTTGCCGACGTGCAGCACGAGGTCGACGAGGCGGTTCGAGTAACCCCACTCGTTGTCGTACCACCCGAGCACCTTCACGAGCGTCCCCATGCTCATCGTGAGGTCGGCGTCGAAGATGCACGAGTGCGGGTTCGTCACGATGTCACTCGAGACGATCGGAGCCTCGGTGTACTCGAGCACACCCTTCAGCGGCCCCGAAGCAGCCGCGGCGAAGGCCGAGTTGATCTCCTCCACCGTGGCGGGCTTCTTCAGGTTCGCGACGAAATCGGTGATCGAGCCGGTGGGCACCGGCACGCGCAGTGCGGTCCCGTCGAGCTTGCCCTTCATCGACTCCATCACGAGGCTCGTGGCACGCGCCGCACCCGTGGAGGTGGGCGTGATGTTGATGGCGGCGCCGCGGGCACGACGCAGGTCGCTGTGTGGACCATCGACGAGCGACTGGTCGCCGGTGTAGGCGTGCACGGTCGTCATGAGTCCGTTCTCGACGCCGAAGGCGTCGTCGAGCACCTTGACGAGGGGCACGAAGCAATTCGTGGTGCAACTCGCATTCGAGATCACCCTGTGCCTGGCGCGGTCGAAGTCGAAGTGGTTCACGCCGTAGACGAAGGTGGCGTCGGCCCCGTTCGAGGGCGCCGACACGACCACGAGCGGTGCTCCCGCTTCGAGGTGCACCGCGGCTTTGTCCCGGTCGGTGAATATGCCGGTGGACTCGATCACGAGGTCGATCCCGAGGCCGCCCCAGGGGAGAGCCCTCGGGTCGCGTTCCGACAACACCCTCAGCACTCTCCCATCGATCGAGATTCCACCCTCGACTGCCTCGATCGTGTTCGGGAGCACGCCGAGGACGGAGTCGTACTTCAGGAGGTGAGCCATGGTCTTGAGGGACCCCAGGTCGTTCACCGCCACGATCTCGACGTCGGCCGATGAGGCCGCGACTGCGCGGAAGAAGTTGCGGCCGATCCGGCCGAATCCGTTGATACCGACCCGCACGGTCACGTCTGGTCTCCTCTCACCTGAGCCAACCCGTGACAATAGTTCGCAGCCGCCCGCCCAACCCCGTTCCCGGGCTCCCCGCGCGGTTGTCCCCCACCACCGAGCTCACAGGCCGATGTCACGGTGCGAGACCCGGGGGTTGTGCCCCGTCTCGCGAAGCGCTCGGCCGATCGCCTCGGCGATCGCGACCGAGCGATGCCGTCCGCCGGTGCACCCGATCCCCACGGTGAGGTAACTGCGGCCCTCGGCCACGTAGGCCGGCAGGACGAACTCGAGCAGGTGCATCGTGCGCGCGAGAAATTCACGCGCAGCGTCATTGCCGAGCACATGGTCGCGCACGGCAGAGTCGAGCCCCGTGAGTGGCCTCAGCGCCTCGTCCCAGTGGGGATTCGGGAGGAACCGCACGTCGAGAACAGTGTCCACATCGATCGGTACCCCGTGCTTGAAACCGAACGACACCACAGAGACCTGCAGTGTGTCGCCCGGGGCCTCGGGCCCGAACAACTCAGTGAGGCGGGTCTTCAGTTGGTGCACGGTCAGCCCGGTGGTGTCGATCATCAAGTCGGCGGCGGCGCGCACCTCATTCACTGTCGAACGCTCGCGCTCGATGACCCCCTCGAGGCCGGTCGATCCGTCGCTCAGCGGATGTCGCCGTCTCGTCGTCTCGTAGCGCCGCACCAGTTCGCGCGTCGAGGCCTCGAGGAACAAGATCCGCACGCGGTGACCCTGACCGCGGAGCGAATCGACCGCGCCGAGGATCCCCTGCTGTTGACGTCCGTTGCCGACCACGAGGCACAACTTGTCGATCTCGCCGCCGGCCTGACCGGTCAGGTCCACCACCTTGTCGACGAGCACGACCGGGAGGTTGTCGACAACGAACCAACCCATGTCCTCGAGGTCAGCCGAGGCCTGGGAACGCCCCGCGCCGGAGAGCCCGGCCACGACCAGAATGTCGGTCATCGGCGCCGAGGCTATCCGTGTCGCACACGGGTCGGGGCGACGGTGTCACCCCGAAGCGTCAGGATTGCGGTACCTTCCGCGCGCGCACGTACAGCAGACGGGGCACGGTGTGCGCGAGCGCGTACTCGGGTGCACGCACGAGGAACCCGGGCGGTGGCGGGGGCTCGATCATCGTCTCGATGAGCAGACCGTGAGCCGCGAGCACATTCACATATCGAGACAGCGGACGGTGAATGAATCGCACCCACACGCCCGGCTCCACCTCCTCGACGGATTCGGTCTCTACGAGGTAGGCCCCGATGCGCCAGTACTGCTCGGGCGGGTCGATGATGTGGTCGTCGATCCACCCGCTCCCCGGCGTCTGCAACAGGGGGTGGTTGAGGAAGAGGGCGAACACCCCGCCCGGCTCGAGCACCCTGGCGACCTCGGCGATGGACTCCTCGAGTGCATCGATGTGCTCGAACACGAGACATGCCACGACCGCATCGAACTGTCCAGCACCGAAGGGCAGGCCGTCGGCGGTGCCGATCCGGTACTCCGGCCCGCCGCCGCGCTCCCTCGCCACGTCGATGTTGCGGCGTGTCGGGTCGATTCCCGTGACCACCGCGCCGCCTGCCGCGAGCGCACGCGCGATCTGGCCCTCTCCGCACCCGACGTCGAGGATTTTCCGTGCACCCGCGAGCTCTGCGGTCGCCATCGGGATGATCTGCTCGGTGTACTCGGCGTCGACGCCCGCTGTGAACCCGTCGATCCACCACTGGGCATGGTCGTCCCATGTCGGGTCGTGATGCTCGTTCACTCGTCCGCCGGCTCCGATCAGTCGCGGTCGTCGATCGCGGGGTCCTGCGTCCCGGAGGTATCCATCCCATGGCCGAGGTGGCTGGCCCGGGGTGCGTCGGGGTGGAATCGTGCATGGATCGCCGTGGCCACAGCCGTCGGCAGCCACGACAACGCCGCCAGATCCTCCGGGCTCGCGCGTTTCACCGCGTTGACTCCACCCATCTCCTTCACCAGCCTCCTCGCCCGCGCATCACCGAGACCGGGGATGCCCTCCAGTGACGACGACACCATCTTCTTCGAACGCAGTTCCCGGTGGAACGTGTTGGCGAAACGATGCGCCTCGTCACGGATGCGCTGGAGCATGAAGAGCGCCTCGCTGCCCCGCGGAACCCTCACCGGGGCCGGATCCCCGGGGACATAGACCTCCTCGAAGCGCTTGGCGAGGGAGGCGACCGGGATCTCGTGCTCCAGACCAAGTTCCCGAACCACGCGCTCAGCGACGGCCAACTGGCCCTTGCCCCCGTCCACCAGGAGAAGTTGGGGCGGGTAGGCGAATTTCCCCGGCTTCTCGCTGCGCTCGGTCGCCGCGAGATCGCGCTCGGCGAGGAACGCCGAGAGACGCCTCGTGAGAACCTCCTCCATCGCCGCGTAGTCGTTGTTGCCCTCGACGTTGCGCACCTTGAACCTGCGGTACTCGCGCTTGGCGGGAAGACCATCCTCGAGAACAACCATCGACCCGACATAGTCGGTGCCCTGCAGATGCGCCATGTCGTAGCACTCGATGCGCAACGGAGCCTCGGGGAGACCGAGCAGGTCCTGCAGCTCGGTGAGCGCACGACTGCGCGTGTTGTGGTCGGCGGCTCTCCGCAGACGGTGGCGCACGAACTCCTCCCGGGCGTTCACCGCCACCGTCTCCAGCAGATCGCGCTTGTCACCCCGACGCGGCACCCGCACCTCGACCGCTCCCCCGCGGAGCTCGCGGAGCCAGTCTGTGCGGGCCGGATCTGCCGGGGCCTGCGGCACCACCACGACCGGAGGGATGCCGAGCGGCGGTGACTCGCCGTACATCTCGGCGAGCACCCGATCGACGAGCGCACCCGCTGAGAGATCCTCGACCTTGTCGAGGATGAATCCCTTGCGGCCCACCACGCGGCCCCTTCGCACGTAGAACACCTGCACGGCCGCCTCGAGATCGTCGTCGACGATCCCAATCGCATCGAAATCCTCGTCGCGCTCCCCCACCATCTGCTGCTTCTCGATCGCGCGCTGAACACTCCCGAGCCGGTCGCGCACACGGGCGGCGCGCTCGTACTCGAGCGCCGTCGAGGCCTCCTCCATCTCCGTGCGCAACCTCACCACCACCGAGTCGGTCTCCCCGTCGAGGAACGCCAACAGACTCCCCACGTGCGAGGCGTACGTGGTGGCATCCACCTCCCCGACGCACGGACCCGAGCACTTCTCGATGTGGAACAGCAGGCACGGCCGGCCGAGTCGTTTGTGCTGGTTGAACTTTCCCGCACTGCAGGTGCGGACGGGGAACGTTCGCAGGAGAAGATCGAGTGTCTCGCGGATCGCCCACGCGTGGGCGAAGGGGCCGAAGTACCGCGTTCCCTTTCGCTTGGTGCCCCGCATCACCACGGCCCGCGGCCATTCCTCGTCGACGGTCACGGCGAGGAAGGGGTAACTCTTGTCGTCCCGCAAGCGCACGTTGAAGCGCGGTCGGTGTTGCTTGATGAGATTGAACTCGAGCATCAGCGCCTCGAGCTCGTTGCGCACCTCGATCCACTCCACGGTCTCGGCGGCCGCCACCATCGCGGCGGTGCGAGGGTGGAGCGCCCCGGGGTCCTGGAAGTAGCTCGCGACGCGGGATCGGAGGTTCGCCGCCTTGCCCACGTAGATCACGCGGCCAGCGGAGTCCTTGAATTGGTACGAGCCCGGGGACTGCGGGACCGAGCCAGGGGCGGGCTTGTGCGCCGCCATCAGTCAGGCTCTCTTCTTTGCGCCGGTTGTCCTGTTCTTCGCCGACTTTCCGTTCGCTGCGGCCGATGTGCCGGTCGCCGACTTCCCGGCCCGCTTCCCGTTGGTGGAGGCGAACGACGGCTCGCCCCCGAGGACATCGCGCAGGAAACGGCCGGTGTGGCTCGCCTTGACCCGCGCGACCTGCTCGGGGGTCCCCTCCGCCACGATCGTGCCGCCGCCGCTCCCACCCTCGGGCCCCAGGTCAATGATCCAGTCGGACGTCTTGATCACGTCGAGGTTGTGCTCGATGACGAGCACTGAGTTCCCCTGGTCGACCAACCGTGACAGCACCGTGAGCAAGCGGCGCACGTCCTCGAAATGCAACCCTGTCGTCGGCTCATCGAGCAGATACAGGGTGTGACCGGTCGACCGCTTCGCGAGTTCAGAGGCCAACTTGACGCGTTGGGCCTCTCCCCCCGACAGGGTCGGAGCCGACTGGCCGAGACGCACGTAACCCAGACCGACGTCGACGAGGGTCTGCATGTGGCGCGCGATCGCGGGTTGGTTGGCGAAGAACTCGAGCGCCTCGGAGATCGGCATGTCGAGGACCTCGGCGATGTTCTTGCCCTTGAAGCGGATCTCGAGGGTGTCCCGGTTGTACCGCGCCCCCTTGCAAACCTCGCACGGGACGTAGACGTCCGGGAGGAAGTGCATCTCGATCTTGATTGTTCCGTCCCCGGAGCACGCCTCGCACCGGCCACCCTGCACGTTGAAACTGAACCGGCCCGGCTGGTAGCCGCGCACCTTCGACTCGGGCGCGGCGGCGAACAACTTTCGTATGCCATCGAAGACCCCCGTGTAGGTGGCCGGGTTCGACCTCGGTGTGCGGCCGATCGGCGATTGGTCCATGTCGATGATCTTGTCGATCGACTCCATGCCCTCGATCCGCTTGTGGCGCCCGGGAGACTCCTTGCTCTTGTGGAGGTGCTGCATCATCGCGGGCAGGAGGATGTCGCGCACCAGCGTGCTCTTTCCGCTCCCCGACACCCCCGTCACCGCGACGAAGCAGCCGAGGGGGATCTCGACGTCGATGTCGCGGAGGTTGTGTTCGCGCGCGCCCCGCACCATGATCGAGCCCGAGGAGGGCTTGCGCCGCACCGACGGCACCGGTATCGACGCACGACCCGACAGGTAACGCCCCGTCACCGAGTCCTTCGCGCGGGCGATCCCCGGCACCGGCCCCGAGTACACGACATCGCCGCCGTGCTCACCGGCCCCCGGGCCGATGTCGACGATCCAGTCACTCTCCCGGATCGTCTCCTCGTCGTGCTCGACAACCAGCACCGTGTTGCCGAGGTCGCGCAAACGGTGGAGTGTCTCGATCAGGCGCCGGTTGTCTCGCTGGTGCAGACCGATCGACGGCTCGTCGAGCACATAGAGCGTGCCGACGAGCCCCGACCCGATCTGACTCGCGAGACGGATGCGCTGGGCCTCACCACCGGCGAGGGTTCCCGCCGACCGCGACAGCGTGAGATAGTCCAGACCGACATCGAGCAGGAACCCGAGCCGGGCGTTGATCTCCTTCGTGATGCGTTCGGCGATGATCGCATCACGTCGGCCGAGCTCGAGTCCGGCCAGGAACTTGGCCGACTCCCCGATCGACATGTCGCACACCTGGGAGATGCTGAGGTCGTTCACCCTCACCGCGAGCGAGGACGGCTTGAGCCGTGCACCCTGGCACGCCGGGCACGGCACCTCGCGCATGTACGACTCGAACTGCTCCCGCGTCCAGTCGCTCTCGGAGTCGGCATGACGGCGCTTGATCCACGGAATGGCACCCTCGTAGGAGGTGCTGAACTGGCGCACCTTGCCGAAGCGGTTCCGGTACTTGACCTGCATGCTCCCGGCCTTGCCGTTCAGGATCAACTTCTGGTGCTTGGCGGACAGTTTCGCGAAGGGCTTGTCGATGTCGATGCCCTCCTGCTCGCAGACCGCCACCAGCATCCTGTGGAAGTACATGGTGTGGGCACTGCGCCACGGCGCGATCGCACCCTCTGAGAGCGACATCGTGGGGTCGGGCACCACCAGGTCGGCATCGACCTCGAACTTGGTCCCCAGACCGTCGCAGTTCTCGCACGCGCCGAACGGGGAGTTGAACGAGAAATTCCTCGGCGCCGGCTCCTCGAACGACGACCCGCACTTCGGACAGGCGAGGTGCTGGCTGAACGTGAGGACCTCGCCGTCCTCACCGTCCTTGGACACGAGTTCCACCGCGGCCACCCCTTCGGCGAGCTTGAGGGCCGTCTCGAGCGAGTCGGTCAGACGGCGCTCGATGTCGTCACGGCGCACCAGGCGATCGATGACCACGTCGATCGAGTGCTGCTCGTAGCGCGCGAGTTTGTCGCCGGAGGCCAGGAATTCGGAGATGTCGCGGACCTCGCCGTCGATGCGGGCGCGCACGAAGCCCTGTCCGGCGAGATCCCCGAGGAGCGTGTCGTACTCGCCCTTGCGGGCCCGCACCACCGGCGCGAGCACCTGGAATCGGGTTCCCTCGGGGAGGGTCATGATGCGATCCACGATCTGCTGGGGGGTCTGGCGCTGGAGACGCGTGTCGTCGGCCGGGCAGTGCTGGACCCCGATGCGCGCCCACAGGAGGCGCAAGTAGTCGTAGACCTCGGTGATGGTTCCCACCGTGGACCTCGGGTTGCGCGAGGCCGACTTCTGGTCGATCGAGATGGCCGGCGAGAGACCCTCGATGACATCGACGTCGGGCTTGTCCATCTGACCGAGGAACTGGCGCGCGTACGCCGAGAGGCTCTCGACATAGCGGCGCTGTCCCTCGGCGTAGATGGTGTCGAACGCGAGGCTGCTCTTTCCCGATCCGGACAAGCCCGTGAACACGATCAGACGGTCACGCGGGAGTTCGAGGCTGATGTTCTTGAGATTGTGCTCGCGCGCGCCGCGCACCACGATCTTCTCGGCCATGCGTGAAGGTTACCGAGCCCTTATCTCGCGTCGCGAAGCTCGCGCCGCAGGTCGGTGATCTCGTCCCTCAGACGGGCGGCATACTCGAACCGCAGGTCGGTCGCGGCCTCGTGCATCTCCTCTTCCAGTGTCTGGATGAGGCGGGCGAGCTCCTGCTGGGGCATCGACTTGATCTCGCGCTGCACCTTGTCGCGCTCGCGGCTGCGTCGTTTGTCACGGCCGGGCACGGGAGATCCGTCGTCCACCCCGAGCACCGACAGGATGTCGCCGACCGCCTTGCGGACGGTCTGGGGATTGATCCCATGCTCCAAATTGTGGGCGACCTGGGCCGCCCGCCGCCTGTTCGTCTCCCCGATCGCGCGCTCCATCGACTTGGTCACGGTGTCGGCGTACATCACCACCTGACCGTCCACGTTGCGGGCCGCGCGCCCGATCATCTGGATGAGCGAGGTCTCGGACCGCAGGAAACCCTCCTTGTCGGCGTCCAGGATCGCCACGAGCGAGACCTCGGGCAGGTCGAGGCCCTCGCGCAAGAGGTTGATGCCGACGAGAACGTCGAATTCACCGAGGCGCAGCGAGCGCAGGATCTCGATCCGCTGCAGGGTCTCGATGTTGGAGTGGAGGTACCTCACGCGCAGTCCCTGCTCGAGCAGGTATTCGGTGAGATCCTCCGCCATCTTCTTGGTCAGGGTCGTCACCAGGACCCGGTCGCCCTTGTCGGTGCGCCCACGAACCAACGCGATCAGGTCGTCGATTTGGCCCTTCGTGGGCTTCACCACGACCTCGGGGTCCACCAGCCCGGTGGGCCTCACGATCTGCTCCACGACGCGCGAGGAGTTCCTCAGTTCGAAGTCCGCCGGGGTGGCCGACATCAAGACGCACTGGTTGATGCGCCCCATGGTCTCCTCGAAGCGCAGCGGCCTGTTGTCCCGCGCGCTCGGCAGGCGGAAGCCGTGCTCCACGAGGGTGTCCTTGCGGCTTCTGTCGCCGGCGAATTGCGCGTGCAGTTGCGGGACCGCGACGTGGCTCTCGTCGATGATGAGCAGGTAGTCCCTCGGGAAGTAGTCGAGGAGGGTGAACGGCGGCTCGCCGGGATTGCGACCGTCGATGTGCATCGAGTAGTTCTCGATTCCGTTGCAGTAACCCATCTCCCTGATCATCTCGAGGTCGTAGTTGGTGCGCATCCTCAGACGCTGCGCCTCGAGCAGCTTGCCCTGCTCCTCGAACTGTGCGAGGCGGACGGCGAGCTCGGCCTCGATCCCCTCCATTGCGCGCCGCATCCGCTCGTCACCGGCCACGTAGTGGGTGGCGGGGAACACCACCACCTCTGACATCTCGGCCAGGCTCTCGCCCGTGAGCGGGTCGAGAAGGGTGATCCGGTCCACCGTGTCACCGAACATCTCGACGCGCACCACGTTCTCCTCGTAG
Source organism: Actinomycetota bacterium (assembly GCA_016870775.1). Classification (GTDB taxonomy): domain Bacteria; phylum Actinomycetota; class Acidimicrobiia; order Acidimicrobiales; family Ilumatobacteraceae; genus UBA2093. The sequence goes on from VGAK01000012.1 coordinate 42,836, forward strand.
GCGGGATGGATCTCCACCGTGTCGCCGCGCACCCTGAAGTTGCCGCGACCCAGTGTCATGTCGTTGCGGTCGTACTGCAGGTCGACGAGGCGCCGCAGGATGCTGCGCTGGTCGTAGTCCACCCCGACGTGCAGCTCGAGGAGTTGTCCGCGGTACTCCTCGGGGTCTCCCATGCCGTAGATGCACGAGACGCTCGCGACCACGATCGTGTCGCGCCGCGTGAGCAGGGCCGCTGTCGCCGAATGACGGAGGCGGTCGATCTCGTCGTTGATCGAGGAGTCCTTCTCGATGTAGGTGTCGCTCGAGGGGATGTAGGCCTCGGGCTGGTAGTAGTCGTAGTACGAAACGAAGAACTCGACCCTGTTTCCGGGGAAGAACTCCTTCATCTCCTGGGCCAACTGGGCCGCGAGACTCTTGTTCGGCGCGAGGATCAGGGTCGGCCTCTGCACCCGTTCGATGGTCCATGCGATCGTGGCCGACTTGCCCGAACCGGTGATGCCGAGCAGTGTCTGGAACCGCTCCCCCGCCTCGATCCCCTCGGCGAGTTGCGCGATGGCCTTGGGCTGGTCACCGGCGGGCTCGAAGGGTGAGACGACCGCAAAGGGACCGGGGGCGCTCATTGCTCCCGTGCGCCGGCGTCGTCAGCGGCCGGCGGCAACGACAGCGCCCACTGCCACACGTCGTCGACCTGCTGCTCGAGATCGGCGAGGGTCCCGGAATTGTCGATGATCCGGTCTGCGATCTTGGCGCGCTCCTCGCGGGTCGCCTGCTTGGCGATGCGGGCGCGCGCGTCGTCAGCGTTCATGGCGCGCTGGTCGACCAACCGCGTGATCGCGGTCTCCACGGGCACGTCCACCACGATCACCCCAGAGAGAGCCCTCCTCGGGTTCTCGGCCAGCAACGGGATGTCGAGCACGACGACATTGCCGGTCCCGCGCTGTTCGGTCAAGCGACGATCCATCTCTCTCGCGACGGCGGGGTGCACGATCTCGTTCAGGGACTTCAGTGCATCGGGGTCGGAGAAGGCGATCGCGGCGAGGGCCGGGCGATCGAGTGATCCATCCGCCGCGATGATCGACTCGCCGAACCTCGCGGACAATTCGCCGAGCAGTGGCGCACCGGGCGCCTGCAGTTCGCGGGTGATCGCATCTGCGTCGATGATCACGGCACCACGCGCGGCCAACAGACCCGACACCGTGGACTTGCCGGATCCGATCCCGCCGGTGAGTCCGAGAAGGATCACGTCGGATCCCCGGACCGGCCGCTCAGGCCTGCTCGGGGGGCGCGGCACCTTCGGCGGGAGCCGCCGTCCCCTCTGCGGGAGCCTCGCCGTACTCCTTGTAGTACTCGGCCCACGCTGCCTCGCGCTCGGTGTCGTCCCCGCCGACCCAGTTGCCGTGCTCGTCGACCTCGAACTGACCCTGGTACTCGGCGGCGAGCTCGCCACCCTCTGCGGCCTGCTTGATCGAGATCGAGATGCGGCGACGTGCGAGATCGAAGTCGATGATCTTGACCCACAATTCCTCACCGGGGGCAACCACCTGTTCGGGTGACTCGACATGGCGCGCCGACATCTCCGAGATGTGCACGAGACCCTCGATGCCATCGCCGACCTGCACGAACGCACCGAAGGGCACGAGCTTGGTGACGCGACCGTAGACCAGCTGCCCGACCTCGTGACTGGAGGCGAACTCCTGCCAGGGATCCTGCTGGGTCGCCTTCAGGGACAGGCTGATCCTCTCGCGGCTGTAGTCGATGTCGAGCACCTGCACGGTGACCTCCTGGCCGACCTGCACGACCTGCGAGGGGTGGTCGACGTGCTTCCACGAGAGCTCCGAGACGTGGATGAGACCATCCATGCCGCCCAGATCGACGAACGCTCCGAACTGCACGACCGAGGAGATCTTGCCCGGGCGGACCTCACCGGGCTTGAGGTTCGTGAGGAACGAGTCGCGCGTCTCCTTCTGGTTCTCCTCGAGGTAGGCGCGGCGCGAGAGGACGACGTTGTTGCGGTTGCGATCGAGCTCGATGATCTTGGCGTCGATCGGCTGACCGATGTAGGGCTGCAGATCGCGCACCCTGCGAAGCTCGACCAGCGACGCGGGCAGGAAGCCGCGGAGTCCGATGTCGACGATCAGACCGCCCTTGACGACCTCGATGACGAGACCGCGGACCGGCTCCTCGTTGTTCTTCTTGCGCTCGATCTCGCCCCAGGCCTTCTCGTACTGGGCCCGCTTCTTGGACAGGACGAGACGACCCTCCTTGTCCTCGAGCGTGAGCACCAGCGCCTCGATCTGCTCGCCGAGGGACACCACGTCGTGGGGGTTGACATCGTTCTTGATCGCGAGCTCGCGGGTGGGGATCACGCCCTCGGTCTTGTACCCGAAGTCGAGCAACACCCCGTCCCTGTCGATCTTGACCACCGTTCCCGTCACGAGCTGGCCGTCTCTGACCTCGACCATCGTGCCCTCGATGGCATCGGCGAAGCTCTTCTCCACGTCGTTCTCGACAATGGGGCGGGGGGTGTAGTTGCCCTCTGCGTCGAAGGTTCCCATCGGCGCGGAGGAAAGTGTGGTGTCGGACAAGGTGCGTGTCTTTCGGACGGACAGATTCAGGGTGGACAGATGCTGTGTGAGGGGCCCTAAGGGGCACCCTCCCGACGGGAGGGCGTCAAAAACGCTACCACCAGATACTCCGGACTCTCCACGGTGGGTGGGGCGCCCCGGTAGTCACCCGGCTCGACGCTCGTGATCGATCGCACCTCCATACCCGCACCGGCGCACAGCAGGCGCAACTCGCGCGGCGTGTAGCACCCGGTCCACATCGGGAACTCCGCCCCCGCGCCGTCGGCATCGCGCACCGTGGTCGTCTCGCGCGCCACCCCCGAGTCGGCGTCGAACTCGGCCTCGAGGTGGTACTTGACGGCGAAATAGGCGTTGAACGCCGACAGCACCAGTCCACCGCCGGGTCGCAGCGAACGCGCGATCCCCGCGAGCACCCTCTCGTCGTCGCCGTTCGCACGCATCAGACCGAACGCCCCCTGGCACAGACAGATCGCCGCGTCGAACTCCGCGTCGAATGTCATCGCTCGGGCGTCCATCACGCCGAAGGTCGCACCGGGAGGAGCGCCCCGGTGGGCGAGATCGATGAAGGTGCGGCTCACATCCACACCGTGCACGGCGATTCCGCGACGGGCTAGTTCGTGCGCATGACGACCCGGGCCGCATCCCACGTCGAGGACCCGCATCCCGGGCTCGAGTGCGAGCAGCGCGACGACCTCGTCGACTTCCCGCACGGTGCCCTTGGTGAACGAGTAGCGCAGGTACGCGGGGCCGAGGTGGTCAGCGATGGCCTCGAACCAGTGCGACCCGGCCGCCTCGCCGACCCGATCGCTGGCGTCCGCCCCGGTCGGTTCCGTCATTGTTTGGCGTCGGCCCATGTCGGGCCCCATGCGGCGTTCACCTCGAGCGGCACGTCGAGCGCCGCGGCACCGCGCATCGTGCCGATGATGAGATCGCCGACAGTGTCGCGCTCGTCGTCGGGCACCTCGACAATCACTTCGTCGTGCACCTGCAGCACGAGGCGCGAGCGGTGCCCCGCTTTCCCGAGGGCGTGGTCGATGCCCACGAGTGCGATCTTGAAGATGTCGGCGGCCAACCCCTGGATCGCGGCGTTCATCGCCTGCCGCTCCCCGGCCTGTCGCACGCGGAAGTTGTCGCTGAGCAGCTCGGGGATCGGACGTCTGCGCCCGAAGAGGGTCTCGGTGTAGCCCCTCTGGCGGGCGGTCGTGACCGCCTCGTCCATGTAGTCCTTCACCCTCGGGAACGCGACGAAGTACGCATCGAGAATCCCCGCCGCCTCGTCCACCCCGATTGCGAGCCTCTGGCTGAGTCCGTAGGCCTCCATCCCGTAGGCGAGACCGTACGAGACCATCTTGGCCTTCGATCTCTGATCGGTGCTCACCTTCGACGGCTCGACCCCGAACACCCGGGCCGCCGTCGCGCGGTGTATGTCCTCGCCCGCGGCGAACGCCGACACCAGACCCGGATCAGCCGAGAGGTGTGCGATGCACCGCAACTCGATCTGGTTGTAGTCGGCCACCATGAGCGACCACCCCGCCGGCGCGGTGAACGCGGTGCGGAACACCCGGCCCTCGTCGGTGCGCACCGGGATGTTGTGGAGGTTGGGGCGGTCGCTCGACAGCCGTCCCGTTCGCGCGACCGTCTGGTTGAAGGTGGCGTGGATCCGGCCGTCGACGGGGTCGATCTCGGCGAGCAGACCCTCGCCGTAGGTGGAACGCAGTTTCTCCACCTCGCGGTACCGCAGGAGCGGACCGATGAACTCGGGCCACGCGTCGTGGAGTTTCTCCAGGGTCGCGGCGTCGGTCGAGTACCCGGTCTTGGTCTTCTTGCCCGGCACGAGTCCCCTCTCCTCGTAGAGGATCGTGCGCAACTGAATCGGCGAGTTCAGGTTGAACGCGTGACCCGCAGCGGCGTGGAGGGCTCCGGTGAGCGTGACCGCCTCGGTGGTGAGCCGGTCACGGATCGCCGCGAGCGTCGGAGAGTCGACCCCCACGCCCACGTGCTCCATCCGAGCGAGCACCCCGACGAGGGGCAGTTCGATGTCGGTGAACAACCCGGTGTTGCCGATCGCATCGAGTAACGATCCGAGGAGCGGCACGAGACGCGCGGTCGCGATCGCACTCTCGCAGCACGCGAGCACCTCGTCGGCCTCGGCATGCCCCCCGAAGTCGAGTTCGCCACTGGCGGCCGTGGACCTCGGGGCGGCGCCGAGCAGATCCTCGGCCACCTCGGCGATCGAGTACCCCGACTTCGAAGGGTTCACGAGATAGGCCGCGACCGCGGTGTCGAAGCGCAGGTTCATCAGATCGACACCCCCGGCGAGGAGCCGGCGCATCAACGGCTTCGCATCATGGACGACGACCCCCGTTCCCGACCCGAGTGTCCGGAGAACCTCCCCATCACCGAGGACATCGGCGCCGAGATGAGCGACCTCACCACGTGTCGAATCGACCACCACGGCGAGCCCCGCGAGATCGGAGCGACCCGGCTCACCCGTCCAACGCGGCGCGAGCGTCCATTCGGTGAGTCCCCCCAGGAGAGCGAGCGCGTCAGCGACATTCCCGATCTGGCGGACCGAGACGACCGGTGCGTCGTCGACCACGACCGCAACGGACGACGTCCCACCGCGCGGAGTCCACCCGCGCGCAGAGACCACGTCGGCGAGTCGCTTCGCCATGGTCTTGAACTCCAGGAAGTCGAACAATCGACCGGCGGCCCCCAGATCGGGGGCCGGGACGAGGCGTCCCGGCGCGATATCGATCGGCACGTCGCGACGCAGCACCATCACCGAGGCATTGCGCATCACCCGCTCGCCGTGCTCGAGGAGCGAGGCCCTCAACTTGGGGGTCTGCTGTTCGGCGGCCGCGACGGCGGCCGCGATCGTCCCGTGGGTCGAGATCAGTTTCGCGGCCGTCTTCTCCCCCACCCCGGGGACACCGTCGAGGTTGTCGCTCGGGTCCCCTCGCAGGGCCGCGTAGTCCGGGTACTGGGCCGGTGTCACCCCGGTGCGCTCGAGGATGCCCGCCTCGTCGTAGAGCGCGTAGTCGCTGACGCCGCGCTTGTTGTAGAGCACCCGCACGTGGGGATCGCGCACCAACTGATAGCAGTCCCGATCGCCGGTCACGATGATGAGGTCGTCGCCGGCGGCCGCGATTTTCTCGGCGAGGGTCGCGATGATGTCGTCACCCTCGAATCCCACCGCGTCGAGGCGGACGATCCCGAGCGCATCGAGGAGTTCCTGCACGATGCCGAGCTGCTGGTGGAGCGTGTCGGGCGCCTTCTCGCGTTGGGCCTTGTACTCGGGCACCGCCTGGTGCCGAAACGTCGGCTCGGGCCTGTCGAAGACCACCACCACGCCATCCGGTTCGTGCTCCTTCACGATGTTCAGGAGCATCGTCGTGAACCCGTAGACCGCATTCGTCACCTGCCCCGAGGCGTTGGTCATGTCGGGTGGCAGTGCGAAGAACGCCCTGTACACGAGCGAATTGCCATCGAGGGCGATGATCCGCAAGGGAGCCGACCTTCCCCGCTACTCGGGTCGCAACGTTCCGTCGATGATCCGCTCGGCGACGTTCCTCATCGTGGTTCGGTGGTTCATGGCAGCGCGCTGAATGAACCCGTAGGCATCGGCCTCGCTCATCGAGTGCGCATCGATCAGGATGCCCTTGGCGCGGTCGAGGGCCTTGCGGGTCTCCAGCTGCTCGCCGAGAGCGTCGACCTCGCCGTTCAACGCCTGCAACTCGCGGAACCGCCCGATCGCCACCTCTATCGCCGGGATCAGGTCGCTCTTCTGGAACGGTTTGACGAGGAACGCGAGCGCACCGGCGTCGCGCGCCTCCTCGATCACCTCGCGCTGGGAGAAAGCGGTGAGAACGAGCACTCCGCAGATGCGGTCGCGCGTGATGTGCCGGGCAGCCTCGAGACCATCCATGCCCGGCATCTTGATGTCCAGGATCGCCAGATCGGGGCGCAACTCGCGCACGAGGTCGACGGCCTTGTCGCCGCGGCCGGTCTCGGCCACCACCTCGTAGCCCTCCTCCTCGAGTGTCTCCTTGAGGTCGAGCCTGATGATCGCCTCGTCCTCGGCAATGACGACGCGCACGGTCACGGTGCGGGTTCCATCCGGTCGAGCAGGTCGTTCATCCGGGCGTCCAGTTCGGCCAACTCGGTCACGAGGGCATCGCGGTGGCGCCGCATGGTCTCGGCATGACGGTTCGCCTCGCGGTACTCGTGGTCCGCCGCTGGGGTCTCCGAGACCAGGGCCCGCAGCGACTTGTCGTCGGCATCGTCGGCGAGAACCGCCAACTGGTCCTCGACGACACCCAATTCCTCGCGAATCTCTCGCATCCGGGCCGAGGCCTGTGCGAGACGACGCTGCAACAACCTCTGTCCCACTTCGGGAAGTGTACGGAGTGCCCGGGTGCCCGAGGTGGGACTCGAACCCACACGCCCTTTCGGACAACGGATTTTGAGTCCGTCGCGTCTGCCGTTCCGCCACTCGGGCCGGAGCGAAGCGAGCGTAGCGCTGCACCCTCACCTGAGCCACCGTGGATGCGGCGCTTCCCCCGCTGCCGCGCTCGGGGCCTCGCACATCGTCCTACTGTGAGGTAGCACCATCTATCGGGTGGTGCGATTGGGTTGGGGGCGGCGTGCCTCCGCGCGCCGTCTAGGGTTCTCCTGCGATGCTTGCGTTCACGTTCCCCGGTCAAGGTTCCCAGCGACCGGGCATGGGGAGGCCCTGGCGGGGCCACGACAGTTGGGAGCTCGTCGAAGAAGCCTCCGAGGTGACCGGTCGCGACATCGCGGCTCTTCTCCTCGACGCAGACGCCGAGGAACTGCGCGACACCCGACATGCCCAGATGACCACGTTCGTGTCCAGTCTCATGGTGCTGGACGCCGTCGAGCGCCTCGGCATCGAGCCCAGTTTCTGTGCCGGGCACAGTCTGGGTGAGTACTCGGCCCTCGTGGCGACCGGAGCGCTGTCGTTCGAGGAGGGAGTGCGGCTCGTGGCCGAGCGGTCCGACGCCATGCACGAGGCCGGGCTCGCCTCGCCGGGAACGATGGCCGCTGTGCTCGGCCTCGACGACGATTTGGTCGAGGTCGCCTGTCGGCGCGCCGACGCCGACGTGTGGGTTGCCAACTTCAACGCTCCCGGTCAGGTGGTGATCGCCGGGGCCCCCGCCGCGGTCGCAACCGCCTCTGAGATCACCAAGGAGCTGGGGGCCAAGAAGGTGCTGCCGCTGCAAGTGGCCGGTGCCTTCCACACGCCGTACATGACGGCCGCACGCGACCGGCTGCGCGCCGCAATCGCCCAAGCCGGCCCACGCGACACCGAGGTGCCGGTGGTCTCGAACGTCGATGCGCTCGCCCATCATGAGGGCGCCGAGTGGGCCTCGCTGCTGTCGGCACAGCTCTCGAGCCCCGTGCGCTGGAAACACTGCCTCCTCTCGCTCGCTGAGGCCGGTGTCACTGGATTGGTCGAGCTCGGACCGGGCGGGGTTCTCACCGGCATGGCCAAGCGCACCCTCGAGGCTGCGCGCACCATCAGCGTGTCCACGCCCGAGGAACTCGACAAACTCATCGAATGGGTCGGAGCGTCGGCTCCCGTGGCACCCGTCGCACTCGAGGGAGAGCACCTGTTCGCCGTCGAACGACTCGTCGTGAGCCCCGCGGCCGGCGTCTTCTCGCTCGGTGCGGGTCTCGCCCCGGGGAGCCAGATCCTGGTCGGGACCATCATCGGTGTCGTCGGCGCAACCGAGGTGCGCTCACCGTTCGCGGGGCGCATCGAGGACTTCATCGCGGTCGAGGGGGAGCGTCTCACCACGCACCAGCCCATCGCCTGGCTCAGGACCAACTGAGGACCCCGACCATGCCCACGATTCCCTCCGGCGTGCGGGGTGCCACCTTCACGGGTTGGGGCACGGCGCTCGGTCACGAGATCGTCACCAACGATGATCTCGCACGCTCCATGGACACGAACGACCAGTGGATCCGCGAGCGCACCGGGATCGAACGCCGGCACGTGGGCGGATCGACGGCCGAGCTCAGCATCGTGAGCGGCCGAGCCGCGCTCTCCATGGCCGGTCTCGACCCGACCTCGATCGACGCCCTCGTTCTCGCCACGACCACGCCCGACCGCACCGTGCCCGCGACCTCGGCCACAATCCAGAATTCCCTCGGCCTGCGTTGCGGGGCCTTCGACGTGAATGCAGCGTGCTCCGGATTCGTCTACGCGCTCGTCACCGCCCACGGCCTCGTGGCGATGGGCGCGGAGCGGGTCCTGCTCATCGGCACCGACACGCTCTCGCGCATCACCGACTGGACCGACCGCAACACCGCCGTTCTCTTCGCCGACGGATCCGGCGCCGCGGTGCTCGAGCACTCCGCGGACCGCGGACATCTCCTCGGCTGGGACCTGGACGCCGACGGCTCGGCCGAGGACGCGCTGTATTGCGACATCGGGGGCTTCGTGCAGATGGACGGCAAGGAGGTGTTCCGCCGCGCCGTGCGCATCATGGTCGACAGTGCGACCAAGTCGATGGCCCACGCGGGTGTCACCGCCGACGACATCGCCCTGATCGTGCCCCACCAGGCGAACATCCGCATCATCTCGGCGGCATGCGACCGGCTCGGTGTGCCGATGGAGCGAGCGGCCGTCGTCATCCAGGACACCGGCAACACCTCGTCGGCGTCGATTCCACTCGCGCTCTTCGACGCAGCGGACAGGGGCCGAATCAACGCGGGCGATCTCGTCCTGATGGTCGGCTTCGGGGCGGGCATGACGGCCGCCAGTGCCATCGTCTCGTGGGGCGCACGATGATCGTGCGGGGTCACCGGTGAGCAGGGTCGTGCTGGTCACCGGCGGATCGAGGGGCATCGGACTGGCGTGCGCCCGCCGGTTCGCCGCACTCGGCGACAAAGTCGCCGTCACATACAACTCGTCACCGCCACCCGAGGGACTCCTCGGTGTGCGGTGCGACGTCACCGACTCGGCCCAAGTCGACGCCGCCTTCGCCGAGGTGGAGGAGAAACTGGGTCCCGTCCAGATCCTCGTCTCGAACGCCGGAGTCACCAAGGACACGCTCCTGCTGCGCATGAGCGAGGCCGACTTCGCCGGCGTGGTCGACGCGAACCTGACCGGGACGTTCCGGGTCGTCAAGAGAGCCACCCAGGGGATGCTGCGCGCGCGTCGCGGACGCATCATCCTCGTGTCCTCGGTGGTCGGCCTGCTCGGTTCGGCCGGTCAGGCAAATTACGCCGCCTCCAAAGCGGGACTCGTGGGATTCGCGCGTTCGATGGCACGGGAACTCGGCTCACGCAGCATCACGGTGAACGTCGTGGCACCCGGTCCAGTCGCCACCGACATGACTGCGGTGCTGGGCGAGGAACGACTCGCCGAACTCACCGCGGCCGTCCCGCTGGGCCGCGTCGCGACACCCGATGAGATCGCCGGCGTCGTCGAGTTCCTCGCCGGGGAATCGGCGGCCTACATCACCGGCGCCGTGATTCCCGTGGACGGTGGACTCGGCATGGGACACTGACGTCGATCAGGTGCGGGCCGACCTGCCCGTTGTGCGACAATGGGACAACCCGACAAGGAGACACACAAATGAGTGACGACAAATTCGCCCGGTTCGTGAAGTGCGCCGTCGACACCCTCTCGGTGGACGCTGCGAAGGTGACCCGGGAGGCGTCGTTCGCAGACGATCTGGAGGCGGATTCACTCGACGTCGTCGAACTCGTGATGGCGCTCGAGGAGGAGTTCGGCATCTCCGTGCCCGAGGAGGAGCTCCAGGACGTCAAGACCGTCGGGCAAGCCTTCGACCTGATCTCATCCAAACTCTGAGCGGACGACCCGCGGCACCCTCCGGCACCGGGAGACAGACGACATGAATGGCTCGGGACACCGCGTCGCGATCACCGGTTTCGGAGTGGTCGCCCCGTGCGGGATCGGCAAGGAGGCCTACTGGAGGGGCCTGCTCGGACCGGGAGTGACCGGCGCGAAGTCCGTCGAGATCGCCGACTGGGACCCCTCGCCCTGGTACGCGAGCCCGAAGGAGTCGCGCCGCGCCGACCGAGTCGAGCAGTACGCGATCGCGGCCGCGACCGAGGCCTTCACCCAGGCGGGCGAGATCGGTGCCGATCCCTCGCGTTTCGGCACGATCTTTGCGACCGGAATCGGTGGGCTGCACACACTCGAGGAACAGATTCAGGTGCGTCTCGACAAGGGCGAGCGCCGTGTGTCTCCTTTCCTCGTGCCGATGATGATGGCCAACGCCCCGGGAGCGGCGATTTCGATGAGGTTCGGACTGAGGGGTCCGAACGAGACGATCTGCACCGCGTGTGCCGCCGGAACGCACGCACTGGGATACGCGGCGCGCTTGATCGCCTGGGGCAGGTGCGACGCCGTGGCCACCGGGGGATCGGAGTGCGCCGCGACGGCCACCTCGTTGGCGGGATTCGGGAACATGACCGCTCTCTCGAGCTCCGGCATCTCGAGACCCTTCGACGCCAAGCGTGACGGGTTCGTGATGGGCGAGGGCGCGGCTGTGTTCATCCTCGAGCGCTGGGACCACGCGGTCTCCCGCGGTGCCACGATCCTGGGCGAGGTTCTCGGGGCCGCATCGAACGCCGACGCACACCACATCACGGCACCCTCCCCCGGCGGTGCCGGGGCGATCGAGTGCATGCGCCTCGCCCTCGACGACGCCGGTCTCCCACCGTCGGGCATCGCACTCGTGAACGCGCACGGCACGTCGACCCCGTTGAACGATGCCGCCGAGGCCGAGGCCATCGCGACGGTCTTCGGCGCCCGAACGGTTCCCGTCATGAGTGGCAAGGGCGTGACCGGTCACGCCCTCGGTGCCGCGGGCGCACTCGAGGCCGCCCAGGTCATGCTCTCGATCGACAAGCGCCTGATCCCGCCCACCGCCGGCACCACCGAACTGGACGCGTCCCTGGCGATCGACGTCGTGCACGGTGCGCCGCGCGAATGGACCCCCGGTCCCGCCATCTCGAACAACTTCGGATTCGGCGGGCACAACGGGTCCGTCATCATCGCGCCCGCCGTCTGAACTAGCCGCGCAGCAGCACCCACCGACGCGCGGTTCCCGAGTCGTCCGGAGCCGCGGGTGCGCGCGGGTAGTACGAGATCGCGGTGAATCCGGCGTTCACCGCGACGCGACCAGAGGCGGCGTTGTAGGCGTCGTGGTGGATCTCGACCGCGTGCACTCCCTCGATCGCCAGAGCCGCACCGGCCAGCAGGCGCGCGGCTGCCGATGCGACACCGAGGCCGTTCTTCTTTCGGGCGACCCAGTAGCCGAGCTCGAGGACTCCGACCCCCTGGCGCACGTGCAGACCCACCGATCCCGCCGGCTCGCCGTCGTGTCGCACGAGGTAGTCGAAGTCGTGCCGTGCCTCCCAGGCCGCCTCCCACTCCGCGAGCAGCGCGGCACGATCAGCGAGAGAGAGTGGCTCGTTGGCGATCCACGGCATGGTCGGGCGCAGGTGATCGATGTTGTCGACGACCAGGTCGTCGAGGATGCGCGCATCATCCGCTCTCCAACGCGACAGACGCACCCCACCGTCCACCAGAGCCTCGGGCGGAGATGCCCTCGGCACCCACGCCGGTGTGGGACCGGGCGACGAGTCGGGCATCGCGGATCAGGCGTCCACGAAGACGAACATGAGGTCCAACTCGCAGGCGACGGCGCCGTCCACGAGCGCCCTGCCCGAACCCTTGCCTGCACGGGCGCTCATGCGACCGAGATCGACGACCAACTCGAGTTCGTCGCCGGGCACGACCTGGCGACGGAACCGCGCACCGTCGATGCCACCGAACAAGGGCAGCTTGCCCGCATGGGCGGGATCGGTGAGCACCGCATAGGCCCCCACCTGGGCGATCGCCTCGCACATCAGCACACCGGGCAGGGTCGCACGTCCCGGGAAATGGCCGGAGAAGAACCATTCCTCACCGGTGAGTCGCCAATGCCCGGTGGCTCCGACCCCCGTCTCGAGCCGCGAGATGCGGTCGACGAAGAGGAACGGCGGACGGTGCGGCAGCACCTCGTCGGGGGCGGCGAACCCGCTCACTTGCCGAGCGCCTCGAGCAGGTTCTTCGGCGTGTCGGCCGGCGAGATCTTGTACCAGGCCTCCAGCACCACACCGTCCTGCACGAGGAAAGCCGAGCGCTCGATGCCCATGTACTCGCGACCGTACATCGACTTCTTCTTCCACACCCTCCACGCCTTGGCGACCTTGTTCTCGGTGTCGGCGAGCAGGGGGAAACCGAGCGAGAACTTCGCATCGAACTTCTTCTGCTTCTCGGGCGTGTCGGGGCTGATCCCCACGATCTTCGTGCGACCGATCTCGTCGGCGATGTCACGCAACCCGCACGACTGCGCGGTGCACCCCGGCGTGTCCGCCTTCGGATAGAAGTACACGAGGATCTTTCCCTTGCCCTGCTTGGCGAGGGAGAACGGCTTGCCGTTCTGGTCGGGCAGGTCGATGTCGGGGGCCTTCGATCCGGGCTTCAGCATGGGGCCGAGGCTAGTTCGTGCGTCGCATCCCGTGTCCGTAGAAGCCGCGCTTCGGGCGTGCATGGGCGTGGTAGTGGTCGGGGATCGTGCGCATGTCGTCGTCGATGCGCATTTCCATGTCCCAGTGCTTCGCGACCACCCCGGCGAGCAGAGCATGCAGCCTCTGCTTGACGTCCTCGGGCGGATTCGGGTCGTGCGTGCGCCACACGACCATCGGCACACCACAACTCTCGCACTCGGCGATCCAGCACTCGTCGTCCTCGTGGAACCACTCGGAGATCCGCGCGGCCTCGCAGAGCTCGCACCCTCCGTCGCCGAAGATGCTCACGCTGATCGTGAGCCCGCATCGAGAGCGGCCCGCACCTCGGCCACGAACGCCCCCACGGCGTCGGGTCCACCCTCCATCATCCGCCTCACGACGGCCGCACCCATGATCACCCCGTCGGCGACACGGCTCGCCTCGACGGCTTGTGCGGCATTCGAGACTCCGACACCGACCAGCACGGGTTTGTCCGTCACGGCCTTGAGTCGTGCGGCCAAGGCCACCGCGGTCCCCGCCAGGGTGTCGCGCTCGCCCGTGACGCCGAGCAGCCCCACCGAGTACACGAAACCCCGCGACCGTTCACAAACCCTCGGGAGGCGGGAATCGGGTGCTGTCGGAGCGGCCAGCATCACGGTCTCGATCCCCGCGGCATCGGCGGCGTCGCACC